>NZ_JBYQLI010000009.1:0-170764 GCF_058214835.1 Microbacterium sp. SCPM-O-B-15248 (M128)
CACTGCCGCCGACGTCGGCCCGCCCCCTTGTGTAGACCTCACACAATGTTTGATCCAGCGTTGTGGGACTCCTACCGTGGATGGCATCCCTTTGCAACGTCGAAAGGTGCCGAAATGACCGACGCCGCCGTCCGTCCCGCCACGCCCGCCACAAGCACGCGCACGCCCGTCGGGGGTGCGCCCACCGCTGCGCATTCCGCCGCCGAGGCCGCCGAGAACCGCATCGACATCGAGCGGGTGACCGATCTGCTGCTCGGGACGTGGGCCGATACCCGCCGCGAGGCGCGCGAGATGCTGAAGGATCCGCTGTTCTGGCGTGACGACAGCCTCGGCATGGACGCCCACCGGGAGCGCACCCTGGGCCAGCTCCACGAGCTCGTCGCCCGCAAGGCCGTACACCGTGCCTTCCCGAAGCGATTCGGCGGCGAGGAGAACAACGGCGCGAACATCGCCGGCTTCGAGGAGCTCGTGGCCGCCGACCCCAGCCTGCAGATCAAGTCGGGCGTCCAGTGGGGGCTGTTCGGATCGGCCGTGCTCCAGCTCGGCACCGAGAAGCATCACGAGAAGTGGCTGCCGGGCATCATGAGCCTCGACATCCCGGGTGCCTTCGCGATGACCGAAACCGGCCACGGGTCGGATGTCGCCGCGATCGGCACGACCGCGACCTACGACGCCGAGACCGAGGAGTTCGTCATCCACACGCCGTTCCGCGGCGCCTGGAAGGACTACCTCGGCAACGCCGCTCTGCACGGCAAGGCCGCCACGGTCTTCGCGCAGCTCATCACGAACGGCGTCAACCACGGCGTGCACTGCTTCTATGTGCCGCTGCGCGACGACGAGGGGAACTTCCTGCCCGGCATCGGCGGCGAGGACGACGGCCTCAAGGGCGGCCTGAACGGCATCGACAACGGGCGTCTGCACTTCGACCAGGTCCGCGTTCCGCGCGAGAACCTGCTGAACCGTTACGGCGACGTCGCCGCGGACGGCACGTACTCCAGCGACATCGCGAGCCCGGGTCGCCGATTCTTCACGATGCTCGGGACGCTCGTGCAAGGGCGTGTGTCGCTCGACGGCGCGGCCGCCTGGGCGTCCGCGATCGGCCTCACCATCGCGATCACGTATGGCAACCAGCGTCGTCAGTTCGACTCCGGCAGCGGCACCCCCGAGGTGACCCTGCTCGACTACGGCAAGCACCAGCGCCGTCTGCTGCCGCGCCTGGCGACCACCTACGCCCAGATCTTCGCGCACGACGAGTTCCTGCAGAAGTTCGACGGCGTCTTCAGTGGCCGCCTCGACACCGACGCCGACCGCGAAGACCTCGAGACGCTGGCCGCTGCACTGAAGCCCCTGTCGACCTGGCACGCGCTGGACACCCTGCAGGAGTCGCGCGAAGCGTGCGGGGGGCAGGGCTTCCTCTTCGAGAACCGCCTCGTGGGGCTCCGCGCCGACCTCGACATCTACGTCACTTTCGAGGGCGACAACAACGTGCTGCTGCAACTCGTCGGCAAGCGCCTGCTCGCCGACTACGCCAAGCAGTTCAAGGGCAAGGATGCCAAGGCCCTCGCCGCCTTCGCCGTCGGTCAGACCGCCGGAAAGCTGTTCCACGGTGCGGGTATGCGGCAGCTCGGTCAGGCCGTCACCGACCTGGGGTCCACCGCGCGCTCCGTCGAGAAGGGGCTGCGGGCACAGCAGCAGCACGAACTCCTCGCCGACCGCGTGCAGCAGATGATCGCCGACATCGCGGGGCGGCTGCGCCCGGCATCCAAGCTCCCCCGCGAAGACGCCGCGGCGCTGTTCAACGAGAACCAGGCCGAGCTGATCGAGGCCGCGCGGGCGCACGGCGAGCTGTTGCAGTGGGAGGCGTTCACCGACGCGCTCAACGGTGTGGCCGATGAGGGGACGCGACAGGTGCTGACGTGGCTGCGCGACCTGTTCGGACTCCAGCTCATCGAGAAGCACCTGGCCTGGTACCTGATCAACGGACGCCTGTCGACGCAGCGCGCGGCGGCGGTGTCGAGCTACATCGACCGACTCTGCGTGCGGCTGCGGCCTCACGCTCAGGATCTGGTCGACGCGTTCGGGTACGGCCCCGAGCACATCCGCGCCGCGATCGCCACGGGTGTCGAGGACGACCGGCAGAACGAGGCCGCGTCCTACTACGCGGCGCTGCGGGCCTCGGGCGATGCCCCGGTTCCGGAGAAGAAGCCGGGCAAGTAAGACGGCGGCGGAGGGCGGCGGCCGAGGGGGCCGCCGCCCTTCGGCGTGTCCTGGGCCCGGGTGCGTCACGAGAACAGGGGATGCGGCCAGTACAGGGCGATTCCGCGGGGATCGGCCCGTTCCGGGTGCACCCCCTGTTCTCGGACGGCCGCGCGGGCCGGTGTCGGACCCCGCGCCTACCCTGGACGCATGAGCGACCTCACGACCGGTGACGACGGTGTCGCGCGCTGTGCATGGGCCGGCGCGGATGCCGAGTACCAGCGGTACCACGACGAGGAGTGGGGCACGGCACTCCACGGCGACCGCCCGCTCTTCGAGAAGATGAGCCTCGAGGGCTTCCAGGCGGGGCTGTCCTGGATCACGATCCTGCGCAAGCGCCCCCGCTTCCGCGAGGTCTTCCAGGGGTTCGAGCCGGCGTCCGTCGCCGCCTTCGGCCCCGACGACGTCGAACGCCTGCTCCAGGATGCCGGGATCATCCGGCACCGCGGCAAGATCGAGGCCGTGATCGGCAACGCCGTGATCGTCGCGGGCATGGCCGAGGGCGAGCTCGACGCACTGATGTGGTCCTTCGCCCCAGAGCAGCATCGCCCGCCGTCGTCCTTCGCCGAGGTTCCCGCGGTCACCGACGAATCGACCGCGATGAGCAAAGAACTCCGGCGCCGCGGCTTCCGCTTCGTCGGACCGACCACGATGTACGCCCTCATGCAGTCGTCGGGCATGGTCGACGACCACGTCGCGGGGTGCTGGCGCGCGGCGGTCTGACGCACCGCTAGACTGGACGACGGAGCTCTCGCTCCCAGCGTCGTCGAACGCACCGGCCCCCTTGCGTGGGCCTTTGACCTTCACGGCGAACGGATGCGCCGCCCGGCGCCTTCGCCCATTGCAGCCGCAGCATTGCGGCATCCCGAACCGCCGTGCGTGCTCGCGCGCCGGCAGGAGACTTCATGACGTCCCAGACTTTCACCGACCTCGGCGTGCCCGCGCCGCTGATCGCCGTCCTCGCCGAGCAGGGCAAGAACGAGCCCTTCCCGATCCAGGCCGACACCCTGCCCGACACGCTCGCCGGGCGCGACGTGCTCGGCCGCGGCAAGACGGGCTCGGGCAAGACCCTCGCCTTCTCGCTGCCCCTCGTCGCCCGTCTCGCGGCCAAGACCGACCGCCGCCGCGGACGCAAGCCCCGCGCGCTCGTGCTCGCCCCGACGCGCGAGCTCGCCAACCAGATCGACGAGGTCATCAAGCCCCTCGCCGCGGCCTACGACCTCACCACGACCACCGTCTACGGCGGCGTGAACCAGAAGCGTCAGGTCGACGCCCTCGCCGCGGGCGTCGACATCCTCGTCGCGTGCCCCGGCCGCCTCGAAGACCTCATCGGTCAGGGCTTCGCGAGCCTCGACGCGATCGACATCACCGTCCTCGACGAGGCCGACCACATGGCCGACCTGGGCTTCCTGCCCGGTGTCACGCGTCTGCTCTCGCGCACGCCCGCCGACGGCCAGCGCCTGCTGTTCTCGGCGACGCTCGACAACGGCGTGGACAAGCTGGTCAAGCGCTTCCTCCGCAACGAGGTGCTGCACTCCGTCGACGAGGCCCACTCGCACGTCGCGGCGATGACCCACCACGTTTTCGTTCCGGCCGACGCGGATGCCAAGAAGCAGCTCGTCGAGACCCTCGCCTCGGGCAGCGCGCGCCGCATCCTCTTCATGCGCACGAAGCACCAGGCCAAGAAGCTCGCGAAGGCGCTGACCGCCGCGGGCATCCCCTCGGTCGACCTGCACGGCAACCTGTCGCAGCCCGCGCGTGACCGCAACCTCGCCGCGTTCAGTGACGGTCGTGCCAAGGTCCTCGTCGCCACCGACGTCGCCGCCCGCGGTGTGCACGTCGACGGCATCGAGCTGGTCGTGCACGTCGACCCGCCCGTCGAGCACAAGGCGTACCTCCACCGCTCCGGCCGCACCGCGCGTGCCGGCTCGGCAGGAGACGTCGTGACGATCATGCTTCCCGAGCAGCGTCGCGACACCCTCGACATCCTCCGCAAGGCCAAGATCTCGGTCACCCCGCAGCCGGTCACCCCGACCTCGCCCGAGGTCGTCGCCCTCGTCGGCGAGGTCGCCCCGTACGTCAAGCCCGAGCCCGTGGTGGCTCAGCCGCAGGGCAGCGGACGCTCGCAGGGTGCCAACGCGCAGCGCAAGCGTGCCGCCCGTGGCCAGGGATCCTCGGATGCCGCTTCCCGCACCTCCACTCCGGGCGAGGGTCGCCGTCGTCGCGGCCGCGGCGCCGGGCAGGGTGCGGGCGCGACCGATGCGGCGCAGCCCGCACGCCAGGGCCAGCGCTCGGGCTCGGGCCGTGGCCAGGGCGCGGGCGGCAACGCCCGCATCGGCGGGGGCACCGGCCGTCCGCAGGGCGCCGGGCGTTCGGCATCCGGCACTCCCACGACCGGGATGGTCGTCGGCTCCCGCAGCCCGCGCACGAACCGTCGCGCCCAGGGCTGACGCACGCCTTCTCGACGCCCCCGCGGATCCGTCCGCGGGGGCATCGTCGTTCTCCGGGGCCTTCACGCGGCTTTACGGGCCTGCGGAGAACCTGGCCGTCACGCCGATCCCGGATGCCACGACACGGCGTGCCGGGTGAGATCTTCGCGGGACGGCGCGGGCGTGTGCACGAAGCGTCGCGGATGTCGGGGGTCTGCGGCACACTGAGGATCGACCCAGCCGAGGAGCCGCCATGACCCGTCATCCCGCCGATGCCCACGACGTCATCCGCGTGCGCGGGGCCCGCGAGAACAACCTGAAGAACGTCGACCTCGACGTGCCCAAGCGGCGGCTGACGGTGTTCACCGGCGTGAGCGGTTCGGGCAAGTCGTCGCTCGTGTTCGGCACGATCGCGGCCGAATCCCAGCGACTCATCAACGACACGTACCCGACGTTCGTCCAGCAGTTCATGGGTCAGCCTTCTCGTCCCGAGGTCGACGCGCTCGAGAACCTCAGCGCCACGATCCGCGTCGATCAGGAGCGGATGGCGGCCAACGCCCGGTCGACGGTGGGAACCGCGACCGACGTGCACGCGATGCTGCGCGTGCTCTTCAGCAGGCTCGGGCAGCCCCACGTGGGAGCCTCGCAGGCGTTCTCGTTCAACGTCCCGTCCCTCTCGGGCTCCGGAGCGGTCGAGATCAAGACCGGGGCGCGCGCGGGGCAGAAAGAACGACGCTCGTTCGAGATCACGGGCGGCATGTGCCCCGGTTGTGAGGGGCTCGGGCAGGTGAGTGACATCGACATCGCCGAGCTCGTCGACGAGACGAAGTCGCTCAACGACGGCGCCATCCGCGTGCCCGGCTACACCGCCGACGGGTGGATGGTGCGGATCTACGCCGAGTCGGGCTTCGTCGATGCCGACAAGCCGGTCCGCGACTTCACGGCCGAGGAACGTCAGGCTTTCCTCTACGGCGAGCAGACCAAGGTCCGCATCGCCAACACCAATATGACGTACGAGGGTCTCGTCCCCAAGGTCACCAAGAGCATGCTGCAGAAGGACCGCGACGGTCTCCAGCCGCATATCCGCGCATTCGTCGACCGCGCGGTCACCTTCGTCTCGTGCCCGGCGTGCGGCGGCACGCGGCTGAACGAGGGAGCGCGCTCGTCGCGCATCGGCGAGGTGAACATCGCGGATGCCGCGGCCATGCAGATCACCGATCTCGCCGCCTGGGTGGCCACCCTCGACGACCCCTCGGTCGCGCCCGTCGTCGACGGGCTGCGCGACACCCTCGACGCGTTCGTACACATCGGGCTCGGCTACCTCTCGCTCGACCGAGCCAGCGGCACGCTCTCGGGCGGTGAGGCCCAGCGAACCAAGATGATCCGCCATCTCGGGTCGAGCCTCACCGACATCACCTACGTGTTCGACGAGCCGACGGCGGGGTTGCACCCGCACGACATCCAGCGGATGAACGACACCCTGCGGCAACTCCGCGACAAGGGCAACACGGTGCTCGTGGTGGAGCACAAGCCCGAGGTCATCGAGATCGCCGATCACGTCGTCGATCTCGGGCCGCGCGCGGGCCGCGACGGCGGGACGGTCCAGTACGAGGGCGATGTGGCGGGACTCCGCGCCTCGGATACCTTGACCGGCCGCTTCCTCGACCATCGTGCGCGGCTCAAGCCGGCGGTGCGTCCGCACGCCGGAGCGATGCCCATCCGGGGCGCGTCGCAGCACAACCTGAAGAACGTCGACGTCGACGTCCCCCTCGGCGTGCTGACGGTGGTCACCGGGGTGGCCGGATCGGGAAAATCGTCGCTCATCCACGGCAACCTGCCCGCGTTCGACGACGTCGTGGTGGTCGACCAGTCGCCCATCAAGGGCTCACGGCGCAGCAGCCCGGCGACCTACACCGGCATCCTGGATGCCGTGCGGTCGGCCTTCGCCAAGGCGAACGGGGTCAAGCCCGCCCTGTTCAGCGCGAACTCCGAGGGCGCGTGCGTCGCCTGCAAGGGCCTGGGCGCGATCGTGACCCAGCTCGGGTTCCAGTCCACCGTCGAGACGGTCTGCGAGCTGTGCGGCGGGTCGGGTTTCGCCGATGAGGTGCTCGAGTACACCCTCGACGGCAAGAACATCGCCGAGGTCCCCGAGATGTCCGTCGCCGAGGCATCCGCGTTCCTGACCCGCGGCCCTGCGGTCGCCGTTCTCGGGCGTCTCGTCGACGTCGGCTTGGGGTACATCATGCTCGGGCAGTCGCTCAACACGCTGTCCGGGGGCGAGCGCCAGCGGCTGAAGCTGGCGATCTCGATGGCCAAGAAGGGCGCGGTGTACGTCCTCGACGAACCGACGACGGGGCTCCATCTCGCCGATGTCGACATCCTGCTGGCCCTGCTCGACGGCCTCGTGGAGGCCGGGAACACGGTCGTCGTGATCGAGCACCATCAGGCCGTCATGGCCCACGCCGACTGGATCATCGATATCGGGCCGGGGGCTGGCCGCGACGGCGGCACGGTCGTGTTCGAGGGGACTCCGACGCAGCTCGTGGCCGACGCCTCGACGCTCACGGGCGAGCACCTGGCCCGATACGTCGGGGGCTGATGTCCGCGCTGCGGGTCGGGGCGTCGGCGTCATCGACCGCGCGCCTCGCGTCGGGGGCTGATGTCCGCGCTGCGGGTCGGGGCGTCGGCGTCAGGTGGCTGCGCTCCGGGTCGGGGCGTTGACGTCGCGGACCACGCGCCGCGCGCGGCGGGGGGAGTGTCGCCCGCTCCGAAGCCTCAGGCCGGGGGTGCGACCGTGACCGTGTGCAGGTGACGGTCGCCGTGGGCGAGCACCTTGACCATGACGCCCCGCTGCCGCAGGTCGGACACCGCGCGGGAGGCATCCGCCCGTGAGACGCCGAGGGCCTCGACCGTCGTCACGACGAGAACGTCTCCGCGGGTGAGCGTGCCGAAGAAGCGATCGAGACGCGCCGCCCAGTCCTCGAGCGTCTCGGGCGCGGGATGACGGAATCCCTCGATCGGCACCCCGAAGCGCGTGAGATCGTCGCGCTGCTGCACGACCGAGGGCAGACCCGCACGGGAAACGACTAGGCCCACGAGTCGCGAACCGGCGGGACGTGCGCGCCACCAGGCGCCGTCGCCCTGCATCTCGGTGAAGCACTGCGGGCACTCTGCCGCCGTATGAGCGAGCGGTGCGGCCGGGATCGTGGCATCTGCGGACGACGTGGTCGCCGGAATCGGATCGCTCATGGACACCTCCGCCTCCATTCTGCCGCACGTCCCGCCGCGCGCCCCCGCCGGGACGGCATCCATCCGCTGAGACTTCACGCGGCTGACAACTCCACTGCAGCATGCAGCCCAGTTGTCAGCCGCATGAAGTCTCGCGGAGATGGGGCGTCGCCCCGCCTAGTCCTCGCCGTCCAGGCGGAGTTCGAGGCTCAGCTGATCGGCATCCAGCTCGGCCAGCGCGTGCCGGAGCGCGGCGGTGCTGTACCGGCCGTCGCGGCTCACGAGTTCGAGCTCTCGGCGCATCGCCTCGATCGAGGCGAGTCGCAGCTCCAGCAGATCACGGGCACGGGCGGTGACCTCGTCGTCCGGCGGCCGGGTCAACCGCGCGCCGGCGCGCTCGACGAGATCGGCCGGGAAGGGTTCGCCGTTCCGCCGCGCGAGGGTCCCCGACGTGACCGCGGTGACCGCCGCCGCACGCAGCTCGGCATCCAGGGCGTGCTGTTCTTCACGCGTGGGTCCTTCGCCGCCGCGACCGGAGAGCCCGAGGGCCCGCACGACCGCCGGCAGCGTGAGTCCCTGGATCAGCAGGCTGAAGAGGGCGACGAGGAACGCGACGAAGATCAGCAGGGGGCGGTCCTGCACTCCTTCGCGCGGCAGGGTCTGCGCCGCGGCGAGCGTGACGACGCCGCGCATCCCGGCCCAGACGATCACGGTGCCGTGCCGCCAGCCCAGCGGAGTGTCGCGGTAGTAGTCGAGGTCGGCCACCGTCCGGGAGATGCGACGGCGCACCCACGCGAATCGCCGCGCGGCGCCGGCGGGGCCGCCCCGGCGGCGATGGAAGCGCTCGGGATCGGCGTGGTACGCCTCTTCCATCTCGTCGACGCGCTGACTCAGCAGCGCGGTCCGTTCGCGCTGCCCCGTGTTCCGCCGACTGCGTCGCCCCTGCAACCAGATGAGCCCGGCGACGTAGATCGCGCGGACCGCCAGGGCGATGCCGAGCGCGGAGAGGGCGAGCCACGCGCCGTGCCACAGGCCCTCGTTCTCCTCGAGGTTGCTGCGGACGACGTCCTTCAGCTCGAGACCGAAGACGAGGAACACCCCGCCCTCGAGGATCAGCTCGATCGTGCGCCAGTTGAGCCGGTCGCTGAGGCGTTGCTCGGGCGTGAACCGTCGGGCGGCGCCCTGGCCGGTGACGATGCCCGCGACCACGGCGGCGACGAGACCCGAGCCGCCGAAGTGCTCGGTGGGGAGGTACGCGATGAACGGCACCGTGAAGCTCAGCGCGGTGTTCGCCGCAGAGTTGGTCACCCGCTCGCGCAGCCGCAGGTTGCCCCACCCGACGAGCGCGCCGAGCAGCAGCGCGAGCAGCACGCCCCAGGCGAAGTTGCCGACCGCGTCGACGAACGCGAATCCGGATGCCACGGCGGCCACGGCCGTGCGCAGGAGCACCAGGGCGGTGGCGTCGTTGAGCAGGCTCTCGCCCTCGAGCATCGTGACCACGCGCGGCTCGATGCCGAGCCGCTTGGCGATCGAGGTGGCCACGGCATCCGTCGGACTGAGGATCGCGCCCAGTGCCACGCCGAGCGCGAGCCCGAGGCCGGGGATCACGGCGGCGAAGAACAGGCCGAGGCCGAGCGAGCTCGCCACCACCAGCAGCACCGACAGCCCGGCGATGGGCGCGAAGTCGCGCCGGAACTCGATGGCGGGCAGCTGCACCGCCGCCGAGTACAGCAGCGGCGGCAGGACGCCGATGAGGATCACCTCGGGGTCGATGGCGATGGCCGGGACGAACGGCAGCAGACTCACACCGAGCCCGATGGCCAGGAGGACCAGGGGGCCGGCGATGTTGAAACGCGGCGCGATCACGGTCACCAGCGCGACCACCACGATGCCGACGACGACGATGAGGAGGGGGTCGATCACCCTCCGAGGCTAGACCCGTGACCGCGACGCTGACGACGGCGGCGGCTCAGCTCTCGGCGCGGACGGCCTCCGCCACGGCGCGCAGCCCCGTGAGCGTCTCGGCGAAGCTCGTCGACAACGGCGCGAGCCCGATGCGCAGACCACCCGGGTCGCGGTAGTCGGGGATCACGTCGTCCTGCCACAGCCGCGCCGTGACCGCCCGCATCGCCGGGTGCGAAAGCGTCACGTGGCCACCCCGCTCGGCCGGGTCGCGCGGCGAGGCCACCGTGACACTGAGGGGGCTCAGGATGCCATCGCTCACGCGCAGCGCGAACTCGGTGAGCGCCACGGACTTGTCGCGGATCGCGTCGATGCCGGCACCCTCGATCAGGTCGAGCGTGTCCTGCATCGCGAGCATCGCCAGCACCGGCGGGGTGCCCGACAGGAATCGGCGCATCCCCTCGGCGGGGCGGTACTGAGGTCCCATCGCGAAGACGTCGGCGGCCCCCATCCAGCCCTGGATCGGCTGGGTGAGCGTCGCGTGGTGCCGTGCGGCGACGTACGCGAAGGCCGGGGCGCCCGGGCCGCCGTTGAGGTACTTGTAGGTGCAGCCGACCGCGAGGTCGACCCCCCAGCCGTCGAGGTCGACCGGCACGGAACCGGCGGAGTGGCAGAGGTCCCACAGCACGAGCGCGCCGGCGTCGTGAGCGATGCGGGTGAGGGTCCGGGCATCGGCGAGGTAGCCCGAACGATACGAGACGTGACTGAGCAGCACGACCGCGGTGCGGGGTCCGACCGCGGCCCGGAGCAGGTCGGCATCCACCCCGCGCGCGGTGTCGACCTCGACCCAGACGATCCGTGCGCCGCGTTCGGCGGCGATGCCCTCGACGAGGTAACGGTCGGTGGGGAAGTCGTCGCGGCCCACCACGATCTCGACGCGTTCGGGGTCGGCGGTCGAGCGTTCCGTGAGCGCAGCTCGCAGCAGCTTGTACAGCAGCACGGTCGTCGAGTCGCCGATCACCGTCTGCCCTGCCGCGGCCCCGAGCGCCAGCCGTCCGAGTCGATCGCCGATGCGGAACGGCAGCTCCATCCATGACTCGTCCCATCCGCGGATGAGACGCCCGCCCCACTCGGTGGTGACGAACTCCGCGAGGCGCTCGGCGGTTGCGCGCGGCGGGCGACCCAGAGAGTTGCCGTCGAAGTACACGAGCGAGCTCTCTGCCCCCACGAAGGCGTCACGGTGTGCGGCGAGGGGGTCGGCCGCGTCGAGGGCGCGAGCCTCGTCGTCGAACACGGTGGTGGGATCAGTCGACACGCGTGAGCTCCTCGGTCGGGACCACGATCGCCCGTGACAGCCACGTCGCCAGGTCATCGGGGTCGGTCGGGGCAGGCCCGGCGAGGAAGCTGCGGACCGCGTCGGTGCCGGTGTGCGCCGGCCAGGGATCGGTGAGGGATGCCACCAGCGCGTCGCCGCGCACACCCGCTTGCTGCAGCGCGAGCAGCTCGCGGCGGTTGACGCCCACGGGGAGCTGTCCGTTGCCCAGGTCGGTGCCGTACAGCACGCGCCCGCCGCGGGCGTGGAAGGCGCCGAGGTGGGCGATCGCGCGCTGGCGGGTCGCGCCGCGGTGGATGTCGAGCGTCGAGATCCAGATCTGACCGGTCTCGACCGCGCGCGCGATGAGCCGCCGGGACAGGGAGGCGTCGAACGGGGTGTGCGCGAGGGCGGCGATGCCGACCTCGACCGCCCGTTCGACCTGCCCCGCGCCCTGGGCGTGAGCGACGACCGGGAGCCCGCGCTCGCGTGCGGCGTGCAGGATCGCCGAGAGGACGGCATCCGAGGGGACCGGACCCGCGTCGGCGTTGAGCGCCACCTTGATGACGGACGCCCCGGCGTCGGCCTGCGCATCGACCGCCGTCCTCGCTCCGCCCGGGACACCGGGATGGGCCGAGGGGTCGGTGACGGTGTGCACCGTGGCATCCGGGGCCCAGGACCGCCCGCTCGGATAGCCTCCGGGGACGGTGAGGAACGCTCCGGCGAACGCGAGTCGGGGGAGTCCGGGGCTCAGGTGTCGGAGCGCCGTGGGATCGCCCCCGAGGTCGATCGCCCCGGCGATCCCCCGCCCGGGGAGGGCGTGCACGTCGATGAGGTGCGCGTGGACGTGGTGGTCGACGAAGGCGGGGAGAGCCGTGCCGGTCTCACCGCTCGCGTGACGGCGTACCGGCCACGCGGCGGTGAGCATCGGCGCGTCAGATCAGCGAGAGCTCGCGGAGCTTCGCCTCGACGTCGGCGTTGGTGGGCTCGACGTGGTGCGACGCGTCGGGGTAGACCACGACGGGGATGTTCGTGCGGCCGGAGATCTCTTTGGCCACGTCTGCGGCGGAGGGGTCGGCCACCAGGTCGACGTACTCGTAGGCGATGCCCAGGTCGTCGAGCTGCTTCTTCGTGCGGATGCAGTCACGGCACCAGTCGGCGCCGAACATGCGAATGGATGCGTCGGACATGCGTCCAGCGTACGCCGCCGAGGCGGACGCGGCCCCGTGCGATGGGGGCCGCCGACGGCGTCAGGCCGCCAGCTCGTCCTCGAGCGGCTCGGAGATCGCGGCGATCTTGGCGTTGCGCGTCTTCTTGGGCGCGTAGACCACGAGGGCGTGGAACACGAAGCGCACGACGAACGCGGCGACGAGCGTCAGGGCCGCGGCGACGACGCTCTGGATGTGCGCCTGGTTCACCAGCAGCCAGATCACCGGGATGCGCACGATCGCCTCGATGCCGTTGAACGCGAACGACTTCACGAACCGGTGGCGCATGAGCCCCGACTCTTCGCGCATGTCGGCGAAGACGAGGTACTCCAGGGCGAGGAAGTTCGCGACGATCGTCACCACGCTGGCGATCACCGCGGCCACGAGGTACTGCACCCCGACGGTGGTGAGGCCCCACATGATGAGCAGGTTCGCCACGGCGCCGAGGCCCCCGACGAGGGCAAAGGCCGACATGCGCCCGAACCGCAGCATCGTCAGCTGGGTCAGGAAGCGCATGCCCTGACTGAAGGAGGCCTTCGACTCGCCCGCGAAGCGCGCGGCGAAGGAGAACGGCACTTCGGCGACGCGCATCTGCTTGCGGGCGAGGATCTCGAGCAGGATTTTGAAGCCGCGCGGACGCAGGCCCTCGACGTCGAGCGAGCGGCGGTCGACGAGGAAGAAGCCCGTCATCGGGTCGGAGCAGTTGTGCAGCTTGCGCGGGAACATCGACTTCGTCAGGAGCGTCGAGCCGCGGGAGACGAGCGTGCGCACGGCGTTGGCCAGTCCGTCGGACGTGCCGCCGGCGATGTAGCGCGAGGCCACGACGACGTCGGCGTCGCCCACCTCGGCGCGCGCGAGCAGATCGGCGATGACCTCGGGCGGGTGCTGGAGGTCGCCGTCCATCACGGCGCAGAAGTCGGACGCCGCCGCGCGGATGCCGTCGACGACGGCGCCGCCGAGACCGCCGACCGGCTGGTCGCGGTGGAGCAGTCGTACCGGCACCGACGCGTGTGCCGCCACGGCGCGGATGATGTCGGGGGTGTCATCGGTGGAATCGTCGACGAAGAGGATCTCGATGGCTCGGCCGGGGAGAGCGGCGACCGTTCGACGGACGAGTTCGGCGACGTTCGGACCCTCGTTGAAGGTCGGAACGATGACGGATAGGTCCATGGGTGCTCGCGTTTCGGTGAATCCAGAAGTACACAGCGTAGACCGGCCGACGCGTGCCCAAATGAGGATTGTGGATCATTTAGCTGGGAGCTAGCGGGATGTTCACCACACGCGAGCGGTGTCCGCGCGCGCTCGGACGCTCGGACCTCAGCCGATCGCGGCCTTCAGATCGTCGACGGACATGCCGTAATTGATGCGGATCACCGGCAGCGCGAGCTTGTCGGTGCCGATGCGCACGTAGCCGGGCTCGATCGTGCGGCCGAGCTCGAAACCGGCGCGCCGTAGCCCCTCTTTGGTGGTGTCGTCGTAGTGCCCGAAGGGGTACGCGACGACCTCCTTCGCCCCGAGGATCGCGGCGGACTGCTCGAGGTCGGCGGCGATGGTGTCGGCATCGTCGTTGACCATCCGGCCCTTCCCGTTCGCGCCGGCGCGGTGCATGTCGTGCGTATGCGAGCGCTGCAGGACGAAGCGGTTGGGAGTGCCCTCGGAGCGCGCGGAGGTGATGACGAACGAGGTGGTGAGCAGGTTCCGGCCGTCCACGATGGGGGCTGCCAGTTCCAGCCACGAGCTGTCCGCGTCGTCGTCGGTGATGACGACGGAGCGCTTCGGCAGGAACAGCGCCCCGTCGATGAACGCGCTCACCTCGTCCCACGTCGGCAGGTAGAACCCCGATTCCTGGATGTAGGCCATCTGCGCGTCGAAGTCACCGACGTAGGCGTAGTTCCCGCGCAGCCAGCCGTCCTCGCCCTCGGGCTTCCGGGTGAACTGGTGGTACATGAGGATCGGGATGCCGGCATCCTCCGCTGCGTTCGCCTCGGGCGTCGTCCACGCCGCGTGGAGCGTCCGCTGCCGGTCGGTGCACGTGACGAGGTCGGCGCCGTTGATCCGTGCCGGCAGGGACAGGGCGCTCGCGTTCGCGGCGGTGTCGTACCACCCGGCGAAGACCCGGCCCTCCGCGCGGGGGAGGGGCAGCTTCTCGTAGCGCACGTCCTGGGTCTGCAGCTGCGGATCGAGCACGATCCCGTCTCCGGCGAAGGAGACGGCGCAGGCTTTCGGGTCGGTGGTGGTGGCCAGCAGCGCCTGCGCCGGGGTGAGGGGAGTCGGCGTGGGCGTGGGTGTGTCCGACGGCGTCGGGGCGATCGTGGAGTCGGAGTCGGCGACAGGCGGCGAGGATGACCCGCGGGCGACGGCGAACACGGTCACGCCGCCGGCGACCACGGCGACCGCGATCACCACGGCGATCGTGCGCCGCAGCCGCATTCGCCGCGTCGCCCGCCGGCGCTGCTGTGCGCGCGTCGTCGTCATGGTGCTCCCCGGGTCCGGACGATCGTCCCCACGATCAGGGCGATCCTAGCGGGACCGATCGCGGCTCCAGGGAAGAGCGGCGGGCCGGGCGCGCCATGATGGGGACATGATCCGTCTCGGAATCGTCGGCACCAGCTCCATCTCCGAACGCCTCGCGGACGCCGTCGGTGAGGTCGAGGGCGTCGCGCTCGGTCGCGTCGCCTCGCGTGACGGACGACGCGCGGCCGAGTTCGCCGAACGCGTCGGCGCTCCGGGTACCGCGCAGGGTTTGGACGCACTGCTCGCAGCGGACGACGTGGATGCCGTGTACCTCGCGAGCCCGAACGCCGTGCACGCCGAGCAGGTGCGGGCAGCGGTGGATGCCGGCATCCCGGTGCTCGTCGAGAAGCCCGCGGTGCTGACCGCCGACGAGTGGCTCGACCTCGTCGCGCGGGCGCGGGAGCGCGGGACGGTGCTGCTGGAGGCGATGCGGACGGCGTACGACCCCGGCATCCGGGCGATCGAGGGCCTGCTGCCGCGGCTCGGCCGCATCCGCCGGGTCTCGTTCCGCTACGAGAAGCGGTCGGCGCGGTACGACCTCGTGCTCGCCGGTGAGCAGACGAACATCTTCGATCCGGCCCTCGGGGGGAGCGCGCTGCGCGACCTGGGCGTCTACCCGCTGCACGCGCTGGTTCTGCTGTTCGGCGCGCCCCGGCAGATCCTCGGGTCGCGCATGGGCATCGCCGCGCAGACCGACGGGCTGGGCAGTGCCATCGCGGAGTTCGACGGGTTCGTCGCCGATGTGGCGTGGTCGAAGATCACCGACACCGCGCTGCCGAGCGAGATCCAGGGGGAGGAGGGCTCGCTGACGATCGACGCCATCGACTCTCCGCGCCGACTCGTCCTCACCCCGCGCGCGGGCGATACGGAGGTCATCGACGTCGCCGCGCCCGGGAACCCGATGGTCGGAGAGGTCGAACGTTTCCGCGACGCCGTCCACGGCGCGGACGTCACGGCCGATCAGGATCGCACGGGCCAGACGCTGCGGCTGGTCGACCTGCTGCTCGAGCGGCCCCTGCGGTGACCCCGATTCACCCACCGTTTCCCCTGAAGGGGTAGGAAGACCGGATGACACGAGCCGGCACCGCCGCAGAGGTGTTCGTCGCCTTCCTCCGCCTCGGCGTCACGTCGTTCGGCGGTCCGATCGCGCACCTCGGCTACTTCCGGGACGACCTCGTCACGCGCCGCCGCTGGATGAACGACCGGGCCTACGCCGACCTCGTCGCCCTGTGCCAGTTCCTCCCCGGACCCGCGTCCAGTCAAGTCGGGTTCGCAATGGGGCTCCAGCGAGCCGGCTTTCTCGGCGCCCTCGCGGCCTTCCTCGGCTTCACCCTGCCCTCGGCGGCGCTGCTCGTGGCGTTCGCGGCCGGGGCGTCGCTGTTCGGCGGTCGGGTGGGTGGCGGCATCCTGGACGGGCTGAAGATCGTCGCGGTCGCCATCGTGGCCCAAGCCGTGTGGGGGATGGCCCGCTCGCTCACGCCCGACGCGCCGCGCGCCGGGATCGCGGTGGTCGCGGCGGCGTCGGCGCTGTTCATCCCAGGCGCGTTCGGGCAGCTCGGTGCGCTCGTCGTCGGCGTCGTGGCGGGGCTCGTGCTGCTGCGGGGTGCATCCGAGCCGCCGGGGGAGCCGGTGGCGTCGTTCGGGGTGTCCCGGGTGGTCGCGATCGGATGCCTCGCCGTCGCGGCCCTCGCGTTGATCGGGCTTCCCGCGCTGGCGGCGGTGACCGGCTCGGGGGCGATCGCGCTCGCCGACGCCTTCTTCCGGTCCGGGGCTCTGGTGTTCGGGGGAGGGCACGTCGTGCTCCCGCTCCTGCAGGCCGAGGTCGTCCAGACCGGCTGGGTCTCGCCGGACGCGTTCCTCGCGGGCTACGGCGCGGCGCAGGCCGTGCCCGGCCCCTTGTTCACGTTCGCCGCCTACCTGGGGGACATCTCGTCGGTCGGGCCCGGCGGTCTCGCCGGCGCGGCGATCGCCCTCGGCGCGATCTTCCTCCCCGGGTTCCTCGTGCTCGTCGGGGTACTGCCCTTCTGGGACGCGCTCCGCGGACGGCCCCGCGTGCGCGCGGCGATGCGCGGTGCCAACGCGGCGGTCGTCGGCATCCTCGGAGCGGCGCTCTACACTCCGGTGTTCACCGCGGCCGTGACCGGGCCCGGACCGTTCGTCCTGGCCGTGGCGGGATTCGTGCTGCTCACGGCGTTCCGAACCCCCGCGTGGGCGGTCGTGATCGTCGGGGCGCTCGGCGGGATCGTGCTCGCTTTCGTCTGAGACTCGCCTGAGCCTGCGTGTCAGGGTGCGTGACACCGGGTTCCGGGTTTGGCAGGATGAGCTCACGGCATCGTCGCCGCGTCGGTATCGAAGGAGATCACCGTGTTCCACAGCCCGTACCCGCGCATCGAGATCCCATCGCAGAGCGTCTACGATCACCTCTTCGGCTCGCTCGACGACGCCGATCTCTCCCGGGTCGCCCTCATCGACGCCGCGACCGGGGGCGAGACGACGTACGGCGACCTGCGCGCTCAGGTCGACGCCTTCGCCGGAGCGCTGGCTCACCGGGGCGTCGACGCCGGGACCGTGGTGGCCGTCCTGTGCCCCAACGTGCCCGCGTTCGCGACGGTGTTCCACGGCATCCTGCGTCTGGGCGCCATCGTCACGACGGTCAACTCGCTCTACACGGCCCAGGAGATCGAGAAGCAATTGAGGGATGCCGGTGCGACGTGGCTCGTGACCGTCGCACCGCTGCTCGGTCCCGCCGTCGAGGCGGCGCGCGCCGTCGGCCTCCCCGACGATCGGGTGATCGTGCTGGACGGGGCCTCCGGGCACCCCGACCTCGGGTCGCTGCTGGCCGAGGGGCGGACGCCGCCGGCGGTCTCCTTCGACCCGGCGACGCACGTCGCGGTGCTGCCCTACTCCTCGGGGACGACGGGCGTGCCGAAGGGGGTCATGCTCTCGCACCGCAACCTCGTGTCCAACGTCGAGCAGTGCCGCGTCAGCATTCGGCTGGGCGGCGAGGATCGCGTGCTCGCCGTGCTGCCGTTCTTCCACATCTACGGCATGACCGTGCTGCTCAACCTCGCGCTGCGCCAGCGTGCGACGCTCGTGACGATGCCGAGGTTCGATCTGTCGGCGTTCCTCCGCGGCATCCAGGAGCACCGGTGCACGTTCCTGTTCATCGCGCCGCCCATCGCGGTCGCGCTGGCCAAGCACCCCGTCGTGGACGAGGTCGACATCTCGAGCGTGCACACCGTGTTCTCGGGGGCCGCGCCGCTGGACGGTGAGACCGCCGAGACCGCCGGGCGACGCATCCATGCCCGTTTCTTCCAGGGCTACGGCATGAGCGAGCTCAGCCCCGTCTCGCA
Source organism: Microbacterium sp. SCPM-O-B-15248 (M128) (assembly GCF_058214835.1). NCBI lineage: Bacteria > Bacillati > Actinomycetota > Actinomycetes > Micrococcales > Microbacteriaceae > Microbacterium > Microbacterium sp. SCPM-O-B-15248 (M128). Next base: position 18,203 of record NZ_JBYQLI010000009.1, read on the forward strand.
CGCGATCCCGCCCGAGCGCGACGACATCCCGGTGAGTTCCGTCGGTGTGCTCGTGCCCAACGTCGAGGCCAAGCTCGTCGATCCTGAGACCGGTGCCGAGATCGAGGCGCACGGCGAGGGCGGACTGACCGCGCCGGGTGAGCTGTGGGTGCGGGGTCCGAACGTGATGCTGGGCTACCTCAACCGCCCCGACGCGACCGCGGAGACGATCGACGACGACGGTTTCCTGCACACCGGCGACATCGCCACGCACCACGTCGACGGCTACTTCACGATCGTCGATCGGCTGAAGGAGCTGATCAAGTACAAGGGGTATCAGATCGCCCCGGCCGAGCTGGAGGCCTTACTGCTGTCGCACCCGCAGATCCAGGATGCCGCCGTCGTCGGCGTGCTCGACGAGGACAAGCAGGAGATCCCGAAGGCGTTCATCGTCGCGGCGCCGGGGATGGAGCTCCGTGCCGAGGACGTCATGTCCTTCGTCGCCGCCCAGGTCGCCCCGCACAAGAAGGTGCGGCGCGTGGAGTTCATCGACGTGATCCCGAAGTCCGCCTCGGGGAAGATCCTGCGGAAGGACCTGCGCGCGCGCGAGGGGTGAGGGGGAAAAGCGAAACCCCCGCGATGTAGAAGCTACGCGAGGGTTCCTGGGGTGACTGTAACGGTCACCCGTGTGGCTCCGACCGGCATCGATCCGGTGACCTTTCGATTTTCAGTCGAACGCTCTACCAACTGAGCTACAGAGCCGAGCGACATGTCTGCCGCTTCCTAGACGAAAGGCCTCCTCGAAAGAAGGCCCGTCGCTATGGAGCGACCCTGACGGGACTTGAACCCGCGACCTCCGCCGTGACAGGGCGGCACGCTAACCAACTGCGCTACAGGGCCATGATTGTTCAATTGTATTCGGCGAGTGACCCCAACGGGATTCGAACCCGTGCTACCGCCGTGAAAGGGCGGCGTCCTAGGCCGCTAAACGATGGGGCCGGATGAACCCTGAAACCTTGCGATTCCGTGCTCACTTGCCGACGACCGAGCCTACTTCATGATCTTTCAGATTGCCAATCGAGGGCGTGGCGCTCCGTCGTTCCGGCGTGTCGGGGGTTCAGACTGGGCCGGGCAGTGGGAACTCGCCCTGTTGTTCGTGTGATTCGTGTTGCTACTGTGGTGCGAGTTGCGAACCGGTGAGATGAGGTATTCCCGTGACGCCTGAACCCCCCGACGGCGCGGACGACTGCGGCTGCGCGCCCACACCCGCCGAGCAGTCACGTCTCTGGCCCGCGCTGGACCGTCGCGGCGCCCTCAAGCTCGGTGCGTTCGGTGCCGTCGCGCTCGGTGCGTTCGGCGCCACCGTGCCCTCTCTCTCGTCGTCGTCGCCGGCGTTCGCGGCCGATTACCCGTCCTGGGCCGATGTCGAGGCCGCACGTGCCAACGAGGCCGCCAAGGGCGCCGAGATCGCCCGCATCCAGGGCTTGATCGCGGGCCTGCAGTCCGAGGTGGCGCGCACGCAAGCCGAGGTCGTCGCCCGCTCCGACGAGTACTACGCGGCCCAGCAGGCGTACTTCGACGCCGACTACCGCGCCCAGCAGATCCAATCGCAGGCCGACGCCGAAGCGGCCAAGGCGACGGATGCCGCCACCAAGGCGGGGAAGGTCGCGGCGCAGCTGTACCGCAGCGGCGGTGACGACACGTCGCTCGACCTGTTCTTCTCGGGCTCGGCGGCGACCGCGGACGACCTGCTCGCCAAGCTCGGCACGATGGACAAGCTCATCGAGCGCAACCGCTCGGTGTACACCGCCGCCGTGGTCGCCCGTGACAACGCCAAGCAGCTCAGCAATCAGGCCAACGATGCCCGCGCCGAGCGCGATCGGCTGAAGACGATCGCCGAAGAGAAGATGGTCGCCGCCCAGCAGGCCGCCGATGCCGCGCAAGCGGCCCTCGCGGCGCAGCAGGCGAACCAGGTCGTGCTCGAGGCCCAGCTCGCCGCGCTGCAGGACACGACGGCCAAGACCGTCGCCGACTACCAGGCCGGTGTCGAGGCCGAACGCAAGGCTCGCGAAGAACGCGAGCGTCGTGCTCGCGAAGAGGCCGAGGCCCGTGCGCGCGCCCAGCGCGAGCAGGAGGAGCGCGACCGTCAGAACGCCGGCAACTCCGGCGGTGGTGGCGGGGGCGGTGGCGGCGGTAACTCCGGCGGCGGGGGCGGCGGCGGCAATGTGGGCGGGTCCGGGTGGGCTCGGCCCTCCTCGGCCGGGACGACCTCGGGCTACGGTCCTCGGACCGGCCAGTGCGGTTCCAGCTACTGCGCGAGCACGTGGCACCTCGGCCTGGACTTCGGCGCCGGATGCTGGTCGCCCATCTACGCCGCGTCGAGCGGCCGCGTGACCTACGCCGGCTACAACGGCGGCTACGGCAACTACATCCGCATCCAGCACGACGACGGGTCGGGAACCGGATACGCGCACATCGTCAACGGCGGCATCTACGTCTCGAACGGTCAGCGCGTCTCGGCCGGTCAGCAGATCGCCGCGACCGGGCAGACCGGAAACTCCTTCGGCTGCCACCTCCACTTCGAGGTCTACCCGCCGTGGGGCGGGACGACCGACCCGGCCCCGTGGCTCCGCGATCGCGGCATCTGGGTCTGAGCAACGCGAAAGCCCCCCGGTCCAGGACCGGGGGGCTTCGTCGTGACCAAAGAGGTCAGAGGGTGTTGGGGGCTTCGCCCTCACCCTGCGTCTTGGTCTGGGCGTCGTGCTCCTCGAAGCGCGCGAACGCCTCGTCGACCAGGCGCTCGGCTTCGGCGGCATCCGCCCACTCGTCGACCTTGACCCACTTGTTGGGCTCGAGGTCCTTGTAGTGCTCGAAGAAGTGCGAGATCTCCTTCTTGGTCCACTCGTCGATGTCGCCGACGTCCTGGATGTGGTCCCAGCGGGGGTCCTTCGCGAGGACCGCGACGACCTTGTCGTCGCCGCCGGCCTCGTCGCTCATCTTCAGCACGCCGACGGGGCGCACCTTCGCGAGGATGCCGGGGTAGAGGTCGCGGTCGAGGAGGACCAGCACGTCGAGCGGGTCGCCGTCCTCGCCGAGGGTGTTCTCGAAGAAGCCGTAGTTGGCCGGGTAGCCGAACACCGTGTAGAGGATGCGGTCGAGGAAGACCCGGCCGGTGCCGTGGTCGACTTCGTACTTCACGCGGCTGCCGCGCGGGATCTCGATGACGGCGTCGTACGCGCCCATACGTGTGCTCCTTAGATCGGTGGCTTTCCGCCGCCCAGCCTAGCCGTGGCGCTCCCGCCGCCGTCGGCTTCGCCGCTCACCGCGACACGACGAAGGAGATCTGCGAGGGGCCCGCGGATTCCCGGCCGCCCGCCGTGCTCGGACGACGGACTTCCTGCGTTGTGTCCGCGGGGGCCCGTGAGTGCGCGCGCCCGGGCGTCGACGGATAGCGTGGATGCCATGCAGGAGCGGCGACCCGGACTCGACCCCGCCGTCGCGGAGGTGCGGCGCGCGGTGCGGGCGAGCCTCGAGGGGCGCAGTGGTGCCATCGTGGTCGCGCTCTCGGGCGGTGCGGACTCGCTCGCGCTCGCGGCGGCGACCGCGTTCGAGTCGCCGCGGCACGGCATCCGGGCCGAGGCCGTCGTGATCGACCACGGGCTCCAGCCGGGCTCCGCCGTGATCGCGGAGCGGGCGGCGGACGCGGCCCGCGGGCTCGGGCTGCCGGCCCGGGTGGTCGCGGTCGAGGTGCGCGCGGGGGGCGGTCCCGAGGCTGCGGCCCGCGCGGAGCGATACGCGGCCCTGGCGCGCGCGGCCGCCGAGGTCGGAGCCGACGCGGTGCTGCTCGGCCACACTCTCGACGACCAGGCCGAGACGGTGCTCCTCGGCCTCGCGCGCGGGTCGGGGTCGGTGAGCCTGTCGGGCATGGCGCCCGAGCGTCTGGATGCCACCGGAACGGTCCTGTTGCGACCCCTCCTCTCCGTGCGGCGAGCCACCACGGTCGCCGCGTGCGAGGCGCAGGGGCTCGATCCGTGGCAGGATCCCCACAACTCCGACCCCGCGTTCGCGCGGGTGCGGGTGCGCGAGAACGTGCTGCCGGTGCTGGAGGCCGAGCTCGGCCCCGGCGTCGCCGAGGCCCTCGCGCGCACCGCCGATCAGCTGCGCGAGGACGCCGCGGCGTTCCAGGAGATGATCGACGAGACGATCGAGGACATCGTCGAGCACGCCGAGGCGGGCATCTCGGTGTCGGTCGCGGCCTTGGCGGCCAACCCCTCCGCGCTGCGCAACCGCATCGTGCGGTACGTGGTCGACAGCGAGTTCGGCGTCGCCCTCACCCGGACGCAGACCCTCGAGGTCGCGCGCCTCGCCACCGACTGGCGCGGCCAGGGGCCGATCGACCTGCCGGGCTGCCTGGCACGTCGGGTCGGCGGCCGGATCGAGATCGTCGCGCGCGCGGCATCCTGAATCCGCCTGCGTAGACTTGCCCAATGCGCGCGGCCGACATCTCCGACGACATCAGCGAAGTCCTCCTCACCGAGGAGCAGATCCACGGCAAGCTCGCCGAACTCGCCACCCAGGTGGCGGCCGACTACGCCGGTCGCGACGTCGTACTGGTGGGCGTGCTCAAGGGTGCGGTCATGGTCATGGCCGACTTCGCCCGGCATCTGCCGATGCACGTCACGATGGACTGGATGGCGGTCTCCTCGTACGGTGCGAGCACGCGCTCCAGCGGCGTGGTGCAGATCCGCAAGGACCTCGACACCGACATCACCGGCAAGCACGTGCTGATCGTCGAGGACATCATCGACTCGGGCCTGACCCTCAGCTGGCTGCTCGAGAACTTCGCCTCGCGCGGGGCCGAGTCGGTCGAGGTCCTCGCGCTCCTGCGTAAGCCGGATGCCATGAAGGTCGAGGTCGACTGCCGCTACGTGGGCTTCGACATCCCCAACGACTTCGTCATCGGCTACGGCCTCGACTACGCCGAGAAGTACCGCAACCTGCGCGACGTCGCTGTGCTCGCGCCACACGTCTACTCCTGACGACGGCGGGGATGCCGGGCGCCGGGGCGTGGCATCCATCACCCGCGTACGCCCACGACGAACGCACAGTCTCGGCATAGCCGGCGGGCGTTAGCCTGATTGCACCGCTTTTTCCCGGCGGATCACGAAAGGGCTGGGCTCGCCCACCATGGATTTCAAGAAGATCACGCGCAATCCGATCATCTACGTTCTGCTGGTCGGTCTGCTTCTGGTCATCGGCTTCTCGCTCATCTCGAACCTGAGCGGAGCACGCCAGATCTCCACGCAAGAGGGTCTGGAGCTGCTCAAGGGCGGCACGGTGACCTCGTCGACGACGAATGACGTCGACCAGCGCGTCGATCTGAAGCTCTCGCAGCCCTTCGAGGGCGCCGACACCGTGCAGTTCTACTACGGCAAGGCTCGCGCGTCCGAGGTGGCCACCGCGATCGACACCGCCGCGCCCTCGGACGGCTTCAACGACGTGGTTCCACGACCGGGCTGGTTCGACGGCTTCCTCTCGCTGATGCTCCCCCTCGTGCTGCTCGGTCTGCTCTTCTGGTGGCTGCTCTCGAGCGCCCAGGGCGGCGGCAGCAAGGTGATGCAGTTCGGCAAGTCGCGGGCGAAGCTCGTGACAAAAGAGACGCCCACCGTGACCTTCCAGGATGTCGCGGGTTCCGACGAGGCGATCGAGGAACTCGAAGAGATCAAGGACTTCCTCAAGGACCCGAAGAAGTTCGAAGAGGTCGGTGCCCGCATCCCCAAGGGTGTGCTGCTGTACGGCCCTCCCGGAACCGGCAAGACCCTTCTCGCGCGTGCCGTCGCCGGTGAGGCCGGCGTGCCCTTCTACTCGATCTCGGGTTCCGACTTCGTCGAGATGTTCGTCGGTGTCGGCGCGAGCCGTGTGCGCGACCTGTTCAACCAGGCGAAAGAGAACTCGCCGGCGATCATCTTCATCGACGAGATCGACGCCGTCGGCCGCCACCGCGGCGCCGGTATGGGCGGCGGGCACGATGAGCGCGAGCAGACGCTGAACCAGATGCTCGTCGAGATGGACGGCTTCGACCCCAAGGTCAACGTCATCGTCATCGCCGCGACCAACCGTCCCGACATCCTCGACCCGGCGCTGCTGCGCCCGGGCCGTTTCGACCGGCAGATCGGCGTCGACGCCCCCGACCTCAAGGGGCGCCAGCGCATCCTCGAGGTGCACGGTCGCGGCAAGCCGCTGTCGGAGTCCGTCGACCTCGAGGTCGTGGCGCGCAAGACGCCCGGCTTCACCGGTGCAGACCTCGCCAACGTGCTGAACGAGGCCGCGCTGCTCACGGCGCGCTCGAACGCGCAGCTCATCGACAACCGTGCGCTGGACGAGGCGATCGACCGCGTAATCGCGGGGCCGCAGCGCCGCACGCGCGTGATGCGCGAGAAGGAGAAGCTCATCACGGCCTACCACGAGGGCGGACACGCGCTCGCGGCGGCGGCGATGAACCACACCGACCCCGTCACCAAGGTCACGATCCTCCCGCGCGGCAAGGCCCTCGGCTACACGATGGTCCTGCCCCTGGACGACAAGTACTCCGTGACGCGCAATGAGCTGCAGGACCAGCTCACGTACGCGATGGGCGGCCGCGTGGCGGAAGAGATCGTCTTCCACGACCCCACGACCGGCGCCTCGAACGACATCGAGAAGGCCACGAGCATCGCCCGCAAGATGGTCACCGAGTACGGAATGACCATGGATGTCGGGCCGGTCAAGCTCGGCTCGTCGTCCGGCGAGGTCTTCATGGGCCGCGACATGGGTCACGGCCGTGACTTCTCGGAGCGGATCGCCGAGCGCGTCGATGCGCAGGTGCGCGGTCTCATCGAGCAGGCGCACAACGAGGCCTACCAGGTGATCAACGCCAACCGCGAGGTGCTCGACCGCCTTGCGCTCGCGCTGCTCGAGAAAGAGACGCTCGACCACATCGAGCTCGCCGAGATCTTCACGGACGTCAAGCGCCTGCCCCCGCGCCCGCAGTGGCTGTCGTCGGGCGACCGTCCGGTGTCGACCTTGCCGCCGGTCGAGGTCCCCCGCCGCCCTGACACGGCCGGCGTCGCCGCGTCCGTCGAGGCCGACGCCCAGACCGCGACCCAGCCGCAGCGGCGGCCGAGCGGGCAGACGCGTCCGGCCACCGCTTAAGGCGCCGTGGCCGTCGACCGGGAGCGCGTGGCCGCGCTCGTACGCGAGCTGCTCGAGGCGATCGGAGAAGACCCCGATCGCCCGGGCCTGCGGCAGACCCCGGCGAGGGTGGCGGAGTCCTGGAGCGAGTTCTTCGGGGGAGTGGGGCAGGATGCCGGTGCCCCGCTGCAGCACACGATCTCGGTGAGCCGCGGGCCGGCGCCCGACACCCTGCCCTCCGGCGCCGTGATGCTGCGCGACATCGCGTTCCGCTCGATGTGCGAGCACCACCTGCTGCCCTTCCGCGGGCGGGCGCACGTGGCGTATCTCCCCGGCGAAGAGGTCGTCGGCCTCGGCGCGCTGCCGCGGGTCATCGACATCCTGGCCGCCCGTCCGCAGGTGCAGGAGCGCCTCGGCGAGCAGGTCGCCGACACGATCGCCGGTGCGCTCGACGCGCGCGGCGTGCTGGTCGTCCTGGATGCCACGCACGAGTGCGTCACGATGCGCGGTGGCCGCCAGCCCGACGCCTCGACCGTCACGATCGCCGCGCGCGGGGTCTACACCGACCCCGTCGCTCGTGCCGAGTTGGTGGCTCTGATCGGCCGGGGGCGCCCGTGACCCTCGTGATGGGGATCGTCAACGTCACCCACGACTCGTTCAGCGACGGCGGCCGGTTCCTCGACCCCGACGTCGCGATCGCCCACGCGCGTTCGCTGAGTGCGCAGGGCGCCGACCTGCTCGACGTGGGCGGCGAGTCCACGCGACCCGGGGCCGACCGGATCGCGCCGCGTATCGAGCAGCAGCGCGTCCTGCCGGTCGTCGAGGCGCTGGCATCCGCGGGGCTCTTCGTGAGCATCGACACGATGAACGCGTCCACCGCGCGCGCGGCCGTCGCCGCGGGGGCGCGATTGGTCAACGACGTCTCGGGCGGTCTGGCCGATCCCGACATGCTCGCCGCGGTCGCCGACACGGATGCCGACATCGCCCTCGGCCACTGGCGCGGACCGTCGTCGCAGATGTACGCCCACGCCGACTACGACGACGTGGCGGCGGAGGTCGCGGGCGAGCTCGCGGAGCGACTCCGTGCGGCCGAGGCGGCCGGCATCCCGCGCGAGCGCATCGTGCTGGACCCGGGCATCGGTTTCGGAAAGCGCGGTGTCCAGAACTGGCGGACGCTGCGCGCCCTGCCGCGGCTGACGGCCCTCGGTTGCCGCGTGCTGGTCGGCACCAGCCGCAAGCGCTTCCTCGCCGACGCGCTCGGCGAGGACGCCGACCTTTCGCGCCGCGACCTCGCCACCGCCGTCACCAGCGTCCTGGCCGCCCGCGCCGGGGCGTGGGCGGTACGCGTGCACGACATCTCGACCACCCGCGACGCGCTCGCCGTCGCCCGCGCCTGGGAGGCCTGATGGACTTCGCCGACGAGATCACGCTGACGGGGGTGCGCGCCCACGGATTCCACGGCGTGTACCCCGACGAGAAGCGCGAGGGGCAGGAGTTCGTCGTCGACGTCGTCCTGCAGCTCTCGCTCCGGCCCGCCGCCGAGACGGACGACGTCGTCGACACCGTGCACTACGGCGAGCTCGCCGAACGCATCGTCGCGATCGTCCAGGGCGACGCGGCCGACCTGCTCGAGACGCTCGCCCAGCGCATCGCGGACGACGTGCTCGCGGACGAGCGTGTCGTCCTCGTGACGGTGACGGTGCACAAGCCGCACGCTCCGATCACGGTGCCCTTCGGCGACGTGTCGGTCACGATCCGGCGGGGGCGCGGATGAGCGTTCGGCTGGCCCACGGGATCGGCGATCCTCCTGCCGATCGTCCCGTGGCCGCGGTGGTGGCTCTCGGCACCAACCTCGGCGCGCGCGCAGAGACCCTCGCCGCCGCCGTCTCCGCGCTGCAGCGGCTCCCGTTGACGACGGAGGTGCGGGTGTCCGAACCCATCGAGACGGTAGCCGTCACCCTCGCCGGCGCGGACGAGACCGCGCCGCGCTATCTCAACGCCGTGGCGCTGCTGCAGACGCGGCTGGCGCCATCGACGCTGCTGCACGAGCTGCACCGCATCGAGGCCGACCACGGCCGCGTCCGCCGCGAGCGGTGGGGCGATCGCACGCTCGACCTCGACCTCATCGTCTACGGCGACGCGCGCATCGACGACGAGCGTCTGACCGTGCCGCATCCGCGCGCACACGAGCGGGAGTTCGTGCTGGCCCCGTGGCTGCAGATCGATCCGGATGCCGAGATCCCCGGCCGCGGCCGGGTGGACGCCCTGCTGGTCGCGCTGCGCGGAGACGGATCGTGAAGCGTACCGGAGCGACGATCCTCATCGTCGCAGCGCTCGCCGGGGGCGTGATCGGGTTCCTCCTCGACATGGGTCTCACGGCCGCCGGACGGCCGACGTTCGTGCCGGCGGCGAGTCTGCCGACGGTGCTCGTGCTCTTGGGGGCGATCGTGGTCGCGGTCGCCGTTCCCATCTTCCGCGCGTCCCGGGGGCGCATCGGCCGTCGCATCGATCCGTTCCGGGCCCTGCGTATCGCGATGCTCGCCAAGGCCTCGTCGCTCGTAGGCGCCGCGGCGACCGGCTTCGCCCTGGGGCTTCTCGCCTTCGTCTCCACCCGTCCGTTCACTCCGTCGCTAGGCTCGTGGGGATCGATCATCGCGACGGCCGTGTGCGGTGCCGTCCTCGTCGTCGCGGGACTCGTGGCCGAGCAGTTGTGCACCATCCGGAAGGACGACGATGACGAACACCCCGGATCTCCCGGAGCGCGCCCCGACTCCGGTGCCCCCGCGGCCTGAGCCGGCGGCATCCGTCCTCGACGACGCCACGTACTCGCGCGTCCTCGAGCCCCGAGGACCCGGCCGACTGCCGCTCGGCGACGGTACGTGGCACCAGCTCGCCCGCGCGTACGTCCGGGTGCAGATGATCTCGCAGGGCGCCGTATTCGTGCTCGTGCTCGCTGCGGCGGGCGTGGCGCAGGCGATCACGGGCGTGGCCTGGCAGTGGATCCCGGCGGGCGTCGTGCTCCTGGTGACCGCGATCGGCATGATCATCACGCCGCGACAGGCCCGGTCCTTCGGCTATCAGCTGCGCCATGACGATCTCGTCTTCCGCCGCGGCATCCTCTGGCAGCGCGTCGTCGCGGTGCCCTACGGGCGCATGCAGCTCGTCGACATCACGCACGGGCCGCTCGACCGCGGCTTCGGCATCGCGCAACTCAAGCTCGTCACCGCCGCTGCCTCGACGGGCGTGACGATCCCCGGCCTGACGCAGGGTGCGGCCGAGCATCTGCGCGACACGCTCATCGACGTCGCCGAGACCCGACGGACCGGACTGTGACCGACCCCTCGATCCCCGACGCGTCGAACCCTGCGCCGGGACCCGATGCGTCGGCTCCTGGCCACTCGGCGCCGGATCCGGCGTGGGGCCCGCCGCCGGCGGGTGTTGCGTCGGCGGGTGCTGCGTCGGCGGGTGCTGCGGGGGAGGGGGCTGCGGGGGAGGGGGCTGCGGCCTCGGGGGTTGCGGCTGCGGAGGGGGTTGCGGGTGCTGCCGCGGCCTCGGACGACGCCCCGCCCCGCACGGTCGTGCGCTCGCCGCTGAGCGACGGCGAGTGGCAGCGGCTGCATCCGCTGACGCCGCTGCTGCGCGGCGGCCTGTTCCTTCTCGTGGTCATCGGCGTGATCGTGGCCAACATGCGCGAGCGTCTGCTCGAACTGTTCCTGCCGTCCGTGACCGATCTGCCCCCGGGGGTCCTGCCTCCCGACCCGGTCGATTTCCTCTTCGCGAACAACCTGATCCTCATCGCCGCCGGTGGTGCCCTGGCGGTGCTGATCGTGCTCCTCGTGGCCTTCCGGTTGTCTTGGCGGTTCCACACGTTCCGCATCAGCGATGACGATGTCGAGGTGCGCTCGGGCGTGCTCTTCCGCACGCACCGGCGCGCGCCCCTGGACCGTGTTCAGGGCGTCAACCTCACGCGGCCGATGGTGGCGCGCCTGCTGGGACTCGCCAAGCTCGAGGTGGTCGGTGCCGGCCTCGACTCGAACGTGAAGCTGGAGTATCTCTCGGCCGGTGCCGCGGAGACCGTGCGCGGCGACATCCTGCGTCTGGCGTCGGGACGCCGTCGTGCCGAACGCGCCGTCGGTGTCACCGGGGGGTCGCTCGTGCAGCAGGCGGCCGGGGCTGTGGGAGCCGGCATCCAGAACATCGTCGACGGCGAGGATTTCTCGGATGCCGAGCCCGAGAGCATCGTGCGGATCCCCTTCGGCCGGCTCGTCGCCTCGCGGGTGCTCAGCGGATCGACCCTGATGCTCGTGGTGCTCATCGTGGCCATCGGGATCGCGGCGTCGATGTCGACGCTGTGGGTGCTGTTCACGATCGTCCCGGCGTTCCTGGGCTTCGGTGCGTACTACGTGCGCTCGATCGCGCGAGGCTTGCGGTACTCGATCGCGCCCAGCTCCGACGGCGTGCGGTTGACGTTCGGGCTGTTCACGACGATCAGCGAAGTGGTGCCCCCGGGGCGCGTCCACGCGATCGAGGTGCACCAGCCGTTGCTGTGGCGTCCATTCGGCTGGTGGAGCGTCTCGGTGAACCGGCTGTCGGGGCGCGGGTCGACCGATGCGAGCACCGACCCGTTCGCCGCGGTCCTGCCCATCGGTACGCGCGACGACGTCGAGAAGGTGCTGCGGATCCTCGCCCCGGCGCTGCCGCCGGAGGAGTGGACCTACGTCTTCCGTCATGGCATCCTCGGGCCGGTCGAGGACGACCCGTACGTCATCACGCCGTCGCGAGCGCGCCTGCTGCGGCCCTTCTCCTGGCGGCGCAACGGCGCCGTCCTCACGGCCGACGCGCTGTTCCTGCGGCGCGGGTGGGCGCGCCGCACGCTCACGGTCGTGCCGCTGGCGCGACTGCAGTCGGTGGGGCTGCGGCAGGGGCCGGTCGCTCGCGCGACACGCACGGCGACCCTCGCCGCCCACGTGATTGCGGGAACCGTGCAGACGTCGGTGGGGGCTTTGGATCGGGATGCCGCGGTCGCACTGTTCGAGGACACCGCGCGCGCCACCGTCGCCGCCGCGGCCGACGATCGCAGCCACCGGTGGGCCCGATGAACGGCGGTCGCGACGGTCGGCTCGGCGTCGGCATCATCGGCGCGGGGCGCGTGGGTCCGGTCGTGGGGGCGGCGCTCGCGGGCGCGGGACACGCGCTCACGGGCATCACGTCGGGGTCGGACGACGACCGCGTGGAGGCGATCCTGCCGGGGCTTCCGGTGCTGCCGCCCGAAGAGGTCGTGCGCCGCAGCGAGCTCGTGGTCATCGCCGTGCCGCACGATCAGCTGGCCGGGCTCGTGGCGGGTCTGGCCGACGTCGGTGCGTGGCAACCGGGGCAGCTGGTGCTGCACACCGACCCGGTCTACGGCGTCGAGGTGCTCGCTCCGGCCCTGCGGTGCGGGGCCATCCCCCTGGCGGTCCATCCGGCGATCGTGTTCACGGGTGCCTCGTCGATCGATCTGCGCCAGCTCGCCCAGGCGTACGCGGCCGTGACGGCCCCCGCCCCGGTGCTGCCGATCGCGCAGGCGCTGGCCGTCGAGTTGGGGTGCGAGCCGGTCGTGATCGCCGAGACCGATCGGCCGGCGTACGCCGAGGCGGTGGCCACGGCGACGCAGTTCTCCCGATCGATCGTGCGTCAGTCGGCGACGCTGCTCGCGGGCGTCGGGGTCGAGAACACGGGAGCGTATCTGTCCGCCCTCGTACGGTCGAGCGTCGATCAGGCGCTCGTCGAGGGGACAGGTCCGGCCGGCGCGGACGGTGTGCCACCGGACGCTACGATCGACGGATGATCCGCACCATCGAGGATCTGCGTACCCGACTGGCCGAGGCCAGAAGCGCAGATCGCCCGGGCGGTGCTGCGCGCGTCGCGCTCGTCTCGACGCTCGGGGCCCTCCACGACGGCCACGTCGACCTCATCCGCGCCGCACGCGAGCGGGCCGACCTCGTGGTCGTGTCGACTTTCGTCAATCCGCTGCGCTTCCGCACAGCGGAGGAAACGGCGGCGTATCCCCGCACCCCGGACGCGGACGCCGACCTTCTGGGCGAGCTCGGCGTCGATCTCGTGTTCGCGCCCACGGCTGCGGAGTTCCTCCCCGCCGGTACCGCGACCACCCGGGTCTCGGCGGGCGACCTCGGTCTCCGGTACGAGGGGCGCGCGCGGCCGTTCTATTTCGACGGGGTGCTCACGGTCGAGGCGAAGCTGTTCCATGTCGTCCGCCCCGACCTCGCCGTCTACGGTGAGCGCGATCTGCAGCGTGCCTTCCTGGTCCGGCGCATGATCCGCGACCTGGACTTCGACATCGACACGGCGCTGGTCCCGACGGTGCGCGCCGAGGACGGGCTCCCGATCTCGAGCCGGGTGGGCCTGCTGGATGCCGCCGACCGCCGTGCCGCCGCGAAGCTCCCGCTGGCGTTGGAGGCCGCGGCATCCAATGCCGACCTCGGAGTCGATTCCTGCATCGCGGCGGCGCAGTCCTCGCTCATGGGGGAGCCGCGCATCGGCCTGGAGTACCTCTCGGTCGTCGATCCCGAGACGTTCCTGCCCGTCGACGACGGCCATCGCGGCCGGGCAATCGCGCTCATCGCCGCGACGGTAGGCGGACACCGCTTCATCGACAACGCCGAGATCTCGCTGAGCTGACGCGCGGTGGCGACCGGACGCGGTCGCGGCTCGGGGGAAACGCCCGTCGTGCCGCCGATAAACTCGATGCGACCCCGAGGAGCCCTCCCGATGACTGACGCGCCCGCTGCGCCCGCGAACGACGCCGAACCGACCGAGGACGACGTCTTCGAACAGAAGGCGGTCCGTCTCGCCAAGCGTGAGCGTCTGCTCGACGAGCGCGCCGACGCCGCGGGCGGCCCCTACCCGGTCGTCGTGCCCGTGACCGACACGATCCCCGCGCTGCGCGCTCGCTACGGCGACCTCGAAGCCGGGGCCGAGACGGGCGTGACGGTGGGCGTCGCGGGTCGTGTCGTGTTCAGTCGCAACACCGGCAAGCTCTGCTTCGCGTCGCTGCAGGCCGGCGACGGCAGTCGGATCCAGGCGATGGTCTCGCTCGCCAACGTCGGTGACGAGTCGCTCCAGGCCTGGAAGGAGCTCGTCGACCTCGGCGACCACGTGTTCGTGTCGGGTGAGGTGATCTCCAGCCGCCGGGGTGAGCTGTCGATCATGGTGTCGGAGTGGACGATCGCCGCGAAGGCCGTCCTTCCCCTTCCCAACATGTACTCCGAGCTGAGCGAGGAGAGCCGCGTCCGCAGCCGCTTCCTCGACCTGATCGTGCGAGATCGGGCACGCGAGACGGTGCTGGCTCGGGCGAAGGTCAACGCGAGCCTCCGGCGCACGTTCGCCGAGCGCGACTTCGTCGAGGTCGAGACGCCGATGCTGCAGGTGCAGCACGGCGGCGCGAGCGCCCGTCCGTTCATCACGCACTCGAACGCCTTCGACGCCGAGCTGTTCCTGCGCATCGCCCCCGAGCTGTTCCTCAAGCGCGCCGTCGTCGGTGGAATCGACCGGGTGTTCGAGATCAACCGCAACTTCCGCAACGAGGGCGCCGACTCCACGCACAGCCCTGAGTTCGCGATGCTCGAGGCGTACCAGGCGTACACCGACTACAACGGCATCGCCGACCTGACGCAGACCCTCATCCAGGATGCCGCCATCGCGGTCGCGGGCTCCACGACCGTGACGTGGGCAGACGGCACCGAGTACGACCTCGGTGGCGAATGGGACCGTATCTCGATGTACGGCTCGCTGTCGGAGGCCGCCGGTCGCACGATCACGCCCGAGACGACTCTCGACGAGCTGCGCGCGTTCGGAGCCGAGTCCGGCGTCGACGCACCCGCTCACGAGACGCACGGCAAGTGGGTCGAAGAACTGTGGGAGCACTTCGTCAAGGGCGGCCTGACCCGCCCCACCTTCGTCATGGACTTCCCGGTCGACACGAGCCCGCTGGTGCGCGAGCATCGTTCCCTCACGGGCGTCGTCGAGAAGTGGGACCTGTACGTGCGCGGCTTCGAGCTCGCGACGGGGTACTCCGAGCTCGTCGACCCGGTCATCCAGCGCGAGCGCTTCACCGAGCAGGCGAAGCTGGCTGCGCGCGGTGACGACGAGGCGATGCCGATCGACGAGGAGTTCCTGCGCGCTCTCGAACACGGCATGCCCCCGACGGGTGGCATGGGCATGGGCATCGACCGCCTGCTCATGGCCATCACCGGTCTCGGGATCCGAGAGACGATCCTGTTCCCCCTGGTGAAGTAACCGACTCGCGCTCGAACACCCACTCGGGCAGCCGGCCCCGGTCGGTCAATGTCCGGACGATGTCGGCGAGGCCGTGACGTGCGTCGATCTCGAGCGCCTGTGCGACGTAGGCGGACGCGTGGGTCGACCGACCGGTCGCCCAGGCGAGCCATGCGCAGGCGGCGAGGGGGCCCGCGCGTCCCTCCCGCGGTGTGGCCGCGGCCACGTATCGGCAGCGATCGAGCGCGCGAAGGAGGCGGGCGGGATCCGGGTGCGCCCCTTCGCCCCACATCGGGCGTGCGAGGTCTGCGGGGAACGGATGCCCTTCCCCGTAGGCGTGTTGCGCACCGTAGGTGGCGTCGCCGGTCGTGATGTCCCCGACCCACTGCATGAGGGCGACATCGCGCAGCGCGGGTCGTTGCAGGCAGAACGACACCGCGGCGATCGCGTCGGCGTCGAGGGGAATCCCCGGAGCGACGAACCTCTCGAACACGGCCGGAGGATCGGTCACGTCGTCGAGGACGCGCCCTGCGGCCGCGCGGCGGCGCGCCGGCAGCCGCCGACCTTCCTTCGATCGGGCGAGCAGATGCTCGATGTCGGTGAGCAGGCGGTACACCGCACTCGCCTCCGAGGGAGGGGCCGAGGGCAGCATCGCGGCCGCGAACTGGTCACCGTCGACCTCGGGCAGTCCGGGCACGCCCGGATCCGCCGCGATCTCGTCGAGCGACCGCGGCCCGTCCGCGGCGGGAGAGAAATAGCCGTCCCATCCGTCGGGGCCGACGATCAGCGCATCGGTGACGCGAAGGCCGCAGATGTCGGCCCGGGCCACGAGCGCCTCGACGAGCGCGCGATGCGGAGTGTCCTCGACATCCGTGAGACGGAGATCGGTGTAGACGACGGCCGCCACGGCATCCGTCCGGGGAACTTTGCACGCCATCCCGATGACGGTCGAGGCGATGCTGTCGACCTCGGACACGGCGGGATCGGGAAGGTCGACGCGGAGCGCGCCCAGGGAGCGGCCTCCGGCGAACGTGATGACGGCGAGGCTCTGCCGGGGCGTGCACCCGAGCAGGTGGGGGACGAGGGCGAGGAACTCGGCGGGGGATCCGGCGCGGACGATCGTTGACATGGCCATGAGACTGGCGCAGGCGCGGATCGTGTCGCGGGCGGAAAGCCGTGATCTGGGGAGAGGCGGGAGAGGTTGCGCCCTGGGGAGGAGGGGCTGCTCTCCCGCCCGACGCTCAGGCGCTGCCCGTATCCTGGTGACGTGGACGAAATGTGGGCAGCCGTGCTGTGGTCGATCCTGCCGACCATCGTGGTCTCGGCGGTCTTCTTCTTCATCTTGCGCAGCGTGATCCGGATGGATCGCACCGAGCGCAAGGCGTACGCGCGCATCGAGGCGCAGGAGCGCGCGAAGCGCGGGCTCCCGGCTTCCGACGGCACCACCCCCTGAGCGGCATGCCCCGCGTGTCGGGGGCGATCACTACGCTGGGGGGACATTCCGCCCAGGAGGCACTGTGATCGACACCACGTTCGAGGCGAGCTGGCTCGTCATCGCGCTCTTCGTGATCGATCTGGTCGTGCGCATCGCCGCGGTCATCATCGTCCCGCGCAACCGCCGCCCCACGGCGGCGATGGCCTGGCTGCTGGCGATCTACTTCATCCCGTTCGTCGGCGTGCTGCTGTTCCTGCTGATCGGCAACCCGCGCCTGCCGCGCACACGCCGCCGCAAACAGGCCGACATCAACCGCTACATCCACGACACGAGCGAGTCGCTCGAGTTCGGCACCCTCCGCCCGAACGCACCCGACTGGTTCCGCGCGCTCGTCCGCCTCAACCGCAACCTCGGCGCCATGCCGATCGCGGGCGACAACGCGGCGACCCTGATCTCCGACTACCAGGAGAGCCTCGACGCGATGGCGGAAGCCATTCGACGGGCGGACCGCTACGTGCACGTCGAGTTCTACATCCTGCAGGCCGACGCGGCGACCGACAACTTCTTCCGCGCCCTCGAAGAAGTGGCCGCGCGCGGGGTGGTCGTGCGCGTCCTGCTCGATCACTGGGCCAACCGCGGGAAGCCGTACTACCGCCAGACCCTTCACCGCCTCGACCAGATGGGTGCGCATTGGCACCTCATGCTGCCCGTCCAGCCGCTGCGGGGGCGGTACCAGCGCCCTGATCTGCGCAACCACCGAAAGCTGCTGGTCATCGACGGGAGCGTGGCCTTCATGGGCTCGCAGAACGTCACGGACTCGACCTACAACTTGAAGAAGAACATCCGCCGGGGCCTCCACTGGGTCGACCTCATGGTCCGCGTCGAAGGCCCCGTCGTCGCGAGCGTCAACGCCGTCTTCCTCAGTGACTGGTACAGCGAGACCGATGAGACCCTCACGGACGAGATCGACCTGTTCAGCGTCGAGTCCGGCCCCGGCGACCTCGACTGCCAGATCGTTCCCTCGGGCCCCGGCTTCGATTTCCAGAACAACCTCAAGCTGTTCCTCGGCCTTCTCTTCGCCGCGCGCGAGCGCATCATCATCGTGAGCCCCTATTTCGTGCCCGACGAGGCGCTTCTGCTGGCGATCACGACCGCGTGCCAGCGCGGGGTGCACGTCGAGCTGTTCGTCTCCGAAGAGGGCGACCAGGCGATGGTCTACCACGCCCAGCGCAGCTACTACGAGGCGCTGCTCGCCGCCGGCGTGAAGATCTGGATGTACCGGAAGCCCTTCATCCTCCACAGCAAGAGCCTGACGATCGACGACGAGGTCGCCGTCATCGGGTCGAGCAACATGGACATGCGTTCCTTCGGTCTCAATCTCGAGATCTCGATGCTCGTGCGTGGCGAGGAGTTCGTCCGCGACATGCGGCGTGTCGAAGACGCGTACCGCACTCTCAGTCGCGAGCTGACGGTCGAGGAATGGCGACGCCAGCCGCTGCGCTCCACGATCCTCGACAACCTTGCGCGGCTCACCTCGGCGCTGCAATGAGCGACCGGCATCCCATCCCCACAGCCCTCCGGAGGTTCCGATGACTCGCCGTCCCGCTTCTCTGGCCGCTGTGCTGGGGGTCGGCCTCCTCGCAGCCGGTCTCCTGGCCGGTTGCGCTTCGGGCGCGGCGTCCTCGCCCGAGACGAAGCCGCCCGTGGATGCCACGACCCCCGCTCCTTCGACGGACGTCAGCGCGGGCTGGCTCGACGCCGGCCGCGGCATCGCGGTGGTGACGCGAGGAAGCTCGTCGTGCGTCCCGGTGGCGTCGGGCGATGCCGTTCTCGCGAGCGACACCCTCACGATCGAGTTGGTCGACCGTGAGAACGGTCCGTGCACCCGCGACTTCGCACCTCGGGCGACGTACGTCGCGCTTCCCGCCGGGATAGACCCGTCGCGTCCGCTCGATGTCGTCGTCACCGGTGCCGTCGAGGGCACGGCGTCACTCGCCGCGCTGGCGACGCCACCGGCCGCGGTGACGGAGTTCGCCCCCAGTGCCGGGTGGGTCGGCGACGGTCTCGCCGCGATCCTGACGTGGGGCAGCTCCACCTGCCGCCCCCAGGTCGAGGCGGTGACCTCCGTCGAGGGTGGCGCCGCGGTGACGTTCGCCGAGCCGCCCGCCGATCAGGTGTGCACCGCCGACATGGCCCCTCGCGTGTCGCTCGCCGACCTCACGGGCATCGCCGGTGAGGACCCCGTCGAGCTGACCCTGTCGGGCGGCAACATCGCCTCGGACGGTCCGATCCCGGTGCTGGGGCAGGGCTGACTCAGCGCTGCAGCACGAGCAGGTCGCCCACCTCACACTCCAGCGCGCGGCAGATCGCGGCCAGCGTGGAGTAGCGGATCGCGCGGGCGCGGTCGTTCTTCAACACCGACAGGTTGACGATGCTCACCCCGACCAGCTCACTCAAGCGCGTCAGCGTCATGCCCCGCTCGGCGAGCAGCTCGTCGAGTCGGCAGTGGATGCCGCTGGGTCCGTCGTCCTCGGCCGCCGGGGTCATACGAGTCCTTCCGTGTCGCGCTGCAGGCGGATGCCGTACGAGAACACGACGGACATCGCCAGGACGCCGAGACCGACGAGCGCCCAGGCCGGGTCGAAGGCAGAGCCGACCAGGAAGACGCCTCCGGCGGAGGGGTTCAGCTCGTCGGCGGCCATCATCCGCCCCAGCCCGCCCAGGCCCGCCGCGAAGACGCCGCCGATCAGCAGGGCTGCGCCCGCCACCCGCGTGGCGGTTACCAGTGCCGAGTGGAAGGGGCGTCTCCACAGCAGGAGCAGGAAGAAGAGGTTCAGCGCCCCGACCGTCAGCAAGGTCGTCAGGGCCCCGAACGCGGCACCGAGGACGAGGAGAGTGCGCGCCGACACGCTCAGCCCGCTTGCCACGACCCACGCCGATTCGTATCGCGCCGAGACGATGACCGGCTCGCTCTCCGCGGCTGTCACCGGGACCGGGGCCTCGGTGAGGAGGCTGAATCCGCCGTCGCCCATCGCGATCCCGATGGCCGCGCGCACGGCGGGGAGAGCGAGGGCCAGGCCCATCACGAGCCCTGCCGCGACGAACAGGAGGACGATTCCGCGCTCCATGCGCGGGGAGACCTCGGGGCGATTCGTCATCACACGAGTCCTTCCGTATCGCGCTGCAGACGGTCGCCCACCGAGAACACGGTGCCGGCGACCGCGGCGACGAACGCCGCGCCCAGGAGGACCGGCAGGTCGATCGTCTGCACGAGTCCGCGGTCGTAGCCGTACTCCGAGATCCGGGCGAGCGCGCCGTTGGCGACCATGTTCTGGAAGAACGGCACGCCGGCCAGCCCCACGAGGGTGACGGCTCCGACCGTCGTGACGATCGCGGTGTTGCGCCTGCTGAAGATCTGCCCGCGGAGGATGCCGATCGTCAACACCAGGAGGAGGGCGACGACGGTCGCGACCACGACCGCGAACAGCACCTCCGCGATCACGAGCGCCCACAGCGACGCGAGCGGGAGCTCGGGGGCGACGACGACGCCCGAGCCGAGCTCGACGGAGACGGGTGCACCGTCGGGGCCGAGCGGGGCCTGCGCCGCGGTGTGGAGGAAAGGCATCGCCACGCGGACGTCGCGGTTGGGGAGGGCGTCGACGATGGTCACGACGCTGTGCACGACGGCCCAGACGGCGAGCCCGACACCGGCGGCGAGGAACAGCAGCAGGCTGACGGTGTCGCCGCGCGAGAGGGAGCTGGAGGTCGGACGGGGGGATGCCATGACGACTCCTTATCGATGATCGTTGTTATTGACTTTCGATAAAGTATCGATTGTCGATGCCCCACGCAAGTCCGGCGTCGCGACGGCTATGCCCACGGCGAACACGGGTCCGCGGCATCCGGGCGCTGGTTACTCTCGATGTACGGCGCGCGGAGGCGTGCCTGTCAGCCCATTCCTGGAGGGACTGAGGATGTTCGAGAGATTCACCGACCGTGCCCGTCGCGTGGTTGTGCTCGCCCAAGAAGAGGCGAAGATGCTCAACCACAACTACATCGGGACCGAGCACATTCTCCTCGGCCTCATCCACGAGGGAGAGGGTGTCGCCGCCAAGGCGCTCGAGTCCCTCGGCATCTCGCTCGACGCCGTCCGCGAGCAGGTGCAGGACATCATCGGTCAGGGCCAGCAGCAGCCCACCGGTCACATCCCCTTCACGCCGCGGGCGAAGAAGGTCCTCGAGCTGTCGCTGCGCGAAGCGCTGCAGCTCGGACACAACTACATCGGCACCGAGCACATCCTGCTCGGCCTCATCCGCGAGGGCGAGGGTGTCGCCGCGCAGGTGCTGGTCAAGCTCGGCGCAGACCTGAACAAGGTCCGTCAGCAGGTCATCCAGCTCCTCTCGGGCTACCAGGGCAAAGAGCCCGCAGGTGTCGCCTCCGGCGCCGGCGAGCAGAGCCAGGGTGCCGCTCAGGGTGGCTCGGCCGTGCTCGACCAGTTCGGTCGCAACCTCACGCAGGCCGCGCGCGACAACAAGCTCGACCCCGTCATCGGGCGCGAGAAAGAGATCGAGCGGGTCATGCAGATCCTCTCGCGTCGCTCGAAGAACAACCCCGTCCTCATCGGCGAGCCCGGTGTCGGAAAGACGGCCGTCGTCGAGGGGCTCGCTCAGGCCATCGTCAAGGGCGACGTTCCCGAGACGCTCAAGGACAAGCAGGTCTACTCGCTCGACCTCGGTTCGCTGATCGCCGGGTCCCGCTACCGCGGTGACTTCGAGGAGCGCCTGAAGAAGGTCACGAAAGAGATCCGTACGCGCGGCGACATCATCGTCTTCATCGACGAGATCCACACCCTCGTGGGTGCCGGTGCCGCCGAGGGCGCGATCGATGCCGCGTCGATCCTCAAGCCCCTCCTCGCCCGTGGTGAGCTCCAGACCATCGGTGCGACGACTCTCGACGAGTACCGCAAGCACTTCGAGAAGGATGCCGCTCTCGAACGCCGCTTCCAGCCGATCCAGGTCGCCGAGCCGAGCCTGCCCCACGCGATCAACATCTTGAAGGGGCTGCGCGACCGCTACGAGGCGCACCACAAGGTGCAGATCACCGACGGCGCGATCGTCGCCGCGGCGAACCTCGCCGACCGCTACATCAGCGACCGCTTCCTGCCCGACAAGGCCATCGACCTGATCGACGAGGCCGGCGCGCGTCTGCGCCTGTCGATCCTGTCGAGCCCGCCCGAGCTGCGCGAGTTCGACGAGAAGATCGCCAAGGTCCGCGAGCAGAAGGAGCAGGCGTCAGAGGAGCAGGACTTCGAGAAGGCGGCATCCCTGCGCGACGAGGAGAAGTCGCTCCTGGCGGAGCGTCTGCGTCTCGAGAAGCAGTGGCGTTCGGGCGACGTCGCCTCGCACGCGGTGGTCGATGAGGGCCTGATCGCCGAGGTGCTCGCTCAGGCGACCGGCATCCCGGTGTTCAAGCTCACCGAGGAAGAGACCAGCCGCCTCATGTTCATGGAGAAGGCGCTGCACCAGCGCGTCATCGGCCAGGAGCAGGCGATCGCGGCGCTTTCGCGCACGATCCGCCGTCAGCGCGCGGGCCTGAAAGACCCGAAGCGTCCCTCGGGCTCGTTCATCTTCGCCGGCCCCACGGGCGTCGGGAAGACCGAGCTCGCCAAGGCGCTCGCCGAGTTCCTCTTCGACGACGAGGGTGCGCTGATCTCGCTCGACATGTCGGAGTTCGGTGAGAAGCACACCGTCTCGCGCTTGTTCGGTGCCCCTCCCGGGTTCGTCGGGTTCGAGGAGGGTGGCCAGCTCACCGAGAAGGTGCGCCGCAAGCCGTTCTCGGTCGTTCTCTTCGACGAGATCGAGAAGGCCCACCCCGACATCTTCAACTCGCTCCTGCAGATCCTCGAAGAGGGTCGCCTGACCGACGGTCAGGGCCGTGTGGTCGACTTCAAGAACACCGTGATCATCATGACGACCAACCTCGGTTCGTCGGCGATCGCCGGTGGACCGGTCGGTTTCCAGGTCGAGGGCAGTGCGCAGACCTCCTACGAGCGGATGAAGGGCAAGGTCGACGAAGAGCTCAAGCGTCACTTCAAGCCCGAGTTCCTCAACCGCGTCGACGACGTCATCGTCTTCCCGCAGCTGAACAAGGACGAACTCCGCCAGATCGTGGGGCTGTTCACCAAGCGTCTGGCCGACCGTCTGCTCGATCGCGACATGACCATCGAAGTGTCGGATGACGCCAAGGACAAGCTCATCGAGATCGGTTTCGACCCGACCCTCGGTGCTCGCCCCCTGCGCCGCGCCATGCAGCGCGAGGTCGAGGACCGTCTGAGCGAGAAGATCCTGCACGGCGAGCTCGAGCCCGGTGACCACGTGAAGGTGGCCGTCGAGAACGGTCAGTTCACGTTCGAGAGCGCGCCGCGCGGCGAGAAGGTCGCGATCGGTGTCGGCACGGCCGGAGAGATCTCGGCCACTCCCGACATCGTCGCCGGCAGCTGACGACCAACGGTCCGAAAGGGGGCCCGGATGCCATGGCATCCGGGCCCCCTTCGTCGTCGCGGCGTACCCTGGGACGATGACTTCCCCCGCGCCGTTCGTCGTCCGCCCCGCCGGAACCGCCGACGTCGCACGCATCCACGCGCTGCTCGAGCCGTACGTGCAGAAGCGAATTCTGCTCGGCAAAGACCTCGTGGTGCTGTACGGCTCGGTGCAGCAGTTCGTCGTCGCGGAGGTCGACGGCGTGGTCATCGGCTGCGGTGCCCTTCACGTGATGTGGGAGGACCTCGGTGAGATCCGCACGCTCATCGTGCACGAGGACTGGCTGCACCACGGAATCGGTCGCGCCATCGTCGAGAAGCTCGAGGGCCACGCGCGCGACCTCGGCGTCCGTCGCCTGTTCTGCCTCACCTTCGAGGTCGACTTCTTCACGCGTCGGGGTTTCGCCCCGATCGGTGAGCAGGTCGTCGACCCCGACGTGTACTCGCAGCTCGTGCGCAGCCCCGACGAGGGAGTGGCCGAATTCCTCGACCTCGCGCACGTGAAGCCGAACACGCTCGGCAACACACGGATGCTCAAGCAGTTGTAAGCGCGGATGGCGTGGGCGCACAGCCGCGCCGCCTACGCTGGAACGATGACCGATGCCCCCCGCAGGCGGCGGCCGTCCCCGGCGGTCTACCGTCGGCGCCGTCTCGCCGCTGCGCTCCTCGCGCTGCTCGTGATCGGCCTCGTCGTGTGGCTCGTCGCGGCGCCGCCGTGGCGTTCCGCTCCCGCCGCTGATCCTGCCCCGGTCGCAAGTTCCGCGGCCCCCGCGCCGTCAGCAACGGACGTCGTGCCCTCGCCGAGTCCGACGGCGAGCCCGTCGCCGAGCGCGCCCGCCGGACCGGTCGAGTGCGCGCCCGCCGACATCACCGTCGAGGCTCTCTCCGACAAGGCCGAGTACGGCCAGGGTGAGAACCCGCAGCTCTCGATCCGTCTGACCAACACCTCGGCGAACCCGTGCACGATGAACGTCGGCACGAGCGCCCAGTCGTTCACGGTCACGAGCGGATCCGACGTGTGGTGGCGTTCGACCGACTGCCAGTCCGAGCCGAGCGACATGGAGGTGACGCTGACCGCCGGTCAGCAGGTGACCAGTGCGGCTCCGTTGACGTGGGACCGGACGCGCTCATCGGTGGGCTCGTGCGACAGCGAGCGTCCGTTCGCCCCGGGCGGCGGCGCGACGTACCACTTGAGCGTGTCGATCGGTGGCATCCCCTCGGCCGGCACGGCCTCGTTCATCCTCCGGTGACTCGAGGAGGGGGGATGCCGAATGGCATCCGCCCCTTCCTTCGGTCTGCGCGGTGTCCACCCCACCGAGGGTCAGCCGGGCCCCGCCGGCCCGTCCGGGCGGAGTGGTGTCGCGGATAGGCTCGGGGGATGGCCGGTGGAAAGAAGCGCAAGGGGAAGAAGCTCGACGTGGACTTCAAGAACACCGCCCTCACCGACGCTCTGCAGACCCAGGACATGGCCGCCATCGCCTTCGCGCTGCGGCACGGACCGACGGTCGTGCCGCTCATGCGCGCGGGAGACGCCGACAACCCGCTCGATGTCGGCGAAGTATGGACGTACCGCGACCCGAACACGGGCCAGATCGCGCTGTTGCTCTTCAGCGACGCGGCGCACAAGCCCGAGACGCTGCCGCCGCACGTCGCACTGCAGTCCCCGGAGTGGCTGCGCGCCTTCCTCGACCGTCACCGCGATGAGATCACGACGGTCTTCATCGATATCGCGGGTCCGCACCCGATCCAGGCGAGCCCCGCGGACGTGCTCGCCGCACTCGACGCCTGACGGCTCCCGGCGGGGCCGGCTGCTGCGGGCGGGCATAACTCCTGCTCGCTGACCGCTCGGCTCCGGTGGGGTGGGTGGCAGGCCGGTTCTGCAGGAGTTGTGCGCCGCCGGGCGGTGGGTGGACGGGCGGGTGGATGCGGCGCTACCCGCTGTTCGCCGACACAACTCCTGCTCTCTCGCCCCGCAGCCTCGGCGGGGTGGGTGGCAGGCCGGTTCTGCAGGAGTTGTGCGCCGCCGGGCGGTGGCTGGACGGGCGGGTGGATGCGGCGCCGCCCGCTGTTCGCCGACACAACTCCTGCTCTCTCGCCCCTCGGCTCAGGTGGGGTGGGTGGCAGGCCGGTTCTGCAGGAGTTGTGCGCCGCCGGGCGGTGGCTGGACGGGCGGTGGATGCCGCGACCGCGGCGCCCCACGCGGCGCGACACTCCACGGGTGAGCTGCCCGGCTCGCGCGGGTGAGGCGCCCGTGCAAGACTCGGGGCATGGAGTACCTGATCGCCGGCGCCGTGTGCGCCGCCGGGCTTGTCATCCCCGCTGTGCTCGGCTTCACGTCGCCGCACCGCCGTCGTCGGTCCGCACCTCCCGGCCGCTGAGCCGCCGTTCGATCGGACTCCGTGCTTCGGGCGTTCCCGACCGATCAGAACCCGGGTTCGCTGTCGTCGCGGGGCGCCCCGCGGACCTGCAGCTCGTTCAGCGCCTGGGCCAGCTTGCGTGACGAGGCGTCGAGCACCGTGTGATAGCCGAGGCGCTTCGCCTCGGACGCACGCTGCGCCGCTTGCGTGACGTTGCGGATCTCTCCGGTCAGCGTCAGCTCGCCGATCGCGGCGAGCCGCTTGGACACCTTGCGGTTCTTGACCGCGTTGGCGACCGCGATCGCGATCGCGAGGTCGGCGGCGGGCTCGATGAGGCGCACCCCGCCCACGGTCGAGACGTACACGTCGCGGTCGGACAGCGTCAGGCCCATGCGGCTCTCGAGGACGGCGAGCACCATCGCCACGCGCGACGCGTCGACCCCGTTCACGATGCGTCGGGGGTTGGGAGCCGTCTGGCGGACGGCGAGTGCCTGGATCTCGACGGGCAGCGCACGCCGCCCCTCCATCGCGATGGTGACGCACGTGCCCGGCTCGGGCTCGCCCTGCCCGAGGAACAGTGCGCTCGGGTCGGTCACTTCGGCGATGCCGGTGCCGGTCATGTCGAAGCAGCCCACCTCGTCGGTCGGGCCGAAGCGGTTCTTGAGCGCCCGCACGAAGCGCAGCGACGTCTGTCGGTCGCCCTCGAAGTGGCAGACCACGTCGACGAGGTGCTCGAGGATGCGGGGTCCGGCGATCGAACCGTCTTTGGTCACGTGACCGACCAGGATGATCGGCAGTCCTCGCTCCTTGGCCACGCGGATGAGCGCGGATGCCACCTCGCGGACCTGCGCCGGCTGCCCGGCGGCCCCGTCGCTGTGTGCCGACGAGATCGTCTGCACCGAATCGACGATGAGGAGCCCCGGCTCGACCTGGTCGACGTGGCCGAGGATGGTGGCGAGATCGGTCTCGGAGGCGAGGAACAGCTCGTCGTGCAGCGCCCCCGTGCGCTCGGCGCGCAAGCGCACCTGCGCCGCGGACTCCTCCCCGCTCGCGTACAGCACGCGGCGACCAGCGTGAGCGCTCTGTGCGGCGACCTCGAGCAGCAGCGTCGACTTGCCGACGCCCGGCTCACCGCTGAGCAGGATGGCCGCACCGGGGACGATGCCGCCGCCCAGCACCCGGTCGAACTCGCCGACTCCGCTCGTGCGGCGCGGGGCGTCCTGCGTGTCGATCTCGGTGATGCGCCGGGCCGCACGAGCGGCGCCCGGGGCCACCGGCACGATCGAGCGGACAATGCCCGTCTGCTCGGCGGCCTCGACCACGGTGCCCCACGACTGGCACTCGCCGCATCGGCCGACCCACTTCAGGGTCGTCCAGCCGCACTCGGTGCACCGGTATGGGGCGGGAGCGGGAGCGGGGCGACGGGATGCCATGGGCCCAGGCTACGCGGGGCCTCCGACATCGCTGGCTCCGGGTCGTGGCATCCGGTGCTGCCCGTGCCCGACAAACGCCATTCCTGTCGAGACACGCGGCGTCAGGGCGTTCCTCACCACGACGAGCGTTGATCGCGCGGTCTCCGCACCCGCCCGGGCTCAGTCGCGGAGAGAGTCGGCGACGGTCGTGAGCGCGTCGGCGGAGCGGCGGAGGAGCGTCAACTCCCGCTCGGAGAACGGCGTGCCGGCGACCGGCCTCGCGCCCTTCGCGCTGACGATGGACGGTACCGACAGCGCCATCCCGGTGATGCCGTGGAAGTCCTGCAGCACGGTGCTGACCGGGAGGATCGCGTGCTCGTCGCGGAGAATCGCCTCGACGATGCGGGCGCTGGAGAGCCCGATCGCGTAGTTCGTCGCGCCCTTCCCTCGAATGACCTTGTAGGCGGCGTCGCGGACGTCGACCGCGATGGCATCCAGTTCGGCCTCGTCGAAGCGCGTGCCGTCCGGGAGGTCGTATTCGGTGATGGGAACCGACCCGATCGTGGCGGTCGACCACAGGGGGAACTCCGTGTCGCCGTGCTCGCCGACGATCCACGCATGCACGCTCGAGGTGGCCACGCCCGCGCGCTGCGCGATCTTCCAGCGCAGCCGTGACGTGTCGAGCACGGTGCCCGACGCGAAGATCCGCTGCGTGGGCAGGCCGGTGGCTTCTTGCGCGAGGACGGTGAGGACGTCGCACGGGTTCGTGACGATGACGTAGATCGCGTTCGGGGCGACCTCGAGCAGGTCGGGCATCATGCGACGGATGATGCCCGCGTTCGTCGCCGCCAACTCGGTGCGGGTCTGGCCGGGGTTCTGCTTCGCGCCGGCGGTGATCACGACGACGTGCGAGCCTTCGGCGACCGAGACGTCGCTGCCGCCGGTGATGTCGCTGGATCCGGTGAATTGCGTGCCGTGGGCGAGATCGAGCACCTCGGCTTCGACCTTCGCCTCGGCGATGTCGTACAGGGCGACGTGCCGGGCCGAGCCGCGGATGAGGGAAGCGTACGCGACGCTGGCCCCGACGCTCCCCGCGCCGACGACGGTCAGTTTGGAGTTCTCGATCACGCTCATGTCTCGATCCTGGCACCGTCACCGGGGTTCGACCAGGGTGGTCTTTCGACGATGGACGACCGGATGCCACGGCCTCTGCCCGCATCGATTCGCGGCATCCCGCCGAGTGTCGTAAGCTGGTCGGCGGTGACGTGTCCGAGCGGCCGAAGGTGCAACTCTCGAAAAGTTGTGTAGGGTAACCCCCTACCGTGGGTTCAAATCCCACCGTCACCGCCACCACGAAGGCCCCGAATCCCGCAGAAATGCAGGGACTCGGGGCCTTCGTTCTGCCACCTGGCGAGGTGTCTCGAGTCGCGCGAACGGCCGCGGATTCCGCGCAGGTGCGGAGGCATGTCGGCATCCGCTCATCAGAATATTGTGGTCAACAACAACACCCTCTTCGGCCCCCTTCAGGTCGCCACGGCGGAGCGGATCGGGGTGCAGCCCGAACTCCTGGTCGCCGCCAACACCGCGGGCGGAACGACCGCCAAGGTGGTGTCTCCGGACCGGGCAATCGCCCGGTGGGACCTTCGACCCGCACCCGTCCGCGGGTCGCTCGTAGAGTGCGGAGCAAGGGCACGGCTCGAGGAGGCTCCCATGGAGAACATCGTCGTGGGCGTGGATGACAGTGCCGCGGCACGTTCCGCGCTCGCCTGGGTGGCGCACCGCTCGACGGCCCACGCCGCCGATGTCGACGTGGTGCACGTGGTGTCGGATGCCACGGCCCACCGCCAGTCCGTCGAGGACGTTCTCGCGAACGCGGAGCGGTCCTTCCGCTCGGCCGCGCCGGAGCAGAACGTGCGGTTCCATGCCGCCGAGGGCGGGGTCGCACGAACGCTCGGCGAGCTGTCCGCCGGCAGGGATCTCCTCGTCATCGGTGTGGACCCGGATCATCCGCTGCGGACGGCACTCCGCGGGTGGCTTCCGGTCCGTGTCATCGCGCGCACCGTGCCTCCCGTCTGCATCGTGCCCGTCGGATGGGCGCCACGAGACGGCAGTGTCACGGTCGGCCTCGACGACGATTCGTCGTCGGAGGAGGCGCTGACGTTCGCGGCGAGGGAAGCGGATGAGACGTCGCGCCGGTTGCGGATCGTGCACGCCTGGCACCTGCCGGAGCCCGAGATCGACGGCTCCGCGGCGTTGCTGGTGAGGCCGGACCGGCTCCTTCAGGAGCATCGCGACGCGCTCGACGCCGCCACGAGGTCTGTGCAGAGCCGCTTCCCGCGTGTGCACGTCGAATCGGATCTGGTGCGCTCGCACCCGGCCGACGCTCTTCTGCAGCACGCCCCGACCGCGACGATGATCGTGATCGGTACCCACCGCGAAGGGGTTCTCGCCGGCGGGTACCTCGGGTCCGTCGCTCAGGACATCCTCTGGCGCGCGGGGTGCCCCATCGTGGTCGCACCCTCG
This sequence comes from Microbacterium sp. SCPM-O-B-15248 (M128), assembly GCF_058214835.1. Taxonomy (NCBI): domain Bacteria; kingdom Bacillati; phylum Actinomycetota; class Actinomycetes; order Micrococcales; family Microbacteriaceae; genus Microbacterium; species Microbacterium sp. SCPM-O-B-15248 (M128). Next base: position 47,891 of record NZ_JBYQLI010000009.1, read on the forward strand.
GCGGGGTTTCCGGCGAAGGGCGCCGGACGGTGAACCGCGCCGTGCGCTGGCTGCTGGTCGTTCTGCACGCGATGGTCTCGCTGACGGCGATCGCGGGCGGGACGGTCCTCGTCCTCGGCGCTCTCGACTCGGGCTTCGCCTCGACGTGGGAGCCGGCGGCGGACTACCTCGAGGGTTCGCCCTTCTCCTCGTATCTCGTTCCCGGCCTCGTGCTCGTCCTGTTCCTCGGAGGGCTTCAGGGACTGGCCTCCGTGATGCAGCTGCGCGCGTCGAGAGGGGCACCCCTCGTGTCCGCGGTCGCCGGGTTGGTGATGTTCGTGTGGATCTTCGTGCAGATGATGTACATCCCCTTCTCGGTCCTGCAAGCGGTCTACTTCGTGATCGCGCTCGTCCAGGTGGCGGCGGTGCTCATCGACTCCGATGTGCTCACGCGGGCCTGCGTCCCGGGGCTGATCCGGACCCCGCCCCGGGCGCGACGCGCGCAACGCGGCTGACCCGCCGCTTCTCTTCGCGGACGCGGCGCGACGGCCGCCCCTGCTGTACGAGCACGATTCGCCGTGCTACATCGACGGGCGGGCGCCCGGCACGACGCAGATCGGGCGGCGGAGGGCGCCGACGAGATCCAACCCGATGGATCCGAGGAATCCGCCCGCGACGATGCCGCGCCCGTGCGTGCCGATGACGATCGTGCTGCTGCGCTCAGCGGCCCGGGTCAGCGCCGACGTGGGGTTGTCCCTCACCAGCTCCGCAGAGACGGCGACGTCCGGATACCGCTCGCGGACGCGGGCGACAGCGGCTTCCAGGATCCGCTCGTGCTCCGCGGCGACCTGGTGCGGGCTCAGCCGCACGGCGGAGTGCCGGCCTCCTTCGGGACTGCCCATGAGCCAGGAGTGGATCACGCGAAGCGGCACACGGAGCCGAACGGCGGTCTCGGCTGCGAACAGGAGAGCCGTCGTCGACGAGTCATCGTCATCCACGCCGACGGTCACGGGGTCGTCGTTCGCGGACCATTCGGCCGGAACGAGTGCCGTGGGGATCCGGGAGCGGGCGGCCATGCGGAGGGGCGCCCACCCGTTGAGTATCGTCCGCATCCGGAATCCCGGATGAACCCCGAGGACGAGCAGGTCCGCGTCACGCGCGGCCTTCGTCAGGGTGGTGGGCATGAGCCCGTCGACGCGCGTCACATTCGCCGGGATGCCTGGAACCAGGCTGTGCCACCGCCGGGCCGCGGCATCCAGGACCCTGTCCGCTTCTTTGCGGTCGGACGAGAACATGTTGGTCACCAGGATGACCGTGACCTCTGTCTGCTCGGAGCGGGCTCGGAAAGCGGCCCACTCCAACGCGGCATCCGACGCGGGGCTGCCGTCATACCCCAGAACCACCCGTTCCATGGCCTCACTCCCTCCGGATGCCTCGAGCGTAGGAGGGCCGCTGAGCGGACGGTGGGCAGAAGGTCCCGCGGTCAGAGCTCGGGGTGCCCCAGTCGGAAGACGGCCGCCTGCGTGCGCGATTCCATCCCCAGCTTCGTCAGCAACGACGACACGTAGTTCTTGACGGTCTTCTCCGCGAGGCCGAGTCGTTCGCCGATCTGACGGTTGGTCAGCCCGTCCGCGATGAGGGCGAGCACTTGACGTTCGCGGAGACCGAGGGAGCCCAGTCGCGGATCCTCGTCTTGGGAGCGCTCGCGCAGGCTCGACGCCGCGCGGGCGGCCGCGGCGGTGCGCATTAGCGAGCGGCCCGCGCTGACGGCGCGGATGTCTTCGAGCAAGCGCATGGCGGCGATGTCCTTCAGCAGGTACCCCGCCGCCCCCGCGACGACGGCGGCGTACGTCGCGGCGTCGTCGTCGTACGCCGTGAGGATCAGGCACGCGACCTCGGGCATCGACGAGCGGATCTGCCGGCACAGGTCGATTCCGCTGCCGTCGGGCAACCGGACGTCGAGGACGGCCACGTCGGGTCGAGCGGCTTCGATGCGGGCCAGCGCATGGCGGACGGTGCCCGCCTCGCCCACCACCTCCAGATCGGCGGCGTCGTCGATGAGGTCGGCGAGCCCCCTCCGCACGATCTCATGGTCGTCGACGAGAAAAACACGCGTCATGGCGCTGACTCCTCCGTGTCGTGTCCGTCGAGCGGGACCCGCCACTGTACGCGGGTACCGTCCGGGCCTGTATCGAGCGTGAGTGCACCGCCGCGGGCGCCCGCGCGCTCGGCGAGGTTGTGAAGACCGCTCCGGCGGTCGCTGCGGATGCCCGTGCCGTCGTCGGTGACGATGATCGACACCTCCCGCTCCGTGACGCCGACATCGAGCGAGATGGTGTGCGCCCGCGCGTGCCGCACGCTGTTGGACAGGAGCTCGCGAGCCACCCCCACGACATCCTCCGCCAGCGGCCCGGTGATGGTGTTGTCGACAGGGCCGGCGAATCGCAGGGCGGGCGGTCGGCGAAGCGCCCCCGACAGCTCTGCGACGACATCGATGAGTCGATGGCGAAGCGAACTGCCGTCTCGGGTGGAGATCGCGAAGATCACGGTGCGGATCTGGGCGATCGCATCGTCCAGTTGGCCGATGACCTGATCGACGCGGCTCCGGTCGCGGGGGTCGTCCAGAGTGAGCGCCACCGACTGCAGAGTGAGACCCGATCCGAAGATCTGCTGGATGACATGGTCGTGCAGATCCCGTGCGATCCGCGCACGCTCGTCACTGAGGATCGCTTTGTGCTGTTCGCTGCGCGCGCGCGAGAGTTCCAGCGCGATGCTCGCCTGGGAGGACAGATCGCCCAGCACTTCCAGCTCGAGCGCGGTGAACTCGCGCTCGCCGGGTGCGCGAGCGACGGTGAGCGCACCCCACGTCCGCTGGCGCGCGCGCATCGGCGCGGCCATGGCCGGTCCGGTCTCCTGATCCACGGTGAGCAAGGTCGGATCCGGTCGGCTCGACACGTGCGGCGCGGTCGCGACTCGGACGCCGCCGTCTTCCATCGCCCTCGCCGCGATGCTGCCGGAGTCGATCGACGTCGTGCCGAGCAGGTCGAGTTCGTGGGGCCCGCGGGCGGCGGCGACGCGCAGCACCTCGACCTCGTCGGTGGGGACGACGATCGTCACCCGCGTGCCCGCCGACAGGTCCACGACGCGTCCCGCGATCAGGTCGAAGACCTTGTCCGGTGGGGTCGAGAGGATGGCCGCGGACAACTCCGCCGTCGCCGTCATCCACGCCGCGCGGGTGCGTGCTTCGTCGAAGAGGCGCGCATTCTGGATGACGAATCCCGCCGTCGACGCCAAGGCCCGGAGCAGCTCCTCGTCCTCGGCGGAGAAGGACCCCCGACGCGCATTGGTCAGATAGATGTTGCCGAACACGTCGCCGCGAACCGTGATCGGCACCCCGAGGAACGAGTCCATCCGCGGATGGTGGCTCGGGAATCCCGCGGCGCGCGGATCGGCGTCGAGATGCACGAGCCTGATCGGCTTGGGATTCGCGATGAGCGCCCCGAGGACGCCGTGGCCGCGGGGAAGATGACCGATGGCTGCAGCGTCCCCCGCAGCGAGCCCGACGTGGATGAACTGATCGAGGGAGGACCGATCGGCTCCGATGACGCCGAGTGCGCCGAACTCGGCATCGACCAGCTCGACCGCTGCCTCCACGACACGCCGCAGGACGACGGGCAGCTCGATCTCGCCGACCATTGTCTCCACGGCGCGCAAGAGCCCGCGCAGACGTCCCTGCGAAGACCGCACGCGCTCGGCCTGGGCGATCAGCTCCGCTATCGCTTCGTCCAGTTCCACCCGAGGTGCGTCGGGAAACGATAGGTGGTCTTCGCGCGTCATCGGAGGCCCCCTCTTCCGGAGTCCAATCTACGACCGAGTTCGCCTGCTGACCAGGACAGCAGGACCTTCGACCCGCCCGGATGCCACCTTCCGCGGTGTACTCGAGGAAGGAGGGCCATCATGAGCCACGAGCCGACCGACGCCTCATCCGTCGCGACCCTGAGCACCTCCGAGTGCTGGCGGCTGCTCGAGACCCAGCGCCTGGGACGACTGGCGCTCATCGACGCTGCCGGGGAGCCGCGGATCTACCCGGTGAACTTCGCCAGTCGCGACGGCGTCCTCTACATCCGCAGCGCGAACGACGCGAAGCTGCGCTTCTTGCGGGCGCGCCCGACGGTCGCGTTCGAAGTCGATGGGCAGGACGGCGACGAACGGTGGAGCGTCGTGCTGCGCGGAGAAGCGGCCCGGGTCGATGCGGACGCGGAGATCCGCACCAGCAGAGAGACCGATCTGCGTTCGATGAGCCCGACGCCCAAGCCCTACGTCATCCGACTCCATCCGCGCAGCGTGACGGGGCGCCGATTCCCGGAGCGCGGCAGCGATGAATCGGAGGCGCCGATGCGTGCGCGGATCATCGTTCCGACGGCCGAGTCGCTTCCCCCTGCCGGGCGACGCCCGCACCCGATCCCGAGCTTCACGCCGCTGAACGAGGACTGACCGGCGCGGGAAGACTACGGATCCGCCGGCGGGGCGTGGGGCCCTCGCCGGCGGATCGCCGAGGCGCTCACCGGATGACGGCGGTGACCGTGGGCAACTGATCCAGAAGCGCTTGGCTGGTCGAGCCCAGGAGGAAGCGAGCGATCGCTCCGCGCCCGTGGCTCCCGACGACGAGCAGCCGCGCGCGGTGAGCCGTGCGGGCGATGACCGCCGCCGGATATCCGGACTCGACCACGGTGTGCACCGTGAGGTCGGGGTAGTCCTGCCGGAGCCCGGCGAGGGAGATCGCGAGAGCCTCCGCCGTGAGGTCCTGCATGCGCTCGAGATATCCCGGCGGATAGGTCTCCATCTCGAACGGCACGGGAACGGGCGACCACGTCATCACCGCGGTCAGGGGTTCGTCGAGACGATCCGCCTCCGCTGCGGCGAAAGCGACGGCCTTCTCCGACGACTCCGACCCGTCGACCCCCACCACGACTCCGGTGCGTCCGTCTCCGGCGTCGTCGGGAACGACGACTACCGGGCAGTGCGCCGCGGCGGTGATCCGTACGCCCCGCACGCCGCGCAGGTGAGAGCCGCCGTGCGCGAAGTCGCTGCCGAGGACGAGCAGGTCGACCCGCTGCGAGACATCGAGGAGCCGGGCGACGGGATCGCCCCGCTCGAGCAGTGTCTCGGTCGTCGCCCCGGCCGAGCGCGCTTGCGCCGCCGCCGACTCCAGCATCGCCTCGGTCACCTGCGTCGCATGGTCGAGGAGCGGCTCCTCGCCACCGACCCCTCTTCCGGACCCCACGACGGACACCAGCAACAGCCGTTCCCGTCGTGCCACCGCACGCTCGATCGCCCACTGGAGGGCCCTCCGGGCTCCCGATGCATCGGTCACACCGACCGCAATGGTCTCGCTCATGATCGCTCCTCTGCTCGTGCCGCTCGTCGGCTACGCCCCACTCTGCCGCCGGCCGATCGCGTCCGGCGGGACCTTCGACCCGCCGACGGGGTCCCCGACCGCGAAGACTCGAGGGAGGCCACGATCGAAGGAGAGGTCATGCGAGTAGCAGTCGTCCAAGAGTTCGGTTCGCCCGCGGCAGTGGAGGAGCGGCCGATCCCGCACCCCGGTCCGGGACAGGTGCTCGTCCGGCTGGAGACCTGCGGGCTGTGCCACACCGACATCCACGCGATGAACGGGGACTGGCCGGTCAAGCCCGGTCTCCCGCTCGTTCCCGGGCACGAGGGCGTCGGCATCATCGAGGAGCTCGGCGCCGGGGTGAGCTCGCGCACGGTCGGGCAGCGCGTCGCGATGCCCTGGCTCGGCCACGCGTGCGGTGAGTGCCGCTACTGCGTCGACGGGCGGGAGAACCTGTGCGAGCAGCAGTTCAACAACGGCTACGGCGTCGATGGGGCGTACGCCGAATACATGCTCGCCGACGCGCGTTTCGCCGTCCCGGTGCCCGACGGTGTGACTCCTCTCGACGCTGCGCCCTTGACCTGCGCTGGCGTCACGACGTACGCAGCCGTCAAGAACGCCCGGATCACGCCGGGCGAGACCGTCGCGGTGTTCGGCGTCGGCGGGCTCGGTCACCTGGCCGTGCAGTACGCGCGTCTCGTGGGGGCGAAGGTGATCGCCGTCGACGTGACCGAAGACAAGCTGCGGCTCGCCTCCGAACTGGGGGCGGATCACGTGGTGAACGCACTCACCACGGATCCGGTGGAGGCGATCCGGCAGTACGGAGGAGCGGATGCCGTGATCGTTCTGGCCGTCGCTCCCGCGGTGTTCCGGCAGGCGTTCGACTCGCTCAACCGCGGAGGGCGACTCGTGCTGGTGTCGCTGCCTGCGGGCGGCGAACTGACCGTCCCGATCTTCGACACCGTGCTCAAGGGCATCAGCATCATCGGCTCGATCGTGGGTACCCGTCAGGATCTCGCCGAGGTGTTCGCCCTGCACGCGCTCGGACGCACCCGCGTGATCACTGAGACCCGCGACCTCGCGGACGTCAACCGCTCGGTCGACGAGGTGCTGGCAGGAAGCGTGCCCGCCCGGTTGGTCTTCGCCTACCACACGGCCGATCTCGTACCCGTCGCGAAGGTTGCGGACGCCGCCGAGTAGAGCAGGGGCTTCATACGGGCGTCGGTCGCGACCCCACGACGCGAGAGCCCGGCGAACGCGCCGCGTCGAGGAACAGAGTGAGCACCGTGCGCCACGAATCGGATGCGCACGGACTCAGGGGGCGAGCAGAGAACTCAATTCCTCTCCGGCGGCACGGAGGGCGTCGATTCTCGGAGCTGCTTCGTCGCCGACGAGGAGCGCGGTCGTGCCGATGAGGCCGATCGCGGCCACGGCGTCATGGCCACCGCCGAACACGGGTACGGCCACCGACTCCAGCCCGGGGCGCCGCAGATCGGCCCACGCCAGCCCGTCCCGGCGTGCCTTGGCGAGCTCGGCCTGTTCCGTTCGGGCCTCGGCGGGGGGCAAAGCTGCGAGCGCGCGCGCGACGGCGTTCGGGTCGGTCTGGTACGCGAGGAGGATGCGGGATTGTGCGGCGCGGGGTTCGAGCACGGTGCCCGGGCGCACGGTGAGCAGGATGGTGTCGTCGGGGGCCTCTTCGACGAGTGTGGCGATCGCCCCGCCTCGCCCCGGCAGGCTGAGCACCGCTGTCAGGCCGGCGCGGTCGGAGAGCCGGCGCAGCACGGGCGGCGCGAGAGTGACCAGCTGCTGCCGGGTGGAGACCAGGGCCGCGAGCTGGTCCACGAGCGGCCCCAGCCCATTTCCCGCGGAGAGAAACCCCGCCGTCTGCAGCGCGTGCAAATAGCGATGAGCGGTCGAACGGTTCAGCCCGAGGCGGTCGGCGACGAGTGCGGGAGTGAGGGCGTGGGTGTTCTCGTCGAAGAGGGCGAGCACTGCCGCGGCGCGGTCGATCGACTGGATCGGTCCTCGATCATCCGCATTCGGGGTGGTGCTGCTGCGCATGGGCCAAGTCAATCATCCGCATCACTTGATGGCGATCGCATTCGGTGGTGAGCCGACGCCGCCGACGAGATGGAGCGGCTTCACGGTCAGGAGGAATTCGTATCGGCCGTCTGCTGCGCAGTCCGCGGCGAGCTCGTCGAGTCGCCAGAGCTCCCCCATGGCCATTCCGAGTAGGGCGATGAGCGGCCGGTGCAGCATGCCCGCGTGGTCGACGCCGCGCTCGGGCGGCCGATCGTCTGCGGAGCGGAAGTCGCTCTCGATCACCGGGTCGGCCTCGACGGCGAGGTTGTCGGCTGCGACCAGGGCGATCTCGTTGTCCCACAGCCAGCGGAGCACGCTCCTCTTCTGCGCGAGACCCGGGCTGAGTCGCCACGGCGCGGTCGCTCGTTGCGCGGGGCTCTTCGCGAGGTAGGTCTCTGCCCATCCGGTCCGCAGGAGCAGCAGATCACCCCCCGCGAAGGTCACCCCCTGGGAGCGCGCGATCTCGTCGAGCAGCGGCGCATCGAGCGCGATCGTGCTGTCGCTGCTGTAGGAGCGGCCCTCGGCGGCGAAATACCTCGGCACGTCCAGCAGGACACCGCGGCCGACGATCCCCGCGTCGGCATACGTGTGGATGCCGAGTGCCGTCGAATCGCCGGTGTTGTGCTCCGGGGCGAGTCCCCCGTAGAAGCCCCGGCCCGGCTGGCCGATGTGGCGGAGAGCGTCGAGCTGCGACGACGACTGCAGGTAGAAGGAATCCACCCAGTCGTCCCGATGGAACTCGTTGTTGGAGAACACATGATGCTCGATCGGCCGGCGCGTCCCCGTCGGGTAGGGCTCGAACGCGTCGATCGGGTAGTCGAGCCCGAACCAGCGGCCCGTGCGCACGAGCTGCGCAGCGGCGGCGGCGCGATCGGGGGAGAGGAAGTTGGTGGTGCCGAGTTCGTCCTCGGGACCGAAGTGGGCCCAGCTCGTGCCGTCCGGGAGGTCGTCGTACGCGGGGCGGGGCCCCCCGCCGAGCCGGGATCCCCGTCCGGCGGGGGGCGTTTCGCTCATCGGTCAGCCCGCGAGCCAGTTGGTGAGCTTCGTGGACGCGTCGTTGAAGTTCTTCGTGTACCAGGGGATGTCCTGGAGGACGGTGGTCCCCGCGTTGGTGGCGGGGTTGTACACCTCGACCTGGGAGGTGAACTCGTCGAGTTTCGGTTGCGCGGCCTTGTTGATCGGGGCGACCCCGAGGAGCTCGGAGATCTTCGCCACCGGGCCCGGCTCCATGACGCTTGCGAGGAACTGTTCGGCCGCCGCCTTGTGAGGTGATCCCTTGGGGACGGCGAAGGCATTGATCGAGGCGACCGTGACGTCCCACACGACGGTCACATCGGTCCCCTCCTGCAGGAGCGGCACGATACGGGAGTCGGGAAGGAAGAACATGTCGACCTGTCCCGCCGACACGGCCTGCTGCAACGCGCCGACATTGGGGGCGAAGGTCGTCGAGGACCGGATGGTGTCCAGCTCGTCCAGAGCCTTGTCGACGTCGAGCGGGTAGAGCTTCTCGGGGTCGGCGCCCCCGGCGATGGCGGCGTACTCGAGGATCCCGTTCTGCAGATTGGTGACCATTCCTCGGGTACCCGGGAACTTGTCCACGTCGAAGAAGTCCTCGACGGTCTTGGGCCCGCCGTTGGGGAAGGCATCGGTCCGATACGCCAGCGGCGTCGCGTTGATCCAGTTCGCCGTGTAGCACTTGCCGATCGAACCGGGTGCCAGATCTGCCTCGGGAACGGAGAGAGTGATGTCCAGGGGCTCGAAGAGCGTGTCGCAGTTCTGCTCGGCGGCGTACGGGGCAGTCGCGACGACGTCCCACTGCACGGCTCCGACGTCGACCTGGGCCTTGACCTGCGCGACGTCCGGCGGCGACGTATTGACGAAGGTGACGTTCGGGTGCGCCTCCGTGTAGGGCTTCTGCCACGCCTCGATCTGCGCATCCTGTCCCGCGCCGCCGTAGCCGACGTAGGTGATGGTGACGGGCGCGTCCGCGCCGGGCTCCGTCGGTGCCGACGAGCCGGCGCAGCCGGCGAGCAGGCCGATCGCCGTCAGGACGCCGACCGCGGTGACGGTGCTGCGCCGGCGGATGGTTGTGGTCTGGGACATCGCTGTCCACCTCCGATTCGTATGTACTGCTGCGTGCCCGAAACGGTTTCGGGAGTTGTCGACGGAGTCCCAGCCGTCGATGGGTCGCGGACGCTGTGCGGCCGCGAGGTCTAGACGGCGACGACGCGCTGCCGCTCGGGGCGCCAGCAGGCGATGACGTCGTCGCCGGGAGAGACGGTGGCCTCGACGGCGTCGAGGCGTGCACGACCCCTCGCCTCGCCCGAGCCGAACGCCAGCATCGCGGTGCGATACGAGCCCATGTACTCGACGTCGGTCACTCGAGCGGGCGCGCGGTTGGCGCCTTCGGGGATCTGGTCCGGCGTACGCGCCAGGCGGACGTCCTCGGGGCGGACGATCACCGCGGCCCGCGAGCGGACCCCGCGATGGCGGGACACGGACGCGGGGTCGACGTGCCACGTGTGTCCTTCCCATCCGGTCGTACCGTCGCCGACACCGCCCTCGAGGGGGAAGACGTTCGAATCGCCCAGGAAGCGCGCGGTGAAGAGCGTCTCCGGCTCGCGATAGAGCTGCTCGGGCGTACCGACCTGTTCGATGTGACCGGCGTTGAACAGCGCGATGCGGTCCGAGAGGTTCATCGCTTCCTCTTGGTCGTGGGTGACGAAGACGAAGGTCGACCCCACCTCCCGGTGGATGCGACGGATCTCGGTCTGCAACGCGCCGCGCAGATTGCGGTCGAGGGCTCCGAGCGGTTCGTCCAGCAGCAGCGCTTTGGGGTCGAAGACGATCGCGCGCGCGAGTGCGACGCGCTGCTGCTGTCCCCCCGACAGCTGCTGCGGATAGTCGTCGTCCCGCCCGGTGAGTTGCACGAGCTCGAGGACCGCGGCGACCTTCTCGGCGATCACGTCCCGCGGCATCCGTCGTTCGCGCAGCGGGTACGCCACGTTCTGCGCGACGGTCATGTGGGGGAAGAGCGCGTAGCTCTGGAACAGCATCCCCAGATCCCGTCGGTGCGGCGGCAGGGCCCCGACGTCGGCTCCGTTCAGCGAGATCGCCCCGCTGGTGAGTGTTTCGAAACCGGCGATGAGGTTGAGCGTCGTCGTCTTGCCCGAGCCGGATGGTCCGAGCAGTGTCATGAATTCGCCCGGAGCGATCGTGAGCGAGATGGCGTCGACGGCGGGTTGGTGGGCCCCGTACTGCTTCGTGACGTCCTGTAGGCGGATCTCGGTGCCCCGCCGGGTCCGCGTCGGCGCGGGGGCGGTGCGGCTCTGAATGGTCATCGGTGACTCCTTCTGGGCGGCTTAGCGACGCCGCGTTCGACGGACGAAGAGGGGCACGAGCAGCAGCAGGGTCACCGTGACCACGACGAGGCTCGACGAGGCCGCGATGGTCGGATCGACTTCGACGGTGACGGCGGTGTACATCTGCACGGGCAGGGTCTGGAACGTGGGGGAGCGCAGGAACAGGGCGATCACGACCTCGTCCAGGCTCGTGACGAAGGCGAAGATCGCCCCCGTGAGCACTCCGCGCCCGATCAGGGGCAGCGTGATGCGGAGGAAGGTCCGCGCGGGCGATGCGCCCAGGGAAGCCGAAGCGCGCAGCAGCCTTGCATCGAACCCTCCGAGCGAGCTCGTCACCGAGACCAGCACGAACGGAACGCCGAGAGCGGCGTGGGCGAGGACGTACCCCCAGACCGACCCGACCAGGTGCCACTGCAGGAAGCTGATGTACACGGCGACTGCCACGACGATCGCCGGTGTGACCATCGACACCATCAGCAGGGTGCGGAGGAACTGGGCCAGGCGTCCGGACAGGGCGTACAGCCCGACCGCGGCCGCGGTTCCCACCACGGTCGCCAGGAGCGAAGCCAGCACCGCCACGAGAAGCGAGTTGCCCAGCGACCCGATCCACTTCGGGTTGGTGAAGAAGTTCCGATAGAGGTCGAGCGACCATTCCCGCGGGGGGAATTGGAAGCTGCCCGAACCGCCGAAGCTCATCGGGATCACGAAGATCGTGGGCAGGACGAAGTAGAGCGCCACGGCGACGCCGATCACGATGAGCCACCACGGGATCGGATCGACGGAGCGATCGCGGCGACGCCGCCCGGGCCGGCCCGCGGTCAGCGTCGCCGTCTCGACGGCGGGTTCGTTCTGTGCGGTTGCCGCGGTCATGACCGGGTCCCCCCTGAGGTAGCGACGACACCGATCGCGGACACCGCTCCGCCCACGCGGTTGGCCCACCAGACCAGTACGAGCGTGACGACGAGGACGAGCATGCCCAGCGCACTCGCGCCGGCGAAGTCGAGCAACTGTGTGGTGCGCTGTGCGAGAAGCTGCGCGATGAGCGACTGCTGAGGCGAGCCCAGGAGTGCGGGAGTGACGTAGAAGCCGAGACTCAACGTGAACACCAGGATGAGACCTGCCACCACTCCGCCACGCGACAGCGGCCAGTAGATCTTCCAGAAGGCGGCCAACGGGGTGGACCCGAGTCCGCGCGCAGCCAGGAGGAGTCGACGGTCGATGCCCCCCAGTGAAGAGAACAGGGGCAGCACCATGAACGGGAGGAGGACCTGGCTCATCGCGATGGTCACACCGATGGGGGATCCCACGAGCTGGACGTCGCCCAGCCCGATCCATGAAAGGGCGGTGCTGACCGGTCCACCGCGCTGAAGGATCGTCAGCCACGCGAAGTTGCGGGCCATGACCGAGGTCCAGAAGGGGATGAGGACGATCACGAGCATCACGGCCCGCGTCGTTCCGCCCACCCGGGTCATCAGGTACGCATAGGGGTAGCCCAGAGCGAAGGCGACCACGGTCACGACGAAGGCCGTGGCGGCGGTTCGGCCGAGTACGGTCAGGGTCACGCCGTCGGTGAAGAGGTGCGCGTAGCTGTCCAGCGTCCACGTCCCCCCTGCGCTGGGTGGGGTCTGGATGCTGCGGACGAAGCTCTGCCCGAGGGGGAGGAGGAGCACTCCCGCGAGAAGGGCCAGCGCCGGCACCAGGAGCAGCCAGGCTGCTCGTGGTCGTCGGGGGTGTGATGTCGTCATTGTCCTCTCCCGGGACGGCTCATGGGGCGAGAAGTGTGCTGAGGCGGTCGGCGGAGTCGCGAAGCAGCCGGACCTTCGGCGATCCGGATTCCCGGGGCGGCAGCATCGCACTCGTGCCGATGAGGGCGAGGGCTGCCTGGGTGTCGTGCGCGCCGAAAACCGGCGCCGCCACGGACGACAGCCCGACGCGCCCCAGATCGCCCCAGGCGAGGCGGTCCTTGCGCACGCGGGACAGCTCGGCGGCTTCGTGCGCCGATTCCTTGAGCCCCAGGCCGGAGTGCGCGCGGCTGACGATCTCGGGGTCGCTCTGGAAGGCGAGGAGGACGCGGGACTGCGCCGCGCGCACTTCGAGGTTCGTGCCGACCCTCACCGTGAGGATGATCGTGCCCCGGTGCGCCTCCTCGACGAGGGTCACGACCGCCCCCGTCCTTCCCAGAAGGCTCAGCACGCACGTGGACTCGGTCGCGTCGGAGAGCTCGCGCATGATCGCGGGGGCCATACCGAGGATCTGCTGGCGCCCCGAGATGAGTGCGGCAAGCTGATCGAACAGGGGGCCCAGGCCGTAACCGGCGTCGAGGAATCCGGCTCCCTGCAGGGACTGAAGGTATCGGTGCGCGGTCGACCGGTTGAGGCCGAGGCGCTCCGCGACCATCGCGGGGGTCAGGGCGCGGGTGTTTTGATCCAGGAGCGCGAGAACGGCCGAGGCCCGGTCGATGGACTGGATCGCCCCCCTCTCGGCATCCGGAAGCGGCGATCGGGTCTCCTCGTCGGGAGCGGGGTGCGCGGTCGGGATCGGGTTCCCGGACGGGGGCACGATCCTCTCGCTCCGCGTCGGGGATGCCACCGCGTCGCCGATGACGTCGAGATCCATGCCCACCTCCTCATCGAGTGATCACTGCGTTCGCATTACAGGCGAACCATTCAGATTATGAACGCTAGGCCTGGGCGCCAGAGGTGTCAAGAGGGGAAATCCCGCTTTTCGGACCGCCGACATCCACAGTGGACAAACCGGAATGTGTGTCATATCGTGAACGCCACTACTCACAATACGAACGGGAGGTCGTCCGATGTCCACGTCAGACGCACATGCCACTCCGTCCTACACGGCTACTGCGCCGACGGCGGCGCTGTTGAAGGTCATCGACGGCGCCGTCGATCTGCACACCCACTCGGGCCCCAGCCCGTTCCCCCGACGACTGAACCACGTCGAGGCGTCGCACGATGCGGCGCGACTGGGAATGCGCGCGATCCTGATCAAGTCGCACCACCACAACACCGTGATGGATCTGCTGGCGATGCGCGATCTCCTGCGCGACGCCCCGACGCCGGCTTACGGAGGTGTCGCGCTCAACTCCGAAGTGGGCGGGATCAACCCCTCGGCCGTCGCCGTCGCGATCCAGATGGGCGGACGTGCCGTGTGGGCGCCGACGGTGTCGGCCAAGCAGCACATCGATGCGCACAGCCACGACGACGGGTTCCCCACGACGGGGTCCGACCTGGAGGAGCGCGAGGAATCGATCTTCGACGCGAACGGCGACGTCTCGGCGGACAGCATCCGCGTCACGCAGCTGGTCGCCGAGGCCGACATCCTCCTCACCGGCGGTCACCTCGACGTCGAGTCGCAGAAGGCCTGGTTCGCGACCGCGCAGGAGAACGGTGTCAAGAGACTCCTCCTGCATCACCCCGACTTCATCATCGGCGCCGACGGGCACGACGTGGAGGAGATCCTCTCTTACGGCGCCTACGTCGAGCACGAGATGTCCATGTACCATCCGGGCGTCCCAGCGCCCGGATGGCCGATCTCCCGACTCCTGGACTGGATCGATCGGATCGGCCCCGAGCGCACCGTTATCGACTCCGATCTCGGCCAGCGTGACAATCCGCCCCCCACAGAGGGCTACCTCTACGTGGTGCAGGCGCTCCTCGATCACGGCGTCTCGGAGAAGGACATCCGCCGCATGATCGTGCACAACCCCGCCTACCTCCTCGGCCTCGAGGACTCGCCCGAGCCGGAGAAGCAGACCGGCAGCCGCGTCCTCCCGTGGTCGGGTGCCCCGCAGGGCAAGGCGTAGGACACCCCGTGCGCATCGCGGAGAAGGTGATCATCACCACGGCCGTCACCGGCAGCGTCAACGTCCCCTCGCAGAGCGACCACTTACCGCTGACGACCGATCAGGTGGTGCAGGCCGCCCTCGAGGCCGCTGCCGCGGGTTCGGCGATCATCCACCTGCACGCCCGTCACCCCGACGGGCGCCCGGCCTGGGAGGCCGAGATCTACGAGCAGATCGTGCCCAGGATCCTCGAGCAGGTCGATGTCGTCATCAACATCACGACCGGCGGATCGTCGCAGATGACGATGGAACAGCGGCTGGCCGGGGCGAACCGGTTCGCCCCGGAGTTGGCGAGTCTGAACATGGGCTCGATGAACTTCGTGTACTCGGGCATCGCGGACAAGGTCACGACGTGGAAGCACGACTGGGAGAAGCCGTACGTGCTGGGCACGTACAGCCACCCGTTCATCAACAGCTTCGACCGCATCGAGCAGACGCTGCGCGAACTCGGTGAGGGGCGCGGCACGCGCTTCGAATTCGAGTGCTACGACATCGGACACCTTTATACGCTCGCCTACTTCGTCGACAAGGGTCTGGCCCGACCGCCGTTCATGATCCAGGGGGTCTTCGGCATCCTGGGCGGCATCGGAGCCGATCACGCCAACCTCGAGCA
This sequence comes from Microbacterium sp. SCPM-O-B-15248 (M128), assembly GCF_058214835.1. Classification (NCBI taxonomy): domain Bacteria; kingdom Bacillati; phylum Actinomycetota; class Actinomycetes; order Micrococcales; family Microbacteriaceae; genus Microbacterium; species Microbacterium sp. SCPM-O-B-15248 (M128). Next base: position 63,178 of record NZ_JBYQLI010000009.1, read on the forward strand.
CATGGTGCGCATCGCCGACAAGCTGTTCGGGGACGAGTACTTCTTCTCCGCGTTCGCGGCGGGGCGCGCGCAGATGCAATTCGCGACGCACTCGGCCTGGCTCGGCGGACACGTGCGGGTCGGGCTCGAGGACAGTCTCTGGATCGGCCGAGGACGACTGGCCCGGAGCAACGCCGAACAGGTCCAGAAGATCCGCGCCGTCGTCGAGGACCTCGGCAGCGAGATCGCCACCCCCGACGATGCCCGCCGCATGCTCGCCCTCAAGGGCGCGGCCGGCGTCACCCTCTGACCGCTGAGACATCCAGGACCACCATGCACAAGCAATACGCGGCGGATGACATCCGTTCGACGCTCGAGAAGACCGCCCCCACCGTCGAGGTCGACCCGTCGACACCGATCAAAGCGTCCCAGTGGATCGAGTTCCTCACCCGGGAACCGTCCGAGACGACGCCCCGGGGGAGCAGGACGTGGCTCGCGCGCAGCGCGACGCTCGTGGTGGCGTACACCACCGCCAAAGCCGGCGACGTCTTTCCCCGTGTCCACCAGCCCGACGAGTACGCCGTTCTGCAGTACTCCGGGAGCGCGCCGCTGCGCGTGCGTGCCGGATCGGATGCCGCCGAGATCGATGAGGAGGCCTTCGTGGTGGTGCCGCCCGGCGACTCCGCGATCGAGATCCTCGAGGACGGAATCCTCATCCGACTCTTCTCGGTCGTCGCCGATGATCTGCGCACCGCAGCGCTGAACGCGGACGCGTACGCCGAACCCGACCTGCGCGCGGCGCCGCTCGGGCAGTGGCCGGATCCGGTCGACGGCTATCGCCTGCGGGTGTACCGCCTCGCGGACACCCCGATCGCGCCCGGCCGCTTCGGGCGCATCTTCCGGACCTCCAACCTCATGGTCAACTTCCTGGCCGAGGAGCCCGAGCCGCGTGATCCGCGCAAGCTGTCCCCGCACTTCCACGACGACTTCGAGCAGATCTCGCTCGCGGTCCAGGGGCGCTTCGTCCACCACATCCGCTACCCCTGGGGCCCCGACTCGACCCGGTGGCGTCCGGACGAGCGCCGCGAGATCGCCACGCCGTCGATCTGCGTCATCCCCCCGCCCACCGTGCACACGACGCAGGGCGTCGGGCCGCACCAGCAGCTCATCGACATCTTCTCGCCGCCGCGCGCGGACTTCTCCGCGTCGGGCTGGGTCCTCAACGCCGCCGACTACCCGGCGCGGCCGGGGCTCGGCATCCCGGAGGGGTACTGATGAGCGCGATGCGGAGACGGAGCTTGTTCCGTGCCGCCCTCGCACGCGAGGACGCCCTGCCGTTGGGGACGTGGGTCAAGCTGCCCGCCGTCGAGAGCATGGAGCTCGTCGCCCTCGCGGGCTTCGACTTCGCCGTGATCGACCTCGAGCATTCCGCCATGGACCTCGAGACGATGCACCGGCACATCGGAATCGCGCTGTTGACCGGGGTCGCCCCGATCGTCCGCGTGCCTTCGCTCGACGGAGGCATCGTGCAACGCGTGCTCGACGCCGGCGCCGAAGGCATCATGCTTCCCCACGTCGACACCGTGGAGCATGCCCGCACGGCGGCGTCCGCGGTGCGCTTCGCGCCGCGCGGGAGCAGGGGAGTGGGGTCGACGAGCCGGGCCGGCGCCTGGGGCGCACTGTCCCGCGAGGAGTATCTCCGGTACGGCAACGAAGAAGTGGTGCTGATCCCTCAGATCGAGAGCGCGGACGCGGCCTCCGCGGCGGGCGCGATCGCGGCGGTCGACGGCGTCGACGCTCTGCTCGTGGGCGCAGCCGATCTCTCGACGAGTCTGGGGCGCTCCGAGACGGATGCGACGGTGGTCGATCTCGTGTCCGGTGTCGTCCGCGCCGCACACGCGGCGGGGGTGCCGATCGGCAACGCCGGAGGGGCGACAGCGACTTCGGTCGAATCGGCGGTGCGGACCGGGTTCGACTTCACCATGATGAGCAACGACGCGAGTCTGCTGGGGGCGGCGGCGAAGGCGGCCGTCGACGCCGGCAGGACGGTGCGCCGGTGATCCCGAGCACGATGCTGCAGGTGCGCTGGGCCGACACCGATCAGTACGGGCACGTCAACAACGTCGCCGTGGCGCGACTCGTCGAAGAGGCCCGCATCCGCCTGTTCGGCCTGCCCGACAAGCCTGCGCAGGCACCCCCGGGACGGGCGCCGGCACTCGCGGTGCTGGGGAGGGGGACCTTCACCGTGACGGCTGCGCAGCGCGTGGAGTACACCTCGGAGATGCCCTATACCGGGGGTGGCGTCCGCGCCGAGGCGTGGCTGTCCCGGATCGGCACCCGATCGCTCACGATCGACTGCCGCCTGCTCTCCGACGACACCGCCCTCGAGTACGCGCGTGCTCGAACGACCCTGGTGATCATGGACATCGCGGGGCATCGACCGCGCGAGCTGACCCGCACCGAGCGAGAGGACCTCGCCCCCTATCGGGCCGAGCCGCTCGCTTTCCGAGACTGACGGAGGAGAACCTGATGAACACACCATTGCTGAACGACAAAGCGGTGCTCCTGATCGGTGCGAGCACGGGTATCGGACGCGAGGCCGCGCGCGTCTTCGCGGAGGAGGGTGCGCGGCTCGTGCTGGCGGCGCGGTCCGCCGACGCCCTCGAGGAGATCGCCGACGACCTGCGTTCCGAGGGACACGAGGTCCACCTCGTGGTCGGTGACGTGACGTCGCCGGCGGACGTCGCCCTGATGGTCGACGAGACCGTGTCCCGCTACGGACGATTGGACGGTGCCTTCAACAACGCCGGCATCGGCCAGCTCGGGCTCCTCCACGAGGTCTCGGAGGAGGACTTCGACCGCGTCATGGAGGTCAACGTCAAGGGCATGTGGCTCTGTCTGCGCGAAGAACTCCGCGTCATGCGGGCCCAGGGGTTCGGGTCGATCGTGACGACATCCAGCGTCGGCGGCTACAAGGGGAACACCGGTCTCGGCGCCTATCAGGCGACCAAGCACGCCGTCATCGGGCTCACCCGGAGCGCCGCGCACGACAACGGCGGCCTCGGCATCCGTGTCAACTCCGTCGCGCCCGGCCCGACCCGCTCGGCCATGATCGACGCGATGCTGGCCGACGACCCGCACGCGATGGACAGGCGCCTCGCCACGATGCCGTTGCACAAAATCGGAACCGGGGTCGAGGTCGCCAACGCCGCGGCGTGGCTTCTCAGCGACCGGTCGAGTCACACCACCGGTGTCGTGCTTCCCGTCGAAGGGGGGATGACCGCGTGAGCGCCCATGATCACGTCGCTTCCGCCCACGGAGTCGTGCGGGCACCGGATGCCATCCACTTCGGCAGGGGAGCGCGAGCCTCGCTCGCCGCGGCCGTCGCCGGGCTCGGTGGGCGCGTGCTCGTCGTGGTGGACCCGTTCCTGGCCACGACGGATTCCTTCGCCGAGTCGCTCGCCGCGCTCGAGGGGGCGGGGGTCACGGTCCGGGTGCACGCCGATGTCGTTCCGGAACTGCCCGTCGACGATGTCGTCGCCGCCGCGGAGGCCGCGCGCGGCTGGCGACCGGACGTCGTCGTGGCATACGGGGGCGGGTCCGCCCTGGACCTGGGGAAGCTCGTGGCGCTTCTGCTGTCCCAGCCCGGCCCTCTCTCCGACTACTACGGCGAGAACCGGGTGCGCGGACCGGTGCTGCCGATCGTGGCCGTTCCGACGACGGCGGGCACGGGTTCGGAGGCGACGCCCGTCGCCGTGGTGTCCGATCCGGAACGCGAGCTGAAGGTGGGGGTGTCGGATGCCGCTCTCGTCCCCCGTGTGGCCATCGTCGACCCGGACCTCACGACGGGCGTCCCCGCGCGGGTGACGGCGTATTCGGGTATCGACGCGATCGTGCACTGCGCGGAGTCCTTCACCGCGGTCTGCCGTGAGCCGGAGTGGGCGGAGCGGCTCCCGATCTTCGTCGGACGCAACCGGATGAGCGCGCTGTTCGCGCTGGACGGCCTGCGGGCGATGGGGGGTGCCCTTCCGCGCGCGGTGGCGGACGGCGCCGACCGCGAGGCGCGCGAGCAGATGGCGTGGGGGAGTCTGCTCGGGGGCCTCGCGTTCGGGTCGGGGGGAACGCATCTCTCCCACGCGCTGCAATACCCGATCGGAGCGATGACCCATACGCCGCACGGCCTGGGGACCGGTCTGATGCTGCCGTACGTGCTGCAGGCGTGCCGCGCCGAGACGTCGCCCCAGCTCGCGGAGATGGCCGTCGCCCTCGACGTCGCGAGCGGGTCCGAAGCGGACGACGCTCAGGCCGCCATCGACCGTCTGGCTGCGATCTGCCACGCCATCGGGCTGCCCGCCTCGCTCGCCGACCTGGGTGTCACGCGGGCGCAGCTGCCCCGGATCGCGCAGCTCGCCGCCGGCGTGACCCGACTGGCCGCGCTCGCCAGCCGGGAGGCGACCCCCGACCTCCTCCAGCGCATCCTCGACGCCGCTTACGACGGCGACCGCTCTCGTCTCGTCTGACCCAGAAAGTGACAACCATGGACTACCGTTCCGATCTGTTCATCGGCGGGGCGTGGCGCCCCGGCGGCGGTGGCGACACCTTCCCCGTGCTCGACCCGGCCGACGGCTCGGCGATCGCGGATTTCGCGATCGCCACGCTCGACGACTGCACCGCGGCCGTCGATGCCGCCGCGGTCGCCTTGCCGGAGTGGTCGGCGACCACCCCGCGGGCCCGGTCGGAGATCCTTCGCCGCGCGTTCGACATCCTCACGGCGGAGAAGGATGCCTTGACCGAGGTCATGGTGCGTGAGAACGGGAAGTCGTGGGCGGACGCGGCGGCCGAGGCCGCATACGCGACGGAGTTCTTCCGGTGGTTCGCCGAGGAGGCCGTGCGTGTCCCGGGGGACTTCCGCCTGTCGCCGAACGGGGACAAGCGGATCCTCGTCACCCGCGAACCGATCGGCGTGTCGCTGCTGATCACGCCGTGGAACTTCCCCGCGGCGATGGCGACGCGCAAGCTCGCGCCGGCGCTGGCGGCGGGGTGCACGACGGTGCTGAAGCCGGCGCGCGAGACGCCGCTGACGGCGGCGTACATCGTCGATGTGCTGACGCGGGCGGGCGTTCCCGACGGCGTGGTGAACCTCGTCACGCCGGTGCCCACGGGTCCGGCGGTGGCGCACATGGTGCATCACCCCGCCGTCCGCAAGCTCTCGTTCACCGGATCCACCGAAGTCGGCCGGTTGCTGCTGCACGAGGCCGCCGACACCGTCGTGTCGACCTCGATGGAGCTGGGCGGGAACGCGCCGTTCCTCGTGCTACCGGGGGCGGACGTCGACGAAGCGGTCACCGGCGCCATGCTCGCCAAGATGCGCAACGGGGGCTCCGCGTGCACCGCGGCCAACCGGTTCTACGTGCACTCCTCGGTGCACGACGAGTTCGTGGCGAAGCTGGAGGCCGAACTGGCCGCGGTGTCCTGGGGCAGGGGCCTCGACCGCGAGAACACCCTCGGCGCTCTCGTCTCGGTCGCCGAGCGCGACAAGGTCGCCGAGCTCGTCGTCACCGCCCGGAGCGAGGGCGCGCGCATCGCGCTCGGGGGCGAGGTCTCCGACTCCGGTGCCTTCTACCCGCCGACGCTCCTGGTGGGCGTCGAGCACGGGTCGACGATCAACAGCACCGAGATCTTCGGACCCGTGGCAGCCGTCGTCCGGGTCGACGACGTCGACGAGATGGTGCGCATGGCGAACGACACCATCTACGGACTGATCGCCTACGTCTTCGGTGAGGAGGCGATCGCGTTGCGCACCGCTCTCCGTCTGGAGGCGGGCATGGTGGGGGTCAACAAGGGCGTGCTGTCGGATCCGGCGGCGCCCTTCGGCGGGATGAAGCAATCCGGGTTGGGGCGCGAGGGGTCGAGCGAAGGAATCCTGGAGTACCTGGAGGAGAAGTACATCGGCATCGCTCCCTGACCGCCCGCAAGCGGTCCCCTTCGCGGGTCGGCACCTGCCGCGATCAAGGCATGGCTGCCACTTCGGACGACGCCCCGACCCGCCCGAAGGCCCGCCTGGCGGCGAGGGTCCCCGACGGCCGCCGCGCCCGCGCTCCTCGTCGGGGTCCTCGCCACCGTGCTGTCGTCACGATCCGGCTGCTCGTCGCCCTGTCAAACTCCTTCGCGCACCACACCGCCGACTTCGTGCCGGTGGACGAGGGCGCACGCGTCATAGGGGACGCGGCGGTCCGTCCGTTCCCCCGTCGTCCACCTCACGGATGCCGACACCCCGTATCGTGTGCGCGACGCCCCATCCCCCAGGGAGGTCCGCATGACGACGACGGCCGCACCGCGGAGGCTCTCGCGAGCGGGAATCGTGGGAATCGCCGTCGGCGCCGTCGCGCTCATCGGGATCGGGGTCGGCGGGCTGGTCCTGTTCGGCTGGATGGTCGACGAGACCCATTTCGATCGTCCCACTGCCGAGTTCGATGCCCTCGAGACCGAGGTCCTCGCCCTGCCCGGCGTCGAGACGGTCGAGAAGGAGCGATGGGTGGAGGCTCCGACGTTCGCGAATCCGACGTCGTCGATGCGGGTCACGCTCGACCGGGCCGCGTTGCCGTCGCTCCTCGACACCGCCTGCTCGAGCGGCTACCCCGACCCCGTGATGTGGGGGCTCGCGGTGCGCACACCGTCGGACGCGGAGGTGTCGGTGTTCGCCGATCCCGTGGCGTCCGCCCCGTCTCCGGGCTGCCCCGACTTCGGGCTCGATCTCGTCGCCACGGTCGACGCCCTCGACGCGCTCGCCCCGGGTCGGAGCATCCAAGCCGCGATCTGGGAGAACGGGCGACTGTCGTTCTCCGACCTGTTCGACGTCGGCAGCGATGTCGCGGGCATGGTGCCGCTCGTCGAGGCGGCCGACGAGCTGCGGTGGACCGCGGGCGTCGACCCCGACGCGGAGGTCGAGATCAGCGGACCGATGTTGACCGCGGTGGTGGCGCCCGGCGACGCTCCGGCCTACGCCGCCCTGCTGCGCACCCTCGTCGACGACTACGGCGTGACGACCTTCTGGGACGGCGCCGGCGGGGGCACACCGATCGACGGCGTCGCGAAGACCCAGGTTCGGTGCGACCCGGAGGATGCCGCGGCCGTCGAGACCGCGATCCGCGCGTCGGGCCTTCCCCTCGCCGAAGCGCCCATCCTCTTCCGCGAGGACTGAACGGCGGCTCCGAGGTGTGCGGGCTGGCGAAGGGTGGGGCACCCCTCCTCCACACCATGCGCTGCGGGGGAACTGTCCCCATATTGCCTCTGGGGCCGGGTTGGATGTCGGAGGCCCTCGTTAGCATGCATGCATGTCTTTCGATCGCCCTCCGACACCACCCGATGACGGGGCTTCGGCCCTCTCCTCGGTGCTGGTCGAGGTGCGCGGAATGGATGCCGAACTCGCCTCCGCCGAAGCCCGACGCGTGCGCGCGCTGGCCCGGGCGGGGCACCTCGCGCTCGACGCGTCTGCGGGGGTGCGGGCGTCGGCGAAGGCGGCGGAGATGGCGCTGCGGGAGGTGGCGTCCGAGATCGCGGCGGCCTCGAACCTGTCGGACCGGAGCGTGCAGGCGCAGATCGGTCAGGCGCTGACCCTCGCCGATGATCTCCCGACCACGCTCGACGCATGGGAGGCGGGGGCGCTGACCCGCCACCGCCGACGGGTTGAGCCCCGGACGGTTGAAGACCCGGTTGGCCGCCCTGGCCGAGTCGCTGCAGCCCACGACCCTCACTGAACGCCACCACCGCGGCCGCGACACCCGGTGCGTGCGCGTGGTCGCCGGAGAGGACGGGATGTCCGACCTGATCGCGACGCTACCCACCGTGCTCGCAGTCGGCATCTACGACCGGCTCGTGCAGCAGAGCGCCGCGATCATCGACATGCGCCGAGACGCCGCACGCGGTGATGCGCCTGCGGGTGCACGCGCGGACGGCCGCGCGGGCGGCGACGAACGCGGTGACCGCGCGGAGACCGTGACGACTCCCGCGCCCGACACTCGGACGGCTGACCAGGTGCGGGCGGATATCCTCGCCGACCTGCTCCTCACTGCCGCACCCGACGCCGACCCCACCCGCAGCGACGACGGCCCCGGCACCCTCGGCGCGATCCGCGCGCGGGTGCAGGTCGTCGTCCCGGCGTTGACGATGCTGCGTCCCGGCACCGAGAACCTCGACCCCGCCGACCTCGTCGGTCACGGCCCCATCGACGTCGGCACCGCCCGCGCCCTGGCCGAAGCCACCACCCTGCCCTGGGACCGGGTCATCACCCACCCCGTCACCGGAGCCGTCCTCCGCACCGACACCTACCAGCGCACCACCGCGATCGACCGGCACCTCCGCGCCCGCGACCGCCACTGCCGCTGGCCCGGCTGCACAGCCCCCGCCACCCGCTGCGAAGTCGACCACACCCATGACTGGGCGCTCGGCGGACCCACCGACGTGCGAAACCTCGCGCACCTGTGCCAGAGACACCACACCCAGAAACAATTCACCCGCTGGACAGTCCGACAACTCCCCGGCGGGGTCCTCGAGTGGACCTCTCCGACGGGACGCGTCTACACCGACGAACCCCTCCCCTACCCACCCGCGGTCAGATTCCTCCCCGACGACCCAGCCCCACCACCACCAACCGCCGCCGATGAACACGAACAGACACCGTTCTGAGCGGGCCAACGGGCGCGGCGTCCGCGCCCACGCCATGCACCCTCACGCCATGCACCCCCACGGCGACACCACGAAACGGTCTGCGCAATCCCCGCCTCGCAGACGTGCGAAGTGGCACGCTCTCAGGATGGACGCCACCGCCGACGACGCCACTGCCGACACCGTTGCGCCGGCCTCGCGCGTCGACCCGGACGCGCGCCATGCCCACGCGCTGGTCGTCGGCGTCGTGGCCACCGTGCTCTTCGTCACGCTGCGGCTCGTCGTCGCCCTGTCCAACTCCGCGCCGCTACCGATCGACGCGGCGTGGGACGGCACGATGTCCTCGCTGGCCTCGCCCGTCGGCGTGATCATCGCGTGGGTGCCGGCGATCGTGGGCGGCACGATCGGCATGATCCTCATCGGTGTCGCCACCACGATCGTCTTCCTGGTGCGCCGTCGGCCCTGGGATGCGCTCAACGTGGCGGCATCCATCGCCCTCGTCGTCGCGATCGGGGCACCGATGGCCGCGGTCATCGCGCGGTCGCGCCCCACCCATTCGCTCGCCGAGACCGTGGCTACGTCGTTCCCCTCCGGCCATACGGCCGTGGCCACGACGATCGTGGTGACGCTCGGTCTCATCCTCCGACGACGGTGGGTGTGGGTGGGGGGAGTGTTCTGGGTCGTCCTGATGATGTGGAGCCGGACGTACCTGCACGCGCACTGGTTGTCGGACGTGACGGCCGGCATGCTCGAAGGCGTCGCCGTCGCCACACTCGTCTGGGCGGCCGTCGAAGTAGCGAGAGAGCGGCGAGCGCAACGGGCTGCGGCCGCCACGGCCTGAGCGATACGGTGCACGGATGACTTCCGCCAGCGCAGCGGCCGACAAGGCACAGGATTCCACCGCTTTCCGCGTCGCCGCACGCGTCGGGTACGTCGTGCTCGGACTCCTCCACCTGCTCATCGGCGTGATCGCCATCGCGATCGCCACGGGCGGAGCGGGCGACAGCGCCGACCAGTCCGGGGCTCTGCAGCAGGTGGCATCCGCTCCCGCCGGTCTGCTGCTGCTCTGGGTCGTCATGGTCGGTCTCGTCGCCCTGGCGATCTGGCAGATCAGCGAGGCCATCGTCGAGCGGAACCCGGATGCCAAGAAGCGCTGGGGTTCCCGCGCGAAGTACGTCGGTACGGCGGTCGCGTACGCCGCGATCGCCGGCACCGCGTTCACGGCGGCGATGGGTGGTCGCTCGGAATCCTCGGAGTCCACCCAGAACCTGAGCGCGAGTCTGCTGGCGGCACCGGGCGGCGTCTTCCTGCTCGTCGTCGTCGGGCTGGCCGTCGCCGCGGTCGGAGTCGCGTTCGTCGTCCGCGGGATCACCCGCGCCTTCCTGAAGAACCTGTCCGTTCCGAGCGGGCCCGCGGGGCGTGGCATCCGGGTCTTCGGAACGGTCGGTTACGTCGCGAAGGGCATCGCCGTCGGTGTCGCCGGCATCCTGTTCGTCGTCGCGGCGCTCACGCACGACCCGAACGCCGCGACCGGGCTCGACGGGGCCTTGCGCTCACTGGCCGGACTGCCGTTCGGGCAGGTCGTGCTGTGGCTCGTCGGCGCGGGGCTCGTCGTCTACGGGCTGTTCTGCTTCGCCCGGGCGCGCTACGCCCGGATGTGACGCGCGGGGGCACCTCGCTAGTGTTCTGAGGGTCACCCGAAGACCGGGGCACCGTTGCCCCCACCCGTTCCGCGCCCCATGGAGCCCGTCATGACCGACGCCCTGTTCGACTACTTCACGGCCGGCGAATTGCCGACGCCGACCCTCCCCGCCGGCGAGGCCGTCGCTCTGTTCCGTCACGCCCACGGCTTCGACATCCAGGTGCAGAGCCTCGGGAGTCAGCAGGACCAGAACTTCCTCGTGCGCCCCGCCGACGGCGGCGACCCGATCGGTGTCCTGAAGATCAGCAACCCGGTCTTCAGCGAGTCGGAGATCGAGATGCAGGATGCCGCGGCCGCCGCGGTCGCGCGGGCCGAACCCGGACTGCGCATCCCCGAGATCGTCGCAGGGCCCCGCGGACCCCTCGCCGGCTGGTGGGAGACCAGCCAGGGCCGGCTCCACGCCCGGGTGATCTCGTTCGTCCCGGGCTCGACCCTCACCGGCTCGGGCTACCTCGCGCCGCGCACGGTCGCGCGTCTGGGTGAGCTGGCGGCCGCCGTCAGCGTCGCGCTGGCGGGCGAGACGCATCCCGCCTCGGGGCGCGTGCTGCAGTGGGATCTGCGCCATGCCGAGCGCGTGATCGCCGACATCGCGGCCTCGGAGCCGGATGCCGAGGTGCGCGAGTACTGCGCCGCCGCCACCGCCGCTGCGCTCGCCGCGCTCCACCCGGTCGCCGACGCCCTCCCGCGGCAGCTCGGCCATTTCGACGTCACCGACGACAACGTCCTGCGCCCGCACGGTGTCGACACGCTTCCGGACGCCGTGATCGACTTCGGCGACGTCATCGAATCGTGGGCCGTGGGCGAGATCGCGGTGACGGTGTCGTCGGTGCTCCATCACGACGGCGCGACGTCCGCCTCGACTCTGCCCGCGATCGCGGCGTTCGACCGCCGCCGTCCGCTCTCCGACGACGAGATCACGGCGCTCTGGCCGCTGGTCGTGCTCCGCGGGGTCGTCCTGGTCCTGAGCGGTCGCCAGCAGGTGCGGCTCGACGACGCGAACGACTACGCCAGCGGCGCCCTCGATCGCGAGTTCGAGATCCTGCGTCGGTCCATCGCCGTGCCCATCGAGGTCGCGACGGCGCGGATCCGTCACGCTCTCGGACGCGACGTGTCCGACGCGCCGGCGTGGGGAGGCGCATCGCTCCTGCCCGCCGGGGTGCGGCCGGTCGTCCTGGATGCCACGACCCTGTCCCCGCTCGCCGACGAGGGCGCGTGGCTCGCCGCCGACGCGCTCGAAGTCGCAGCGCAGCGCCTGATCGACGGCGGTGCCGATGCGGTGGTCCTCCCCGCGCTCGTCCCGACGCTGCTCGGGGCCCCCTCCCGCACGCCGGAGGAGCCCGCAACCGTCCCCACGGCCGCGTCGGTGTGGTTCGCCGAACCGACGCGCCTCGACCTCCCCGGCGGCGCCCTCGCGGTGTGGGGAGACGATGGCATCCCGAACCCCTCCGCGCGAACGCTCGAGGTCGCCGCCCGGACGCGCGTGCGCGTTCTCCTCACGTCCCTCGATCCCGCCGACGTCCCGGACGCCGTGCGCCCGAGCGACCTCCCTGGCTGGCGCGCCGTGATCGGCGACGCGACCCCCGCGCTCGGCGTCGCCGCGCCGGAGGCCGCCCCGGACGACCTCCTCGAGCGCCGCGAGGCGGTCGTCGCCGAGGTGCAGGAGCACTACTACTCGCGGCCGCCGCGCATCGAGCGGGGCTGGCGCGAGTACCTCATCGGCGTGGACGGTCGCGTCTACCTCGACATGGTCAACAACGTCGCCTCGGTCGGGCACGCGCACCCCCGGATCGCCGCCGCGGTGTCGCGGCAGACACGGTTGCTGAACACCAACTCGCGATTCCACTACGCCGCGATCACCGAGTACGGCGAGCGGCTCGCGGCGACCCTCCCCGACGAGCTCGACACGGTGTTCTTCGTCAACTCCGGCTCCGAGGCCGTCGACCTCGCGATCCGCCTCGCGATGGCCGCGACCTCCCGCCAGGACGTCGTCGCCATGGCCGAGGCGTACCACGGCTGGACCTACGCCAGCGATGCGGTCTCGACCTCGATCGCCGACAATCCGCACGCCCTCGAGACCCGCCCCGACTGGGTCCACACGGTCGACGCCGCGAATTCGTACCGCGGTCGCCACCGCGGAGCGGATGCCGCTCGCTACGCCCCCGAAGCCGTCGCGCGGCTCCGCACGCTCGCCGCCGCGGGGCAGGCGCCCGCGGCCTTCCTCAGCGAGACCTTCTACGGCAACGCCGGCGGCGTCGCCCTGCCCGACGGCTACCTGCGCGAGGTCTACGCCGCCGTCCGCGAGCTCGGCGGACTCGCGATCGCCGACGAGGTGCAGGTCGGCTTCGGTCGCCTCGGGTCGTGGTTCTGGGGCTTCCGGCAGCAGGGCGTCGTGCCCGACATCGTCGCGGTCGCCAAGTCGATCGGTGCCGGCTTCCCGCTCGGGGCCGTCGTCACCCGCCGCGAGATCGCGGACCGCTACCGCACGCAGGGCTACTTCTTCTCCTCGACGGGAGGCTCCCCGCTGTCGTCCGTCGTCGGCATGACGGTGCTCGACATCATTGAGGACGAGGGGCTCCAGGAGAACGCCCGTGTCGTCGGCGGACACCTCAAGGCCCGTCTTGAGGCGCTGGGGGAGCGGCATCCGCTCGTCGGCACCGTGCACGGCTCGGGGCTGTACCTCGGCCTCGAGTTCGTGCGCGACCGGGAGACCCTCGAACCCGCGACCGAGGAGACCGCCGCGATCTGCGACCGGCTGCTCGAGCTCGGCGTCATCATGCAGCCGACGGGCGACCACCAGAACGTGCTGAAGATCAAGCCGCCGCTGTGCGTCTCGCGCGAGTCCGTCGACTACTTCGCCGACATGCTCGACCGGGTGCTGTCGACCGGGTTCTGATCGCGCAAGCCCCGCACGACGCGAAGCTCGGGGGAGTACACCGAGAGGAGCCACTTCCCACCCGAGAGGAGCCCCCATGCGTGGAGTCATCATGCACGCCGCCGGAGACGTACGCGTCGAAGACCGGGACGACCCGACCATCCAGGAACCGACGGATGCCATCATCCGTCTCGCCGCGTCGTGCATCTGCGGGTCCGACCTGTGGCCGTACCGCGGGTCGGACGAGGTGGATGCCACCCCGATGGGCCACGAGCACCTCGGCGTGGTCACCGAGATCGGTGACGCGGTGAAGAACGTGAAGGTGGGCGATTTCGTCGTCGGCTCGTTCATGGCATCCGACAACACGTGTGAGATCTGTCGGGCCGGCTACCAGTCGCGGTGCGTGCACGTCGTTCCCATGGGAAGCGTGGGAACGCAGGCCGAGTTCGCCCGCATCCCGCTCGCCGACGGCACTCTCGTCGCGACTCCGGGTCAGCCCGACGCCGACCTCATCCCTTCGCTGCTGGCCGCCTCCGATGTGCTCGGCACCGGCTGGTTCGCCGCCGTGGCGGCCGAGGTCGGCCCCGGGAAGACCGTCGCGGTGGTCGGCGACGGTGCGGTGGGGCTCCTCGGCATCCTGGCCGCGAAGCAGCTCGGCGCCGAGCGCATCATCGCGATGTCGCGCCACGCCGACCGGCAGGAGCTGGCCCGCCGCTTCGGGGCGACCGACATCGTCGAGGAGCGCGGCGACGAGGGTATCGCGAAGGTCAAGGAGCTCACCGACGGGCTCGGCGCGCACTCGGTGATCGAAGCCGTCGGGACGCAGCAGTCGATGGAGCAGGCGATCCGGTCCACTCGCGCCGGCGGGCACATCGGCTTCGTCGGCGTCTCGCACGACGTGACGCTCGAGGGACAGGAGCTGTTCCGTTCGGCCGTGCACCTCCACGGCGGTCCGGCGCCGGTGCGGCGTTTCCTCCCCGAGCTGATCCAGCTCATCTGGGACCGGAAGATCGACCCGGGCGCGGTGTTCGACCTGACGCTGCCGCTCGAGGACGCCGCCGAGGGCTACCGTGCCATGGACGAGCGCCGCGCCACCAAGGTCCTGCTGACGGTCTGACCGCATGCCCTGTTTCGGGGACCGGATGCCGCGGCGTGCGAGGCCCCGCGGCCGTCTGCGCCCGCGCGCAGGCCGCGGTCTCAGGGCGTGAGCACCGTCACGCCCGCCTCCGCCAAGGCCTCCGCGAGGTCGGGGGAGGGCGGCGCGTCGGTGATGAGGTAATCCGCCATCTCGAGCGTTGCGACCTGGGCGAACAGGCGCCGGTCGAGTTTGGTGGAGTCCGCGAGGATCGCGGTGCGATCGGCGCGCTGGATCATCTCGCTCATCATCGTGGCGTCGCCGAGGTTGCTGGTCGAGAAGCCCGAGGCATCCACAGCTCCGACGGCGATGAGGGCGTAGTCGCACCGGATCTCGACGTCGGGGCTGTGCGAGCTGGTCGCCAACGTCACCGGGCCGGTCGTGGCTTGAGTGATCGTGCGCACGGCGCCGCCGAAGATGAACAGGTCGCGGAAGACCTGCGGCGAGATCTCCGCCGGTATGCGGAGGTTGTTGGTCGCGATCGTGAGGTTCCGGTGATTGCGGAGGGCTCGCGCGACGGCCAGCGTCGTGGTGCCGGCGTTCAGCACCACTACGGAGCCGTCCTCGATGAGGTCGGCGGCGATCGTGGCGATCTTCTCCTTCTCGGCGATCTGCATCTGCAGACGGACGTCCAGGCCGCGGTCGCGGCCGGGGACCGACATCGCACTGACCGCGCCGCCGTGGGTGCGCACGACGATTCCCTCGCGATCGAGCTGATCCAGATCCCGGCGTACGGTGTCGATCGAGACGCCGAAATGCGAGGCCAGGTCGACGACGGTCACCTGTCCGGATTGAGCGACATAGGCGGCCAGTTCGGCCTTCCTGCCCGCCGGAAGCCGTCTCCTGGTGTTGTTCGTGGTGCCCTCCATGCCGTCATCTCTAGCACAGAGCCGCACGCGGCACGAGGTATTTTCGGCGATTTCGGCACGAAACGGCACAGATAGGCCGCTTTATGCAGGTTTAGATGCCACTGCGTGCCGTAATCATCACGAATGTGCATCGGAGTCTTGACGCGTGCCGCAGACCCGCGCATACTCATGCTGAAAGATGCAAGAACGCGCAGAACAGCGCGAAATACAGCAGATCTCAATGAGGAGAAACGATGGACAACAGCGGGCGCGGGCGTCGGAACGCCATCAAGCTCGTCAGTGCCGCCGCGGCGGCCACGACCCTCCTGGCGATGGCGGGGTGCTCGTCGAACTCGGACGCTCCCTCCGGCGGCGGAGACGTCACTCTCGAGTTCGCTCAGTGGTGGGAGCCGGAACTGCCCGACGGCCAGTTCCGTGCGCTCATGGACCAGTTCGAGCAGGAGAACCCGGGCATCAAGGTCGACCTGGTCAGCGGCCCCTACGCCTCGACCAAGGAGCAGCTCTTCGCCGGCGCCGCGTCGGGCACCATGCCCGACGTCGTGGGCCTGGACGGTGCCTGGGTCAGCGACTTCGCCAAGCAGGGCGTCATCGCCGACATGTCGAAGCTGATGAGCGACGCGGGCTACGACGACAGTCAGCTCGCCAGCCAGATCCAGGTCGACGGCAGCACCTACATGATCCCTGTCATCAACTTCGTGTACCCGATGTTCACCAACGACGCGCTGCTGTCGCAGGCGGGCGTCAGTGCACCCCCGTCCACGCGCACGGAGTTCGCCGACGCCGCCAAGAAGATCAAGGCCCTCGGCGGCGATGTGTCCGGCTGGGTGCTGCCGTTGTCCCTCGAAGCGCCCAACGGCGTGCAGAACGACGTCATGTCCTGGGTGTGGGCCTCCGGCGGGTCGATGCTCAAGGACGGCAAGCCCGACCTGACCAACGCCGACGTCACGTCGGCGACCGCCTACATCCAGCAGCTGTGGAACGACGGGGTCATCGCACCCGGGTCCTTCACGATGAAGGAGCAGGACAAGGTCGAGGAGTTCACCAACGGCCGCGTCGGCATGATGATCGACTCGCTCGCGCACATCAACCTGATCCGCGAGTCCAACCCCGACCTGACCTTCTCGATCTCGGCGATCCCCGCCGAGGACGGCTTCACGGGTGAACGCGGCATCCCTTACGCCTCGTGGGGAATCGGTGTCGCCGAGAACTCCGAGCACAAGGATGCCGCCTTCAAGCTCGTGCAGTTCCTGATGGGCAAGGACGTCAACGCCGAGCTGTCCACGATGGCGAAGGCTTTCCCGGGCAACACCGAGGCCGTGCCGACCTTCGTCGAGGACGACGCCCTGTTCAAGACCGCCTTCGAGATCTACAAGGCCGGCTACCCGGCCAACGAGTTCACGGGCCTGCCCGTGGCCGAGGAACTCATGCGCCAGTTCGGCCAGCAGTTCCAGTCCGCGCTGGACGGTCAGCAGTCGATGAGCGACGCGCTGAAGAAGGCCCAGGACGAATGGACGTCGGAGTTCTGATCCGACGCTGACACGGGATGCCGCATCGCCGCCGTTCGCGATGCGGCATCCCGCTCACCGAAAGCCGCACACCATGACCATGCGCACCCTCACACCCCCCGACACCGAACTCATCGTCACCGGACGCCCCGCGTCCCGCCGCACCCGCCAGCTGCGGAACGCCTCGGAGGCGTACACCTTCCTGGCCCCGACGCTGATCCTGCTGTTCGTCCTGATGATCGTCCCGATCGTCATGGTCGTCGGCTACTCGTTCCAGGACAACGTCATCACGAACAAGAACCCCCAGCTCGTCGGTGTCGACAACTACATCTCCGTGCTGACCGATCCCGGGTTCTGGAAGGCCACCGGGAACACGCTCTTCTTCACCCTCACGAGCGTCGCCGCGCACCTCGTGCTCGGACTGTCCTTCGCGATGCTGCTGAACAGCCGCCTCATCGGCGCCGTGCCCCGTGCGATCTTCCGGGGCCTGTACGTGCTGCCGTGGCTGTTCACCGTCGCCGTCATCGCGGTGCTGTGGCGCATGCTCCTGGCCCCTAACGGCATCGTGAACTTCCTGCTCAACACGAACATCGAGTGGCTCGCTTCGCCGCAGCTCGCGCTGGGCACGGTCACCTTCATCAACATCTGGGCCGGCTACCCCTTCTTCATGGTGAGTCTGCTCGCCGGCCTCCAGGGGATCCCGAGCGACCTCTACGAAGCCGCGACCGTCGACGGTGCGAGCCCCGTCCAGCGCTTCTGGAACGTCACCATCCCGCAGCTGCGGCCCATCATCGTCAGCCTCCTGCTGCTCGACCTCATCTGGACCTCGCAGCAGTTCGCCCTCATCTGGCTGACCACCGGCGGCGGTCCCATCGACGTCACCGAGATGCTCAGCACGTTCACCTACAAGCTCGCGTTCGCGACCTACGACTTCTCGATGGCCTCCACCTCCGCGGTGCTGGTCCTGGCGATGTCGATGATCATCGCGGTGCTCTACGTCCGCCACCAGAAGGCGAGGGACTGACATGGCCATGACCTCCGCGACCCGCACCCGCGTCGCCCGTACCGGGGTGATCGTCGGGCTCCTGCTGGGGGCCGTCTTCGCCGCCGGTCCCGTGCTGTGGATGCTCTCGAGCTCGTTCAAGTCGAACACGCAGATCTTCGAGCTGCCGCCGCGCCTGATCACGGACACCTTCTCGTTCGACGCCTACGTGAAGATCTTCACCACGCCCGAGACCGTGCGCTTCTTCATCAACAGCTACGTCGTCGCCGGCGCCGTGACGATCCTGACGCTCCTCGTCGCGATCCAGGCCGCCTACGCGTTCAGCCGGTTCGAGTTCCGCGGCAAGCGGATCGTGAACGTGATCATCGTCAGCGTCCAGGCCGTGCCGCCCATCACGCTGCTCATCCCGTACTTCGGGCTCATGGTGGCGCTCAAGCTCTACAACACCTACCCGGGCCTGATCCTCACCTACATGGTGTTCACGCTGCCCTACGCGATCATCATGATGACGGGGTACTTCAACACCCTCCCGAAGGAGCTCGACGAGGCCGTCCGCGTCGACGGGGCCGGCTCCTTCACCGCCCTGTGGCGCGTCCTCGTGCCGATCTCGATCCCCGGGATCGTGTCGGTGGGCATCTACACGTTCATGATCGCGTGGAACGAGTTCCTCTTCGCGCTGACCCTCACCCGGACCATCGACATGCGCACCGTGCCGATCGGCATCCAGCTGCTGATGGGCCAGCACTCCTACGAGTGGAACCAGATCATGGCGATGAGCATCCTCGGCTCGATCCCCGTGCTGATCCTCTTCCTGTTCTTCCAGCGCTTCTTCATCAGCGGCCTCACGGCCGGTTCGGTGAAGAGCTGACCACCGCCGACCCACCCCAACAAGGAGAAATCCGTGCTCTACACCGGCAAGTCCATCCTCGACGTGGCCAACACCCACAGCTTCGCCATCCCCGCCTTCAACATCAGCGACTGGGCGATGTTCACCGGGATCATGGACATCAGCGAAGAGAAGTCCGCTCCGGTCATCATCGCCATCCACCCCGACGAGGTCTCGCACATCACCACCGACCTCATCGCGGCGATGCACGCCCGCGCGCACCGCTCGAGCGTCCCCGTGGCGATCCACTGGGATCACGGCGGGTCGTACGAGCAGATGATCACGGCGATCCACTCCGGCTTCACCTCGGTGATGATCGACGCGTCGCTCGAGCCGTTCGAGCAGAACGTCGCGATCACCCGCAAGGTCGTCGAAGCCGCGCACGCGGCCGGCATCCAGGTCGAGGGCGAGCTCGGCACCATCGGCGCGAACGACAGCTACGGCGAGTCGGGTGCCGCGGAGATCATCTACACGAACGTCGACGACGCCGTGCGCTTCGTCGAGCAGACCGGAGTGGACAGCCTCGCGATCGCCATCGGCACCTCGCACGGCCTGTACCCGTCCGACAAGAACCCCGAGCTGCGCCACGATCTGCTCGAGCAGATCAAGGCCGCCGTCGGCATCCCGCTCGTCCTGCACGGCGGCTCGAGCAACCCCGACGCCGAACTGCGCCGGGCGGTCGAGCTGGGTGTGAACAAGATCAACATCTCCAGCGACATCAAGGTGGCGTACCACGACCGCATGCGCGAGGTGCTCGGCACCGACCGTCGCCTGCGCGAGCCCAACGCCATCCAGCCCGAGCCCATCGCCGCGATGAAGATCACCGCGGCCGAGAAGATCGACCTCTTCGGCGCCGCCGGCAAGGCCGACCTGTACTGAACGGAGATGATCGGCGTCATGGCACACGACCTCGTCCTCGGGCTCGGCGGCACCGTCGACTACGAGATCCGGTGGGATGCCGACGTGCTCTCCGCCCTCGCGGAGGACTACGGCATCCGTCGGGACGACCTGGTCACCACGACGCCGATCATCGACGAGCGCGCCCTCGTCGTGACGGTGCTCGCCTTCCTCGCCACCGGCGGGGGAGGCGAGCGCTTCGTCCTCTCGTCCGAGATCGTGGAGCGCTTCGCGGCGCACTTCGACGTCGAGATCACCCTCGGAGGCACGGGCGTGCGTGCCGGCATCGCGCTGGACCGGATCGGCGTGCCCACCGTGCAGCACCTGGTGAGCATCGACGACAACGTGCGCCGGCTGCTTCCCTCCTCGATGCGGGTGCTGTCCTCGGCCACGCGCGACACCCTCGATCCGCACCTGATCGTGCAGTATCCCGAGGGCGCGTCGGTGCGCCTGGTCGACGGGGAGGTCGTCGCCCCGGCATCCAATCGCCTCATCTTCGCCAACGACGCACCCAACCGGGAGATGGCGATCGCCCCCGGTCTCGGTGACGCCCTCGCCGAGGCGGCGGCGTTCCTGGTGTCGGGGTTCAACACGATGCAGGATGCCGCCCTGCTCGACCGGCGGCTGCACGACGTGCGTGCGGCGATGCGACGTCTGCCGGATTCGGCGTTGGTCTACTACGAAGACGCCGGCTTCTACGAGCGGTCGTTCGCCGGTCTCGTGCGGACGCGACTGATGGACCGCATCGACGTCTACGGCATGAACGAGGACGAGCTCCAGGAGTACCTCGGGCGGCCCGTCGACCTGCTCTCGCCCGACGACGTCGCCGCGGCGCTCGCCGACGTGCACGCGCTCATCCCCGCCCCGGCGCTCGTCGTGCACACGAAGTTCTGGGCCGTCGCGGTAGGCCCGGAGGCAGGCCGGCACCGCGCGGCGCTGGAGAGTGCGACGCGGACCGCCGCGACGCGCTACCGCCTCGGCGACGACTGCCGCGCCGACGACCTCGACGAGACCGCTCGGCTGCCCCGCCACGCGGGGGGTGCAGCGGTCGTCGCCGCCGTCGTGCAGCGGATGCCGGCCGTCGGCGTCCCCGCGTACGTCGTGGACGTCGCGCGCCCGACGACCATCGGGCTCGGCGACACGTTCGTGGGCGGGTTCCTGGCGGCGGTGCCGGCGGCGGCCCGGCTCACGACGGCGGCGGCGCTCAACCGTGCGCTGGACGCGGTGACGGCAGCGGAGTGACGCAGGCGGCTCCTCAGCGCCGCGACACGTAGGCGCGCCACAGCAGACGGGCGTGCCGCGACTTGGCCCGTTCGACTCCACGCTGATCGCCGCGCACCGCGCTCCACCATTCCGCGAGGCGGGTCGCGGTGGCATCCAGGATCATCCGCAGGTCGGCATGCCGCGCCGGCGGGACCTTCGCCTCGGCGGCGGGCATCCTCCCGCGCGGAGCCAGATCGTCGTCGAGGTGGCGCCGGACGAGCCGGGCGACGCCGACGGCGTGACCGTTGATGATCGAATGTGCCGCGCCCTCGATCTCCCACCGACGCGCGGTGCGCGCGCGAGCGACCAGTCGCGAGTGCAGGCGCCGGGGTGATGGGCGGTCGAACTCCCCGCGGATCAGCAGCAGCCGCGCGTGGGCCGCGCCGATGCGGTCCGAGATGCGGTACCGGAGCATGTGGGGGAGGACCTCGAGGAAGTAGAGGAACCCGCACAACACGTAGGCCGAGACGGCCATCACGGCGACGTGCACGGACTCGCGCGCCGTGGACTGCGCGAACCGGATCGCCTGGGCGAGGACCGAGGACTCGGTCTCATCGACGACGGGGCTCACCAGGACCGCGTGCGAGAGGTCGTCGCGGCGGGCGAGCACCTCGGTGACCACTTGCGTCCCCATCGAATGACCGATGAGGACCGGATCCTTCAGGCCGTAGTGCGCGATGACCCCTTCGACCTGGTCGGCGAAGAACGCGGCGGTCGGCTCCTCCCCGGATGCCGGCATCCCGGCGAACCCGGGGAGATCGAGGGCGTATACGTCGCCGTCCTCTGCCAACAGAGGCGCGAGGAACTCGAAGTAGCTCGCGGCCACCCCGATCCCGGCGATCAGCACGAAAGCGCGGCCGGATACGGCGCCGGAGGACACGATCGTCACTCGTGTCCGGGCATTCCCCCGTCGGATGGTCTCGACGTCCAGGTCGGCGGAGCGGGTGGCCTCGGGCATCGTCCCAGGATGCCCCACTCCCCGGTGCCACCTGTCAATCCCGGCGTCCCCGTCAGGAGGGACGCCTACCGTGACACCATGACCGATGCCCCTCGTGACCATGAAGAAGAGACCCTCGGCGCCGCGCGCGAGGGAGAGAACTCCGCCGAGAAAGATCCCTCCGACTGGGTCACCGGCGACGAACCGATGACCGCGCCGCAGCGCAGCTACCTCGACACCCTCGCCCGCGAAGCGGGTGAGGAGATCACCGCCGCACTGACGAAGGCGGAGGCGTCGGAGCAGATCGAGCGCCTGCAGGAGGAGACCGGCCGCTCGAACGGCTGATCCGTGTCCCGTCCCGCCGCTCAGGCGGGGCGGGTTCCTTCTTCGCGCGAACGCAGACGCTCCATCTGGTGCTGCTCGCCCCGTGCGACCTCGCCGAGGAAGTCGGCGACGACGCGGCGCTCTGCGGCGCCGAGGCGTGCCGCGGCGGCCGCGACCGACGAGCGTCGCACGGCGAGCAGGTGTCGCGCGGGGGATCCTTCGTCGACGGTGGCTCGCACGACGATCGAGCGACGGTCGCCCGGGAAGGGAACCCGCTCCACCCATCCCGCGTCGGCGAGGCGGTCGATGAGCGCCGTCGTCGCCGCCGAGGAGATGCCGAGCATCTCTGACAGGAGTCGGGGCGTGACCGGCTCGTCTGCGTCTCCCCGGGCCAGGAGGAACCGAAGAACCTTGGCGTCGTTGGGGCCGATGCCCAGCGACTGCAGGGCGACGCGCTCGGATGCCGCGCCGGACTCGGACAGGTCGTCGACGGCCTTCACCACGTCCGCTTCGGTGGCCATTCGCTTCGTCACCCCCCTGCCGGGATAGTTCGTGTTACTTGTATCTCAGAAGGCCATCAACTAGACGACCGATAGATCAACCATCGTATCTTCCGCCCCTGCTCGCAGGCAGGGTCTCGTCGTGCCGGGCTGACGTAGGATGCCGAAGTGGAGAACGGCTCGCAATCGTCGCGCTATTGGTATGACACGACCGAAGAGGACCGTCGCCGACGTGCCGTCGAAGTCCTGCAGGCCTTCCGGGTCTATCGCGCGGCCGAGGTCGCGATGCGTCGACGGACGCGCGAGTCCATGTCGATGGGCGAGAACGACCTCTTGGTGTTGCGCTTCCTGTTGCGGGCCTCGGGTCAGGGCCGTCAGGTCTCGCCGAGCGAATTGACGCGCTACCTGGGAGTTTCCACCGCCTCGACGACCGCGATCATCGACCGGCTCGAGAAATCGGGTCACGTCACGCGCGTGCCGCACCCCACCGACCGCCGCAGCATCCACGTCGTGGCGACCGCCGCGAGCGACGCCGAGGTGCGCGCGACCCTCGGTTCCATGCACTCACGGATGATGTCCGCCGTCGTCGACATGACGCCCGAGGAATGCGTCACCGTGATCGCTTGCTTGAGCAGATTGCAGGATGCCGTCGACCAGGTCGACCCGCATTCCGAGGTCCCCGTCGACGCCGACGTGACGCTCTGATCCTCGATCCTCACGGCACGTAAGAAGCTAGGAAGACTAGTCGAGTTCGGAGTATTAGGCATCGTTCGAGCTCCGTGAAACCATGAAGACATGGACGAGAACACGATCGAGGCGCGCCCCCGCGCCACCGCCGTGGACGCCGTCCAAGCCGTGGACGGAATCCCTGTGGCATCCCTGCGGTCGGTCGTCTCGCGACTGTGCCTGGACTACCCGGGTGAGGACCCCGTACGCATCGAGACGGTGGTCCTGCGCGAGTGGGAGGCGTTCTCGGCCGGGCGCCCGCTGGTGATCCCGACCGCGGTCGAAGAGGGCGCTCGAGAGGTCCTCGACCTGCGGTTCCCCTGAGTCAGTCGTCCGAGGCGTCGTCGGCCGGGTCGGGAACGAGCAGCAGCCCGCCCGAGGAGTTCGCCGAGTTCGCCAGGGCCTCCACCCATGCCCGGCTGAGCAGGGCGGGTTCGGGATCGTCGAAGACGAATCGCAGCGGAATCGAGGGGTGCAGCCAGACGGTGCTGCGTCCCACCTCCTGCCCGGGTCCGTGCGTCCAGGAGAGCGTGAAGCTCTCGCCGCGGCGGAGCTTGGTCGCAATGACGACCTTGACGTGAGCGAGAGCGCGATCCTCGATGTCGATCGGAGTCGCGACGTCGCCGTAGTAAAGGGTTCCCACCCCTTCACGGTATCCGTGCCCCACCCGCCGGAACCGGGGGTTGATTCCGCGGGCTCTGCCGTGGCATCCGCGCGGCGTCCGGCGGTTCGTCTCGGATAGGCTCGTCGTCATGGGCCGATTCATCTACGACACCGTGGCCAACGCCGTCGACATCGATGACCGCACGTTGGCGCACTTGCGCATCGTCGTGATGAACAAGCTGCGTCGCTCCGAGTCGTTCATGTTCGACGTCGAAGTCGGTGACGGCAGTGGCCGACGGAGCTTCTGGATGCACCCCTCGGTGCCGATCCAGTTCCACTTCTACGGTAGCCGTCAGCCGCGGATCAACCGGGTGTGGGTCGAAGACCTCATGCTCGCGGCATCCGGGCCCAACGGGCTCTCGATCACGCCGGAGCCGTCGGAGGACACCCTCGTCGAAGAGGCGTGACCTCAGCGCTTGTGCGCGTCGTCGGCAGGAGCGATGTCTTCGGAGACCAGCATGATGCCTCCGGACGAGTTCGCGGATTCGACCAAACGCTCGACCCACTCGCGACTGAGCGTGGTGGGCTCGGCGTCATCGAAGACGAAGCGGAGCGGGATGGCAGGGTGCAGCCACAGGGTGCTGCGGCCCCGCGGCTGATCCTCGGGGTGCTGCCACGACAGGGTGAAGCTCTCGCCGCGGCGCAGCTTCGTGGAGATGACGACCTTGAGGTGCGCCAGCGCGCGGTCCTCGATGTGGACGGCCGTTCCGCCTCCGCCGTAGAAGATCGTGCCCATGCCCTCCACGATAGCGGCGGTCGCGTCAGGCTCTAAACGCCCACTCATGGGGTGTCAAGGCCACCCCCTCTCGCCCGGGGGTTCTGCAACGGTGGGGAGTAGTCCACGGAAGGATGCCGCGTGAGCGCCCCCCGTTTCCCCTCGGTCCCGGAGTCCGAAGAGCCCGCAGACCTCCCCGGAGTCTTCGATCAGCTGACGGGGATCGACGTCATCGACGGCGAGCTGATGCCACGCAGCTCCGAGCACCCGGGGGAGTGACTCCCAGCACCCTCGTAGCCGGCGCCGCTAGCGTCTGGATCATGTCCGACCCGCTGGACGATCAGCAGATCACGGTGTCCGGAGCGTCTCTGCGTGCCTTGCGCGACGAGTTCCAACGCTTCCTCATGGAGTACCGCTTCGGTCTCGCCGAAGTCGAGACGAAGATCTCGATCCTTCGCGAGGAGTTCCAGGAGATGCACGATTACAACCCGATCGAGCACGTCTCCAGTCGCGTGAAGTCCCCCGACAGCCTCGTCGACAAGGTGCGGCGCAAGGGCATCGAGCCCGACTTCGACTCCATCCGGAGCGCCATCACCGACATCGCCGGCATCCGGATCACCTGCAGTTTCATCGACGACGCCTACCGTCTTTCGAACCTGTTGACGCAGCAGGACGACATCACCGTGCGCGACGTCAAGGACTACATCGCCCGGCCGAAGGCGAACGGCTACAAGAGTCTGCACGTGATCGTCGACGTGCCGGTGTTCCTGTCGACCGGACGGGTCGACGTCCCGGTCGAGGTGCAGTTCCGAACGATCGCGATGGACTTCTGGGCGAGTCTCGAGCACAAGATCTACTACAAGTACGACCGGCTCGTCCCGGACGACCTCCTTGCCGAGTTGAAGGATGCCGCAGAGACCGCGGCGGAGCTCGACGCGCGCATGGAGCGCCTGCATCGGCAGATCCGGGGTCCACGCCCCGGGGTGGTCCCGCTCTGACCGCACGCGTCACAATGGAGGGATGAGCGACGCGGCCACCCTCCTCGACGAGGTCGCGGCCGACCTGCTCGCCCTTCCTCCCGCGGGTTTCACCGCGGCGCGCGACGCGCGTGCCGCCGAGGTGGGAGGAGCCGTGGGGACGCGCATCGCGCGCCTGCGCAAGCCGACCCTCGCGGCGTGGGCGGTCAACCTGCTCGCGCGCGACGGACAGCTCGCCGAGGCCGTCGAGCTCTCGCGGGCGCTGCGCGAGGCGCAGGACGACGCGGATGCCGCCGAGCTCGCTCGTCTCGGACGTCAACGGCGGCAGCTGGTCGCTGCCCTCGCCCGACGGGCGGTCGACCTCGCCGCGGACGCGGGGGTCACCCTCAGCTCGGCGATGCGCGACGCCGTGGAGAAGACCGTCAACGCCGCCGTCATCGACCCGCACGCCGCCGCTCTCGTGCTCACCGGCCGATTGGTGGCCTCCCTCGACCTCGCGGACGACACCGACCCGGCCCGCGCGGTGGCCGGGTCGGTGCCCGACGCCTCGGCATCCGCGATGGAGGGCCCCGCCCCGGACGATCTCGCTCAGCGGCGGGCCCGGAAAGCCGCGGAACGCGCCGTGCGCGACGCGGAGCGCGCTCGCGCCGACGCCGACCGCACGCTCACGGGGGCGCGGGCGCGGGAGGCGACCGCGCGCGAGCACGCGGACCGGGTCCGGGAGCGGGTGGCGGGCCTGCGCGCCGAGATCGCGCGCGTGGAGCAGGATGCCACCGCCGCCGAGGCGGCGCTGCGGGAGGCCGAGCGCGAGACGTCGACGGCGCGTGAGACCGCTGATGCGGCGGAACGCTCCCTCGATCGCGCCCGCTCCGCGGCCGCCGAGGAGACGACCGCATGACCGGCCCCGACGCCATCGCCCGCGTGGAGGAACTGCTCGCCGCGGCACGGAGCCGGCTCGTCGACGCGCCGCGCGAGCGGTTGGGCGACCTGCAGGAGGGGCGCCGTTTCCTCGGCATCCCGCGCGCCCCCCGCATCGTCGATCGCGGGCGGGCCTGGCACCTGGGCGTGCTGCTGCTCACTGACGAGGCGGTGCTGTCCACCGGCGACATCGTCCGTTCGCGGGCCGAGGTGCGGCGCGGCTTCCCCGCGGAATCGCAGCGGCGCCGTGCCGAACTGGCGGCCGCGGCCGAGCGGGGCGGCGTCCCGGAGGGCGAGACGGTCCACATCGGTTGGCAGCCCGTGGATCTCGGTGCGCTCGACGACAGGAGCGCGCCGCTCGCCCTCCGCGACGGGGAACCGGCGGTGCGGTGGAGCGCGCGGGGAGGGTACGTGCCGCTGGCCGGCTATCTCGACGAGCGCATCGATCTGCTGCAGCATCCGCCCGAACGAGCCTGAGCGAATTCGCATAGTCCGCGGGGGTGGGGGTGTCAACGGATGCGGCCCCGGCAGTCGCGTGTCACAGGGCTGGTCTATCGTGAGCGACGTGCAGCAGGTATGGCCAGGATCCAGTTATCCCCTCGGGGCGACCTACGACGGCAACGGGACGAACTTCGCCCTGTTCAGCGAGGGAGCCGAGCGCGTCGAGCTCTGCCTCTTCGAAGAAGACGGAACGGAGACGTGCTTCGAGCTCGTGGACGTCGATGCGTTCGTGTGGCACGCCTATCTTCCGAACATCCAACCCGGGCAGAGGTACGGCTACCGGGTGCACGGTCCGTACGACCCCGCGAGCGGGCAGCGCTTCAATCCGAGCAAGTTGCTGCTCGATCCCTACGCCAAAGCGGTCGAGGGGCAGATCGAGTGGGGTCAGCCGGTCTTCAGCTACGAGTTCGGCGACCCCGACTCGTTCAACGACGAGGATTCCGCCGCGCACATGATGAAGGGCGTGGTCATCAACCCGTTCTTCGACTGGACCGGCGACCGCCACCCCAAGACGCCGTACGCCGAGAGCTTCATCTACGAAGCGCACGTCAAGGGCCTCACCCAGCTGCACCCCGACGTTCCCGAAGAGCTGCGCGGCACCTACGCGGGTATCGCCCACCCGGCGGTCATCGATCACCTGCGCAAGCTCGGCGTCACCGCGATCGAGCTCATGCCGGTGCACCAGTTCGTCAACGACTCCACCCTCGAAGAGAAGGGGCTGTCGAACTACTGGGGATACAACACCATCGCGTTCCTGGCCCCGCAGAACACCTACTCCTCGACCGGTGACCACGGTCAGCAGGTGCAGGAGTTCAAGGCCATGGTCAAGGCCCTCCACGCCGCGGGCATCGAGGTCATCCTCGACGTGGTCTACAACCACACCGCCGAGGGCAACCACATGGGCCCGACGCTGTCCATGCGCGGCATCGACAACGAGGCGTACTACCGCCTCGAAGACGACGACAAGCGGTACTACACCGACTACACGGGCACCGGAAACAGCCTCAACGTCGGCAACCCCCACACGCTGCAGCTGATCATGGACTCGCTGCGCTACTGGGTGCTCGAGATGCACGTCGACGGATTCCGGTTCGACCTCGCCTCGACCCTCGCGCGCGAGTTCTACGAGGTCGATCGCCTCGCCGCCTTCTTCGAGCTCGTCCAGCAGGACCCGGTAGTCTCGCAGGTCAAGCTCATCGCCGAGCCGTGGGACGTCGGTCCCGGGGGCTATCAGGTGGGCAACTTCCCGCCGCAGTGGACGGAGTGGAACGGCAAGTACCGCGACACCGTGCGCGACTTCTGGCGCGGCGAGCCGCAGGCCCTGGGCGAGTTCGCCTCGCGGCTCACCGGCTCGGCCGACCTCTACGAGCACTCGGGGCGCCGGCCCGTGGCATCCATCAACTTCGTCACCGCCCACGACGGCTTCACGCTGCGCGACCTCGTGTCGTACAACGAGAAGCACAACGACGCCAACGGCGAAGACAACAACGACGGCGAATCCCACAACCGCTCGAACAACCTGGGTGTGGAGGGGCCGACGGACGACCCCGAGATCCGCACGCTCCGCGCCCAGCAGCAGCGCAACTTCATCGCGACGCTCCTGTTGAGCCAGGGTGTCCCCATGCTGCTGCACGGCGACGAGCTCGGGCGCACGCAGGGCGGCAACAACAACGGTTACGCCCAGGACAACGAGATCACGTGGGTGGACTGGTCGAACATCGACCACCCTCTCGTGGAGTTCACCGCCGCCCTCGCGCGGCTGCGGAAGGAGCACCCGACCTTCCGTCGCAGCCGCTTCTTCGACGGCCGGCCCGTGAAGATGGAGGAGGGCGCTCCGCTGCCCGACGTGGTGTGGTTGCGCCCGGACGGCACGCTCATGCACCCCGAGGACTGGGACTCCGGCTTCGGCCGCGCCGTGGGTGTGTTCCTCAACGGTCAGGGCATCCGCGAGCGCGACCGTCGCGGCGAGTCGATCAGTGACGACCACTTCCTCGTGCTGTTCAACGCCGGCGACGAGACGGTCGACTTCCGCATGCCCGACATCGCCTACGCCCCGAAGTGGGACGCGTACGTCGACACCGCGGGGGAGCGTGCGAACACCGAGCCCATCGCGCCCGGTGAAGCCCTCACGCTGGAGCCGAAGTCGCTCATGGTGCTGCGTGAACACCACGTCCCCGAGCCGGAGGTGGACCACTCCGTGGCCGCCTCGCTCACCGCGCAGATCGCCATCACCGCCACCGACGACCTGCCGGGGCAGGCCCCCAAAACGGAGCTCTGATTCAGAATGCGGCATCCGCTTTCGACCTACCGCCTGCAGATCCGCGAATCCTTCCCCCTCGATGACGCCGCCGAGATCACGGGCTACCTCCGTGATCTCGGGGTGTCCTGGGCCTATCTCTCCCCGCTGCTCGAGGCGACGCCGGGCTCCGACCACGGGTACGACGTGGTCGACGTCACGCGCGTGGATCCCGCGCGCGGCGGCGCCGAGGGCCTCGAGCGCTTCGCGGCGAAGGCCCGCGCCGAGGGTCTCGGCATCCTGATCGACATCGTGCCCAACCACATGGGCGTCTCGGACCCGCGCGCCAACGCGTGGTGGTGGGACGTGCTGCGTCAGGGGCGTGCGTCCGCGCACGCTACCGCGTTCGACATCGACTGGGAGTTCGGAAACGGTCGAGTGCGCGTGCCGGTGCTCGGCGCCGACATCGCCGAAGTGATCGACGAGATCTCGTACGACCCGACGCCCGCCGCCGACGCCCCCGACGGGCTGATCCGGTACTACGACCACGCGTTCCCCGCGGCTCCGGGAACGGGCACGGATGCCGCGGTCGCGGGTTCGCGCGATGCGATCACCGCTCTGCTGGCGGCGCAGAACTTCGAACTGCGTTTCTGGCAGGACGAAGCCGCCGACCTGAACTACCGCCGCTTCTTCGCCGTCACGACCCTCGCGGGCGTGCGGGTCGAGCGTCCCGAGGTCTTCGCGGCCACGCACGCCGAGATCCTGCGCTGGGTGCGCGAGGGGCTCGCCGACGGGCTCCGTGTGGACCACCCGGACGGTCTCGTCGACCCCGGTGGCTACCTCGACCGCCTCGGCGCGGCGCTCGCCGAGGCCGGCGGCCCCGAGGCCGGGTACGTGCTCGTGGAGAAGATCCTCGAGCACGGTGAGGCTCTGCCATCGTGGTGGAAGACCGCCGGGACCACGGGGTACGACGCTCTCGCCGAGGTCGACCGCGTGCTCACCGACGCGGCCGGCGAGGCGGCGCTCGACGCGCTCGACGCGCGGCTGCGGGCCGACACCGGGCTCGAGCCGCTGACCGGCTGGCACGACCTCATCCACGACACCAAGCGCCGCATCGCCGACACGATCCAGGTGTCGGAGATCCGCCGGATCGTCCGCGGGCTCCCGGAGGGCATCAGGAGCGAATTCGAACCGGCCGTGCTGCAGGACGCGCTCGCCGAGATCCTCGCGTGCTTCCCGGTGTACCGCTCCTACCTCCCCGCCGGACGTGACCGGTTCGACGCCGCGGTCGGCGAGGCCGAGATCCTTCGCCCCGAGCTCGGTGACGTGATCGAGGCGCTCGTTCCGGCGCTCACCGACACCTCGCTCGAGATCGCGTGGCGCTTCCAGCAGACCACGGGCCCGGTCATGGCCAAGGGCGTCGAAGACACCGCGTTCTACCGCTTCACACGCCTGGGCTCGCTCACCGAGGTGGGCGGGGACCCGGCGCAGTTCGCGCTCGACGTCGCCGGTTTCCACTCCGCGCAGGCGGGCCGTCAGGCCTCGTGGCCCACGGCCATGACGACGCTGTCGACCCACGACACCAAGCGCGGCGAAGACACCCGCGCCCGAATCGCCGTGCTGGCCGAGATCCCCGAGCGCTGGGACGAGGTGCTGACAGAGTTCCGCGGCATCGCCTCCACCGGACACGGCCCCTTCGACGCGCTGCTGTGGCAGGCGATCGTGGGCGCGTGGCCGGCGTCGGCCTCCACTCCCGCGGGCCTCGCGGACTACCGCGAGCGTCTGCACGCCTACGCCGAGAAGGCCGCGCGCGAGGCGTCCGAGGTCACCGGCTGGTGGGAGCAGGACGAGGCATTCGAGCAGCGCATGCACGCCCTCGTGGATGCCGCGACCGGTCCCGCCGCGGAGCGCGTGCGCGCCTTCGTCGACGAGATCGCGGCCGACGGGTGGTCGAACGGCCTCGCGGCGAAGCTGCTGCAGATCGCCGGACCCGGCGTTCCCGACGTCTACCAGGGCTCGGAGCTGTGGGAGCAGTCGCTCGTCGACCCCGACAACCGTCGCCCCGTCGACTTCGCCGAGCGGGCCCGTCTGCTCGCCGAGATCGACGCCGAGGGGGCGTCGGTGCCGGCGGTGGATGCCACGGGCGCGGCGAAGCTGCTCGTCACCTCCCGCGCGCTGCGCGTGCGCCGCGACTGCCCCGAGCACTTCTCGCTGTACCGTCCGCTCGAGGCCGCGGGCGCGGCATCCGGTCATGTCGTCGCCTTCGACCGCGGCGGTGTCTCGGCGGTGGCGACGCGGCTGCCGCACGGACTGCGCGCCGCGGGCGGCTGGCGCGACACGGTGCTGCTGCGCCCCGACGTGCCCGCCGTCGACGTACTGACCGGTCGTCGGCACCCCGGCGGACCGGTGCTGCTGTCGGAGCTGCTGCAGGATCTGCCCGTGGCGCTGCTGGTCGACGAACCGGCCTGCTCCTGATTCCCGGGCGCGCGAGGGGTCATTTTCTGTCGCCTCGCAGCCCCGTAAGCGACAGAAATTGACCCCTCACGCGTGAGGCAGAGGAGGAGGATGCCATGAGCATCGAGGTGTGGGCACCCAAGGCGGGCCGCGTGCGGCTGCGGCGGTTGGACGAGAGCGGCTCGAACGTCGTCGAGGACGTCGAACTCGCCGCAGGAGCGGGCGGCTGGTGGGGCGCCGACGTGCGCCTCGCCGATGGGGAGCGCTACGGCTTCGTGCTCGGCGACGGCGACGACGTGCGCCCCGACCCGCGCTCGCGCCGGCAGCCCGCCGGTGTGCACGAGGCATCCGCGTGGTTCGACCCGTCGACCTTCTCCTGGACGGATGCCGCCTGGACCGGACGACAGCTCGCCGGCGGCCTCATCTACGAACTGCACCTCGGCACCTTCACGCCGGAAGGCACTCTGGATGCCGCGATCGGACGCCTCGACCATCTCGTCGACCTCGGGGTCACCCACGTCGAACTGCTGCCGGTCAACGGCTTCAACGGCACGTGGAACTGGGGGTACGACGGGGTGCTCTGGTACACCGTGCACGAGGCCTACGGTGGGCCCGCCGCGTACCAGCGGTTCGTCGACGCCGCCCACGCGGCCGGTCTCGCCGTCATCCAGGACGTGGTCTACAACCACCTCGGGCCGTCGGGCAACTACCTGCCCGAGTTCGGTCCGTACCTGCGCGAGGGCAGCCGCAACACGTGGGGCGACTCGGTCAACCTCGACGAGGATGCCGTGCGCTCCTACATCGTCGAGAACGCGCTGATGTGGATGCGCGACTACCGCGTCGACGGACTCCGATTGGATGCCGTGCACGCCCTGCTCGACCATCGCCCGGTGCACGTGCTGCAAGAGATCGCCGAGGGTGCAGACTCGCTGTCGGCGCACCGCGGCATCCCGCTCACCACGATCGCCGAGTCCGACATGAACGATCCGAAGCTGATCCTGCCGCGCGAGGCGGGCGGGTATGGGCTCACGGCGCAGTGGTCGGACGATTGGCACCACACGGCGCACGTGGCGCTGAGCGGCGAGACGATCGGCTACTACGAGGACTTCGCCGACCTCGACGCGTTCCGCAAGGTGTCGGAGAGCGGGTTCTTCCACGACGGCACCTACTCGTCGTTCCGCGGCGAGAAGCACGGGCATCCGATTCCCGACGCCGTGCCGAACTGGCGCCTGGTGACCTTTGCGCAGGACCACGACCAGATCGGCAACCGTGCCGCGGGCGACCGGCTCTCGCAGACGCTGTCGTTCGACCGGCTCGCCGCGGCCGCCGTGCTCACGCTCACGGCACCGGGGACTCCGATGCTGTTCATGGGCGAGGAGTGGGGCGCCACGACCCCGTGGCAGTTCTTCACCTCGCACCCCGAGCCCGAGCTCGGCGAAGCGACGGCGAAGGGCCGTGTGGCCGAGTTCGAGAAGATGGGCTGGGACGAGTCGGTCGTCCCCGACCCGCAGGATCCCGAGACCTTCCGGCGGTCGAAGCTCGACTGGGCCGAGCCGGGCCGTGAGGGTCACGCCGAACTGCTGGCGCTGTACCGGGAGCTCGCGAAGCTCCGGCGCGCGCGCCCCGAGTTCACCGACCCGTCACGTCACGGTCTGTCGGCGCGGGCTGTCGAGGCCGAGGGTGGCCGCGTGTACGAGCTCCGTCGCGGTGCGCTCGTCGTGATCGTCAACCTGTCGGATGCCGAGGCCGCGGTGCCCGTGGCATCCGGTGGGGGGATCCTGCTGGCCACTGTCGAGGGCGCGGTGCTCGACGGCGATCGGCTGCGCGTTCCCGCCGGCGGCAGCGTGATCGCGGCACCTCCGCTCTGACCGATGCACGAACGCCCCGTCGCGACCTCGGGTCGTCGGCGGGGCGTTCGTGCGTTCCGGTGCGGTGCTCGCGGCGGTATTCCGCCGCCCGTTCAGTCGACGCTGGGGCGGATGAGACGCAGTCCCGAGATGGCCGCGGGCGGCAGCAGAACGAGAAGAGCGACGACGATCGCCACGATCGCGATGGGCGTGCTGGTGGGCGAGCCTGTCAGTCGCTCCACCGCGAGCCACGAGAGCCCCCAGGCCAGGGCGAGGGCTGGAGCGACGCGCCAGTCGCTGCGCCAGGCGATCGCGAGGCCGATCAGGGCGACCACGACGAGGACGGCCACGCCGATCGCGCTCGCCGCGTTCTCCCACGCCGGCGGGACGATGGTCGTCAGCCACGCCGCCGTGTTGGCCACGGTCGCCAGCGTCACCCAGCCGAGGTGGAGGCCGGTGACGCCGTCGATGAGCACCGAGTCCACCGCGCCGCCCCGCGGATCGCGGGTGAGCACCGCCGTGCGGAACGCCCAGCCGAGCGCAATGAGCAGGAGCACGATCACGACGACCGTGAGGAACAGGGTGCCGAAGCGCGCGGCGACGAGCCACAGCCCGTTGAGGATCATCGTCACGGCGATGGGCCACCCCATCCGGCGCTGACGTTCGGAGGCGCGCTGGCGGGGGAGGGCCTGCCAGACGGCGTAGGCGATGAGGCCGAGGTAGATGACCGACCAGATCGAGAACGCGGGCCCCGCCGGCGCGAGGTACGACCCGTCCGTGTCGAGCGCTCCGCCCTGCTGGTCCTCGACGGCGGTGTTGCCGAAGGCGCCCGCGCCGATGACGGCGGCGATGAGCATGAAGGACACCGCCGACAAGAGGACGATCTGCCGGGCGAGGTCCGACCCCCGCGCTGCCGTGGTTGCGTGGTCTCGTGCGTGCATGAGAAGAACACTAGATAAGCTAGCCAATTCACCTCGGCAGGCTTGACACGGCCCGACATGTCGGGGAGCCTCGCCGGTGGCATCCCGGGTCGGCGTGACGTGCGGCGAAAGCGGGGCTCTCAGGCGGCCAGGGCGTGGGCGGCGAACGTGCGCAACAGCAGCGTGGGCTGCTCCACCGACACCGTGCGCACGTGGGCGGCGACCTCGTCGAAGGCGTCGGCGTCGAAGTACCCCGCCGCGCGGTAGACGGCCATGCGGGCCACGAACGCGTCGGCGGTGGGCTCGGGGTGGAACTGCGTCGCCCACAGCGCGGTCCCCGCGCGGTAGGCCTGCACCGGGCACGCCGCGTTGCGCGCCAGCAGGGTCGCCCCCGGCGGAACCTGGGCCGTCCCCTCTTTGTGGGCGGTAAGGGCTTCGAACGTCGGCTCCAGGATGCCGAAGAGCTCGTCGCGGGAGCCCTCATCGGTGAGCGCGATCTCGGCGGGGCCCGTGCCCTCGGGGTGCTCCAGGGTCACGACGCCGCCGAGCAGACGCGTGACGACACCGATGCCGAAGCACGTGAACATCGCGCGCGTCCGGCCCTCGAGCGCGGTGGATGCCAGGACCTCGAGGTCGTGCTCGAGGCGGAGCTGCGCGTCCGTCTTGTCCGAATCGGTGACGTTGAACGGGCTTCCGCCCACCACGACACCGGCGTAGCGATCGAGATCGGCCGGCAGCGGATGGCGCACGAGGTCGTGATGGACCAAGTCGGCGTCGTCGACCCCGAGTCCGTCGCGGAACGACGCCCACTCCGCGGTCGCCGCTTCGCGCTGCGGGCGCGCGCAGACGTAGAGGAGGCGACCGGTCACCCAGGGATTCTATGCGGGTCGCCCCGGCGGCCCCTCCCCGTGTGACCTTTCGAGACAATGGGGCATGACCACCTCGACACTGCTCGTCACCGACGTCGAGAATCTCGCCGACGTCGTCGCCCTCCTCCGTGCCGCCGCCGCCGACCTCGACTGCGGGCTGAGTGTCCGCACGCTCGCCGGTGACGAGGTCGACGAGGCCGAGACGGCCGCCGCGGCTCGGCGCGACCGGGAGCGCAAGCGTCTCCCCACGCCGGTGCGCGTCGACCTGCACGCGACGACCGAGGGTGCCGCGGTCGACGCCGAGGCGGTGCTGCGCGGCGCACGGGCTCGCGGTCTCGTCCGTGGCGCGACGGTCGACGAGGTGCGGCGCACGAGCGGGCGCTGAGCGAGGTGCCGCGGGGTCGTCCGGTCCGGCGTCAGCGGGAAGAACGTGCCGTGCGACCGCGCACGATACCGATGAAGGTTTCGACGTCCTCCGTCGTCGCCTCCCGTCGCCAGGCGAGCGCAACGGTGGAGACGGGGCCGTCGGCGAGCACCCGGTACTCCACGTCGCGGCGCTGATTCGCCCGGGCGAGCGACATCGGGACGATCACCACACCGACCCCGGCGGCGACCGTCGCGATCGCCTCGGCGGTGTCGACGGGCGGCGCGAACGTCGGGGAGACGGCATCCGGGATCTGCGCCGCCAGCACGTCGTCGGCGGGGACGATGACGACCTCGCCCGCGAGGTCCGCGGCCGAGATCTCGTCGTCGGCGGCGGTCAGGGCGGACTCCGTCGACATCACGACGACGGGGAGCTCGTCGTAGAGGGGGATGACGTGCAGATCTTCGGCGTCGTCGACGGGGAGACGCACGAGCCCGGCGTGGACGTCATCGAGAGCCGCACGCTGGCCGGCGACGGTGATCGCCTGCAACTCCAGTGCGACGTGCGGCATCCGTTCGCGCCACACACCGATCCATTTGCCCGGTGTCGCACCGGGGACCACGCCGAGCGTGAACGTGCGCGGCTCTTCGGCACGGGCGCGCGGGGCGGGCTTCGTCGCCTTCTTCGGCGTGGGGCGGCGTTGCGGTGTCGCAGCGGCCCCCCGCCGGGACTTGCGCGGCGCGCCCCCGCGGTTCCCGCTACTGCCTGCCATGGCTCCAGGCTAACGTGAAGGCATGATCGGCATCCTGGCGCTCGTCTTCGCGGGGCTCGCCGCCCTGCTGCACGTCTACATCTTCGTGCTCGAGAGCGTGCGCTGGTCGCACCCGAACGTATGGCGGCGGTTCGGGGTCGCCTCGCAGGAAGCGGCCGACATCGCCAAGCCGATGGCGTACAACCAGGGCTTCTACAACCTGTTCCTCGCGATCGGAGCGGGCATCGGCGTCGTGCTGTGGGCCGTGAACGGCGTCGGCGACGTGGCCGGGCGCACACTCCTGCTGTTCTCGCTCGGCTCGATGCTGGGTGCCGCACTCGTGCTCACGACCTCGGGCCGGAAGTACCTGCGCCCGGCGGCTGCTCAGGGCACTCTGCCGCTCATCGGATTCGTTCTCGCGATCGTGGCGTGACCCGGCCGAGTACTTCGACGTCGAGATTCCCCCACGGAAGAACTTCGATATCGAGCGAATCCGAGACATCCGGATTGTTCGATGTCGAGCGGAATCCACGGTGATTCTTCTCGACGTCGAGCAATTCGATGGGACTCGCACAGGTCGACGCAAAGAAAAGACCCGCACGCTCCGAAGAGACGTGCGGGTATGGATGCCTCGGCGCGTGAGCCTCAGGCGGCCAGACGAAGACCTCGGCGATCGGTCGCGACGGCTTCGCCGTCGTTGATGACCTCGTCGTCGCCGATGAGCGAACCCACGGCGATACGAGCGTTGGATCCCACCTGAGTGCGGACGCCGATGTGAGCCCCGGCGCCGATGACGGCACCCGCGCAGATATGCGCGTGCGGCTCGATGTGCGCTTCGGGGCCGATCACAGCGTCCGACTCGATCCAGGCGCCTCGACCGACACGGACACCGGCCGCGATCTGCACTCCGGGTTCGACGTACGCGCCGTTCTCCACCAGTGCCGACGGGTGGACCTTCGCGCCGTGCGCGACGAGTCCACGACCGTTGACGTGCTTGCGGTAACGCAGCGTCTCGCCGTGGTCGTTCTCGATGTCGATGTAGTTCTTTCCCACGATCCCCTCCGATCGGCCTTCGGGTCGGCCGACTTGTGTGACAACCGATGCGGGTTCACTCTCATTCCCGTGCATGGTTGTTCGGCGCGGAGGCCCCGACGGATTCCCGCCGGACCACGGTATTTTCCGCTGCGCCGGTTTGCCTTCCACCGTTGTCGCACGCTTGGTCATCCGGGAACGGCGGGTTGACATCGGCTTCGAATCCACTCTCATTCCGGCTGGCAGGTGGGGCACCAGAACACGTTGCGCTCGCTCGTGGCCGAGGCTCCGAGCATCGTCGCCCGGATCGGGGTGCCGCACCGTCGACACGGTGCCCCTTCGCGGCCATAGACCCACATGCGGCGACCGGGGCGGCTGTCTCCGGTGAACGTGCGTTCGGGGCGGGAGAGGTTGGCCTGGATCATGCGTCGACCGAGCGCGATCGTGGCTTGCGCATCGATCTCGGTGGCGGGCGTGGTCGGGGCGATACCGCGGACGAAGAGGAGTTCGTTGGCGTACACGTTGCCGAAACCGGCGACGTGACGCTGGTCGAGCAGCGCCACGTGCGCGGGCCGCGTGTCGGCGGCGACGCGTCGTACCGCTTCGGCCTCGTTCCAGTCGGGGCCGAGCAGATCGGGACCGAGGTGGCCGACCACCCGGTCCTCGTCGGCCGTGGGGAGCACCTCGACCATCGCCAGATCGAAGCCGACGGTGTCGGCTCCGGTCACCCCGACGATCGCCCGGGCCTTGAACGCGGGGCGCCGCCAGCGCTCGCCGGGGCGGTAGACGTCCCACCGCCCCTCCATCTTGAGGTGCGAGTGCAGCGTGTAGGCGCCGATGCGTTCGAGCAGATGCTTGCCTCGCGCGACGACCTCGTGAACGGTTTCGCCGCGCAGATCGGCGGTCGCGCTGCCCGGGACGCGGATGTCGAATCGCGTGACGGTGCGGCCGGCGAGGACGGCCGACAGCTTCGCCGCTGCGCGATGGACGGTGTCGCCCTCAGGCACGGGCGGCCTCGCGCAGGGTGTCGCCCGCGGTGAGGCGGCGCAGGGTGAGTCCACGGGGCGACTCGACGAAACCGGCCTCGCGCAGGGCCCTGCCCACCGCGGTGCCGTAGACGAACTCCCCGTTGACCTGTTCGACGGTGAGGGTGTCGAGGCGGCGCCGCCGCGAGGCGTCTGCCAGGTCACGGGCCGCGGCCTGCAGCCGCGCCTCGTCGTCGGTGAACGCCAGGGCGCTGCGTCCCCCGCGCTCGAGGTACAGCGTCAACTCGCCGTCGACCAGGACGACCAGGCCGCCCGCTTTCCGGCCGGGACGATGGGTCACGCCCTCCAGGGCCGGCCAGCCGAGGGCGGCGCCGTAGGCGTTTGCGGGGTCGGTGGCCGCGAGTGTCACCGCGCGCAACGGGGGCGGATCGGCGACCGCGGCGAACTCGCGCAGACGGTCGACCGTCGCCGAGGCCGCGAACTGGGCTGCCCCGAGCTTCTCGATCACGTAGCCGCGTCGGCAGTGCCCGGCCTCTTCGAAACCGGCGAGGATGCGGTACACCTGCGCGAAGCCGCCGGGGACGCCCTCCGACTGCACCGCCCCGCGCGTGACCACGCCGTACCGGTCGAGCAGCAGGCTCGCCGTGGCGGTCGCCCGAGCGGCGGCATCCGGTTCGCGCTCCGGAAGCAACGACCAGCGCCCGCCGAGCGAAGGCGGTCGCGGAGCTGCCGTCGGCCGGGGGAGCGTCGCCCCGCGATACATGCGGGCGCGGGGCGCACGCCGAGCGACACGGTGCGCCTGGCCTCCGCCGCCGAGCAACGACCGCACCGGGGCGAACGTGTCGTTCGTGACGCGACCCGCCCACGTGAGCGCCCACAGGGCGTCGTTGACAGACTGCTCGTTCTCGGCGCTCACGAGCTGCTTCAGCTGCGGCGCGAAGTACGCGCCCCCGCTCTCGAGCGCGGCCAGGAGGCGGGCCTCCAGCGAATCGGGCGCGGGATCGGCCGGATCGTCGGGATCTTGAAGAGTGAACGGCGCGGCTTCGGCGGGGTGCAGGGCGATCCACCCGTCGCGCCCGGGCAGAGTGCCATGACCAGACCACACCACTTCTCCCGTGGCCGTCAGTTCGTCGAGGAGGGCCGGGGTGTAGTCGGCCACGCGAGAGGGCAGGACGAGCGATTCCCACGCGCTCGCCGGAATGGGCACTCCCGCGAGCTGCTCGACGACGGCGAGGACCCCGTCGACTCCCTCCAGCGGCCGGGTGAGGTGCTGCCAGACCGGGAGGAATCGGGCGTATGCGGCGGGCGGCACCGGTTCGACGCTGCCGCGGATCGCGGCGAGCGAGCGCATCCGCAGTCGCCGCAGCACTTCGGTGTCGCACCATTCGGTGTCGTCGCCGCGCCCGCCGGTGGCCTCGGGCAGGAAGAAGCCGCTCGACAGTCGTCCCTGCGACTCGAGCCGCTGCAGCGTGAGGCGCGCGACGGCGACGCCCACGCCCAGGCGTTCGGCCACCGCATCGGTCGTGAACGGACCGTGGGTGCGGGCGAATCGGGCGACGAGATCGCCGAGCGGATCGGCGAGCGGCTCGAGGAAGGCGTTCGGGATGCCGACCGGCAGCGCCGCACCGAGCGCATCGCGCAGACGCCCGGCGTCTTCGATGCCCGCCACGCGGGACACGCCCGCGATCGTGACGGGGATGGCCCGCCTCTCGTCGACGAGGGTCTTCAGGTGCGCGGACGCCTCGACGGCGGCGTCCGTCTCGGCATCCAGGCGCACGGCGACCTCGGCCGCGTCGAGGGGACCGAGCAGTCGCAGCAGGTCGGCGACCCCCTCGACGCCGCGGGCGCGGCGTTCGGGATCGAGGCGCTGCGCCTCGCGCTCGAACTGCGCGATCACGTCGGGGTCGAGGAGCTCGCGCATCTCGACCTTGCCGAGCAGTTCGCTCAGCAGGGCCGGGTCGACCGACAGAGCCGCGGCTCGACGCTCGGCGAGGGGGGAGTCGCCTTCGTACATGAAGGCGCCGACGTAGCCGAAGAGCAGGTCGCGGGCGTAGGGGGAGGGCTGGCTCGTCGTCGTCTCGACGAGTCGGATGCGCCGTTCGCCGATCTGCCGGGCCACCCGCAGCAGCGCGGGGAGGTCGTAGACGTCCTGCAGCACCTCGCGCAGCGTCTCGAGGATGATCGGGAACGACGGATGCCGCCGCGCCACCTCGAGCAGCTGCGCCGAACGCTGGCGCTGCTGCCACAACGGCGAGCGGCGGTTGGGGTTCAGGCGCGGCAGGAGCAGGGCGCGGGCGGCGCACTCGCGGAAGCGCGAGGCGAACAACGCCGATCCGCCGACCTCGTCGGTGACGATCTGTTCGAGCTCGTCGGGTTCGAAGACGAAGAGGTCGGCGCCCGGCGGTTCGGCCGCGGCATCCGGGACCCGGGCGATGATGCCGTCGTCACTGGCGACCGCGGCCCCCTCGACGCCGAGACGTTCGCGGATACGCGCGTTCACGGCCAGCGCCCACGGGGAGTGCACCTGCATGCCGTACGGGGAATGCAGGATGATGCGCCAGTCGCCCACTTCGTCGCGGCTGCGCTCGACCGTCAGCGTGCGGTCAGTGGGGAGGGTGCCGGTGGCTTCGCGCTGCTCGGCCAGGTAGGCGAGCAAGTTGGTGATCGCGTTGTCGTCGAGACCCGACTCACGCAGTCGCTCCTCGGCCTTGCCGCGTTCGGCGCCGGCCAGATCGCGAGAGAACTTGCCCAGCGCCTCGCCGAGTTCGGCGGGTCGGCCGATGCCGTCGCCGTGCCAGAACGGCAGCTTTCCGGGCTGCCCGAAGGCCGGTACGACGTTGACGCGGTCGTGCGTGATCTCGACGATGCGCCAGCTCGTCGTGCCGAGGGTGAAGACGTCGTTGACGCGCGACTCGTAGACCATCTCTTCGTCGAGCTCGCCGACGCGGGCGTTCTGCGACTCGCCCGCGACGAACACCCCGAACAGTCCGCGGTCGGGGATCGTGCCGCCGCTGGTCACGGCGACCCGCTGCGCGCCCGGACGGCCGGTGAGCGTGCCCGCGTCGCGATCCCACACCAGGCGCGGGCGCAGCTCGGCGAACTCGTCGGACGGGTAGCGCCCGGCGAGCAGATCCAGCGTCGCTTCGTACGCCGAGCGGGGGAGCGAGCGGAACGGCGCACTGCGCTTGACCGTCTCGAACCACTCCTCGACGTCGATGGCTCCCAGCGCCGAGGCTGCGACGGTCTGCTGCGCGAGGATGTCGAGCGGGTTCTGCGGCACCGAGATGGCCTCGATGCGCCCCGACAGCATCCGCTCGGTGACGACGGCGGTGTGCAGGACATCGCTGCGGTGCTTCGGGAACAGGGCGGCGCGACTCACCTCGCCGACCTGGTGCCCCGCACGTCCGACGCGCTGGAGACCGGATGCCGCGCTCGGCGGCGCCTCGACCTGGATGACGAGATCGACCGAGCCCATGTCGATGCCGAGCTCGAGGCTGCTCGTGGCCACGACGCAGCGCAGGGCGCCGGACTTCAGCTCGTCTTCGACTTGCGCCCGCTGCTCTTTCGAGACCGAACCGTGGTGGGCCTTGGCCAGGATCGCGGCCACCCCCGCCGACGAGCCCGCCTGGGCCATCATGGCGGCCGGCACGGTCGGCTCGGGCACGTCGATGCCCTGTCTCTCGGCGTAGATCTCGTTGAGGCGGCCGGTGAGCCGTTCGGCCAGGCGCCGGGAGTTGGCGAACACGATCGTCGAACGGCGCTGGAGGATGCGGTCGACGATCGCCTCTTCGACGTGCGGCCAGACCGACCCCGACATCTCGGTGCTCTCGGGGCGCTCCGAGAACCACTCGCCGTCGACAACGTCGTCGGGGGCCGGAGCTCCGGGCGGGGGCGGCGGGTTGAGCATGTCGTCGACGGGGACCACCACCGACAGATCGAACGCCTTCGTCGCCTTCGGCGCCACGATGTCGACCGGCTGCGCGCCGCCGAGGAAGCGCGCGACCTCGTCGATCGGCCGCACCGTGGCGGAGAGCCCGATGCGCTGCGCGGGAGCGTCGAGCAGCGCGTCCAGCCGCTCGAGGCTCACCGCCAGGTGCGCGCCGCGCTTGGTCGCGGCGACCGCGTGGACCTCGTCGATGATCACGGTGTGGACACCGCGCAACGTTTCGGCCGCCTGGCTCGTGAGCATGAGGTACAGCGACTCGGGAGTCGTGATGAGGATGTCGGGTGGGTCGGTGACCAGCTTGCGGCGGTCGCTCGAGCTCGTGTCTCCGGACCGCACGCCCACGGTCACGGTGGGGACCTCGATGCCCAAGCGTCGGGCCGACTGACCGATGCCGACCAGCGGCGAGCGGAGGTTGCGCTCCACGTCGACGCCGAGGGCCTTGAGCGGGGAGATGTAGAGGATGCGGGTGCGGGAGGTGTTCGCGGGCTTCTTGACCGCGCCCCGGCCGCGGCGCGGGGGCGCGGCATCCGCCCCCTCGGGCGCCTTCTCGCGGAACACCCGGTCGATCGCGAAGAGGAAGGCCGAGAGGGTCTTGCCCGAGCCGGTCGGAGCGACGACGAGGGCGTTGCGACCGGACGCCACCGACTCCCACGCACCCTTCTGCGCGGTCGTGGGCGTCGCGAACGCACCACGGAACCAGTCCTGCGTCGCAGGACCGAATCTGTCGAGTACGTCGGCCATGCCGACATCTTCTCCCGGACCTCCGACATCGGGCCGGGGTTGACGTTCGCTGGCCGCGGAACGCCGAGTGGATCAGACGTCGGCGGTGCCGCCGGCCAGGCGCGCGTCGAGGAACGCGCGGACATCGGCGAGCTCTTCCTCGGAGACGGAGTGCGTCAGACCCGGGTAGACCCGGCCGGTCAGGTCGCTGTGCGCGGGGAGCCACTGCGCGGTCATGTCGATCAGGTGCGGCGGGATGACGTCGTCGCGCGACCCCCGCCCCCAGAACACCGGGGGGCGTCGCTCGGCCAGAACGATGTCGCCGGGGAGTTCGCCGCCCGCGGCGTAGCCGGCGAGGACGACGGCGAACGACACCGCGTCCGGAGCGATGCGCAGGGTCTGGACCGCAACCGCCCCACCCTGCGAGAAGCCCAGGAGCCCGACCGGGCGGTCGCCGAGGGTGTCGGCGATCCACGCGAGCAGCGACTCGGCCGCGACGGTGATGGCGGCGGGATCGCGGCCGTTCAGGCCCTCGATCGGGTACCACGAGGCGCCGGGCGTGGGCCAGGGCGGAGTGAGCGGGGCGCGCACGCTCGCGATCGCGAAGGCGTCGGGCAGGTACGGCGCGAGGCCGAACAGATCGTGCTCGTCGGCCGCGTACCCGTGCAGCAGGAGGAGCACGGGACGGTCGTCGATCTCGGCCGGTGGCACCGACCAGCGGACGACGGAGGGATCGAGGATCGGGCGCTCGGTCATGCCGCCCATTGTGGCAAAGACCTCCGACACAGCCAGCGCCCCCGGGCGGTCGCGCGTGCCCGCCCCGGT
Organism: Microbacterium sp. SCPM-O-B-15248 (M128); assembly: GCF_058214835.1. Lineage (NCBI taxonomy): Bacteria > Bacillati > Actinomycetota > Actinomycetes > Micrococcales > Microbacteriaceae > Microbacterium > Microbacterium sp. SCPM-O-B-15248 (M128). Next base: position 107,164 of record NZ_JBYQLI010000009.1, read on the forward strand.
CGCGGCCGGGCCAGCGGTGCGGTGCCGAGCCGTGGCATCCGCCCGCAAACGTGGGCATCGGGGCGGTCGGTTGATATACAGGGAACATGCCCGTGCGCACCCCCGACCCCGAACCCGGTGACAACGGCGACGACCGCGACTCGCTGTCGACGCCCTTCTCGGGCGCGCCCGCCGCCCCCAACTCGAACCCGGGCTGGCTGAGCGAGGTCGAACTCGCCGAGGCGCGACGGCGTCTTCCGATGCTCTACGTCGAGGCGCTGCCGGTCCGCACCGACGGGATGGGTGCCGTGACCCAGGTCGGCATCCTCCTGCGGGCGACCCCGCTCGGCGAGATGACGCGCACGCTCGTCTCCGGACGCGTGCGCTATGGCGAGACCGTGCGCGATGCGCTCTTCCGCCACGTCGAGAACGACCTCGGACCCATGGCCTTCCCCCTGCTGCCCCCGCAGCCGGCACCCTTCACGGTCGCGGAGTACTTCCCGCTTCCGGGCATGACCGCCTTCCACGACGATCGGCAGCACGCCGTGTCGCTCGCCTTCGTCGTGCCCGTCACCGGCACGTGCGAGCCCCGCCAGGACGCCCTCGAGGTCACGTGGCTCTCGCCCGAGGAAGCGGCATCCGATGCCCTCTCGGCCGAGATGGAGGGTGGGCGCGGCACGCTCGTCCGTCTGGGGCTGGCCTCGCTCGGCGCGCTGCGCTGAGTCCCGCTCGAGCCCGGATGCCGATGGACACCCCGCTCGTCGATCTCGCGATCGCGCTGCCCGTCGTCCTGGCGCTGGCCGCGGCGATCGCGGTCGTGCTGCGGCGCGCGTTCGGTCCGGCGCGCTCGCTGAGCCTGCCGCTGATGACGGTGATCGGCGTGCTCGGGGTGAGCATCGGGCTGCTCCTGTCCGCGTTCGTGGGCGGTGCGGCGCGGCTGTGGGTGCCCACGACGATCCTGTTCTCGGCCGGTGCGAGCATCGGGCTGTCCGCGATCGTCGCGGCGGTCGTGGCGGCCGCGCGACGGGACGGCGGCGACGTCGACGTGGCGGCGCTGCTGCGCGCGGGCGAGTCCGACCGGGTCGAGTTCAAAGAGACCGCCCGTTGGAACGTGCGCGAGAGTCGCAAGGACGCGCGCATGGAGATCGCGATCGCGAAGTCGGTCGCGGCGTTCCTGAACTCGCGCGGCGGGACGCTCGTGATCGGCGCCGACGACGCCGGGACCGCGATCGGCCTCGACCGGGACCTCGCGACACTGCGCACGCCCGACCACGATCGGTTCGAGCTGTGGCTGCGCGACATGCTCTCGACCGCCCTCGGTCGCAACGCCGCCGCCCAGCCGCGGATCGTCTTCGCTGCGCCCGCCGAGGGGCGACCTCACGTCTGCGTCGTGGTGTGCCGCCCGGCGCCGCGTCCGGTCTTCCTCACCCAGCCCAAGGACGGCGGTCCGACCACCGACCTGTGGGTGCGCATCGGCAACTCCAGTCGGGCGCTCGGGGTCGACGAAGCCGTCGACTACGTCGCCCGACACTGGCGGCCGTCGCCGTCGACGCTCATCCTCGGTCGCCCGTCGGCCCGCTGAGCCGGGTTCGGCGTCGGGTGGTGGCATCCGGGTCGGGCGGTGGCGGCGGGCGCGCCGGGTTCGGCCTGGGGCCGTGGCATCCGGGGCCGCTGCGGGGGAGCGGGTGTCAGCGCGTGGTCTCGCGGGCGATCGCGGCGATGAAGGCGTCGATGTCGGACTCGGTCGTGTCGAACGAGCACATCCAGCGCACCTCGCGGCGCATCTCGTCCCAGTCGTAGAAGCGGAAGCTCTCGCGCAGCCGGTCGGCCACGCCCACAGGCAGGGTCGCGAAGACGCCGTTCGCCTGCGTCGGCTGGGTGAATTCGACCCCGTGGATCGAGCCGTCGGCGAGGCCGGCCTCGACGCCGGCGCGCAGACGCTGCGCCATCGCGTTGGAGTGACGGGCGTTGCGTAGCCACAGATCGCCGTCGAGGAGTGCGACCAGCTGGGCCGAGACGAAACGCATCTTGCTGGAGAGCTGCATGTCGAGCTTGCGGAGGTAAGTCAGACCCGTGGATGCCGCCGGGTCGAGCACGACGACCGCCTCGCCGATCATCGCGCCGTTCTTCGTGCCCCCGAAGCTGAGCACGTCGACGCCCGCGTCGCGGGTGAAGGCGCGCAGCGGCACATCGAGCGCCGCCGCCGCATTCGAGATGCGGGCGCCGTCCATGTGCAGGCGCATGCCGTGCCCGTGCGCGTGGTCGGCCAGGGCGCGGATCTCGTCGACCGAGTACAGGGTGCCGAGCTCGGTCGACTGCGTGATCGAGACCACGAGCGGCTGGGCCCGGTGCTCATCGCCCCACCCCCAGGCTTCGCGGTCGACCAGCTCGGGCGTGAGCTTGCCGTCGTCGGTGGGGACGGTCAGCAGCTTGATGCCGCCGACGCGCTCGGGGGCACCGCCCTCGTCGACGTTGATGTGCGCGGTGGATGCCGCGATCACCGCACCCCAGCGGGGGAGCATCGACTGCAGACCGACGACGTTCGCGCCGGTGCCGTTGAACACCGGGTAGGCCTCGACGCCCTCGCCGAGCAGATCGACGAACAGCTCCTGCAGGCGGGCGGTGTAGACGTCTTCTCCGTACGCGACCTGGTGGCCCTCGTTGGCGGCGGCGATCGCGGCGAGGACGTCGGGGTGGATGCCGGAATAGTTGTCGGACGCGAAGCCGCGGACGGCGGTGTCATGCAGGGGGGTCACCCCTCCAGCGTAGTCATCGGGACCCGCGCTCTGGTCGATGTCGGAGGGGGTCGCTAACGTGTGCGGCATGACCGAGACACCCCCGTCCGCCGCCCCCATCGTGGCGTCCGCCGCCGAGGGGCGCCGCGCGTTCGTGGGTGTCCTGGTCAACACGGCGGTCGCCAACGTCACCACGAGCTACCTGTGGTTCGCGCTCACGTTCTGGGTCTACCTCGAGACTCGGTCGGTCCTGGCCACGGGCATCGTCGGCGGCGCGTACATGCTCCTGCTGGCGATCTTCGCGATGCTCTTCGGCACGATCGTCGACCGGCACCGCAAGCACCGCGTCATGGTGTTCTCGGGCGCTCTGACTCTCGCGGCGTTCGGGGTGGCGGGTGTGCTGTGGCTCCTCTTCCCCGAGCGGGCGCTGCTCGACCTCGGTGGGCCCTGGTTCTGGATCTTCGCCGGGGTCATCCTCGCCGGCGCGGTCGTCGAGAACATGCGCAACATCGCGCTGTCGACCACGGTGACGCTGCTCGTATCCGAAGAACGCCGGCCGAACGCGAACGGCCTCGTCGGCACGGTGCAGGGTCTCTCCTTCGTCGTGACGAGCGTGTTCAGTGGACTGTCGGTCGGAGTGCTCGGCATGGGCTGGACGCTCGCGATCGCGATCGCGTTGACCCTCGCGGCGCTCGCGCACCTGCTGACGATCCGCATCCCCGAGGAACGTCCGGCGGCCGCCACCGAGCGGATGCCGGCCGTCGACGTGCGCGGTGCCGTTCGGGCCGTGCGCGCCGCCCCCGGTCTGTTCGCCCTGCTCATCTTCTCGACGTTCAACAACCTCATCGGCGGGGTCTATCTGGCCCTCATGGACCCCTACGGTCTGCAACTCTTCCCCGTCGAGATCTGGGGAGTCGTGCTGGGCGTCACGGCCACAGGGTTCATCATCGGCGGGGGGCTCGTGGCGAAGTTCGGCCTCGGGCGCAACCCGATCCGCACGATGCTGCTCGTGGTGATCGCGATGGGCGTCCTCGGGGCCGCCTTCACCCTGCGTGACTGGTGGTGGTTGTACGTCGCGGGCATCTGGATCTACATGGCGCTGATCCCGATGGTGGAGTCCGCGGAGCAGACCGTGATCCAGAAGGTCGTGCCGCTCGAAACGCAAGGCCGGGTGTTCGGGTTCGCCGCGGCATTCGAGTCCGCGTCGGCGCCGATCACGGCGTTCTTGATCGCGCCCATCGCCGAGTTCGTCATCATCCCCTACATGGACGGCGATGCCGGCCGCGCGCAGTGGGAGTGGTTGCTCGGCGACGGAATCGGGCGCGGGATCGCGCTGATCTTCCTCGTCGCCGGACTCGTGATGGTCGTCTTCGGTGCGGGGGCGTTCCTCACCCGGTCCTATCGGTTGCTCTCGCGGCAGTACGCGACGTCGACCGTGAACGCCGATGTCGCCGCCGGCGAGGGAGCCGACGACCACCGAGACGGCGATGCCCTCGACCCGTTCGCCGTGCGTTCGGGCGCGGCATCCGTGGGCGCCGACGTCGATCCCCGCGTCGCCGAGGCTCCAGTGGACAGGACGGGCGGCGGCGTCTCCGCGACGGGCGGTGGCGTCTCCGGGACGGGCGGCAGCATCTCCGGGACGGGCGGCAGCGTCTCCGCGACGGGCGGTGGCGTCTCCGCGACGGCGGCGGATCCGGGTCGGGGCGGCGCGACCGAACCGGACCTCGATCCGCGTTAGCCGACCGGGGGAACGAGGGCGACGACGCGATCGTTGACCGCTTCCGCGTCCTGGCCCCACAGACCGACGAACGCGGCCGCGAGGCCCGCCTCGAGCCCCGCGAGCGCCTTCACTCGGAAGACGACGGCCGCCGCGGATAGCGGGCGTCCGGCATCGCGGGCATCTTTGGCGAAGCCCTGGGCGACGGCCCGCACCCACGCCTCGCTCGCCGCCTTGATGGCGGCATAGTTCGCACCGCCCGCCAGCGGCCGATCCACGGCGGTGGATGACACGATCGCCAGGCGCCCGGCATCCGAGGTGCGCAGATCGGCGTCGAAGGCCCGCGAGACCACGCGCAAAGCCGTCAACGAACGCAGCAGGAACGCGAAGTCCTCATCGCTCTGCCCCGCGAGGCCCCCGCCGCCGCGCCAGCCCCCGACGAGGTGCAGGATGCCGTCGACCCGCCCACGCGCGGCGTGCACGCGCTCGCGCAGGGCGTCCACGGCATCCGCGTCGGTCAGGTCGCAGCGCTCGGTCGCGACGTCGGGGATCTCGGCCCGTACTTCGCGGAGGCGCGCGTCGTCCGACCCCACGACGACGACGCGAGCCCCGGCATCGACGAGGGCCCGCGCCGCGGTGCGGCCCGCCGCGCTCGTTCCCCCCGCCAGCACAACCAGTCGGTCGCGTACCCCTGTGTCGTGGCTCATGGTCTCTTCCCTCCGGGTCGCCTTCGTCGTACGGCGGCATCGGTCCGCGCCGTCGTGCGGAGTCTGCCGTCGACCCGCTGTGCGAGCCGGGGCTGTAGCGGCGTGTCTCGGCCGAACTCCGCGGGACGGCGTGCCGTGGCGGGGAGGACGGGCCGGGATCCCGGGCCTCAGTCGCGGCCGGTGATGCCCTCGGTCGAAGCGATCACGGGGCGCATTTTCTTCTCCAGAGCCTCGAAGAACATCGACAGGGGGAACTCGTCGTCGAGCACGGCGTCGGTGTACCCCTTGGGGAGACCGGCGAGCACCTCGTCGGACAGCCCACGGGCCCAGACCGACGCAGGATGCGGCGTCACCACCGATCGCACCAGGTCGTAGGAGGCCAGCCAGTGGGCGGTCTTGGGTCGGTCGATCGAGCGCCAGTACAGCTCGTCGATGGCGTCGGCGAGGGCGACCACCGCGGCCGGCACCTCGTCCCAGTCGAACGCCAGCGACGTGTCGGTCCAGTGCAGCACGCGACGCTGGTGCAGCCACGCGAAGAGCAGCTGACCGCCCAGCCCGTCGTAGTTGCGGACCCGCGAGCCGGTGATGGCGAAGCGGAAGATGCGGTCGAAGATCACGGCGTACTGCACGAGCTCGGCGTGCTCGAGCATCGCCTGCTCCGCGGCATCCAGGTCGTCGCGTGCGGACAGCCGGGCCTGGATCTCCACGCACTCGCGGAACGCGGTCAGGTCGCACCGCAACTCCTCGAGCGAGTAGAGGAAGAACGGCATCCGCTGCTTGATCATGAACGGGTCGAACGGCAGATCGCCGCGCATGTGCGTGCGGTCGTGGATGATGTCCCACATCACGAACGTGCGCTCGGCGAGGTCCTGATCATCGAGCAGGCGCGCGGCGTTCTCGGGCAGGTCGAGCTTGGTGATCTCGGCCGCGGCGCGGGTCACGCGACGGTAACGGGCGGCCTCGCGGTCCTGGAAGATCGCGCCCCACGTGAAGGCCGGCACCTCGCGCATCGCGACGGTCTCGGGGAAGAGCACCGCCGAGTTGGTGTCGTACCCGGGCGTGAAATCGACCAGGCGCAGCGAGACGAACAGGCCGTTGGTGTACTCGGTCTCGAGGCGCGCGATGAACTCGGGCCAGATGACCTCGACGAGCACCGCCTCGACGTGCCGGTCGCGTGAGCCGTTCTGCGTGTACATCGGGAAGACGACGAGATGACGGATGCCGTCGACCCGGTGCTGCTGCGGCTGGAACGCCACGAGCGAGTCGAGGAAGTCGGGCACGCCGAACCCGGCATCCTTCCATCGCTCGAAGTCCACGACGGACGCGCGGAGGTAGGCATCGTCGTGGGGGAACAGGGGGGTGAGGGCCCGGATCGCGTCGACGATGTCGTCGACGAGGGCACCGGCGCGCGCGTGATCGGATGCCTCCGGAACCGCGCCGTCCGCGGCCTGCAGCGACTGCAGCTGGACGGCGGCGTCCTTGAGCTGAGTCCACGCGGGGGTGTGCTCGACCGTGTCGACCGCGTGCCCGTCGAGCAGGTCGTGCGCGGAGCGCGAGGGTGTCGCGAGGGTCATGGAGGCCTCCGATCGGCGTAGGCGGGAAAGATTCCTGTCAATACCGCATGCTAACGGAAAAATTACGGATGCCGCCACGGAGGCTCCGTCGCATCCTGGTACTGTCGGGCGCATGTCCGACGGTTCCGTTCGCCGCGCGCGGCTCGACGACACCGTCGACGCGGCCATCGTGCGCGAGATCTCCCTCGATGCGCGCGCCACGCTCGCCCACCTGTCCGAGAAGGTCGGCCTGTCGGTCTCGGCGGTGCAGTCGCGGCTGCGGAGGCTCGAGGCGCGCGGCATCGTCCGCGGCTACCGGCCCGTTCTGGATGCCGAGGCGCTCGGCCGCCCGCTCGCCGCTTTCGTCGAGATCACGCCCCTCGATCCGGCGCAGCCCGACAACGCTCCGGATCTGCTCGCGCACCTCAGCGCGATCGAGGCGTGCCACTCGATCGCCGGTGACGCGGCGTACATGCTGTTCGTCCGCGTGCCGACTCCGCGCGATCTCGAGACGCTGATCCGCGACATCCGCACGGCGGCCCAGGTCAACACGCGCACCACGATCGTGCTGCAGACCTTCTTCGAGGCCCGCCCGATCGAGCCCGCCGACTTCCCCGCCTGACGGCGGCGGCCCGCGGCGCCCGGCAACGCGCAGTCCCGGCCTCGCCCCAGCGGCATCCCTGTCCCGGCAGCCCTCCCGCCCCGCCCCCGCCCCCCGCGCCCTCCCTCCCCGCCTCGCCCCCAGCAGATACATCTGCCGACGGATGCCGGCCGTTCCCGTGCCGCGTAGCGTGTGGGGGATGCGCATCGCCCTGCGTCCCCTGCTCCGGTACCAGCGGACCGTCGACCTCGTCGTGGCCGCGGTGTTCGGGCTGTTCTCGATCGTGATCGAGCTGGGGCCGGGAGACGTCGTGAGCAACCTCGGGGCGTTCCTGTTCGTCGCCCTCATGACGGCCGCGTTCGCCTTCCGACGGCTGCAGCCCGGGGTCGCCCTCCTCCTGGCCTGGGCCGGGGCGTGCGTGCAGATGGGGTTCCTGCGCGATCCGTCGCCGACCGACGTCGTCGTGTTCGTCGTGCTCTACGTCTCGGCCGCGTACGGCAGTCGCCGCGTGTTCTGGGCGGGGTTCGTCTCGGCTTTCGTCGGAGCCGCGGTGGCCTCGGCGTACGTGGTCCTGCGCGGGGTGAACGGGGTGTTCAATCCCGACAGTCTCTTCGCCGTCCTCGCGGTGCTGCTGGCCTCGGGCTTCGCGTTCCTCCTCGCCTGGGTGACGGGGGCGCTCGTCCGCACGGCCCACCGCGCCGCCGCCAACGCCGCGGCGCAGCGCGCCGCCGAAGAGGCCACCGTCGCCGAACAGGAGCGTGTGCGCATCGCGCGCGACATGCACGACGTCGTGGCGCATTCGCTCGCCGTCGTCATCGCGCAGGCCGACGGGGCGCGCTACGCCGCCGCTCAGGATCCCGCCGCTGCGACCCAGGCCCTCGCCACGATCTCGTCGACCGCCCGCGCCGCCCTCGGTGACGTGCGGCTCCTGCTGACCCAATTGCGGCACAGTCAGGCCGACGGCCCCCAACCCACCCTCGCGGACGTCGAGACGCTGTATGCGCAGGTGCGGGCCGCCGGGGTCGACCTGCAGGTGTCGGTCGAGCCTCCACCGGACGGCGAGCCCCCCGCCGCGGTGCAGCTCGCGCTCTATCGGATCCTGCAGGAGGCGCTCACCAACGCCCTCCGGCACGGGGCCGACCGCCGGGCCGTCGTTCGGTTCGCATGGCATCCCGACCAGGTCGAGCTCACGGTGGGCAATCGACGGGTCATCGGCGCCGCGCCTCCGTCGTCCGCCGGGCACGGCCTCATCGGAATGCGGGAACGCGCCCAGCTCGTCGGAGGGACGCTGTCGGCGCAGCCCGAAGGAGACGGCTTCGTCGTGCGGGCGAGCCTGCCGATCGGAGCTCCCTCGTGAGAGTGCGGTTCGCCCGCGTCCCCCGTGCGCGGCAGAGTGGATGCCGCAACGTCCCCGCCCCTCGAGAGGAACCGCTGTCATGACCTCGCCGATCCGTGTCGTGCTCGTCGACGATCAGGCCCTCTTCCGAGCCGGCATCCGGATGGTGCTCGATTCCCAGCCCGATATGGAGGTCGTCGGGGAGGCCTCCGACGGCCGGGAGGGGATCGAGGTCGTGCGAGCGACAGGTCCCGACATCGTCCTGATGGACGTGCGCATGCCCGTCATGGACGGTCTCACCGCGACCGCGGAGATCTTGCGCGAACCCCGCGCTCCGCGCGTGGTGGTGCTCACCACGTTCGATCTCGACGAAGCGGCGGCACACGCCATCCAGCACGGCGCAAGCGGATTCCTGCTGAAGGACTCCGACCCGGAGTTCCTGCTGTCGGCCGTGCGCACCGTGCACGCGGGTTCCGCGGTCATCACCGCTGAAGCCACCCGCGATCTCTTCGCCCACATCGCCGAAGGCGGCACGACCGAGCCGGTCCCGGCGAGCTACACCGCGCTCACCGACCGCGAACGGGAGATCTTCGCGCTCGCCGCCACCGGCCTCAGCAACGCCGAGATCGCCGCGCGCGAGTTCTTGTCGGAGGCCACGGTCAAGACGCACGTGAGCCGGATCCTCACGAAGCTCGCGCTCCGCGATCGGGTGCAGCTGGTCGTGTTCGCCTACCGGCACGGTCTGGTCTGACCCGCCCCGGGACGTTCAGGAGGCGGGCGGCTCGGCGTCGTCGTGATCGAGTTCCGGATCGTGCGCCCACGTCGGTGCGAGCGCGCGGATGCGGGTGGCGCGCCATTGCCACATCGCCCACAGCCCCGGCCAGAGCGCGGGGGCGGCGGCGCCGCCGATCGTGAGACGTTCCCGCCACAGCGTCCGGCTCGGGTCGCCGGGGACCGCCGAGACCGCCATCTGGTGATCCCACACGTCCAGCGCCGCCAGCGGGCCGGTGAGCGGCACGCCCCAGTCGCGGAACACCCGCACCGGGCCGTGCGCGTCGCGCGTCGTGCGGTCCGAGACCGAGATGAGCTGGCGGCCGACCGGGAAGACCCCCGCCGCGCGCATCTGGACAGGGACGTCGTCACCCGAGGCGAACGAGGTCGGCATGTCCTCGAGCGGCTCGACATCGAGGAGCGGTCCGTACAGCTCGGCGACCGCCCGCGGGGAATGCAGTGCCCGCCATGCGGCACCCGGATCGCAGGCGATCTCGAACTTCAGCAGAATGCGCATGCTCGCATTGTGTCAACTCCGCGGGCGGCTGCGGGACGGGTTGACGCGGCGAGAGCCCGTGCGCGGCTCGTCGTAGGCTCGAAGGATGCCGCACACCCCCGATCCCCTCGCGCAGGCGAACTACCAGGTGCGACTGGACTGGGGCGAAGCGGGTCTGCGCCGGCTGGCTCCCGCGCACGTCGTCGTGGTGGTGCAGACGTTGGGGCTCTCGGCGCGAGCGATCGCCGCGGCCGAGGACGACCGCACGCTGGCGGCGTCGTCGAGCGACGCCGAGCGGATCGCCCTCGCGGCGGAGCGGGCGGGAGCGCACGTCGTCGTCGCGGGTGTGCGCAACGCCGCGGCTGTCGCCGCGCACGTGCTCGACGTGCAACGTGACCGCGGGGAGCGGACGAGCATCGCCGTCATCGCGGCGGGCGATGCGGACGACGCGCCGGAGTCCGGCGTGCGGTTCGCCGTCGAGGATCTCCTGGGTGCCGGCGCCGTCGTCACCGCGCTCGGCGACCTCGGCATCGACCACGCCTCGCCCGACGCGGCCGTGGCCGGCGAAGGGTTCCGGGCGCTGCGCGGCGCCGTCCGGCATCTCCTCACGGCCAGCGGCACGGGTCGCGTTCTGGCCGACGCGGGTGCGCGTGATCTCGTGCTCGCCGCGGCCGAGCGCGACGCGGCATCCGTCGTCCCGGTCCTGCGCGGGGGTGTGTTCACCGCCGCGTGAGCGGGTGGCGCGGCGAGCGGTGCCGCGTGAGGGCGTGGGCGTCGCCGCGTGAGCCGTGGCGGGGCGTCCGGGTCAGCGGGGCGTCGACGCGGCGAGTCGCGTCGCGGGGGTGATCTCGCGCCGGATCCACGTCAGGGCGAAGCGGGGATCGAAGGACGGAGCGCACTTCGCGCACGACGTGGGGCGTGTCGCGCGACGGTGCCGGTAGGCGACGTGCCCCGCGGGACACGTGCCCACCCACGGCGCCAGTTCGTTCGCGGTCTCTCCGGCGTGCGTGGTGCCCCCGATGTAGCCGAGTTCGCGGGCCGCACGCTTCCACACCGGGCCGTGGCCGGCCTCGGCCCCCGCGAGGGCGTGGGCGACCTCGTGCAGCAGCGTCTGATGATTGGTGTCGTCGTCGTAGCGGGCGGCGAGGTAGCGCGAGACGCTGAGGCGGCGCCGCCCGTAGTCGCAGAGACCCGCGCGGCGCTTGGCGTTGTCGAACGCGAACGACCACGATTCGTCGAGGTGCAGGGCGATCAGGGCCTCCGCCCACACACGCACACGCTGCAGATCGGACATGACGGGAATCGTAGAGGGGGGCTCCGACGTCAGCTCGCCACGACCGCGCGAGTCCGTCGGCGGTCGGCGGCGTCGATCGCGAGCAGCGTCGACTCCAGTTCGGCGTCGGAGGCTCCCGCGTTCTGTCGCAGGAACAGCGCCCGCTTGAAATCCTTGCGCGCGGACTCGTACTCGCCCTCGTCGTAGTGCACCTTGCCCCGGTGCTGCAGGGCGAACGCGGCGATACCGGCCCAGCCCTGACCCTCGGCCTCTTCCGCGCACGCCGTCAGCTCCTGCTCGGCGGCGGCGAAGGCGCCGCGGCACTGCTGGATCGTGGCGTGCAGGATGCGCGCGCGCAACAGGTCGCGGCGCGTTCCGGCCATGCGGGCCACGCGGACGGACTGCTCCGAGACGGTGAGGGCCTCGTCGAACCGGTCGAGCACCTTGAGCAGCCACGTGCGCTCGAGGAGGGCCGGGAGGCTGCGCTGCGAGCCGATCTCCTCGAGCCGCTCCGCGCACTCACGAGAGTCGGTGATCTCGCGCAACGTGTCGGGGTCGTACCCGTGGATATAGCTCACCGTCGCTCCTCTCGAATGGCCGAAGGACTCCAGTCTGCGGTGCGGGGGCCGGATGATCCGCCTCGCCACACCGTCGGGTGGCGAACCTGAGCGAGCGGTCGACCGCGGGTCCGTCTCAGCGCTCGAAGATGGATGCCGAGGGCTTCGGCGACGGTGTCGCATCGGCATCCGTCGCGGGGCGCGCGTCGCGAACGAACTCGTCGATCTCGGCCCCCTGAGCGACCTTCGCGGGGTGGGGTCCGGCCGCCATCAGGCGCGGCAGCCACTCCACCGGCAGCGGCGCGGCCGACGCCGCGACGACGAGGTTGCCGAACCGGCGCCCCTTGAGCACCTGCACCTCCGCGAGCACGATGACCTCGCCCAGGACCTCGCGGATCGTCGCGACCTGCCGGCGGGCGAAGGCGAGCCCGGGTCCATCGGACACGTTGACCAGCAGCACGCCGTCGGGTGCGAGCAGCGCCGCCGCCTCGCGGTAGAACTCCACGGTCGTCAGATGGGCCGGGGTCTGCGCGCCCGAATAGACGTCGCTGACGAGGAGGTCGACGGCGCCGCGCAGACCGGCGGGCAGCCGTCCGACGCCGGCGCGGGCGTCGCCGATGCGCACACGGATCGCCGCGCCGCGGGGGAGCGGGATGTTCTCGCGCACCAGATCCCACAGGGCCGGCTCCAGCTCGATGACCTGCTGTCGCGAGCCCGGTCGCGTGGCTTCGACGTAGCGGGGGAGCGTCAGGGCGCCCGCGCCCAGGTGGACCGCGGTGAGGGGTTGCCCCGGCATCCGGAGTCTGTCGATGACGGCGCCCATGCGCGCCACGTACTCGAAGTGCAAGTGCGTGGGGTCGTCGAGATCGACGTGCGACTGCGGGGTGCCGTCGACGACGAGCTCGGAGCCCGAGACGAACGTCGAGGCTGTCACGCGGGCGATCGATCCGTCCGAGAGGCGCGCCGTCGGGGCGTCGTCGGGTTCCACACGCATGCGAGCCATGTGTCCACGGTAGGCCCGCTCCGGTTCTCGCGCGTCACACGGGTGTCGGACGGGGGATCGGGACGGATGCCAGCCCTTCCGGCGTCACGATCGAGACCGTCTCCTCGGGGAGCGGCGTCCAGCCCTCGAGCGGGATGCCGGTGGTCGCGACGAGGCGCGTGCCGGCCGCGGTGCGCCGCGTGAACAGGCGGTTGTAGCCGTCGCCGTGTCCGGGAGGGAGGTCGACGACGTCGAGCCCGCGTGCGGCGAAGGCGGCGAGCGGCGCCGGCCTCCCGGCGGAGGAGTGCACCGCGACGAGCGCGGTGGGGGTGAGCAGCAGGGCGTTCAGGCACGCGTCGGGGTACAGCGCGCGCACCGCGGCGACCGCGTCGGCGACGGCCCGTGGGTCGACATGCTCCGCGAAGGTGAGGGCGCGGCACACGCGCGCGAAGTACAGCTCGCTGTCGTTGGAGCCGCGCAGGTTCGCGCGTTCCTCGGCGGTGAGCGCTGCGCGCAGCCTTTCGGGCGGCGCCAGCGCGCCGTTGTGCTGGAACGCCACGTGGCCGCGGACGAAGGGCTGCGCCTCGGCTTCGGTCGCGCCGGTCCCCGAACTGCCGAAGCGCAGGTAGAGGAGTGCGGCGGATGTGGGGGTCGGCACCGCGCGCGCCAGGTCGTCGAGCCTGGCGCGTCGATCCGCGACGACGTGGGTCGAGACGCCGTCGTGGCCCCGCCACGCCGACCCCCATCCGTCGGCGTGCACTCGCGACAGCGCGGAGAAGGATGCCAGGACCTCCGGCCCGAGCGCGGTGGCGGCGTTCGCCGGCGCGGTGCCGACGTAGGCGAGCATGCGGGACATGGCACCTCCAGATCGAGAAGCAAGATTGGATCCACATGTAGTATGTTTGGATCCTACTCGGAGGTATCCCGTCCCCCATGAACTCGCTCCCCACCGCAGACGCCGCGCTGGCCGCGGTACCCGCGCCCCCCGTGGACGGACCCCCTATCGACGTGGCCGCCGAACGGCGCCGCACGACCGGATCCACGCTGGCCAGCCACTTCAACGCCGCGGGCGCGGCACTGCCCACCCATGGCGTGGTCGCCGCCGTCGTCGAGCACCTCCGCCTCGAAGAGACCAAGGGTGGGTACGAGGCCGCCGCCGAGCGCCGCGGCCGACTCGACGACGTGTACGCGTCCGCCGCCACGCTGGTCGGGGCGGAGCCGGCCGAGATCGCACTGTTCGACAGTGCCTCGACCGGGCTGCGGGTGATGCTGGACGCCCTCCGCCCGCAGCGCGGGCAGCGCATCGTCGCCTCCAGCAGCACGTATGTCAGCCACGCCCTGCACCTCATGAGCCTCGCGCGCGAACAGGGCATCGATCTCGTCATCGCCCCCTACGACGAGCGGCGCCGCGTCGACGTCGCCGCTCTCGATGCGCTCCTCTCGGACGGGGTACCGTCGATCGTGACGGTCGCCCACGTGCCCACTTCGTCCGGTCTCGTCGAGCCGGCCGCCCAGATCGGGGAGGTCGTGCGGCGTTACGGCGGGACGTACATCCTCGACGCGACCCAGTCGGTCGGTCATCTGTCCGTCGACGTGGAAGAGATCGGCTGCGACATCCTCGTCACGACCGGGCGCAAGTTCCTGCGGGCGCCGCGCGGCACCGGCTTCGCCTATGTGCGCGACACCCTCCAGGACCGGCTGCTCCCGACGGCCCCGGACGTGCGTGGAGCACGCTGGACCTCGAGCGCCTCGTGGGAGCTCGACGCCTCGGCGCGGCGTTACGAGACCTGGGAGGGGGCGGTCGCCGCGCGCCTCGGACTCGGCGTGGCCCTCGACGAGGCGATCGCGCGCGGCATCCCATCGACCGCGCAGTGGCTCGTCGCCGCGGGTGAGCGTCTTCGCGCCGGACTCGCCGGTCTCGACGGCGTCGCGGTCGCCGACCCGCCGGGCACCCGCTCGGCCATCGTGACGTTCGTCATCGACGGCGTGGCCCCCGCCGACGCGGTCGTCGAGCTCGCGCGCCGGGGCGTGCGCGTCGTCTCGGTTCCCGCCACGCACGGGCAGTGGGATCTGGGCGACCGTGGCGTGCCGAGTGTCGTCCGCGCTTCACCGCACGTCTACAACGACGAGACCGATGTGGCCGCTCTCGTCGACGGTGTCGCCGAGATCAGCGCGGGGGTCACTCGATGACCGCCGCGGTCTCGGCCGACGTCGTCGTGCTCGGGCTCGGCATCCACGGGATGGCCACGGCCGCGAGTCTGGCCCGACGCGGCCTGCGCGTCGTCGGCATCGACCGATTCGCGCCGGCGCACGCCCGCGGATCCTCGCACGGCCGCACGCGAATGATCCGGCGCGCCTACCCGAACCCGGTGTGGAATCCGCTCGTCGAGAAGGCGTTCGACGCGTGGGAGTCCCTCGAGCGCGAGACCGGCACCGTCCTGCTGCATCGCACCGGCGGACTGTACGCCCACGATGGTGCAGCGCAGCTGCAGGGTCCGGATTGCGTCCTCGTCGAGGACCCCGCCGAGATGGCTTCCCTCATGCCGTCGTTCGCCGTCCCCGACGGCTACCGCTCCGTGTACGACCCGTCGGCGGGGGTGATCGAGGCCGAACGCGCCCTCGTCGCGCTGCGGCACGTGGCCACGACGGCCGGTGCCGATCTCCGCTCCGATGAGCGGATCCTGGGCTGGGACGCGGGCCCGACCGGCGTCGAGGTCCGCACCGACCGCGGTGTCGTCCGCGCCGCGCGTCTCGTCGTGGCCGCGGGACCGTGGGCGGGGAGGCTCCTGCCGCAGCTGTCCGACCTGCTCGAGGTCTGGCGCATCCTGACCGTCACCGTCCGGCCCGGGCAATCCGCGGGGATCCCGCCGGCGCTCGGCGCGTTCTCGGTCGATCGTCCCGAGGGGCTCGTCTTCGGCATCCCGGATGCCGACGGCAACGGCGTCAAGCTCGGAGTGGATGCCGGAGAGATCTGGGATCCCGAGACCCCCGTGGCCCCGCCGACCCCGGCCGAGGTGCAGGAACTGCGCGCGCTGCTGCACACGTACGTGCCCGCCCTCGACACCGCCCCCGTCGAAGCGGCCGCGTGCCTGTACACGATGACCGCGGACAAGCGCTTCGTGATCGGCGCGCTCGCCGACACCCCCGAGGTCATCGCCGTGTCCGCGTGCTCGGGCCACGGGTTCAAGTTCGGACCCGCTCTCGGCGACGCCGTCGCCGATCTGTGCGAGGGCATCCCCCGGGCCGACCTCGACTTCCTCTCGACCGCTCGACGGGGGATCTGACATGACCACCGCCCTGGCCGCCCCTCACGCCGCCGCCGTCGACGCGGGACGTTCCGCCATCGCCGTCGGGGGCAACGCCCTGGATGCCGCGCTCGCCGCGGCAGCGATGCTCACCGTCGTCTATCCGCACCAGTGCGCCCTCGGCGGTGACGTCATCGCGCTCGTCCGTCGCCCCGACGGCTCCACGACCGCGGTCGTCGCGGCCGGGACCGCACCGGCGGCCATCGCCGAGGCGTCCGCCTCCTGGCGCGAGATCCCCCGCGCGGGAGCCGCTTCGGTCACCGTCCCGGGCGTGCTCGCCGGGTGGCGCGCGATCGCCGAGCTCGGCGCCACCCTGCCGCTGGGGCGCGCTCTGCAGGCCGCCGCCGACGTCGCCGAGAACGGGATCCCGGTCAGCGCCGGTCTCGACCGTGCTCTCGTCTCGCGCGCCGACGCGATCCGCTCTGACCCGGGCCTGCGCGCGGTGTTCACCCGCGACGATGCGCTGCTGGTCGAGGGGGACGCCCTCGTCCAGCCCGCGCTGGCGCGGTCGCTCCGGCACCTCGCCGACGACCCCGACGCCTTCTACCGCGGGGACATCGCCCACTCTCTCGTGCGCACGCTGCGCGCCGGGGGCGGCACGCACACCGCGGAGGACTTCGCCGGCTACCGCCCCGAGGTCGTCGACGCGCTCAGCGAGCGGATCGGCGGCGCCGTATGGAGCGTGGCTCCGCCGCCCTCCGTGGGGGCCGTGCTCCTGGGCGTCGCCGCCGCCGCCGAGGGCGACCCGGGTGCCGCTGCCCTGTTGGAGGCCAGCGTGCGGGGAGCGCACGCGCGGGGCGCCCACTTGGGCGATCCCCTCGCCGGGCCGGTCGATCTCGCCGCGCTCCTGGCGCTGCAGGGCCCGGCGCCCGGCGGGCCCGGGGAGCCGCGCCCGCAGGGCGACACCGCCGCGGTGGTCGCGATGGACGACGAGGGCTACGCCGTGACCATCGTGCAGAGCGTCTACCAGACCTTCGGCTCGGGGCTGCTCGACCCCGAGACCGGCATCCTGCTCCACAACCGGGGGAGCGCGTTCTCGCTCGACCCGTCCTCGCCCGCGGCCGTCCGGCCCGGCGCACGCCCGCCCCACACCCTCGCCCCGGCCATCGTCGATCGCGGCGACGTGACCGTGGTGGCCGGATGCCAGGGCGGACGGGCGCAGCCGTGGATCCTCGCGCAACTGCTGCCCGACGCGATCGACCCCGCCACCGACCTGGACGAGCTCCTCGCCCGCCCACGCTGGGTGATCGGCGACCGCGACCTCGGGCACGACCGACTGACCTTCGTCGCCGAGCCCGGCACCGCCGAGGAGGCGAACGTCCGCGCCGCCGCGCTGGGGCTCGGGATCGCCGCGTTCGCCGGGCCCGCGGACGAGGCCGGCCACGTCCAGCTCGTCCGACGCGTCGGCTCCGCCGGTGTGCGCGACGCCGCGAGCGACCCCCGGGCCGACGGTGTCGCCGTCCTCGTCCCCACCCCCTGACCCGCCCCACCGCACCAAGCCCCACCGCACCAAGGAGACCCGATGACCGCCGAACGGCACTGGAGCGACCCCCTCACCCCCACCGAGATCGTCGAGGTCACCGCGCTCGTGCGCGCGGACGAGCGCATCGGGTCGGAGCCGCGCTTCTGGGGCATCGCCGTCGAGGAGGGCCTGGCCCGCAGCCTCGCCCCGGGGCAGGGGCGCCCGGTGCGCCTGGTGGTCATGAACCCCGCGGCCCACGCCGCGTGGGAGGTCACGGCCTGGACCTCTGGCACGGACCGGCCGGCCTCGCTCGGCTCGTGGTCGCCCGTGGATGCCAAGCGCCCCGGTGTCTCGAGCGACGAGGCGCGCGCGATCGCCCGCGCGGCCCGCGAGCACCCGCTGCTGAAGGAGGCGCTCGCCAAGCGCGGCATCACCGACACGACGCACGTGTGGGTGGACCCCGAGTCGATCACCGGCTTCGAGCCGGAGGACCTCATGGACCGCCGTCTGTCGTGGGGCACGGTCTGGTACCGCGAGAGCGCGGACGACAACGGCTACGCGCGTCCGGTCGCCGGCCTCGTGCCGATCCTCGACCTCGAGACGCTCGACATCATCCGCATCGAGGACCACGGCGTCATCCCGATGGCGAGCGAGGGCGGCAACTACCGTTCGGGCACCTGGGGACCCGACCGCACCGTCGCCCCGCTGGAGATCACCCAGCCCGAGGGTCCCGGCTTCACCGTCGAGGGCCACAAGGTCACGTGGCAGAACTGGTCGTTCCGCATCGGCTTCACGCATCGCGAGGGTCTCGTGCTGCACGACATCGCCTACCGCGACGGCGACGTCAGGCGTCCGGTCCTCCGTCGCGCGGCGGTCAACGAGATGTACGTCCCGTACCTCGACTCCGATCCCACGGCCTACCGCAAGAACTTCTTCGACTGGGGCGAGTACGGAGCCGGTCCGCTCACGGCATCCCTCGAACTCGGATGCGACTGCCTCGGCGAGATCCACTACTTCGACGCGCACGTGCTCGACGGCCTCGGCGAGGCCCAGACGATCACGAACGGCGTGTGCCTGCACGAGGAGGACTCCTCGATCCTGTGGAAGCACGTCAACACGCGCACCGGCGAGGCGGACGTCCGCCGTTCGCGGCGCCTCGTGATCTCGTTCTTCGCCACCGTCGCCAACTACGACTACGGCTTCTACTGGTCGCTGTACCAGGACGGCTCGATCGAGTTGGAGATCAAGCTCACCGGCATCCTGTCGGTCTCGGGAATCGACGACGGCAAGATGCCGCCGTTCGGCCGCATGGTGAGCCCCAACGTCCAGGCGCCCACGCACCAGCACTACTTCGCCGTGCGCATGGACACCGCGATCGACGGACCGAAGAACCGCCTGGTCGAGGTGCACGCCGAGGTCGAGGAGGACGAGGAGCTCAACCCCTGGGGCAATGCCGTCAAGATGGTGTCGGAGGTCATCGCGTCCGAGAAGGATGCCGGGCGCATGGCCGACGCGTCTCGTGCGGTGCACTGGCGCGTCGAGAACACCGAGCGCACCAACCGCTTCGGTGAGAACACCGCCTACCGCCTCTCGGCGATGCACACCACGCGCCTGTTCGCCCGGCCCGGCAGCGTCGTCGCCCGCAAGGCGCCGTTCGTCTCGAAGCACCTGTGGGCCACGGCGTACGACCCGGCGGAGCGCTTCATCACGGGCGACTACCCGAACCAGGCGCCGCTCGAGGCCGAGGGCATCACCGCGTGGCAGCAGGCGGACCGCCCGCTCGACGGGGCGGAGCTCGTGCTCTGGCCGATCGTCGGCGTGCACCACTACCCCAAGCCCGAGGAATGGCCGATCATGCCGGTGCACCGCATCGGTCTGCGGTTCGAGCCCGACGGCTTCTTCACCCGCAACCCCTCGCTCGACCTGCCGCCGTCCTCGGGCGGCGACCACTGCCATGCGCCTGTTGCGGGCTCCGGTGGGGCCGTGGCCGAGGGCCACGCGTTCCACGGGCACGACGCAGGCGGTCACGACCACTCCGCACACGGGCACGACCACCACGGGCACCACGGGCACTGATGGGGGAGGTGCTGCACGCCGGGGCGTTGGTGGCGACGGCGGCGGGCGCGTGCTGCGTCGCCGCCGACCGCCCCGCCGCGCGCGTGCGCGAGCTCCTGATCGCCGCGCTCATGCTCCTCGCGATGGGCGACATGGTGGTCGGCGGCGGGCGGGTGCCGGCCGTGTTCTGGGCCGCAGCGCTGCTCGTCGCGGCGCTGGTCGCGGTGGTGCCGGGGCCGGTGCGGCGGACGGCTGACCGGCGGATGCGGGCATTCGACGCCCTCGGTGCGGTGCTGATGGCGGCGTTGCTGCTCGCCGCGCACGTCCCGGCATCCCCCGGTTCGTCCCATCACGGGGCGGGCGCGTTGCCGCTCGTGCTGCTCACCCTCGTCGGGGTGGCGGCGTATGCCGTGGGCGGGGTCGTGCTGTTCGTCACGACGCACCGCGAGCGTCCGCTCATCGTGCGGCTTCCGCCGCTGGCGATGGGCGCGTCGGCGGTGCTGATGGCGGTGCCGCTGGCGCTGGGGTGACGTCCGTCGCGAGACCGTCTCAGATCGGTGCGGTGGTCTCGCGGACCACCAACCGGGGCGCCTCGGCCCATTCGCATCCGGGCTCGCTCGTGGGATCGGTGATGAGTCGATGGATGTCGTCCGCGACCACGGTCGCGTGGGGGAAAGCGATCCGGACGGTCGTGAGGGGCGGCTGTGCCACCGAGCCGGCGACGAGGTCGTCGGAGCCGACGACGGCGACCGAGCCGGGGACGTCGACTCCCTGACTGCGCAGTGTTCCCAGCAGGAGCAGCGCGTAGTCGTCGTCGTAGGCGTAGACGCCGTCGATGCCTGCTGAGCTGAGGGCCGCGGCCACCTCCTCGGCGGACTCGCGCGTGTAATCGATGGACAGCTCCGTCAGCCGCACTCCGCGGGCCTGGGCGGCTGATCGGGCCGTGGAGGCGCGGCTGCGGGCGATGTGCTGCAGCTGACGATCTCGGGGGATCAGCACGGCGAGGCTCCGTCGCCCCGTGGCGATGAGGTGTTCGACGGCGATCCTCCCCGCCTCCGCCTGCTGCGTGATCAGGGTCAGGATGCCGGGTTGGGGCGTCTCTCCCGTCGTGATGAGGACGCGCGTGCCCGTGCGACGGAGCAGGGCGACGGCGTCGTCGGGGAGATTGAGCCCGCCGATGGTGAGCACCGCGACGGGGCGGAGCTCCGACCACGCGCGCGCCGCGTCAGCGGGGGCGAGATGACGACTGCCATAGGTGACGAACGTGAGGCCGTGCGCACTCAACGCCTCCTCGAGTTGATCGGTCCAGGAGCTCAGGAGATGCCCCACCGGACCGGAGGGCGAGGGCATGAGGACGAGGGACGAGTACCCCTTCCGCAGGGCTCGGGCTCCGGAATGCGGGACGTAACCGAGTTCGCGCGCCACGCGGCGCACCCGCTCGCGGGTCTCGTCGGCCAGGGCGATGGTGTCGTTGCCGTTCAGCACGAAGGAGACGGTGGAACGGGAGACGCCGGCGGCGAGGGCGACGTCGCTGCTGGTCACCGGACGGGACTGCTGCATCTCGCTCCTCCTCTGCTCGTCCTCTCAGTCAACCACCCGCGTGTCCTGATCGCCGTGCGATGCGGCCGCTGCCGCGGGGGAAGAGCTGATCGTCCACTCCGGGACGATCCGACGGCGACGCCCGCACGGCATCCATCGATCGGGGGATGTCGAAGGGGAGGCGCCCCACGGCTTCCTCTTCTCCCGCCAACACCTGGACGACAGCCTCGTCCGAGGCGCCGAACGCCCCGAGGAGGGTGACCTGTGACTCGACGAGAGGAGTGAGGATCGCGGGCCGGTCGAGGTGGACGACGACGGCGGTCGCGGTCGCGCTCGCGATGTCCGCCACCTCGCGGAGTGTTTCCGGTGCGAAGTCCAGGCTGCCGGCGTGGAAGCTGCTCTCCAGGAAGAACTCGTCGCGCGGCTCGTAGGGGGCGTCCAGCCTGATGATCGCGAGGTCGCTCCCGGTGGGGTCGTCGGAAGGAACCAGCCCTCTGTCCGTGAGGACGGAAGCCTGCAGGGTGGGAGCGAACACCCGGGTGCCCGGCCGAAGCGGGGGGAGGGGATGCGGAGCAGTGAGCATCGTGAGCGAGCGGGCCTGGGCGCGCTGTCCGGCCGCACGCGCGGCTGAGGTTCCGACACGTTCGTCCACCCCGGCCTCGTCGACGTACGGATCGTCGAAGAGGCCGAGCGCGAACTTCACTCGCAGGATCCGTCTGGCCGACTCGTCGATCCGGGATTCGGGCACCTCGCCCCGTTCGACGAGCTCGACGATGAGGTCGACGCATTCCTCCCCGCCGAGCTGATCGCATCCCGCCTCGAGGATGCGTCGCACCCTTTCGCGCCTGCTCGCGGTCTCGAGCCCCCACGCGCGGGCGGGTAGACGCTTACCGGCGACTTCCGAGTCGGTCACGAGGCCCCAGTCGGTGAGGACCACGCCGTCGTAGCCGAGCTCGCCGCGCAGGATCCCGGTGATCATCTCCTGGTGGAAACCGAAGCCCACCTCCTCCACCGGTCGACCGCGCCGGGAAAGACCGACGGGCATTCCGTAGTAGGCCATGATCCCGGAGACGCCCCGCTCGACCAGCGCGCGGAACGGGGCCAGGTGCGTCTCGAAGTCCCCGCCGGGGTAGACCTGCTCGCGCCCGTACGGGAAATGCGGATCCTCCCCGTCCTTCTGAGGGCCGCCACCGGGGAAGTGCTTGATCGTGCAACTCACACTGTCGGGGCCTAGCGTCTCGCCCTCGAAGCCGTCGAGGTAGGCCCCGCACGCGCGGGCGACGAACTCAGCGTCCGAGCCGAACGTGCCGTACTGCCGAGCCCACCGCGGTTCCGTCGCCAGATCGAGGCTGGGGTGGAGCGCCGCGGTCAGGCCGATCGCGCGGTATTCGGATCGCGCGATCGCGCCGAAGTCGCGGATGACGTCGAGGTCGCCGAGCGCGGCCAATCCCAACGGCTCCGGCCAGGTCGAGAAGAAGGGTGTGCGCAGGGAGACGCCGTCGTTCTCCTGAAAGGCGTGGCGCGGGTCGGTGGACACGGTCACGGGGATTCCGTGCGGCGTCGTGGTCTCTGCCAGGTACTGCAGCTCGTTCGTCCAGCGCGCGGCATCGATGGCCGAACCGAGATGGTGCACGTTGAGATGGTTCACGTGCGCGGACAGCAGAGCGCGCGTGTCGCGGCGCCCCGGGCGACCCGTGTCGTCGACCAGGTCGTCCGCGGCGGGATCCGGATTGGCGACGGTGATGAACATCAGACCGACCTTCTCGACCAGCGAGAGACGGGCGAGGAGGTCTTCGGTCCGAGCGTCGACCGAGAGCCGCTGATCCTCGTAGGGGTCCATCACCCCGTTCCCGTTCAGGTCGCGATAGAGCGATCCATCGGATGCCTGACGCCAGGTCGCAGTACGCATCGCGAGATCTCCTCAACTTGTCCGAGTGCCGGCGAAGCCGGCGTGCTAACGTAGACTAACTCGTGTTAGTCCAAGATTCTCGATGGGGAGACACCAATGTCGAACACTGATTCATCCGCCTTCACGCCGACGGTGGCGCCCGGCGCGGAGACTGAGGCCGGCGCCTCGCGTCGTTATCCGATCGGGCGTCAGCTCAGTACCTACATGGCATCCCTGTTCATCACGGGGACCGTCCTCATGGCTCTGCCGTCGGGACTGGCGGGGGTGCTCCTCCCGGGCAAGACGTACGGTCTCTTCCCGACGGATGCAGTCGCCCGCGATGCGACGCTCGCACAGATCCTGGCGGTCTCGGCGATCTTCACGCTGCTCACTCAGCCGCTGGTCGGGATGCTGTCGGACCGCACCCGCAGCCGCATGGGGCGCCGCGCGCCGTTCCTTCTCGCGGGCGGAGTCGCCGGTCTCGTCTTCTCGTACGGACTGCAGACCGCGAACTCGGTGGTAACCGTGACGGTGTTCTGGGTGCTCGTCCAGATCGCCATCAACGTGGTGATCGGACCGTTCCAGGCCACCGTCGCCGATCGCGTTCCCTAC
This sequence comes from Microbacterium sp. SCPM-O-B-15248 (M128), assembly GCF_058214835.1. Taxonomy (NCBI): domain Bacteria; kingdom Bacillati; phylum Actinomycetota; class Actinomycetes; order Micrococcales; family Microbacteriaceae; genus Microbacterium; species Microbacterium sp. SCPM-O-B-15248 (M128). The sequence goes on from NZ_JBYQLI010000009.1 coordinate 130,732, forward strand.
AGCAGGCGCGGCATCAGTTCTTCGCTCTTCGGTGTCACCTCGATCGTCGGCGGCACACTCGGGGCGATCGCCGCGGGTCAGCTCGTCAACGCGGTGGGCGATCCCGTCTACATCATCTTCGGCGCCGTGTTCCTCGCGGTGATCCTCCTCTTCGTGCTCATCAATCCCGACAGCTCCTCGACACCTCTGGCGCGCGAGCGCGTCACCCTCCGCTCGTTCGCGGAGAGCTTCTGGGTCAATCCCCGACGGAACCCCGACTTCGCGTGGGCGTTCGTGGCGCGCTTCCTGATGATGCTCGGCTACTGGGCCGTGCAGGTATTCGTCTTCAACCTCCTGCTGGCCTACGTCGGCCTCGAGTTCGTCGAGGTCAACGTGCAGATCGGGGTCGTCGGCATGATCACCATGGTCGGCGCTCTGCTGTCGTCGATCGTGTTCGGACGGATCTCGGACCGGATCGGTCGGCGCAAGCCGCTCGTCATCGGGGCGTCCATCGGCATGGCCGTCGCTTTGGTGCCCCCTCTGCTGTCGCCGTCGATCGAGGCGTTCTACATCTGGGCCGCCATCAACGGAATCGCCTTCGGCACGTACATGGCGATCGACATGGCCTTGATCATCGACGTCCTGCCCGACCCCTCGCGCATCGCGAAGGATCTCGGGGTGATGAACATCGCGACGGTTCTGCCTCAGGCGATCGGCCCGGTCTTGGCCGCGATGATCTCGGCGGCGTTCGGCTACCAGGCGCTCTTCGTCTGGGCCATCGTCTGGGTCCTCCTGGCCAGCCTGTTCATCCTGCCGATCCGTAAGTCCCGATGACCGCGCCGTCGACGCGGGGGACTCCGGCCACGCGGGGGGCCGGGGGGCCGCGCGTGCGCACCACCGGCGGTCTCGTCGAGGGGCGATGGGTCGGCTCCACCGCGGTGTTCCTCGGAATCCCGTACGCGGAGGCTCCCGTCGGCACCCGCCGGTGGCTCGCTCCCCAGCGCCGGCGCCCGTGGTCGGGGGTGCGCGCGGCCGTCGAGCCGGGCGCCACGCCGCAACGTCGTCCGATGATGCCGTTCTCCACGATCCCGGAGGAGAGCGTGCCGGGTGACGACACCCTTCATATCAGCGTCTGGACCCCCGAGCCCGATCGCGACGCCGCGCTGCCGGTGATGGTCTGGATCCACGGCGGCGGTTTCGTGGGGGGAATCCCGTCGAGCCCGTGGTACGACGGGTCGAGCTTCGCCGAGAACGGTGTCGTGGTCGTCTCGGTGTCCTACCGGCTGGGGTTCGAGGGCTTCGGACTCGTCGCCGGCGGAGACGACAACCGTGCTCTCCTCGACTGGATCGCCGCCCTCGAGTGGGTGCGAGCCGAGATCGCCGGGTTCGGCGGCGACCCGGATCGCGTCACCATCGCCGGGCAGAGTGCGGGGGGCGGGGCGGTCGCCGCCCTGCTGGCTTCGCCGGCGGCGGCGGGGCTGTTCCACCAGGCGATCCTCGAGTCTCCCGCCATCGGGGCTCTCGACAGGGACACCGCCCAGCGCCGCTCGGAAGAGATGGCCGCCGAGCTCGGGCGCCCCACCACCCTGGCCGATCTCGCCGACATCGATATCGACGATGTGCTCGACGCGCAACTGCGTCTCGTTCCCTTCGCCGCGGAGGGCGCCGACAAGACGCTCGACCGTGCCCTCGAGGACGACGGGCGCGTGGATCTGTACTTTGCGCCCGTGGTGGACGGGCTCCTGCTCCCGCGGGATTCTGCCGTCCCCTCGGGCGAGGTGCCGATCCTGATCGGAACCACCGCGCACGAGTTCAACATGACGGTGTTCGGCGTCGCGGCGGAGCTCGACGCCTCCACGCCCGAAGAGCTCCTCGGGCGGCGCGGTGTCCCCGGCGACGTCACCGCCGCGGTGATGGAGGAGATGCGCGTGTCTTCCTCCGCGGCGCTGGTGGGTCAACTCGTCACGGACCGCACCTTCCGGCGACCCGTGGATGCCTTCGTTCGAGCCCGGGACGGAGAGTCCTGGCTCTACGACTTCCGCTGGCGCAGCCCCGGCCTGGGAATGGCCATGCACTGTCTCGAGCTGCCCTTCGTGTGGAACCTGCTCGACGCTCCGCGGGCGGACGAGGTGCTCGGCGACGATCCTCCGCGCTGGCTCGCGTCGGCCATGCACGACGCCTGGGTCTCGTTCATCCGCAGGGGCGACCCCGGCTGGCCGCCCGTCACGTCGCGATCGCCCGTCGGCATGGTGTTCGACACGGAGAGCCGCGTGGTGACGGACCCCTATGCGGCGTCTCGGCGCTCTGCGGTTCTGAGTCCACGCGTCGGGGGTTCCATCTAGACGGTGGGCCCGGAGGGATGCCGCGGACGGCGGTGACGTCCGCGGTGTGAAGGCGAGAGCGCGGCCGCCCCGTCAGAGGGTCGCGTTCTGGCGCGCGCGGGCGACCACCATCCCCTGGCTGCGGGCCAGGGCCCGCCGATACTGTCGCACCGAGCTGAAACCCGACGCCTCGATGATCTCCCGTGGGGAGGGGGCCAGGGCCTGGCGCATCGCCACCTCCTCCAGGCGGTGACGCTCCAGCTCACGCCGAGGGGTCGTCCCCATCGTGGTGAAGACGCGGTGTACGTGACTGACGCTGGCGGAGAGTTCACGGGCGAGCTCGGGGACCCCGAACCCGGGATCGCGGAATCGCGTACGGATGACCGCCACCGCAGCGGTGAAGAGGCCATCCCGGTTCATCGCGTCCTCGTCGGTGAACGTGATGTCCTCGTGCAGCGCCGCCACGAGCATGTTCTCCATGGCCAGACCGATGTGATCGTGTGCGGCCCGTGACGTCGACGCTCCGCTGTTGAGGAGAGCATTCGTCAGCGAGATCAAGCCCTGGAGCGGACCGGTCGCAAGCGCGAGGGGTTCGTGCGGGGGGAGAACCCCCTGTGCGGCCGAGAGGCGCACTGCCGGGACGAACCACACGTACCGCGCCGTATCCGTGAGCGTCTGCGCAGTGGCGGGCGCAGCGGAATCGAACACGACGACCTCGCCAGCTTCGCTGCGCACGGCCGTGCCGTCGACGGTGAAATCGAATCCCCCCTCGACCGTGTGGACGAGATAGAGCAACCGGGTATCGGGGCGGAGCGAATAGCCCGACTTCTGCGACCACGCGCGCCCGTAGCCGTACTGAGAGTTCTGCACGGTCTCGGCGACGAGGTTCGGGTCGATCTCCCCCCGCGGCTGCCATCCGAAATCATCACAGTTCGCTGCCGCGTCGGCCCCGATCGTCGTCACGTCGTCCCCCGTATCGAGATTTGTAGTCAGGCCCCCGCACTGCTTTGTCGGGAATGCTCCCAGCTCGTTTCGCGGGATGCCTTCCCGGTATCGCGCCATGAGAGGAAAGTGCACAAATCTGCGAGTTTCTCAACGTTGCGTCCTGCCGGTATATGCCCGGGCGGTCGTACTCCGGTCGTGGCTTCGGGTCCCGAGCTGTGCCACTACCTCCGGTGTTCGCGCGCGAGTTCTCGGCCGTGGGGAGACCAATTTCCCTCGCATCCTTTCCGCCAGCGCAGCCGGGGCGGACCTCGTGGAAAGGATGGAAGAAGAGATGCGGGGGTCGTGGTGACGAGATCGATGGTCGATGCGGCAGCCGGAATGCCCTCCCTCTCGCCTGTGCACCGACCCCGAACCGCGTATCGCCTTCGAGCTGTCCCTCTCTCTACCGATCCATGCTCACCAGAGCAGGCCTCATAGGCGCGGAGTTCGTCTCCGGCGCGGAACGGGGCGTCACTCTGTCGGGGACGGATGCCGTGAAGTGGCTGCGCGCGCGCGGGTGGATTGCCGCGGCCGGAGCGACCCAGGTCATCGCGGATACGTTCGCTGCGGGCGCTGTGCGTTCGTCGCGGATATGGCTCTCCCCGGGGCAGTACGTGCTTCGTCCGAACGAAGCCCCGCGTGCGGGCGAAGTCACCGTCATCCTGCTGGTCGAGGGCACCGTCGACGTCGAACTCGACGGCTGCCTCGCCGCCTTCCCCCCGGGCAGTCTCTTGCTCGTCAGCAGCCGGTCACGCGCGGTGCTCCGCTCCGAGACGAACATCGCCCTGTACAGCGTCGTCACGCAGTCCACCCGTATCGGCCTCCGCGAACACGCGATCGCAGATACGTCCGGACCGCACCCCGGCGTGAGCGATTACTGGCTCGCCCTCACGAGCGTGCTCAATCAGATCCTCGGTTCATCCATCGACCCCGATGATCTCGGCGCTCGCACCCTCGGCGCGGCCGTGGACAATCTCCTTCTCGCGGCGCTCCAAGAGTCGACCGCTTTCGATGCTCACGCACGGGACGTCGACACGCTCCGACACCTCCGCACGGCGCGGGCGATCATACGAGCCGAAGCGAAGTCGCTGGATTTCACCGTGGGAAAGTTGTCCGATATCGCTAACATCTCTCGGGGGCACCTGCATCGTGTCTTCGCCGCCGCGAATTCGACGCCCCTGGGAGAGATCCGGCGCGAAAGAACGCGGATAGCGCGCGAGTTGTTCGCTGACAGTACTTCGTTACGCGGCGCCGCTTTGTTGGAGATCGCGCGACGGTCCGGATTCCGGACCGTCGGAGCCATGACTCGAGCGATGCATGCCTTCTCGGAAGAGAGCGACATCGGCACTCTCCGGTGATTCCCCGAGATCGCCGCTATGAGCGGTTCGTGACCCGACGACCTCGACCGACCACGGCGCCGGAGGATGACAGAGGCCGCGCGTCCTGGACGCGCGGCCTCTGTCGCCCCCTTCGTGTCAGCAGGCGGGCTTCATCACGTGTGCGAAGTTGTTCCCCCCGTTCGGGCTGTGCCAGCCCTGCGCCGAGGTGATGCCTGTCGCGATCGGGGTCGCGCCGTTGGTGTAGTAGAGACCGCCGCTGGGGCTGAGGAAGTAGCCGGCGCTCAGGGCCGTCGAGCCTGCTGGCACGTTCGCGTTGTAGTTCCCGTTGACGTTCCCGTTCCCGATCGTTGCGCCGCCGCTGCCATTCACGTAGGTCAGGTAGTTGGTTCCGCCGACGTTGTACCCGCGTGCGGAGGTGACGCCCGTCGCGATCGGGGTGGTGCCGCCGTTGTAGTAGAGGTCGCCGTTCGGAGCCACGAAGTAGGCGGGGCCGACGGCCTTCGTTCCGGTAGGAAGGGTGCCGGACGAGCCGCCGACCGAGGCCTCGTGCACGGTGTACGTTGCGCCCGTCGCAGTGACGAAGCTGACGTAGTTCGTGGGTGCACCGGTGGCACCGGGCCCGCTGTATCCGAACGCCGATGTGACATTGGTCGCGATCGGACCACTCGATTGAAGGGCGTACCAGAGGTCGCCGTTCGGGGCAAGGAAGTAGCCGGCGGCCAGCGCGGTCGATCCCGCCGGGATGAACGACAAGGTGTTGCTCCCGACAGTGCCCTGATTGCTGACGTGGCCACCGCTTCCGTCAATCCAGGTCACGTAGTTGCCCGCGGCGTCGGCGAGGGCGGCAGCGTATCCCTGCGCCGAGGTGACGCCGGTGGCCATGAGCGAGTTTCCGTACCAGAGCTGACCGTCCGGCGTCAGGAAGTAGCCGGCGCTGATGGCGGTGGCGTTGGAAGGCACAGCGGGGTACGTAGCGCCCGGGGCGCCGCCGCTGAAGTTCTGAGCCGTGCCGGTGCTGGCGGTGGCCGAGACGGGCGCCGCTGCAGTCAGACTGCCGGACACAGCGGTGAACGTGCTCGACCCGCCGGCGCTCGGCACGGTGATGGCGGGCAGCGTGATCGTGCCGTCACTTCCGGTCGTCCCGGTGTAGGACGTCGACCCGTCGGCGAACGTGTACCCGGTGGGTAGCGACACCGTGATGGCCTTCGCGGGGTCGGGGGTCGTGCCGTCCGTGGTGAGTCGGACCTGGACGTTGGTGATCGTCCCGCACCCGGTACCTGAGTAGTTCGGCTGCGTGAACTCCAGTGTTCCGAGCGTCGAGGCCGACGCCGCCGGAGCAGCCACGGCGAGCGCGACGACGGGCACCGACCACGCCGCGCCCTTCACGATGGTGCGGCGGGAGAGGCCGCTCGGGCGGCCGCTCGAGGTCGAGTCCGTGCCGGTGGTGTTCTCGGTCATTTTTTCCCCTGGGGTCGTTTCGAATACCTGTTTCACATGGTGGGGAGGGGGCCGGTGATGCGAGGGGTGATCGGCGCGACGTGTGACAGATGCGACGGTTCCTGCGACAAATCGGCGGCGACAAAGCAGGACCCATCTATCACCGATTCGCGGGCGGGTCTTGTGACGGCATCGGCACCCCCTACACGCTGGTGGCCACGATTCACAGCCGCGTTCCGGGAGAGCCATCTCGCGCGCGCGATCCGGACCCCCGAGGACTCATCGATGGACACACACGGCCCCCAGATCTCTCTGTACCTCCGCGTCGGGTGTGGAGGATGCGAGGTCGTCCTCAGCCGGGTGGAGCAGCTTCTGACCTCCCACCCGGACGCCGACCTCGGCGCACGCGTCTATGTCGACGGTGCGACTGAGAAGATCAGCCGTTTCTACCCGCACCTGGCCGAACACGCGACTGTCGGCTTCGCCGGCCCATATCTGCAGAGCAACCCGGGCGCGCTGCCCGCAGCCGCCCGCACCACCTCGGGCGGCGACACGGAATGGCTCATCGGTTCCGGGGCGCTGCTCGCGCTTCTGCCGGAGGACTGAGACCTGATGCGGGGGATGCAGATGCGCGAAGTTATCCCGGAGGCGGGACGACGGCTACCGGCTCGGGCCCGTGCCGGGGCGGGCTCATGACGGACGGCACGTCGCTTCGGCGCCGAGCCGTGGTCCGTACACCGGTGCTGCCGTCGTCCGCGCAGACGACCGGGCTGGTGCCCGCGACCCGGCTGCGGCCCGTGATCGGTCGCCCGCGAGTCCGGAGCACCGTGGTGGACGCCTTCGGAATGCCGCCTCAGCACCTCCCGTCGCTGCCGCCGGGAACCTCCGTGACGGAGGTGCGCTCGCTCGTCGACTCGTCAGGGGTTCGCGTCCTCTTCGCTCTCGACGCGACGGGCCTCCTGCGCCGCCTGCTGCCGGGGAAGGAGGAGTGGGACGAGGTGGCTCGCGGCATCCGCGGGTATCGGGGCGCCGGTGCCGACGGGAGCGACACCGGTCTCGACATCCTGGCTGAGTCGGTTCCTCGTCGCGCCCGCCCCGCCCTCCTGCGCACCGCGACGCTTCCCAATGGGCTCACCGCCGTCTACGCCCTCGGAGCCGACGGGCGACTGTACGCCCGCCGTTCCACGTCCCGTCGCTGGCGGGTCGTCCGAGAGAACGTCGCGGCGTTCGACGTGGTTCCCCACGGTGCCGCCGTCGTGGCGAGCCGCTAGCCCATGTCCACCTCCGCCGACGTCGGTTCCCTCGATCGCCTGCTGGCCGCGCGCAACGCCGGCGGGGGCCACGCGGTACTGCGTGTCCTGGCGGACCATTGGGACGAGTTGCGGAGCGATCACCCGCGGGAGCTCCTCCTGACCCTGGATGCCATGTCGGAGGAGGTCTACCGCGGGAACCCTCAGTTGCGTCACTATCGGCGGTATCTCGAAGACCACCTCGATCCGGCCGCCGTCGGCACCGTCCCGCGCGGGACACCGCTGGACCGGCTTCTCTCCCTCACGAGACACGCCGTCGCCGCGCGCACGCTCGGACGAACGGCCATCGCCGCCCGGCGCGTCGACGCCGCGTGCCGGTTCCTGACCGAGCTTCCCGCCGACGTCGTCCTGGATCTCGCATCGTCGCTTCCGGCCATGAGATACGAATGGGCGACGACCTTCGTGCAGGTCGGACGCTTCTCCGACGCCCTCGCTCAGTTCGCCGAGGTGCATCAGCGCCCGCGCGGGCTGGAAGACCGCGCATCGGCCGTCGCCTCGGCCGGTGGCGCGGCGCTCATGCACGCGCTCGACGGCCGTCACAGCGATGCGTTCGCGATCCTCGCCGAGGTCTCCCCGTCCCCGGAAGCCGCCGTGCCGGGCCTCATCGCACAGGCCTGGATCCACCTGGATCGTCTCGACCACGAGGCAGCCGCCGTTCTCCTGTCGGGTGTATGCATCGCGGACGCCCCCGCATACTGGGCGCCGTATTTCGTCGCCCGCATCTCGTTGGCGGCGGCGAGACGGGACGGGCGGGAGTCGCTCCTGGCCGACTTCGACGGCTTCGTCGAGTCCCTCGCGACGCGCGGCGTCGGGTCGCCCGCCCACGCCGAGATGGTCGCCGCGGTGCGCCAGCTCCTGGTCGTCCAGCTTCGGCGGCCCTCACGGGCCGCCAGCGGGCCCGGCCCCGGTGCGTCCTCGGAGCGGACGTGGATCCTCTCGCAGCTCGAGGCCATCGTCCGGGCCCAGCACCTCATCGACGGAAGGCGGTCGGATCAGGCTCGTAGCGTCGTGCGCCCGCTCGTGAGCGTCGACGGCTCTCGGCCCCGCGTCCTCATTCCCGCGCTGCTTCTGGCGGCCGAAATCGACGAGGGCCCGACCTCTGAAGTGCAGATTCGGCAAGCGGTCTCCCTCGCCCTCTCGCACGCGCACTTCTCGCCGTTCCGGAACACGTCCCCGGACGTCCGACGGCGCGTGGTGGATGTCCTCACCGAGCGTGGGGAGGATGCCGTGGCCGCTCGCATCCGCGCTCTCCCGACCCGCAGGCTCACGCGCGCCCCCGATGAACTGAGCGGACGTGAGATGGACGTCGTCGAACTCGCGGTGGACGGATTGAAGAATCTCGAGATCGCGGCGCGTCTTCACCTGAGTCCCAACACCGTCAAGTCGCACTTGCGCAGCGCCTACGGGAAGCTCGGGGTGTCGACGAAGAAACATCTGGCGGAGCGGCTGGGTGCCCGGGGGCGGGCCCAGGCCCTCACGGAAACCGACGTGACGGGAGGTGCCACGCCGGTGATTTACTGAGACTGGCGTGACACCAGCTGTCACGCTGGTCTCAGGAAGACCTAGCCGGTGAACACCGTCGACGAGCGCCGCTCGTACCACCGCGCCAGCTGTTCGCCGGCCTTCAGCACGTGCTCGCGCATCTCGCGGCGCGCAGCCTCGGCATCCCCGCGCTCGATCGCCTCGATGATGCGCACGTGCTCCTGGAAGTTCTCCTCGCGGTGGCGGTCGTCGCCCACCAGCAGCTGTGCCGACACGTTGCGCGGGAAGGTCTCGTTGATCTCCTCGATCGCGCGCGCGAGGCGGGCGTTCGCCGACACCTCCGCGATGGTGTTGTGGAACACGTCGTTCTCGCGCCGGCTGGCGAGCGCGGAGTCCGCCTCGCCGCGCTCACGTGCGAGTGAGCGGTCGTACATGTCCTGGTTCGCCTCGCGCAGCCGGGCCACGTCGCCTCGCGAGATGCGCTCGACGGCGCGTGCGGCGGCGAGCGCCTCGAGTTCGGCGCGGACCTCGTAGGCCTCGCGCACCTCCCACGGTGCCGGAACACGGACGACGGCACCGCGATTGGGGAGGACCTCGATCAGTCCGCCGGTCTGCAACTGGCGCAGCGCCTCGCGCACCGGGGTGCGGCTCACGCCGAAGTCGTTCGCGAGCTCGGCCTGACGGAGTTGCGCGCCGATGGGGATGTCTCCCGACATGATCCGATCTCGGATCTTGGCGGCGATCTCGTCGACGAGGGCGTGCCCTCCCGTCGACGAGATGTCGGTGTCCCCCCGTGCGGCCATGGTGCCCCTCTTCGTCGGTCGTGGTCGCGCTCCCGCGACTTGCGAACCTAGCAGACGGGGCGGCCGATCCCACGCAATCCACGCGACTCTGGCTCCCAGGTGAAAGGTTCTGGATCCAATATGTATCTGTTAGGATCCAAATATGACGACGCGAGAGGATGCCGCCGAGCTCCGGGCCCGCGTGCGCTCCTTGACGCTCGAGACTCCCGACGTGATGGCGGTGGAGCTCGAGGGCGTTGACGGGCCGCTGCCCGCGTGGACCCCGGGCGCCCATGTCGACCTCGAGATCCCCGGAGCCCCTGTCCGCCAGTACTCCCTGTGCGGCGATCCCGGCTCCGGTCGCTACCGGATCGCGGTGCTGCACGAAGAGCAGAGCCGGGGAGGCTCGCGGGCCGTGCACGAGCGGCTGCGCCCGGGCGACGTCGTGTCGCTGCGCGGACCCCGCACCCACTTCGGCCTCGAGCCCGCGGACGAGTACCTGTTCGTCGCGGGCGGGATCGGGATCACCCCGGTGCTGCCCATGGTGCGCGCCGCCGCAGCGGCGGAGGTGCCCTGGCGGGTGCTGTACCTCGGCGCTTCGCGCACCCGCATGGCGTTCCTCGACGACCTCGCCACGATCCCCGGCGGCACGATCGACGTCGTCGCGCGCGACGAGGGCGTCCGCGCCGACCTCGCGGCCGAGTTGGCCGCGCACCCGAACGCCGCCGTGTACGCCTGCGGTCCGGCGCGCATGCTCGAAGAGATCACGCAGCTGGTGCCCGAGGCATCCGGTCGTCTGCACCGGGAGTACTTCACCGCCCCCGTCGTGGACTACGCCCCCGGCGGCCCGTTCTCGGTGCGCCTCGCCCTCACCGGCGTCGAACTCACCGTCGAGCCCGAGCAGTCGGTGCTCGAGGTGATGCGCAGCGCCGGCGTCGACGTGCTCTCCGACTGCGAGGAGGGCATCTGCGGCAGCTGCGAGACGGGCGTCCTCGAGGGCGAGGTCGAGCACCGCGACTTCGTCCTCACCACTCAGGAGCGCGCCGCGAACGACTGCATGATGGTGTGCGTCTCGCGGTCGGCGTGCCCCCTCCTCGTCCTCCAGGCCTGAGGGCCTGTCCCACACATCCGATACCGACCACGAAGGGCGACGGCGATGCTGAAGCAGGAAGACAACGAGAAGATCACCCGCTCCGGGCCGGGTACGCCGCTCGGCAACCTCCTGCGCTCGTACTGGCAGCCGGCCGCGCTCGTGTCCGAGATGCCGGGGGAACGGCCTGTGAAGGCCGTCCGCATCATGAGCGAAGACCTCGTGCTGTTCAAGAAGCGCGAGGGCTGGGGGCTCATCAGCCGCTACTGCGCCCACCGCGGCGTCGACCTGTCCTACGGCCGCCTCGAGGAGGACGGCATCCGGTGCCTCTACCACGGGTGGCTCTACAACGGCGAGGGCAAGTGCGTCGAGCAGCCGGCCGAGCCCGAGCACAGCCAGTTCCTCGGCAAGATCCGCATCGCCAACTACCCGTGCGTGGAGAAGAACGGCATCATCTTCACCTACATGGGCGCGGGCGACCCGCCGCCGTTCCCGGACTACGACTGCTTCGTCGCGCCCGAGGAGTACACCTTCGCCTTCAAGGGCCTGTGGGACTGCAACTGGCTGCAGGGCTTGGAGGGCGGCATCGACCCGAGCCACGTGTCGTTCCTGCACCGCTTCATCCAGGAGGACCCGCGCGAGATGTACGGGCAGCAGTTCGCCGAGGAGGTCGAGGGCACGGGAAAGAAGCTCTCGATGCTCGTGGGTGAGAGCTACCGCCCCGATATCGAGGTCGAGAGCGCCGACCACGGCCTCCGCGTCTTCGCGCTGCGGCAGCTCACCGAAGACATCAAGCACGTCCGCGTGACGAACCTCATGTTCCCGAACGCGTTCGTCGTCCCGTTCGGCAACACCAAGGTGTTCACGCAGTGGCACGTGCCGATCGACGACGAGCACCACTACTGGTACATGATCTGGTACGACTTCGCCGAGGTCACCGACAAGGACACGCTGCTGCAGCAGCGCCTCGAGGGCGTCACACTGCCGGACTACCGCCCCGTCCGCAACCGCGACAACAACTGGGGCTTCGACCCGCAGGAGCAGAAGGACCTCACCTACACGGGCATGGGCCTGGACATCAACGTCCACGACCAGTGGGCCGTCGAGAGCATGGGCCCGATCCAGGACCGCACGGTCGAGCGCCTCGGCGTCTCGGATCGCGCCGTCACCGCCAACCGTCGCCTGCTCCTCCGCGCGATCGACTCCTTCGCCGCGGGCGGGCAGACGCCCTCGCACCCCGTGAGCGCAGAGGAGGCCGCGAAGCTCACCGGCCCCCTCGCGATGGACACGATCTCGGCCAACGACGCGTGGCAGGAGCGGTGGATCCAGCGCGAGCAGGAGCGCCGCTCGGCCTCGCCGTGGGCGGCCCCCAAGGCGACCGCCGAGGAGACCGTCGATGCGTGAGCGCAACGTCGACGAGCGCCCTGTGTCCGAGAGCGGCGGCGGAATCTCGGCGCGACCGATGCTGGCGGCCGACCGCGAGGGATTCGTGCACCGGCACGGCCTGTGGAGCGAGGCACAGTACGCCGCCGCCGGTCAGATGCGTCGCGTGATCGACGAGCTCGGCATCGACATGGTGCGCTTCTCGTTCGTCGATCAGCACGGCATCCTCCGCGGCAAGACGATCGCGCGCGGCGGGATCACCGCGGCGATGCGCTCCGGCGTCACGGCGCCGAGCTCGCTGCTGCTCAAGGACACCTCGGGTCAGTCCGTGTTCTCGGTGTTCAGCGCCGAGACGGGCGTGGGTGTCGCGGGGTTCAGCGGCGCCGGCGACATCGTGCTCGTGCCCGACCCGACGACCTTCCGGGTGCTGCCGTGGGCGCCCGGGACGGCGTGGATCCTGTGCGACCTGCGCTTCCCCGACGGATCGCCCGTGCCCTTCTGCACGCGCACGATCCTCCGCAACGAGCTGACGACGCTCGCCTCGCGCGGCTACGACATGACCGTGGGCGCGGAGCTGGAGTTCCACGTCTTCCGGACCGAGGATGCCGCTCTCGCCGCGGAGCACCTGGGGGCTCCCGGCCGTCCGGGTGCCGCGTCGATGACGGCGCCCACCACCCGCGGATCGCAGCTGCTGCTCGAGGAGGGGCTCGACCGCATGCAGCCGCTCGTGGACGCGCTGTACCGCGGGCTCACGCTGCTCGACCTCCCGCTGCGCTCGATCGAGCTGGAGTTCGGCCCCAGCCAGTTCGAGATCACGATGGAGGCAGGTTCCGCCGCCGAGATCGCGGATGCCATCGTGTTGTGCCGCACCGCCGTCCGCCGGATCGCCGCGGGCCTGGGGTATCACGCGACCTTCATGGCGCGCCCGCAGGGGGCCGAGGGCGCCTCGACCGGCTGGCACCTGCACCAGTCCCTCACCGAACGGGAGACCGGACGCGGCGCGTTCGTGCCCGACGCACCCGGCACGACGCTGTCGCTGCTGGGCTCCGCGTACCTCGGGGGAGTGCTCGCGCACGCCGCGGCGGCCGCCGCCTTCACCACGCCCACCGTGAACGGGTACAAGCGGTATCAGCCGAACTCGCTGGCACCGGACCGCATCGCGTGGGGGATCGACAACAAGGGCGCCATGGTGCGCGCCGTCGGTGGCGTCGGCGACCCCGCGACGCGCCTGGAGAACCGGTCGGGCGAGCCCGCGGCCAACCCGTATCTCTACATCGCGTCGCAGGTCATCAGCGGCGTCGACGGCATCGACCGCGGTCTCATCCCGCCGGCGCCGACCACCGACCCCTACCGCACCGAGGCGCCGTCGCTGCCGGCATCCCTCGGCGAGGCCGTCGACGCGCTCGAGGCCGACACGGTCTTCCGTGCGGCCCTCGGTGATGTCGTCGTCGATTGGTACGCGACCATCAAGAGGGCGGAGTTCGCCCGCTACCTTCGTCATGTCTCCGACTGGGAGCAGCGCGAGTACTTCGAGATCTTCTGAGGACGAGCATGAGCCTTCGCACCACCGTCACGGCCCTGCCCGAGTACGAACCGTTCCTTCTCGGGGGAGAGTGGATGCCGCGCGGCGAGCGCGCCGCGCGCGCGGTCATCGACCCCGCCACCGGCGAGGTGCTGACCACCGTGGCCGACGCCACGGCCGAGGACGTCGACGTCGCCGTCGCGGTCGCCGTCCAGGCGCACGCCGACCGCCGCTGGCGCGGGCTCGCGCCGCTCGAGCGGGCGCGCATCCTGAACCGGGTCGCCGACCTCATCGAGGAGCAGCTCGAAGAGCTCGCGATCCTCGAGACGCGTGACAACGGCAAGCCCATCGAACGCTCGCGCGCCGACACCGCGATGGCCGCACGCACGTTCCGTCACTACGCCGGGGCGCCCTCGCGTCTCGGCGGCACGGTCGTCCCGGTCGACGGCGGTGCGCACCACGTCTACACGCTGCAGGAACCGGTCGGACCTGTCGCGATCATCCTGCCGTGGAACTTCCCGATCATGACGGCGGCGTTCAAGCTCGCCCCCGCGCTCGCCGCCGGGTGCCCCGTGGTCGCCAAGCCCGCCGAGGACACCCCGCTGACGCTGCTGCGGCTCGGCGGCATCCTCGCCGAGGCGGGGGTGCCGGCCGGCACGGTCAGCATCCTCACCGGCGACGGCTCGGTCGGAGCGGCACTGACCGCGCACCCGGGCATCGCGAAGATCACCTTCACCGGCTCCACCGAGGTCGGACGCCTGGTCGCGCACGCCGCCGCCGACGACTTCACGCGCGTCACGCTGGAGCTGGGCGGCAAGAGCCCGAACATCGTCTTCGAGGATGCCGACCTGGATGCCGCCGTCCTCACCGCGATGCGCGCCTCGTTCGGCCACTCCGGGCAGATGTGCACCGCGGGGAGCCGGCTGCTGGTGCAGCGCTCGATCCTGGCGGAGATGACCGAGCGGATGGCCGCCGCCGTAGCCCGCGTGCCCGTCGGAGACGGTCTCGACGGCGGCATCACCGTCGGACCCCTCGTGTCGGAAGAACAGCGCGAGCGTGTGCTCGGCTACATCCGCACCGGCGTCGACGAGGGCGCCACGCTGCTCGCCGGCGGCGGTGTGCGCGAGCCCGGGTTCTACGTCGAGCCCACCCTGTTCACCGACGTCCGCAACGACATGCGCATCGCCCGCGAGGAGATCTTCGGCCCCGTGGTCGGCATCATCCCCTTCGACGACGAGGCGGATGCCGTCCGCATCGCCAACGACAGCGCGTACGGTCTGGCCGCGGGCGTCTGGACCCGCGATCTCGGTCGTGCCCACCGGATGGCGGCGGCGCTGGATGCCGGGACCGTGTGGATCAACACGTACAACCTCTTCGACCCCGCGCTCTCGTTCGGCGGCACGGGGGACTCGGGCCTCGGCCGCGACCTCGGCGAGGAGGGCCTGCGCGGCTTCCTCGAGAGCAAGAGCGTCGTGATCGCGATCCCCGAGGCCTGAGCATGGATGCCGTCCTGTACCGCGCGGACCGCGTGGTGACGATGACCTCCGACCACCCCGACGCCGACGCGTTCGTGGTGGCCGGCGGTCGCGTCCGCGACGTCGGACGGGTCGGCGACGTGCGGGAGCGCTGGGCAGGGCGAGTGCGCGAGGAGGGGCTGCACGGTGTCGTCACCCCGGGGCTCATCGACGCCCACATGCACATGCAGCGTGCGGGTCTGAAGGCCCTGGACTACCTGCAGCCGGACGACGACGTCGACCGCTTCATCGCGGCCATGCGCGACAGCTTCGACGACGACGGGCCCGAGCATCCGCCGTTCGACGACCGGATCCGGGCCCTGGAGCGCGTCCAGCCGCTCCTGCACGCGCTCGGCATCACCACCGTCGTCGATCCCGCGGTCACTCCCGACGAGATGCGCGGGTACCAGGTGGCGCGGCAGCGCGGACTCCTCTCGATGCGTACCGTCGCGATGCCGTTCCTCGAGCTCACGACCGGGGAGGCCGACGAGATCGACGCCCTGATCGCCCGACTCGCCGGGATCGGCGCGGCGACCGGGTTCGGCGACGACGTCTTGTCGCTCGGCGGCATCAAGGTCTACCTCGACGGTGAGGCGCTGAAGGGTCAGGCGTGGCTGGAGCGCCCCTGGGACGGTTCGGGCTACACCGGGCTCCAGCGCATCCCCGAAGACCAGTACCGGCGCCTCGTCGCCTGGTGCGGCACGCACGGCTGGGGCGTCGGCACGCACGCGGTCGGATCTGCGGCGGTGGCGCTGGCGGTGGATGCCGCGAGTGCGGCGGGCGACGCGGTTCCGGATCTGCGGTTCCAGGTCATCCACGGCTACCTCGAGACCCCCGCGGAGGCGATGGCGCAGGCCGCGCGCGTCGGGGTGATCGCCTCGGTGCAGCCCTCGATCATCTGGCACAACGGGGCGGGCCTGCGGGCGGCCCTGGGGGAGCGGGCGGAGCGCGCCAACCCCCTTCGCAGCTGGCTGGACAGCGGGGCCACCGTCGCATTCGGCTCCGACGGCCCCTTCTTCGCCTTCGACCCCCGGCACCTCATGTGGCAGGCCGTCACGCGGCACATCGCGGGCGACGATCGCCCGCTCGACCCGGCCGAGGCCCTCACCCTCGACGAGGCTTTCGCCGCCTACACCACCGGCGCGGCCCGGGCGGCCTACGCCGAGGATGACCGCGGCGTGATCGCCCCGGGCGCGTGCGCCGACTGGGTGCTCTGGCCCACTGACCCCACGGCCGTCCCCATCGACGAGCTGCGCAGCCTCTCCGTGCTCCGCACCACCGTCGCCGGGTGCACCGTCTACCGAAAGGACCCCCGCGCATGACCGAGACTCCTCTGTACCGCTGGAGCGCCACCGCCCTCGCGGAGGGAATCGCCGGCGGCGAGATCTCGGCGGCCGAGGTCATGCGCGTGCACCTCGACCGCATCGCCGAGGTGGAGTCCGATGTGGCCGCCTTCGTGTCGCTCGTCTCCGAGCGAGAAGCGATGGACATGGCACTCGAGGCCGATCGAGCCGTCGCACGCGGCGACCGTCTCGGGCCCCTGCACGGACTCCCGACCGGGGTGAAAGACCTCATCGACGTCGCGGGTCTGCCCACCTCGCACGGTTCCGCCGCGTATCGCGACGCCGGTCCCGCGACGCACGACAGCCTGCTGGCGACCAATCTCCGTCGCGCGGGTGCCCTCATCATCGGGAAGACCAACACCCCCGAGGCGGGCCTGGGGACCTTGACCTTCAACCCCGTGCGCGGGGTGTGTCGCAACCCCTGGGACCTGAGCCGTCACGCCGGCGGATCGAGCGGGGGCGCGGGTGCCGCGCTCGCCGCGGGCATGCTGCCGATCGCCGACGGATCCGACAGCGGCGGGAGCATCCGCTACCCCGCCTCCCTCTGCAACATCGTGGGCCTTCGGCCGACCCCCGGCACCGTGCCGAGCGCGCGCACCGGGAACGGCTGGGACCCTCACGGGGTCCTGGGGCCGATGGCCCGCGACTCGCGGGACGCCGCGCGGCTGCTGTCCGGGATCACGGGGCGTGACGATCTGGCGCCGCTGTCGTGGGTCGAGGACGCGGAGGCGTTCCTGACTCTGCCTGTCCGGGATCCCCGCTCGATCCGGCTGGGCTGGAGCGAGGACGTCGGCGGTCTGCCGATCGATCCCGAGGTGCGCGCCGTCCTGCGTGCGGCGCGGCAGGTGCTCGAGGCGGCCGGGGTCGAGATCATCGATGTCGAACCCGACCTCGACGGCGCCGACGAGTCCTGGCAGGCCATCGAGATGTTCAATTTCGGCGCCGACGGCAAGGCCCGTTTCGACGAGGGCAGGTCGGGCTTTCGCGACGACTACCTGCGCAACGTCGCCGAGGGTCGCGCGCTCACCGCCGACGCGTACGCGGCGGCGCTGGCGCATCGGACGGTGCTGTTCCGGCGCACGGCCGCGGCGTTGCAGGGACTGGACGGCATCATCTACCCCGCGACTCCGGTGGCGGCGCCGCCGGCGGAGGTGGAATGGGTGGCCGAGGTCGACGGGACGACGTTCGAGCGCTACTTCCTCTGGCAGCGGGCGGCGTGCCGTCTCACCGTCACGGGCCACCCCGTGCTCGCGACGCCCGCGGGCTTCACCGACGCGGGCCTGCCGGTGGGGATGCAGATCGTCGGCGCGTCGCGCGGCGACCTGGCCCTCCTCGCCGTCGGCGCGGCCCTCGAAGACGTTCTCGGTCACGTCGGCGCGGCGCCCGCCGCCCTCCCGCTCTGACGACTTCCGGGCGTTCTCTCGGGGGACGACGCCGCCGCGATCGCTGATCGAAACAGCCCGGCAACACGCGCGCGCGACGATGACGGGGTGCCACCGCTCCACCGCCGTCGATCCACGGAAGCCGGGTCGCGGTGCGGGCGGTGGGGGTCAGCCCCGATCGAGCAGGGTGGCCGGCTCCGTGATCAGCATCCGGTCGATGCGCGCAGCAGGCACTCCCGCCCGCTCCAGGACGGGCACGATGCGGCGGACGACGTGGCCGTACCCCATGCCGCCGTGGCGGGCGAGCTGGCCCTTCGTCCACACCGAGGCCGACATCGTGATGCGGGCATCGGGGCGGTCTTCGCACAGGTCGAGCAGGAAGGCGAGGCGCTCGCCGTCGGTGGCATCCCGCGCGCCGTCCGCGAAGTAGTTCTCGCTTCCGAACGCGAACTCCACGACGGCGCCGGTGTCGACGATGTCGCGCACGTACGCGGCATCCAGGACCTTGTCGATGTTGCAGAACAGGATGCGGCGGGGGTCCATGCCTTCGTCGGCCAACAGTGCCGCGACCTCCGGCCCGCGCCGGGCGGCGGCATCCAGGCGGATCGAGACGGCGCAACGCGCCTCGACGGCGGCGGAAGCGGCCGCGCGCAGCGCTCGCTCCTCGGGGAGGGTGATCTCGGCACTGGTGCCCATGAGCCCGAGCAGACCGGCCGGGAAGTCGGCGCCGGGGACCGCCCGGGAGAGCGCTTCCTCGAACGCCGCGCGCATCGCGTCGTCGGTCTGCGCCTTCCACTCCGCGGGGAGCGTCTTGTCGATGTAGCTGCCGTAGGCGGCGACGATGTGGACGCCGGCGCGTCGGGAGATCTCCGGCAGGCGCGACGGATCGGGTCCCATCCCCACCGACGTCGCCTCGACGACCGCCTGCAGCCCGTCGCCGTGGGCGAGGGCGAGTTCCTCGACGGCGACGTCGGCGGAATCCAGGTAGAGGTTGTCGGGCAGCGCCAGCCAGTTCCACCGCAGGTCGCCCAGCGTCTCCGCGCGAACCTCCCCGTCCCACCATGTGCCCTCACGGGTGGGGCGACGCAGATGCCGGGAGTCGGCGAGCACGTGCTCGTTGGTGGAGGTCCGCCCCAGCTGGGACGGCTCGATCGGCCCGAGAACGGTCTGGATCATGACAATGGCCCCCGGGGTTTCATTTTGGATCCGATCTAGTGTCAAATGGATCCTATCAACGAGTCCCGAGCCGAGGAGGGCGATCGATGCAGATCATCGACGCGTACAACACCACGCAGAACGTCCGCGGACGTTCGGACTACCTCTCGGGAGCGCGCCCCGGCGAGGAGCCGCCCGCACACGTTCCGTTCGACCCGCGCCGCATCATCGACCGCATGGATGCCGCGGGCGTCGACATGGCGATGGTGTGCTCGCTGGCGCAGCGGATCGAGAACGACTTCATCATCGGGCTGCAGGATGCGCACCCCGACCGATTCATCGGGTTCGGACAGGTCATGCCGCAGGCCGACGACGCGATCGACGAGATCACCCGGCTCGCCGAAGCCGGCATCCGCGGACTGAAGCTTCACCCGAGCATGCACGGGTACCACGTGGCCGACCACGGGCTCCTCGACCCGGTCTTCCGGGAGTGCGCCCGGCACGGGATGACGGTGATCATCAACGCGCTGGATGACGCGTTCTGCGCGCCGTTCGCGATCGAGGAGATCGTCAAGGATCACCCGGACGTGCCGACGATCATCGCGCACATGGGTGCCGTATGGAACGTCCCCGAGGCGATCATCGTCGCCGAGCGTCGCGAGAACGTGTACCTCGAGACCTCCGCGACGCTCATGGCGGACGTCAAGCGCGCCTACGCCCGCCTCGGCGCCGCGAAGATCCTCATGGGCACCGAGTGGCCCGGCTCCGACTTCGACCTCGAGCGCCTGAAGATCGCCAAGGTCGTGACCGACCCCGCCGACCGGGCGCTCGTGGAGGGCGGCAACTTCGCCCGACTCCTCGGACTGGATGCCGGATGACCGCCGCCTCCGCTCGCCCGCTCCTCGACGGCATCCCCGACGGGATGGATGAGCCGGATGCCGCTCTGCTCGGGCGGGCTCTCGACCTGTTGCGTCGCCGGTACGTCGTGGGGCGCCACGAGGTCGCCAGCGCCTTCCGCCTCGCGGACGGGTCGGTCGTGACGGGCCTGCACGTGGAGTCCAGCGCCGGGCGGGCGTCGATCTGCGCGGAGTCCGCCGCGGTGAGCGCCGCGGCCGCCTCCGGAGAGGCGGTGCGCTCCATCGTGTCGGTGCTGCGCCGCCCCGCGGGGACGGAGCACCTCATCGAGCCGTGCGGCGTGTGCGCCGAGCTGCTGACGGAGCACGCCCCGGACGCGCGGGTGTGGGTCTCCTCGCACGGGGAGCACGTCGCGGTCGAGGTGGGGGAGCTGCTGCCCTTCGCCCACGTCCGTTCCGGGCGGTTCGGAGGGGCGGCATGACCGCGGTGTGGGAGGGCGTGGAGCGTCCCGTGCTCGTGGTCGTCGACATCCAGGGCGGCGCCGGGACCGAGCCGACCGCGGGAATCCCCGTCATGGACGGAAGGGCGGAGCGGGCTCCGCGCGTCCGGGATCTCATCGCCGCGTGCCGTGAGAACGGTGTGCCGGTGGTCTTCATCCAGGAGGTCCACAAGCCGAGCCTGGTGGACATCGGGCGCGAGCTCGACGGCGCCGAGGGAGTCCACTGCATCGAGGGCGACCCCGGGACCGAGCTCGCCGCGTGGCTGGAGCCGCGCCCGGAGGAGTTCGTCATCCGCAAGCGTCGGTACTCGGCGTTCTTCGCCACGGAGCTCGAGCTCGTCCTGAAGTCCTATCGGGCGGACACGGTTCTGCTGGTGGGAGGGCTCACCGACGTCTGCATCCACTACACCGCCGTCGACGCCCATCAGCACGACTACCGCGTGCGGGTGCTGACGGACTGCGTCGCCGGGTCCAGCAGGCGCGCGCACGACGCCGCGCTGGAGGCGATCGCCTACCTCCAGCGGGACTCCCTCATCACCGCGGCCGATGTCGCGGACGGGCTGTTCTCGCGCTCGTGACGATCCGTAACATATCTGAAACAATATTGGATGCGTAAATAAACATTTTGGATCCAAAATGGAACTGCCCGCCACCGTGGCGACGCGCCCCGAATGCTGTACCCGAACACCTGGGAGAACCCATCATGACGAGAACACGGACGCTCGCCGGTATCGCCTTGGCGGCCGCTGCGGCTCTGACCGTCACCGGTTGCGCCGCCTCCACCGCCCCCGATGCGGGTGGTGGAGCCGTCGCCGACACCATCAACACCGAGCTCTGGTACGCCCCGGCGACCTTCGACCCGGCAAAGGCGACGGCGACGTCGGACCTGTACACCGCGCGTCTCGGATTCGACACGCTGCTGCGACAGGGTGACTCCGAGCCGCTCGTCGGTGGACTCGCCACGGAGTGGACGGCCAACTCCGCGTCGGATTACACCTTCACCATCCGCAAGGGAGCGACGTGCGCGGACGGCACGGCGATCACGCCCAGCGTCGTGGCGGCATCCTTCGAGTACCTCGTCGGCCTCGACGACAGCGGCGCGAAGACGTGGAAGGCGCAGGCCTTCGGGCCCGGAACCCCCACCTTCGCCGCGGACGACGCCGCGGGAACCGTGGAGATCTCGCTCACCGCGCCCTACTCTCAGATGCTCAGCGGTCTGACCCGCCCCGGCACCGGGATCATCTGCCCCGCGGGTCTCGCCGACCCCGAGGGCCTCGCGGCTGGAACGGTCGCCGACGCCTTCTCCGGCCCGTACACCCTCACCGAAACCGTCGCGGGAAAGAGCGCGAAGTACACCCTCCGCGACGACTACGACGCGTGGCCGGCGTGGACGACCGTGCAGGGCACGCCCGCGAAGACGCTCAACCTGACGGTCCAGGCCGACCTCAACACCAGCGCCAACCTGCTCGAGTCCGGCGGTGTGGACGTCGCCCGCTTCTACGACTCGAACTTCACCCGTTTCGAGGACAAGCCCGGCTACAGCGCGGTCACGTTCTCGAGCTCGGCCTACAACCTCGTGTTCAACGAGGACCCGAACTCCGGCTCGATCTTCGCCGGTGACAAGGCGCTGCGGACCGCGGTGACCCAGGCGATCGACCCCAACGCCTTCAACCAGGCCAGCCTCGACGGGCTGGGCGAGCCGCAGTTCACGGTCAACAGCGCCAGCTACTCGTGCGCTCTCAACGAGCCCTCGCTGCTGTCGTCGTACGACCCGGCCGCGGCCGCACCCGTGCTCGCGGGCAAGACGATCCGCCTGCTGATCATGTCCAACTGGAACCCGGCCGCGGACTACCTCGCCGAGTCGCTGCGCGCCGCGGGCGCGACGGTCCAGGTGAGCGCGCCCGACCCGGCCGACTGGTCGAAGCAGATGCGTACGCAGCCCGAGACGTGGGACCTCGCTGTCGCCGCTGAGAACGCCGAGGCCGGACTCATCCACCTCTCCATCGCGCGCTACCTCGGACCGACCTACGCCAACGGCGGCACCAACGTCGCATACACCGACAACCCCGAGGGCGTGGCCGCCTACGAGGCGGGCATGGCCGCGACGGACCAGGCCGCACAGTGCGCGGGCTTCGAAGAGGCGCAGCGCACCATCCTCGAGCGGGTCGACATGATGCCCCTCATCACCGACACCCACCGCTACGTCGCTCGCGACGGCTTCGCCACCCACGTGCTGTCCGGGTACTGGGACCCGACGGCCATGCGCATCACGGGCTGACCCCCACCCGTCGCCCGGACCGGATCACGAGAGAAGAGGACGCGATGTCATCGCAGATCGCCGATACTCCTGCGACCTCCGGTCCGGGCGACGGCGCCACCGAGGAGTCGCCCCGCGCGGCCGGTCTCGGTGGCGCCTGGCGCGCCTTCCTGATCCGACGCGGCATCGGGCTGGTGATCAACCTCGCCCTCCTGGTCGTGGTGACCTTCCTCATCGTCCAGCTGATCCCCGGTGACCCCGCGACCGCGATCGCCGGCGAGAACGCCACGCTCGCCCAGGTCGAACTGGTGCGTCAGCAGCTCGGCCTGAACGAGCCGCTGCCGGTCCAGTTGTGGAACTACGTCGTCGCCGTCGCCCAGGGGGACTTCGGCGACTCGTTCAAGTACCGCATTCCGGCGATGGACGTCGTGATGGCGGCGGCACCGAACACCCTGGCGCTGACGATCCCCGCCGTGATCCTGCTGCTGGTCCTCGGTCTCGCCCTCGGCATGACCATCGGCGTCCTCACCCGTAACGGGCGCCGCCGCGCGCTCGACCTCGGGTTCAACGGCGTGACCGCCCTCATCTCCTCCATCCCCACCTACGTCCAGGCGACGGCCTTCGTCGTCATCTTCGCCGTCATCCTGCGTGTGCTTCCCCCGGCCTACTCGCCCGCGTACAGCCTCGGCACCGCCGCGATCCTCCCGATCGCCTCGCTGACGCTGGGCGGACTGTGCTCGGTCGCGCGAATCGTGCGGCGAGAGACCGCGGTCATCCTCGAGCAGGACTACATGCGCTCCGCGCGCGGGTGGCGCCTCCCCGCCCTGACGATCTACGCGCGGCACATGCTGCCCAACCTCCTCACGACGGCCCTGACCCTGTCGGGCATCATCCTCACCGCCCTGCTCGGGTCCGCGCTCATCACCGAGGCGGTGTTCGCCTGGCCGGGGCTCGGCAGCGTGATCGTGCAGGCGATCGCGGTCGACAAGGACTATCCCGTCATCCGTGCCGCCGTCTTCGTCATCGGGGTGATCTCGCTCGTGACGACGCTGATCATCGACATCGTGCTGGGCGTCATCGACCCGCGAACCCTGGGAGAGCAGCGTGGCTGACACCCTTCCCCCGGCCCTCCTGGCCGATATCCCCGCCAAGCCGCGCGCCTTCCGATGGAACGTGCCGCTGGTCGTCGGCGTCGGGCTGCTCGGGCTCGTCGCCCTGGTCGCGATCTTCGCGCCGTTGCTGTTCGGCACGGCGGCGACGCAGCTGGGCGGCTCACCGAACCTCCCCTCCACGCCCGACCATCCGCTGGGAACCGACACCCTCGGCCGCGACATGCTCGCCCGCACCCTCGTCGCGACCCAGCCGACGGTGTTCATGGCCGTGTCCGCGACGGCGCTGTCGGCGATCGTCGGCATCGCCCTCGGGGTGGCGACGTGGCTCGCCCCGCGTCGTCTGCGCGAGCTGAGCCTGCGGGGCATCGAGTTCGCGATCAGCTACCCCACGATGCTCGTGGCGATCATCATCGCCGCCGTCCTCGGGCAGGGCGTCGTGCAGTTGGTGATCGCGATCGCGATCGCCAACATGGCCGGGTTCGCGCGCCTGACCGCGAACCTCGCCGCCAAGATCGCCTCGAGCGAGTACGTCCAGACGGCGCGCCTGCTCGGTGTGCCGGCGCATAGGCTCGCCCTCCGCCACATCCTCCCCAACATGGCCGAACCGACCCTCATCCTCATCGCCGGGGCCTTCTCCGGGTCGCTGGTCGAGATCTCGGGTCTGTCCTTCATCGGGCTGGGGCCGCAGTCGCCGGCTTTCGACTGGGGGCGTCTGCTCAGCGAGGGGCTCAGCAAGATCGTGGTCAACCCGATCGTGATCGTCGGTCCGGCCGTCGCGCTCACGATCACCTCGCTCGCGGCGCTGCTGGTCGGTGACGGTCTCGCGGCCGCGGCCAACCCGCGGTCGAACACCGACCGTGCACGTCTGCTGAAGGCCCCGGGAGCGCCGTCGATCGCCCGCGATCCACGCGACCTGGTGGTCGTGGACGGGCTCGACGTGCAGCACGCCGGGAGTGGGCGGGCTCTCGTCTCGGACGTGTCCTTCACGATCCGCCGCGGCGAGATCCTCGGCATCGTCGGAGAGAGCGGCTCCGGCAAGTCCGTCACCGCCTCGGTCGTCGGACGTCTCCTCGGGGAAGGGCTCCACGCCCGCGCCCGCACGCTGACGCTCGACGGCACCGACCTGACGGGCCGGGTGTCCGACCGGTTCCTGGCCGAGCGCATCGGATTCGTCTACCAGGATCCCGGCACCGCGCTCAATCCGGCGTTGATCCTCGGCATCCAGCTCACCGACGTCCTGCGCGTGCGGCTGCGGCACACCCGCCGCGCCGCCATGCATCTGCTCGTGCAGCGGTTCCGGTCGGTGATGCTCACGGATCCGGAGGGCCGTTTGCGGCAATACCCCCATCAGCTGTCCGGCGGCATGAAGCAGCGCGCGATGATCGCCTCCGCGATGAGCACCGAACCGGCGCTGCTGATCGCCGACGAGCCGACCACGGCGCTCGACGTCACCGTCCAGCGAGAGGTCCTCACCCTGATCAAGCGGATGAACGCCGAGTCCGGTACCTCCATGCTGTTCATCTCGCACGACCTCAGCGTCGTGCGGGCCCTGTGCGACCGGGTGCTGGTGATGAAGGACGGCCGCATCGTCGAGCGGATCGACGAGGTGCGCGGGATGACGGAGGATTCCGTCACCCACCCCTATACGAAGCGACTGCTGGCCGCGTCTCCCGTGGTGGAGGTCGGCGTCGGATCCGTCGGTCAGGAGGACGGGCGATGAACGCAGCGATGGTCGTCGTGGAGGACCTCCGGGTCCGATACGGCGCGGTCACGGTCCTGGACGGAGTGTCGCTCGAGGTGCCCCGCGGACGCACCGTGGGCGTCGTCGGTGAGTCCGGGTCGGGCAAGTCCACGCTGGCGAAGGTCCTCGTCGGCGTCGCGTCCCCGAGCCACGGACGCGTCGACGTCGACGGCACCGACCTCTCGCGCGTGCACGGTCGACGGGCGACGTACGCCCACCGGCGGCGCGTGCAGATGATCCCGCAGGATCCGTACTCCTCGCTCTCGCCGCGGCGCACGATCGGGCAGACCCTGGCCGAGGCGCTCGACCCGCGGCGGGGCCGTGTCGCGCGTTTCGAGGATCGGATCGCCCACGAGCTCACGCGCGTCGGGCTCTCCGGCGACATGATGCACCGCTATCCCCACGAGTTCTCCGGCGGTCAGCGGCAGCGCGTCGCGATCGCCCGCAGCCTCATCATCGATCCCGCCTTCGTGATCGCGGACGAGATCACCTCGGCCCTGGACGTGTCCGTCCAGGCGCAGATCCTCGACCTGCTCGCCGAGATCAAGGCCGAGCAGGACCTGTCGATGATGTTCATCTCGCACAACCTCGCCGTCGTGCAGCGGGTCAGCGACGTCGTCGCCGTCATGCACCGCGGACGCATCGTCGAGAGCGGGCCGGTGGAGCAGGTCTACGCCGACCCTCAACACTGGTACACCCGCCGCCTGCTGGAGGCCGACCCCGGTTCGCCCGGATTCCGGCTCGACGTATGAGTGCACGACTGCCCGAGGTTCCGGCGGCGTCGGGCGACGTGCGCCTGACGGGCGCCACGGTCATCGACGGCACCGGCGCGGAGCCGCTCGACGACGTCGAGATCGGCATCCGCGGGGATCGCCTCGTCTACGTCGGTCCGCGCCGCGGCGGTGACGTCCCGGGTCGCGAGATCGACCTGCGGGGCCGATGGGTGCTGCCCGGCTTCGTCGACGCGCACGTGCACCTCGTGATGAGTACGAACGTGGATGCCGAGACGCAGCGGCTGTGGTTCCCCGAGGAAGCCGTCGTCGCGGCGATCGGCAACCTGCGGTCGACGCTCGAGGCGGGGGTCACGACTGCGCGCGACCTGAGCGGACTGACGCCCGGATACCGTTCGGCGATCGCCTCCGGAGCCCTCGTCGGTCCGCGTCTGCACCTCGCGATTTCGATGCTCTCGCCGACCGGAGGGCACGCGGACCCCGTGAACGCGAACGGCTCGCTGCCCGCGTGGGCCGAGCGCGGGCTGGCGTCGGGGTGCGCGGTCGTCGACACCCTCGACGAGGTCGTCCGCACTGTCCGCGCTCTCGTGCGCACGGGTGCCGACGTGATCAAGGTCTGCACGTCCGGCGGGGTCCATTCCCCGCACGATTCCCCGAGCGACACGGGGCTCCCGCGCGAGCACGTCGCCGCGATCGTGACCGAGATGGCCGGTCGCGCCGGTCAACCCGTGACCGCCCACGCCCAGACCGATGCGGCCGTGCGCGCGGCGGTCGAGGGCGGGGTGGCCAGCATCGAGCACGGCTACGACCTCAGCGACGAGACGATCGCGCTGATGCGCGATCGCAGTGTCGTGCTGGTGCCGACGCTCAGCACTCTCCTGCGCGTCCCGCCCGGCCCGGCGGACCCGGTGCGTCAGGCCCGCCAAGAGCGCGGCCTCGCGTCGATCTCCGCGGCGGTCGCCGCGGGCGTCCCGATCGCCCTGGGAACGGATGCCGGGATCCACGAGCAGGGCCGCAACCTCACCGAGCTCGCGCACCTGGTGCGTGTCGGTCTGTCTCCCCTGGCCGCCGTGCACGCCGGCACTCTCGCGGGCGCCCGTCTCCTCCGCCTCGACGGCGACCTGGGATCCGTGGAGGCGGGCAAGCTCGCCGACCTCGTGATCGCCGACGTCGACCCGCTCCGCGACATCGCGGCGCTGGCGGATCCGCAGCGCGTGCGCGCCGTGGTCCAGAGCGGACGGTTCGTGAAGGATCTCGACGCCCTGTCTCGCTGAGGCGTCGAGACCTCGTCACTCGGCGAGGGACGACCGCGCCGCGTCGATGATCGCGACGACGGCTTCGGGGGCGGCGTACGGGATGGCGTGGCTGGTCGCGACCGTCCGGATGTGCGCGCCCGCGCGAGCGGCCATGTGCTTCTGGCCCTCGAGGTGGATGTGCTTGTCGTCCTCCGCGATCAGGTACCAGGACGGGCGCGTGCGCCAGGCGGCGGGGCCGCTGCGCTCGGTGAAGATGGCGTCGGCCGAGGTCCGTCGATCGTGGAGGCGCCGCTCCCACACGTCCAGGGGAACGTCCCAGGCCAGCGCCTGCCGTGCGGCGGGCGAATCGTCCGGGATCCAGCTGCCGTCTTCGCCGCGCGAGAACCAGGTGCCGACCTCGGCTTCGGGGTACTGCCCGACCAGTTCCTGGATGTTCTCGCCCTCGTCGGGAACCCACGCCGCGATGTAGACGAGGCCGCGCACGCGCGGGTGCGTGCCCGCGCCGGTGATGATGGAGCCCCCGTACGAGTGTCCGACGAGCAGCACCGGCCCGTCGATGTCGTCGATGATCCGCGTGATGGTCGCGACATCGTCGTGGAGGGACTGCGAGGGGGTGTCCGACACGGTGACCGGGATGCCGGCCGCCTCGAGCAGCGGGACGACCGAGGACCAGGACTGGGCGCTGCCGCCCGAGCCGTGAACGAGAACGACATGCATGAGGACTCCGGAGATTCAGGTGAGGGGGCGGGCTTCGAAGCTCAGCCAGAGCTCGAAGCTGTTGCGGCGCGTGAGGCTCGTCGCGCCGATGCTCGCTCGGCCCACGGCACCGATCTCGGGGCCGAAGACGTCGAGGAAGAGATCGGTGGCGCCGTTGGAGACCTCATTGAGTCGGTCGAAGTCCGGGGCGCACAGGACGAAGCACAGCGCGCGCGAGAGCCCGGCGACGGCGTCGAGCGATCCCACGGCGAGCCGGATCAGGCCGAGGCTGTTGATCGCGGTCTGGCGGGCGGCATCCTGAGCGTCGGCGAGCGACACCTCGGTGCCGACGACGCCCGGATGTACCTGCGCGCCGTCGCGCGTCTCGGGGGTGATCCCGCTGAGCTCGACGAAGTCGCCGGTGCGGTGGAACGCCTTGAGTCCCGCGCCGTAGCGCCCGCCGTACGGGGGGTTCGTGTAGTCCGGGATCCGCAGGCCCAGCTCGGCCGCGCGCTGCTCCGCCGACATCGAGAAGGAGGCCGTCATGCGCCGGGGAGCGTCAGGAGCACCGTCGGCGCCGGTGCCGCTTCGCGCCCCTCGAAGGGGATGGGCTGGCAGACCAGGTAGTAGTCGCCCGGCTCGGCCGCGGCGAGGTTCGCGTTCTCGAGGATGACGACGCCGGCGTTGCACAGGATGACGTGCGTCGGCCACTCGACGGTGTGGTCGGGCGCCTCCATGGTCATGTAGTCGTTCGCCGCGAACACCACGCCGTTGTCGACGAGCCACTGCGCGCCCGACGGGCCGAGACCGACCCACGTCTCGCTCTTCTCGGTGCGGGTGAGGGCGTCGGTGGAGTTGCGGGTCTTGAAGAGCACGCGCTTCGCGCCCTCCGCGCCGGCCGCGATGAGATCGTCGGCGGTGATCTCCTTCTCGACGTGACGGAGGTCGAGGACGCGCGCCTCGCCGATGGTGTGGTCGATCGGGAGCGAGTCGACGGTCGTGCCGCCCTTGACGAAGTGGCTCGGCGCATCGACGTGCGTGCCGGTGTGGGCGCCGATGAGCCACCGCGAGACCTCGCTGGGGCTGGTGTCGGAGATCTCCTCCACCATCTCGTACGTCGGGCGGCGACCCCAGTGCAGCATCTCGGGGTGGACGGGGATGCTCAGATCGATGATGCGTGGCATGGATCGCGGTCTTTCAGAGGGGAGAGGGCAGGAGGGTGGGCGCGAGATCGCTCAAGCGGCGGGCTTGTAGACGACGTAGAGCTTGCGGACGGGGTCGATGACGTTCCACACTCCCGTCCATCCGATCGGGAAGTACGCGGCGCTGCCGGCGGTGAGCTCGACCGGCTCCTCGCCGTCGCGCTGGACGGTCATGCGTCCGGCGAGGATGTGGACGATCTCGCCGCGGGTGAGGAACTCCCACCGCGACGTGCCCGGGTCGCTCTCCCAGATTCCGGAGATGATCGTGCGGTCGTCGTTCACGAACTGGACCTTGCCGCGGACGATGATCTCGCCGGCCAGCGGCTCGGCGTTCGGCGGGGCGAGGGGCTTGGCCTCGAGCTCGGAGGAATCCACCTCGGCGGGGCGCATCACGAAAGTCACGATTGGATCCTAAAGCGGCAAGAATGGATCCGCAATACGGGATTCACCGCGCCGTGTGACGGGATCGATCGCACCGGCATCGGACGGCATCCGTCTCCCTCGCCCCGCGAGGTCGGGTCACGCCGGCACCTCCACGCCCTCGCGCTCCGAGGCCTCGCGCTCGGCCGCGAGGTCGGCCAGCACGGCGGCTTCGCGGTCGAGCTCCGGCGCGCGGCGGGGGAGCGCGAAGGCCAGGGCGACGTAGGTGCCGAACCCGATGACCGCCGACACGAGCGTCGCCCAGCCGTCGAACTCCGGACCGACGAGGTCGTTCGGGACGTGCAGGATGTCGTTGGGCACGCCGTAGAGCGTCGGGGTCAGGGCAAGCAGCGTCATGCGCACGACGAAGCCGACGACCATCGCGCCGAGGGCGGCGACGGCGCCCGGACGCTTCCAGAACACCCCGATGACGAACGGTGCCGCGAGGCACGCGAGCATCAGGTCGAAGGCGAGCGTGAGCAGGATGCCGGTCTGGCTCACGCGGATGGCGAGGAAGGCGCCGGCGATCACGAACGGGATCATGGCCAGACGCGTCCAGCGCAGCAGCGGGTCGGGGCCGCTGCCGGTGTGGCGGCGGACCGTGAAGACGTTGCGGACGGCGATCGCCGAGGTGGCGAGCATCGCCCCGGAGGCCGTCGAGAACGAGGCGGCGACGATGCCCGAGAGCACGAGGATCGCGATGATCGGCGGCGCGTAGTCGCCGAGCAGCTGGTACAGCACCGGACCGTTCTCGACCGAAAGCCCGAGCGTCGACGAGACGCTCAAGGCGACGATCGCGAAGACCGAACCGATCGCGGCGGTGAGCCCCGCGGCGATGAAGCACGAGCGCTGCGCGACGGACGGGCTCTTCGCCCCGAAGATGCGCTGCATGAAGTCGATCGCGACGATGTCGCCGATGGCCAGCGAGATGAGCGTCGCCCAGTTGATCGGGGCACCGGCTGCCGGGTCGGTGAGCTGCTGGAGGTCGAACGGCCCCATGCCCTCGGGGATCACGATGCCGTACGAGAACGCGACCCACGCGAGCAGGACGATCGCCGCCACGACGGTGATCGTGGTCTGGATCGCCGCGGTGTAGGCATCCGAGAACAGGCCGCCCGCGACGGTGTACGCGAGCACGAGGACGACGGCGAGCACCACGCCCCACGCGTAGGGGATGTTCGCGAAGCGCTCGAGCAGGAAGCCGCACGCGACGAGGTTGCCCGCGAGCAGGAACGTGAACGACACGATCATGAGCACGGATGCCAGCAGCTCCACGGGGCGTCCGTAGCGCAGGCGGAAGAAGTCGCCCAGCGTGAAGAGCTTCATGGCGTTCATGCGCTTGGCGAGGAACAGGCCGGTCAGCAGCAGGCAGACGGCCAGGCCGATCGCGAGCGACGCCCCCGACCAGAAGCCGAACTGCGACGTGAGGTCGGTGTTCCCCACGGTCGCGTTGGCGTCGACGGCGGCGGCGGTGAGGCTGACGGCGACGAGCGGCACGCCGAGACGGCGTCCGGCGACGAGGTAATTCGCGCTGTCGCCGTCGACCTTGCGTGCGACGACGATGCCGACGACGAGGATGAGGACGACGCTCAGCGCGACTCCGAAGATGATCATGGCGGGCTCCCGGCGATGAGGGGCGAATCGGGTTTCTGTTGCTTGACAGAAACAATCCGCTCGCCGGGGTCGCGCGTGGTTTCGGCCGTGTAAAAGGCGCGTGAAATCGCCCGCGGCGCCGGGCACTGGCATCCGGGGTGGGGTCCGGCATCCGGGTGAGGGTTGCGTGCGGGGGCCCCTCGACCCGCGAGACTGCACGCTGCTGACATCTCGGTTGCAGTCTGCAGTGGGTTTGTCAGCTGGGTGCAGTCTCGCGGCCACACCCGCCACGAGCCGGCCGCAAGCCGGCGGAACCCGCCGGCTTCAGCCCAGCGCCGCGAGCACGCCAGGGCCCGCCGCCGCGGCCCGCTCGCGCGTCGCGGCGTCGAGGTCGAGCACGCGCAATGCGGCGGCCGCGATCGTCGTGGCATCCAGGGGCGCCGTCTGTCCGCCCTTGCGCTGCAGGATCACGCTCTCCACCAGCGCCAGCACGAGCGCCGCGCCCGCCGCCGCGCCGGCGGCATCCACGCCGCATGCGGCCACGAACGTGCGGTAGGTCGTCTCGAGCTCGCCGCGACGCTCGCGGAACGGGTGGAACGCCGCGTCCGACACCTCGGGCAGCAGGTACAGCGCCCCGGTGTTGTGCGGCGCTTCGGCGAGGAGCGTGACGTCCGACACGCACAGCGCCCACAGGCGCGCGGCGGGCTCCTCGTCGCGCGCGAGCAGTTGCGCGGCGACGTCGAGCGAGGGCTGCACGGTGTCCAGGAGCAGCGCGAGCAGGATGTCCTGCTTGCGCGCGAAGTGGTGGTAGAGCGTGGCCTGACGGATGCCGGCGGCCTCGGCGATCGCGTGCGTGCTGGCCGAGCCGTACCCGCGCGTGCCGAACAGGGCGGCCGCAGCGGCGAGCACATCGGCGCGCGTGCCGAGTCCGGTGGGGGAGGAGCCGGATGCCCGGGGTCGTCCGGTTCTCGTCGGCGCCATGCCCCCACCGTACTCGGGCGCTTCGTAACGCCACCGAAACGCACGGGTGCTCTAATACCTGTCAACCGATAGAAAGGGATCCCATGGACGGTCGTGTGGATGCACTCGGAGACGTGGGACGGGCGCGGCAGGACGCCCGAGCCCGGGATGCGCGCTCACCGTGGATGCCGTATCTCCCGCCCTCGACGGCCCCGTTCCGGCCGGAGGGCGTCGCCGACGGCGACCTGCGCTGGGCCGAGACCGTCGCCCCCGGCGGGTACACGCACCTCCGGGTGGCCCGCGGAACGCGCCTCCGGCTCGCCGATCCCACCGGAGACGCGTGCGCCACGGTCGTCCTGTTCAACTCGGCGAACCCGGGGGAGCGCCTCAACGTCGCCGACACGCAGAAGATCCCGTGGCAGGCGTATCTCGGCGAGGGGCACCCGCTGCTCTCGGGCGACGGGCGCGTCCTCGCGACCATCGCCGCCGACACCTCCGGCCACCACGACGCCTTCTGCGGCACGACGAGCGACGCGTTCGCGATCGAGCGCTACGGCGACGCCGCGCCCGAGGGGCCTTCGCCGTCGGGCCACGGCCTGCTGCGGCTCGCCGCGAGCAAGCACGGCCTGACCTCTCGCGACCTGCCGCCGTCGGTGTCGTTCTTCCAGGGGGTGCGCGCGAACGCCGCCGGCGACCTCGAGTGGACCGGATCCGCCGGGCCGGGCGCCTCTATCGAACTCGTCGCGGAACTGCCGTTGATCGTGCTCGTCGCCAATGTCCCGCATCCGCTCGACCCGCGCGAGGACTACGTCGTGGGCCCGCTGCAGGTCACCGCCTGGGCGTCGCGCCCCACCGCGGAGGGCGATCCCGTCTTCTCCCTCACCCCCGAGCGCGAACGCGCCTACCGCAACACCATCGCCTACGCCGCCCTGGCCGGATCGTGAGGAGCCGTTCCATGAGCACCACCGTCCCCGATCGTCCCGTCCACGCCGACGGCGTCCCCCTCGACTGGTCCGAGCCGCTCGTCCCCGGCGAGGTCGTGCTCGATGAGCGCGTCGCCCCGCGCGGACCGTGGTCGGGCATCGTCCGCGCCGGCGACGTCCTGACGATCGTCGACGTGGGCGGCAACCAGTCCGCCGACTTCCTCGTCTACGCGGCCGACGACACCGACGAGCGGTACAGCGCCGCCGACACGATCGCGTGGCAGCGCAACGTCTACGTCCGCACCGGCACGGTGCTGCGCAGCAACCTGGGCCGCCCGCTCATGACGGTCGTCGGCAACGAGGTCGACCGGCAGGACACGATCGGCGGCGCCTGCTCGAAGGAGTCGAACACCCTCCGCTACGGGCACCACACCCTCTACCAGCACGGCTGCCGCGAGAACTTCCTCGCCGAGGCGGCCCGGTACGGGCTCGGCGCCCGCGACCTCGTCTCCAACCTCAATTGGTTCATGAACGTCCCCGTCGAGGCGGACGGCTCGCTCGGCATCGTCGACGGGATGTCGGCCCCCGGCAAGCGCGTGGCCCTGCGGGCGGAGCGCGACGTGCTCGTGATCGTGTCGAACTGCCCGCAGATGAACAACCCCTGCAACGACTTCAGCTGCACGCCGCTGCGCATGGTGGTGACGCGCCCGTGACCTCCTTCGCCACCCTGCTCGTCGCCAACCGCGGCGAGATCGCGCGCCGCATCATCCGGTCCGCGCGCGAGCGGGGCCTGCGCACCGTCGCGGTGTTCTCCGACGCCGACCGGGCCGCGCCCCACGTGCGCGAGGCCGACGAGGCGGTCCGCCTCGGCCCCGCGCCCGCGGCCGAGTCCTACTTGCGGGTGGATGCCATCCTGGCCGCGGCCCGTGCCACGGGTGCCGGTGCGATCCACCCCGGCTACGGCTTCCTCGCCGAGAACGCCGACGCCGCGCGCGCCGTCGAGGCGGCGGGGCTGGTGTGGGTCGGGCCGACGCCCGAGCAGCTCGAGGCCTTCGGGCTCAAGCACCGCGCCCGCGCGCTCGCCGAGGCCGCGGGGGTCCCGCTCCTCCCGGGCACCGGGGTGCTCGCCTCCCTCGACGAGGCCGAGGCCGCGGCATCCGTCATCGGATACCCCGTGATGCTCAAGGCCACCGGCGGCGGAGGCGGTATCGGCATGCGGGTGTGCGCGGATGCCGACGAGCTGCGCGCCGCGTACGACGCGGTGGTCCGTCAGGCCGAGGCGAGCTTCGGGACTCCGGGGGTGTTCCTGGAGAAGTTCGTGCGGCCCGCCCGCCACGTCGAAGTCCAGCTCTTCGGCGACGGCGCCGGGCGCGTCGCGGTGCTCGGCGACCGCGACTGCTCCCTGCAGCGCCGAAACCAGAAGGTCGTCGAGGAGGCCCCGGCTCCGGGTCTGCCGCCCGAGGTGCGCGCGGAACTCCACCGCACCGCAGCGGCCCTGGCATCCGGCATCCGGTACCGCTCCGCCGGGACGGCCGAGTTCGTCTACGACCCCGTCGCCGAGCGAGCGTACTTCCTCGAGGTCAACGCGCGCCTGCAGGTCGAGCACCCGGTCACCGAAGCCGTGTTCGGCGTCGACCTCGTCGGCCTCATGCTCGACCTCGCCGCGGGCGGCCCGGCCGCGCTCCCCGACGACCTGTTCGCCGGCCCTCGCGAACCCCGCGGACACGCGGTCGAGGCCCGCATCTACGCGGAGGACCCCGACCGCGGCAACACGCCGTCGACCGGACTCGTCACCGCCGTGCGGTGGCCCGAGGGCGAGGGCATCCGGGTCGACTCGTGGGTCGAGGCGGGCAGCGAGGTGTCGCCGTTCTACGACCCGCTGCTGGGGAAGGTCATCGCTCACGGCGCCGACCGTGACGCCGCCCTCGACCGGCTCTCCGCCGCGCTCGCCGACACGCGTATCGACGGCATCGTCACCGGCACCGGCATGATCCGCGAGGTCGTGAACGACCCGCGCGTCCGCGCCGTCCGACATGACACCGCGACCCTCGACGGAGCGCGCGACCCCGACCCGCGCATCGACGTCGTCGACGCGGGGATGCTCACGACCGTGCAGGACTTCCCGGGGCGGATCGGTTACTGGAAGGTCGGCGTTCCGCCGTCCGGGCCGATGGATGCCGTGTCCTTCCGCGAAGCCAACCTCGCCGTCGGCAACCCCGAGGGTGCGCCGGGCCTGGAGATCACCCTCACCGGACCGACGCTGCGCTTCAGCGTCGCCTCGGTCGTGGCCGTCACGGGGGCGGCGGCTCCGGTCGAGCTCGACGGCGCCCCGGCGCCGATGTGGGAGCCGATCGCCGTTCCGGCGGGCGGGGTGCTGCACGTAGGCGCCGCCGAGGGGCCGGGCATGCGCGTGTTCCTCGCCGTACGCGGCGGTCTCGACGTGCCGTCGTACCTCGGGAGCGCCTCGACCTTCACGCTCGGCGGCTTCGGCGGGCACGGCGGCCGCGCGCTCGTGACGGGTGACGTGCTGCGCCCCGGCGCCGCCGCGATCGCCGACCCGACGCCGACCCCCGCGGAACGGCGCCCGCACCTCGACGCGACGTGGGTCCTGGCCGTGACCGAGGGGCCGCACGGCGCCCCCGAGTTCTTCACGCGCGCCGACATCGACGCGCTGTACTCCGCGGAGTACCGCGTGCAGGTCAACTCCGCCCGCACCGGCGTGCGGCTCACCGGCCCGAAGCCGACGTGGGCGCGCACCGACGGCGGCGAGGCGGGCCTCCACCCCTCCAACATCCACGACACGCCCTACGCCGTCGGCGCGCTCGACTTCACCGGCGACACCCCCGTGCTCCTCGGCCCCGACGGGCCGAGCCTCGGCGGGTTCGTGTGCCCGGTGGTCGTGGCATCCGGGGATCTGTGGAAGCTCGGCCAGCTGCGGCCGGGAGACGTCGTGCGGTTCGCGCCGGTGCGCGAGGCCGACGCGGCCACGCTCGACCCGGCGATCGCCGCCCCCGCTCTCGTCGGCACCGGCGACGGCGACGACGGAGTGATCGCCGTGCGCGAGGCCGAGGTCGAGGGGGAACGCGTCCTCCGCCCGCGGACCACGTACCGCCGCGACGGCGACGACAACGTCCTCGTCGAGTTCGGCGACCAGGTGCTCGACCTGGGCCTGCGGATGCGCGTTCACGCGCTGCAGGAGCGCCTCGCGGAGGAGGCCCCGAGAGGGATCCTCGACGTCACTCCCGGCATCCGGTCGCTCCAGGTGCACACCGATGCGTCGGTGCTGCGCGCGTCGCAACTCGTCGGCCTGCTGCGCGAGCTCGACGACGACCTGCCGCCCACCTCCGAGCTCGTCGTGCCGTCGCGCGAGGTGCGGCTGCCGCTGTCGTGGGACGACCCCGCGACGCGTCTGGCGATCGAGCGGTACATGGCGGGCGTCCGCGACGACGCCCCCTGGACGCCGTGGAACATCGAGTTCATCCGCCGCATCAACGGCCTCGACAGCGTCGACGACGTCTACCGCACGGTGTTCGACGCGCAGTACCTCGTCATGGGCCTCGGGGACGTCTACCTCGGTGCACCGGTGGCGACGCCGCTGGATCCGCGGCACCGGCTCGTCACCACCAAGTACAACCCCGCCCGCACGTGGACCGCCGAGAACTCGGTCGGCATCGGCGGCGCCTACTTGTGCATCTACGGCATGGAGGGCCCCGGCGGCTACCAGTTCGTCGGCCGCACGGTGCAGATCTGGAACCGTTTCCGCCGCGGCGGGCTCTTCACCGAGAACCCGTGGGCGCTCCGATTCTTCGACCGCATCCGCTGGTACCCCGTCTCGCCTGAGGAGCTGCTCGATCTGCGCGCAGACGTGGATGCCGGGCGCGGGGACTTCGAGACCGTCGAGGGCGAGTTCGCCCTCGCGGAGTACGAGCGGTTCCTCGCCGCCGAGGCCCCGGGCATCGACGCGTTCCGCAACCGCCAGCGCCGCGCTTTCGACGAGGAGCGCGAGCGGTGGCGGATCAGCGGAGAATTCGACCGCGTGGACGACGCGCCCGTAGCGGCGCCGAGCGCCGGTCGAGAGCTGCCACCGGGCACAGTGGGTGTGACCGCGCCGTTCGCCGCCGCGGTCTGGCGTGTGGACGCGGCGCAGGGCGCGCCCGTCGAGAAGGAGCAGAAGATGATCGTGTTGGAGGCGATGAAGATGGAGACCCCGATCGGGTCGCCGGTGACGGGGACCGTCGCCGAGGTGTTCGTGCGACCGGGCGAGACCGTCGCCGCCGGTCAGCTGCTCGCCGCCGTGGCGGTGGACGCGTGAGCGCCGTCGACCGGGTCCGCGCCGCCTACGCCCGGATGCGCGAGGTCGACCGCCCCGAGGTGTGGATCACGGTCCGCGACGAGGACGACGCGCTCGCCGAAGCGGCCGAGGTCGACCTCGGCGTCGCGGCGGGGGAGCGCCTGCCGCTGGCCGGCACCGTCGTCGCGGTGAAGGACAACATCGACGTCGAGGGGATGCCGACGACGGCCGGGAGCCGCGCGTACGCGTACCGCCCCGAGCGCGACGCGACCTCGGTCGCCCGGTTGCGGGCCGCGGGAGCCGTGGTGATCGGAAAGACGAACCTCGACCAGTTCGCCACCGGACTCGTGGGCACCCGCAGCCCCTTCGGCGCCGTACGCAACGCGTGGGATCCGACGCGGATCTCGGGCGGCTCCAGCTCGGGGTCGGCGGTGGCCGTCGCTCTCGGCATCGTCGACCTCGCGCTGGGCACCGACACCGCCGGCTCCGGCCGCGTGCCCGCGGCGCTCAACGGGATCGTGGGCGTGAAGCCCACCGTGGGCCTCGTGCCGGCCACGGGCGTCGTCCCCGCGTGCCGCACCCTCGACTGCGTCACGGTGTTCGCGCGCGGGCTGTCCGACGCCCGCGCGGCCGCCGAGCTGCTGTCCGGCCCCGACGGGATCGACCCGCTCGGCCGCGAGGACCGCCCCGCCCCACCGCTCGACGCGCGCCCGCGGGTGGCCGTGCCCACGGCCGAGCACCTCGCGGGTCTCGCCGACGGGTGGGCCGAGGCCTTCGCCGGCGTCGTCGCGGCGCTCGCCGCGTCCGGCGTCGAGATCGTCGAGGTCGACATCGCCCCGCTGCTCGAGGCGGCCTCCCTGCTCTACGGCGGGGCCTTCGTCGCCGAGCGCACCGCGGCCGTCGGCGACTTCATCGCCGCGCACCCCGAGCTCGTCGGCACCGACCTCGATCCCACGGTCGCCGGGATCGTGCTCGGCGGTGCCGAGGCGCGGGCCGTGGACTACTTCCGCGACCGCGAGCGCCTCGATCGCCTCGGGGCCGAGGGGCTGCGCCGACTCGACGGGACCGTCGC
Source organism: Microbacterium sp. SCPM-O-B-15248 (M128) (assembly GCF_058214835.1). Taxonomy (NCBI): domain Bacteria; kingdom Bacillati; phylum Actinomycetota; class Actinomycetes; order Micrococcales; family Microbacteriaceae; genus Microbacterium; species Microbacterium sp. SCPM-O-B-15248 (M128). Next base: position 169,364 of record NZ_JBYQLI010000009.1, read on the forward strand.
GCTGCTCACGCCCACCACGACGTGGCATCCGACGCTCGACGAGGTCGCGGCCGACCCGGTCGGGGCCAACAGCCGCATGGGGCGGTACACGAACTTCGCCAACCTGCTCGACCGGAGCGCCCTGGCCGTGCCCGCCGGGGTCGTCGGCGGCCGCGCGTTCGGGGTGATGCTCACCGGCGCCCCCTTCGCCGATCGCACGCTCGCGCAGCTCGCCGAGCGCATCCAGGCGCCCGCGGTCGACCTGCTGGTCGTCGGTGCCCACTTGCGCGGGCAGCCGCTGAACCATCAGCTCGTCGCCGCCGGTGGGACGTTCGTCGCCGACGTGCAGACCTCGGCGGACTACCGGCTCTACGCCCTCGACACCGTCCCGCCCAAGCCCGGTCTGGCCCGCGTGGCCGCGGGGGGCGCGCCGATCGCGGGCGAGGTGTGGCGTCTGCCCGCGGCGGGCTTCGGGCGCTTCGTCGCCGACCTGCCCGCGCCGATGGGCATCGGCTCCGCTGTCCTCGCGGACGGTTCCCGCGTCGCGGGCTTCCTGTGCGAGGCCGTGGCCCTCGAGGGCGCGACCGACATCACTGCTCACGGTGGCTGGCGCGCGTACCGGGCGGCGACGGCGTGAGCTCGACGGTCGTCGACTTCGCGTCGCTCACGCCGCTGCGGCTGAGTGGGCGCCCACGCCGACTCGTCCCCATGGTCGTCGCGTACGAGCCGATCCCCGAGGCGGTCTCCCTGTACGGCGGCAGCACCTTCCGGTTCCTCCTGGAGCCGGTGACGGCCGTGGCGATCGTCTTCGACGAGGGCTGGGTGCTCGTCGACGGCGGATTCGACCCCGCGCGCATCCGCGACCGCGCCGTGCGCACGGCATCCTTCGACTACGAGAACTACGCGCCGATCGTGCCCCCCGGCGACCCGCTCGTCGACCAGATCGCCGAGGCGGGCTTGGCCCTCGGCGAGCTCGCGGCGGTCCTGCTCTCGCACGCGCACTTCGACCACACCGGCGGGGCCCGGCTGCTCGCGCGGGATCGGCCGCTCGTCCTGCAGCGGCGGGAATGGTGGCACGTGCGGCACGTGACCGACCCGCGCATGGCCTTCCTCCTCCGCGACGACCTCGACCGCGACGGCCTGACCCTGGCGCTGGTCGACGGTGACACCGAGCTCGCCGAGGGCCTGCGCGTCATCGACACCTCGGGGCACACACCGGGGCACCAGTCGTTCGTCGTCGAGCTGCCCGATCGCACCGTCGTGCTCGCGGGGGATGCCGCCGACCTCCTCGGCAACGTCGAACACGGCGTGCGCTGCGGCTCGACGGTGGGCGACGACGGCCCCGACCGCGCCGACCGGGCGGTCGCGCGCCTCGCGGCTCTGCACCGCACCCCCGGCACCGAGGTCTGGCCCGCCCACGAC
>NZ_JBYQLI010000010.1:0-157648 GCF_058214835.1 Microbacterium sp. SCPM-O-B-15248 (M128)
CATACAACGCCGTCACCTACCTGCTGCAGCCGTCGTGCTGAACCGAGGCGTGAGCTCACCCCAATAATCGCAGTCGCGGTCGGCACCAGAACGGACGGTGCCGACCGCGAGCCGATCACGACGGGAGCTCATGCCGCGAGTCTCAGTGGCGGTCTACTGTGGAAAGGTGCAGCAACCGGCGGACGACACCGTGCCTCGTCTGCGCGTCGTCACGCGGGAACTGCCGCCGATGGACGACGTGCTCGACTACACCACCGGCTACGACCCCCTGTTCTGGAGTCGCCGCGGCGAGTCCCTCGCGGGTTTCGGCGACCTGCTGACGATCCGCTACACCGGCTCTCAGCCGGGTGACACGACGATCGCAGACCGCTGGCGGCGGATCGCCGCGGCCGCCGAGGTCGATGACCCGGTGAACCTCCCCGGAACAGGTCTCGTCGCATTCGGGTCGTTCGTCTTCGACCCCCGCTCGGCGCGCGAGAGCGTCCTGCGGGTTCCCGGCACGATCGTGGGACGCCACGGCGGTCGCGCGTGGGTCACGCGGCTGGCCTTCGCCGACACCCCCGACGAGCCCGAACCCGAGCTGCCGCCCCGCTCCCCGTTCGGTCCGCACTGGTCGGCCACGCTCGGTCCCGGGAGGCAGACCGCCGAGGGATACCAGGAGGCCGTGCACCACGCCGTCGAGGCGATCGGAGTGGGTGAGGTCCGGAAGGTCGTGCTCGCCCGCGACATCGTCGGCACCGTCCCCGCCGGATCCGACCTGCGCCGTCTCGCGCGGTCGCTGCTGGAGGGGTACCCCGACTGCTGGGTGTTCGCCGTCGACGGCCTGATCGGTGCGAGCCCCGAGACCCTCGTCACCGTGTCCCGGGGCACGGTCACCGCCCGGGTGCTCGCCGGGACGACCGCGCGCGGCGGCGACGCCGACAGCGACGTCGCCGCCGCGCTCGCACTGACCGAAAGCGCGAAGGACCAGGAAGAGCACCGCTTCGCCGTGCAGAGCGTCCTGGCGGCCCTCCGCCCGCACACGTCGGCACTCGCCGCCGCCGAGGAGCCCTTCACCCTGAAGCTCCCCAACGTCTGGCACTTGGCCACCGACGTCGAGGGAGAGCTGTCCGAAGCGGCATCCTCGCTCGATCTCGTCGCCGTGCTGCACCCCACCGCGGCCGTCGCCGGGACCCCCACCGCCACGGCGATGGAAGTCATCCGACGCCTGGAGCCGTTCGACCGCGGGCGCTACGCCGGAGCCGTCGGCTGGATCGGCGCCTCGGGCGACGGCGAGTGGGCCATCGCCCTGCGGTGCGCGCAGATCGATCCCGCCGCGCCGTCGTCTCCGACCGCCCCGATCACCGCCTACGCCGGCGCGGGGATCGTCGCCGACAGCGTGCCCGAGTCGGAGCTGCTCGAGACACGCGTGAAGTTCCGGCCCATCGTCGAGGCGCTCGCGTAGGACTCAGGATGCCGCGAGGCGCTGCTTCTCGGTCTCGATGTCGTAGTCGGCCGCGGGCCACTGCGGGTCGATGTCCGCGAGGGCGTCGATGAGCAGCCGCTGCACGGCGAGCCGCGCGTACCACTTGCGGTCGGCGGGCACGACGTGCCACGGGGCGAGCGGCGTCGAGGTCCGTTCGAGCGCCACCTGGTAGGCATCCATGTAGTAGTCCCAAAGGGCGCGCTCGTCGACGTCGGACGGGTTGTACTTCCAGTGCTTGTCCGGGCGGTCGAGGCGTGCGGCCAGACGGTCGCGCTGCTCCTCCTTCGAGATGTGCAGCATGACCTTGACCACCCGGATGCCGAGCTCGGCGGCCTCGGCTTCGAAGGCCGTGATCGCGCCGTAGCGACGCTCGATCTCGTCGGCGGGCGCCAGTTCGCGCACGCGCCCGATCAGCACGTCCTCGTAGTGCGATCGATCGAAGACACCGAGGCGACCGGCATCCGGGAGGCGCTTGCGGATGCGCCAGAGGAAGTCGTGCGACAGTTCTTCGGCCGTGGGCTTCTTGAACGAGGCCAGCTCGACCCCCTGCGGGTCGACGGAACCGACGACGTGCTTGACGATGCCGCCCTTGCCCGCGGTGTCCATCGCCTGGAGCACCAGCAGCACCGATCCGGTGGCCGTTCCGGCGATACTCTGCGCGAAGAGGCGTTCCTGCAGGTCGGACAGCGGCTCGACGCCGGCATCGAGGTCGGCCTTTCCGTGCTCCTTGTCGCCGTCGTACCCCGGGGTCGACCGGGTGTCGATGTCGGCGAGACGGAAGCCCGGCGCGACGCGGAGGGCGTCGGCGACGGGCGTGGACCAGCGGTTCGGCGTGCTCATCGTCACATCGTGGCGGGTGGGAGCGTGCCGCGCCAGAGGTTGACGGCCCCCGGCTCAGCGCTCGAGCGGCACTTCGATGAGCTGTCGTCCACCCGCGGGCGCGGTGAGAGCCTGGTCGAGCGCGACCCGCGTGGTCACGCGGCGATACTCCCACCCGTAGGCGAGCGCAAGCTGCTCGAGCCGGGCGTTCTGGGGGGTGTACTGCACGCGGCGCATCACGTCGTCACCGGCCACGGCGGCGACCTCGAGCCCGTCGAAGATGGTGCCCCCGCCGTCGTTGCCGACGATCACCTGCAGGCGCGGCTCGTGCTCACCGGGCGGGAGGAGCAGCGCGCCGACGTCGTGCAGGAACGCCAGGTCGCCCAGCAGGACGCGCGTGACGCCGGGACGCTCGCCGTCCTGGCTGGCCACGGCCACCCCGGTCGCGGTCGCGATCGTGCCGTCGATGCCGGCGAGCCCGCGGTTGGCGTGCACCGCGACCTTCTTGCCGCCCAGCACGTCGTCGGCGACCCGCACGAGCCGCGACGAACCGAACACGAGCCGGTCGTGCGGCCACGTCGCCCGCCACAGCGCGTCCACGAGGGCCGCCCGATCGACGGGGGCCCGGATGACCTCGACCTCGGCGTTGAGGGCGCCCAATCGCTCGTGCGGCACCGCGGACGACAGCCCGTCCGCATCGGGGGCGGGCGGGGTCAGGTCGACCGCGGCGGCGCGCGACGCGCGCATCCACTCCCCCAGCCACACCCGGTCGGCCTCGCCCGTCGCCTGCACCGCGTCGACCGCGTGCGTCGCGCCATTGAGGTTGACCGGCTCGCCCGGACCTCGCACCGCGATCACCTCCACGTCGTCGCGACCGAGGAGGTGCGTGACCTCACGGCTGAGGGTGGGGTGGCCGAACACGACGACGCGCTCGATGCGGTCGCCCAGCCCCGGGGCGCGGAGCAGAGCGCGGTACGAATGGACGACGTGGCGCCCGAACCGTGCGCCGCTGACGATCTCGGCCACCAGGGGAAAGCCGCCGTGGTGGGCGAGGTCCTCGGCCGCGGGCCCGGCATCCGCTCCGGCGACGACGACGGTCCGCGGCCCCGGGACGAGGGCGAAGGCGGCCTCGGGCTCGGGCGGCACGTCGGCGATGCCGATCCCGCCCCCGCCCTGGTACAGGGCCCCGGATGCCTCGTCGTCGGCGACCGCGTCGACGGGAGCCGGACGTGCGGCGCGGGCGATCAGCCACTCGGGGGACGCTCCGGCGAGCGGCTCGCGGAGAGGGATGTTCAGGTGCACCGGACCGGCGGCGCGGGTGCCTTCGCCCAGGGCCGCGGCGAGCGCCGTCGCCGCGACGGCGTCGAAATCGGCGGTCTGTTTCGCCGTGGCATCCGGATCCACCTTCTCGGGGACCGGGAGATCGGCCTCGTACCGGACGGCCGCGCGGAACAGGCCCGGCTGCCGCGTCGTCTGATTCGCACTGATGCCCCGCAGCTCGGGCGGGCGGTCCGCGGTGAGGACCAGGAGCGGGACCCCCGCGTGGTGCGCCTCGAGGACGGCGGGAAGGAGGTTGGCGACGGCGGTGCCCGACGTGCAGATCACCGCGGCCGGCATCCCGCTCTCGCGAGCGATGCCGAGGGCGGTGAACCCGGCGACGCGTTCGTCGATGCGCACGTGCAGGCGCACGAGACCGGCTCGCTCGAGGTCGGCGGCGACGAGCGCGAGCGCCTGCGAGCGGGATCCGGGGCTGACGACGAGGTGACGCACGCCGCGCGAGACCAGGCCCGCCAGGAGGGCGGCGGCCGCGTCGGTGGCCGGGGCCGAGGCACCCCGTTCGGTCGGTGCCACGGTCAGCCGACGGCGCCGCGCTGACCGCGGCCGTCGTCGTCCGTGCCCGGCTTGCCGCCGGGGCCGTCCGTGTTCGGGCCCGGCGCCGGGGGCGTGTCCCGCGGGTCGTCGGCCTCGGAATCGAGCTGCGCGAGCTCTTCTTCGAGCCGGCGGATCCGCTCGTCCTGATCGGCTCGGGCGCGAGCGGAGAGGCCGCCGAGGAATTCGGGGTCGTCGTCGGGGGCGCGGCGCAGCAGCGGGCGACCCGCACGGCCGCGACCGATGACGAACCACAGGATGCCACCGAGCACCGGCAGCACGATGACGATCACCATCCACGCGGGCTTGCTGACCCCGCGGTGGCGGGCGGCCGGTTGGACGGCGCAATCGACGATCGTGTAGACCCAGAACGCGGTCGCCACGAGCGCCAGGATCAGCAGCAGGCGTGCCATGCACCGATTCTACGTGTGCTGCCTGGACACGGGCCGGGCGCCGGGGCCTGAGGCGGCGGTCGTAGAGTGGGGGGTATGCGTGCCCGTTCCGCCCTGGTCTACACGGTGCTGCGTCTGCTGGCGTTCCTCGTGCCGCTGGGCGTGCTGCTGCTCTTTCCGATCTTCCGCGAGCTGCCGTGGCTCGCCGCGGTCTTCGCCGCCCTCATCGGCCTGAGCCTGTCGCTGCTGTTCTTGCGCCGCCCCCTCGACCAGGTGACCGGCGACCTCGCCGACCGCCGCGAGGCACGGCGCGCGGCGAACCGCCGCACCGCGGCCGAGGCGGACGCCGACGCCGAGGATGCCGCCGTCGACGCCACGCGCGACGAACGGCCCGACGCCGCCCGCTGAACGCCCGGGCCGGTGCCCGCTCAGGCCACGAACGCCCAGAAGAGCAGGGCGCCGTACGCGACCGACGTGAAGCTCGTCACCTGCAGGGCCGTGACGAGCTCGCGCGGTGCGCGGTAGGTCCACACGATGAGGGTCGCCGCTAGTGCGCCGAGCAGGGCGATCAGGGTCAGCCACGCGACGGGATACACCAGGGCGAGGAACACCGCGATGCCGAAGGGGGCGAGCACGAACAGCGTGAACAGCGCTTGCGTGGCCCGGCGGCCGATGAGCACCGAGAGGGTGCGCTTGCCCGCGAGACGGTCCTGGTCGATGTCGCGCAGGTTGTTCGCCAGCAGCACGGCACAGGCCAGCAGGCCCGCCGCCACCGCGCCGAACCACGCCTCCTGCGTCAGCGACTGCACCTGCAGCCACGTGGTGCCGAGGGTCGCGACGAGTCCGAAGAAGACGAAGACGAACACTTCGCCGAGCGCGTTGTAGCCGTACGGGCGCTTACCTCCGGTGTAGAACCAGGCAGCGACGATGCACGCCGCCCCCACCGCGATGAGCCACCACTGTCCGGTGCGGATCACGAGCGCGAGACCGATGACCGCGGCGAGGGCGAAGAACGACAGCGCGACGATCAGCACCGTTCGCGGCTTTGCCTTCTTGCCGCCCGTCAGCCGGCCCGGTCCGACACGGACGTCGTCGGTCCCGCGGATGCCGTCGCTGTAGTCGTTGGCGTAGTTCACGCCGATCTGCAGCGCGAACGCCAGCGCGAGGCACGCCAGGGCGATGACCCAGTGGAAGCGGTCGTCGACGAGTGTCGCTGCCCCCGTGCCGATGAGGACGGGCGTGACCGCCAGCGGAAGGGTGCGCAGCCGCGCGGCCGCGATCCAGTCGCGCGCCGTCGCGGGGGTCGCTGCCCGCGGCGCGGGACGCTGCGCTTTCTGGGGGTTTCCGCCGGGACGTCGTTTCGGTGCGGGACGCGAACGCTTGCGAGACTGTGCTGCCACGGAGGGACAGCCTAATTCCTGGCGGAGCCGAACCGACGCCGGAGGGCCGCCCGGTCGGGTTTGCCCGAGGTCAGCAGCGGCAGCGCGTCGATCGTGATGACGCGTGCCGGGCGGGCGACCGCGCCGACGGCCGCGGCGACCGCCTCCCGCACGCGGGTGAGCAGCACCTGCTCGTCGAGGCCGGGCGCTCCCGCGACCACGACCGCCGATCCCTGGCCCCACCGCTCGTCGGCGACGGGCACGACCACCGCCGACTCCATCCCGGGGAGCGCGCGCACCGCGGCCTCGACGCGGTCGAGCGAGACGTTCACGCCGCCCGACACGATGACGTTGTCGAGACGGCCCGTGATCCTCAAGACGCCGTCGACCAGTTCGCCGCCGTCCCCGGTGCGGTACCACCGGACGCCCGCGGCATCGGTCGGGAACACCTCCCCGGTGCGGTCGGGATCCCCCACGTATCCGTCGGCGAGGGTGGGACCCGAGATGCGCACCTCGCCGTCGACGATCGCGAGGTCGACGCCGTCCAGGGGGACGCCGTCGTAGACGCACCCGCCGCTCGTCTCGGTCGATCCGTAGGTGCGGACGATCCGCGCCCCGACGGCGTCGGCGCGTTCGCGCAGAGAGACGGGCAGAGCCTGACCGCCGATGAGGATGCGCTCGAAGGACCGCAGCGCCCGGGCGACCTCGGCGTCGGTCTCGGCCGCATCCAGCAGGCGCTGCAGTTGCGCGGGCACGAGCGAGGTGTAGGTGGGCACCCGGGAGCCGTTCTCGTACGAGGCCATCCCGAGGGCCGCGGCCGCGAAGGGTTCGGGGCGGAAGGCACCGGAGAGCACGGCGGGCTCGCGCCCGGCCGCCAACGCCCGCACCAGCACCTGGACGCCCGCGACGTACGTCGCCGGCACAGCGAGCAGCCACGCGCCATCGCCGATCCGTGCGGCGGTCGCGAACGCGCTCGCGATGAGCGCGTTGCGGCCGATCGCGACGGACTTGGGCACCCCGGTCGACCCCGACGTCGTGATGACCACGGCGGTGCCGGCGGGCACCTCGGCCGGCAGATCCGTCCCCCCGCCGAGGCTCACGGCGGGCCCGGCCCCGAGGACCGCGTGTCGGAGCGTCCGCAGGACGTCGCGCGGATCCTCGGATGCCACCGCCTCGAGTCTCACGGGAGCACCGGGCCGCGGCATCCGGGGCTCAGTAGTGCCACGGGACGTCGGACCAGTCGGGGTCGCGCTTCTCGAGGAACGAGTCGCGGCCCTCGGCGGCCTCATCGGTGCCGTAGGCCAGACGCGTGGCCTCGCCGGCGAAGATCTGCTGCCCGACGAGTCCGTCGTCGACGGCGTTGAACGCGAACTTCAGCATGCGCACGGCGGTGGGCGACTTGGTGAGGATCGTCCGTGCCATCGCCAGCGCCTCGCGCTCCAGATCGGCGTGCGGCACGACCCGGTTGACCGCCCCCATCTCGTAGGCGCGTTGGGCGGAGTACTCCTCCGCGAGGAAGAAGATCTCGCGGGCGAACTTCTGCCCGATCTGCCGGGCGAAGTACGCGGAACCGTAGCCGGCGTCGAACGAGCCGACATCGGCATCCGTCTGCTTGAAACGCGCGTGCTCCGCGCTCGCGATGGACAGATCGCAGACGACGTTGAGCGAGTGCCCACCGCCCGCGGCCCACCCGGGGACGACCGCGATGACCACCTTCGGCATGAAGCGGATCAGCCGCTGCACCTCGAGGATGTGCAAGCGTCCCGCGCGACCGTGGTCGGCGACCGCGGTCTCGTCGTCCGAGTACTTGTAGCCGTCTCGTCCGCGGATGCGCTGGTCGCCGCCGGAGCAGAACGCCCACCCGCCGTCCTTCGGACTCGGGCCGTTGCCGGTGAGCAGCACGACGCCGATGCGGTGATCCTGCCGGGCGATGTCGAGGGCCCGGTGCAGCTCGTCGACCGTATGAGGGCGGAAGGCGTTGCGCACCTCCGGCCGGTCGAAGGCGATCCGCGCGATGCGGCCGTCGTGCGTGACGTGCGCCGTGATGTCGGTGTAGTCCTCGGCACCGGGCGCCAAGGTCCACTCCGCCGGGTCGAAGATGTCGGAGACGGTCATGGGATCAGGCGTTCTTGCTGTCGCGCCAGGCCAGCCAGCGCTCGATGAGCGAGTAGTCCCACTCCGGGCCCGAGAAGCCGAGGGTGAACAGACGCGTTCCGGCGTCGTACAGGGCGTCGGCCATGTCTTCGTCACGGTCCTTGAGCTCGTTCGAGACGAGGAGCCCGGACAGGTCGCGCTCCTCGGTCTCGGCCCACCGCTGGATGACGTCGAACTTATGCGGCAGCTCGTCGGGGGTGACGAAGCTGTGCCAGATGTCGGCGTGCCGGGCGACGATGCGCAGCGTCTTCTGCTCACCCTTGCCCCCGATCATGACGGGGATCTTGCGCGTGGGGGCGGGGTTGAGCTTTCCCCAGCGCTCGACGATGCGGTCGAGGTCGCTCGCGAGGGCGTTCAGCCGCGAGCCGGCGGTGCCGAAGTCGTAGCCGTACTCGTCGTAGTCGCGCTGGAACCAGCCCGAGCCGGTGCCGAAGAGGAAGCGGCCGGTGTCGCCGCCCTTCTTGCTGATGTGATCGATCGTGCGGGCCATGTCGGCCTGCAGGTCGGCGTTGCGGTAGCTGTTGCAGTTGACGAGGGCGCCGAACTCGACGCGCTCGGTCTGCTCGGCCCACGCGGCGAGCATCGTCCACGCCTCGAAGTGCTCGCCGTCGGGGTCCCCGTAGAGCGGGAAGAAGTGGTCCCAGTTGAACAGGACGTCCACGCCCATCTCCTCCAGACGGAGGACGGCGTCGCGGATGTCGGAATACTGCACGTGCTGCGGCTGGATCTGGACGCCGAGCCGGACCGGGGTGTCGAAGAGCATGGGCCCAGCCTATTCCCGGGGCTCCGGACGGAGGCCAGGATGGGACGATGAGCCCGCTCCCCCCTCTCTCCGACGTCCTCGCCACGGCGCGGGTCGTCGCCCTCCCGCTCGCGACCCGCTTCCGCGGCATCCGGACCCGGGAGGCCGTCGTCTTCGAGGGCCCCGAGGGATGGACGGAGTTCTCCCCGTTCGTCGAGTACGACGACGCCGAGGCGGCGACGTGGCTGGCGGCCGCGATCGCCTTCGGATGGCATCCCGCTCCCCCCGCGGTGCGCGCGAGCATCCCCGTCAACGCGACCGTGCCCGCCGTGGCGGCGGCAGAGGTCGCCGCGGTGCTCGCCCGGTACGACGGATGCCGCACGGCCAAGGTGAAGGTCGCCGAGCCCGGTCAGGTGCTCGCCGACGACGTGGCGCGGGTGCGGGCGGTGCGCGAGGCGATGGGTCCCGAGGGCCGCGTGCGGGTGGACGCGAACGGCGGCTGGAACGTCGACGAGGCCGAGCGCGCCGTCCACGCCCTGGCCGGATTCGACCTCGAGTACGTCGAGCAGCCCTGCGCCGAGGTCGAGGAGCTCGCGGAGCTGCGCGAGCGCATCGGCTACCTCGACATCCCGATCGCCGCCGACGAAAGCGTGCGCAAGGCCGCCGACCCGCTACGCGTGGCCCGGGCCGGCGCCGCCGACCTACTGGTGATCAAGGCGCAGCCGCTGGGCGGCGTGCGCGCGGCGATCGCGATCGTGGCGGAAGCCGGCCTGCCCGCCGTGGTTTCCAGCGCCCTGGACACCTCGATCGGCCTGTCGATGGGGCTCGCCCTCGCCGCCGCGCTGCCCGAGCTGGAGTACGACTGCGGGCTGGGCACCGCCGCCCTGTTCACCGCCGACGTCGTCGCCGAGCCCTTGCGCCCCCGGGCAGGCGCCCTGGCGGTCACGCGTCCGTTCCCGACGACGTCCGGGCTCGACCGCGTCGAGGCTCCCGCCGATCGGTGCGACTGGTGGCTGCAGCGGCTCGCGCGGTGCTACCGGATCCTGGAGGCGGACGTCACTCGAGGATGAGCGCCACGATGTGCGAGAGCCGGTGGGCGAGATCGCGGCGTGCGCCGTCAGGGTCGCTTCGCGTGATGAGCGCGTGCTCCGACACCGACACCCACGTCGACAGCAGCAGATCCGTCGCTTCGTCGAGGGGCACGCGCAGCGCGAGGCCGCGCGCGTGGGCGACGTCGCGGATAAGGTGCGAGACGTTGTCGGACAGCCCCCGGTCCAGCGCGAGATAGGCCTCGGCGAAGTCGGCGTTGCGCAGCGCCTGCATGCGGATCTCCGCGCCCAGCAGCACGTCCAGCCGATCGTGTCCGGCGACCTCGAGCACCTCCTGCACGAGGTTGCGCACTTCCATGTCGGCATCCAGGCCGCGTACCTCGAGCGACTCGATGCGCTCGCGGACCGCCGACAGCGTCGTCTCGCCGGAGCGTTCGCACAGGGCGAGGAAGAGCTCCTCCTTGGACGCGAAGTTGGAGTAGAAGGCACCACGGGTGAATCCGGCGCGTTCGCAGATCGCCTCGACCGATGAGGCGTCGATGCCCTCTTCGGCGAACATCTGGGCCGCGGCATCCATCAGGCGCGTGCGGGTGTTCTCGCGTCGACGCGACGGCGCCGGTGCCGTGTCGGTCATGCCCCGACTCCTTCTGGCTTCACGGGCGAGACTCAGGTTGATGCCCACCCCGAGTCACTACGATACATTGTTGTATCCGATACGGTGCTGTATCGACCATCCGCCGACTTTCCGGGAGCAGCCACCGTGTCCACATTCCTGTACACCCTGGGCCGCTGGTCATTCCGGCACCCGTGGCGCGTCCTGTCGGCCTGGCTGCTCATCCTCGTCCTCGCCGGGGGTGGAGTCGCCCTGTTCGCCAAGGGCACCGACAACACCTTCGCGATCCCCGGTACCGAGTCGCAAGCCGGTCTCGAGATGCTCTCTCGCACGTTCCCGCAGGTCAGCGGGGCCAGCGCCGACATCGTCGTCGTCTCCGCGGACGGCACGACCGTGCGCGACCAGGGATATCAGGATGCCATCGGCACGACCGTCTCCGACATCCAGAAGCTCGATTTCGTCGAGGCCGTGACGAACCCCTTCGACGAACGGGTCTCCGGGGGCGTGTCCGACGACGGCCGCGCGGCGATCATCCGCATCCAGTTCTCCGGCGAGTCCACCGCCGTTCCCGCCGCGACCGAGGACGGCCTGCGCGAGCTCAGCGCCACGCTCGGCACCGACCTGCCCTCCGGGTCGCACACCGTGCTCGGCGGCCAGCTCTTCGCCACCGAACTCCCCGCGCCCAGCATCACCGAAGCACTCGGCGTGGTCATCGCCGCGATCGTCCTCATGCTGACGTTCCGGTCGCTCCTGGTGGCCGGGATGCCGCTGGCCACCGCGATCCTCGGTGTCGCGCTCTCGGTCGCACTCATCTTCATCGCCACCGGCTTCGCGACCGTCTCCTCCACGACCCCGCTGCTGGCGGTGATGCTGGGGCTGGCGGTCGGCATCGACTACGCCCTGTTCATCGTGTCGCGACATCAAGACCAAGTGCGCGGCGGGATGGACCCCGAGGAATCCGCCGCGCGGGCCACGGGTACGGCCGGATCCGCCGTCGTGTTCGCCGGCATCACCGTGCTCATCGCGCTCATCGGCCTCGGCTTCGCCGGCATCCCGTTCCTGACCACGATGGGCGTCGCCGCCTCGGTCGCCGTCGCGATCGCCGTGTGCATCGGACTGACCCTGACGCCCGCGTTCCTCGGGTTCGCGAAGGGGCGCGTCGTCGGCTGGGGCTTCGCGAAGAAGCGCACGAGCGCGCGCCGGCGTCGGGGGATGTCCGCACAGGAGGACACCGACGCCCTCGCGGCCGCCGCCGCGGACCGCGGAGAGAAGATCGCCGCCCAGAAGGTCCGGGCCGCGCGCAACGGCCCCGCCCGCCGTTGGGTGGGTCTGGTGACGCGGCATCCCGTGGTCACGTCCGTGGCCGTGATCGGACTTCTCGGGGTGGCAGCCATCCCCGCCGGCAGCCTCGCCCTCACCCTCCCGACCGCCGGCCAGCTGACCCCGGGCAACGAAGCGCGCACCGCCTACGAACTGACCGACGAATACTTCGGCCCGGGCGCGAACGGCCCGCTCATCATGACCGGGACGATCGTGACCTCCAACGATCCGCTCACCCTGATGCAGAACATCGGCGACGAGGTCGCGAAGATCCCCGGCGTCGCAGAGGTGGCCCTGGCGACCCCGAACGAGACCGCCGACACCGGCATCGTGCAGATCGTGCCCGAGACCGGCCCCGAGGACCCGCGCACCGCCGACCTCGTGCGCGAGCTCCGCGCCGCCGAGGACCGCTTGTACGACGAGTTCGGCGTGCGGCTGCTGGTGACCGGCTACACCGCCGTCACGATCGACATCTCCGATCAGCTGGGAGCGGCGCTCCTCCCCTTCGGTGTGTTCGTGGTCGGTCTCTCGCTGATCCTCCTCATGATCGTCTTCCGCTCGATCTGGGTGCCGCTGACCGCCGCGGCCGGCTACCTGCTGTCGGTCGCCTCGTCCTTCGGCGTCGTGGCCGCGGTGTTCGAGTGGGGGTGGTTCGCCGACGCGCTCCACGTGGCCAAGGTCGGCCCCGTCATCAGCTTCATGCCGATCGTCGTGATGGGTGTGCTGTTCGGCCTCGCGATGGACTATCAGGTGTTCCTCGTCTCGCGTATGCGAGAGGACTACGTGCACGCCGACCGCGAAGGTCGCACGCCGCGCGAAGTGGCCCTCGGCGCCGTCCGCAGCGGATTCGTGGGCTCAGCGCGTGTGGTCGTGGCCGCAGCCGTGATCATGTTCTCGGTGTTCGTCGCGTTCGTCCCCGAGGGCGATTCGAGCCTCAAGCCCATCGCCCTCGGCCTCGCTGTCGGCGTCGCCGTCGACGCGTTCCTCGTGCGCATGACCCTGGTCCCCGCCGTGCTCGCCCTTCTGGGCGCGAAGGCCTGGTGGATGCCGCGCTGGCTCGACCGACTGCTCCCGAAACTCGACGTCGAGGGTGAGGCCGTCGAACGCGAACTGGGGTTGTCCGACTGGCCGAGCGAGCCCTCCATCGCGATCGCCGCCGACGACCTGCGCGCGACCCCGGCCTCCGACGACGCCGAACCCGCGTTCGCCGACGTGAACCTGCGCCTCGGCTACGGCGGAACGCTCCTCGTCACCGGCGAGACGCGTGTCACCCGCCCGCTGCTGCTCGCACTCGCCGGCCGCCTGTCGACGCTCGAGGGTCGCCTGCGCGTCGACGGGCTCCTCCTCCCCGAACGCGCGGGTGCCGTGCGCTCGCGCGTCGGTGTGGCGCTGCTGGACGACGCCGAAACCGCCGTCGACGAGGTCGCCCGCGCCGTCGCCGGCCGGACCCGCCTCGCCGTCCTGTGCGACGTCGATCGGCTGGACGCCGATGCCCGCGCCGACATCGCCGAGACGCTGCGACGCGCCGCCGTCGAGGCGCGCGAGCGCAACGACGACGCCGGGTCGGCCTTCACGCTCGTCGTGTCGGCCCGCGACGAACGCCGCGCGCTCGCCCTCCTCTCCGACGCGCATCGGCCCGATGTGACCTCGCTCGCGCTGCCTGCGCCCCACCGGCATCGCCCGGCCCCCGAGTCCTCCCCCGATCCCTCCGAGGTGTTCGCATGACCGTCCCCGTCGAGCGCTCCCGCTCGCGCCGCCCCGTGACCTGGCTCACGCTGATCGGTGTGCTCCTGCTCCCCGCCGTGATCGGCGGCATCCTGGTCGGTGCGCTGTACAACCCGACCGACCGCCTCGACAACATCACCGCCGCGATCGTCAACGACGACAAGGCGGTCGAACTGAACGGCCAGCTCGTGCCACTCGGCCGTCAGCTGACGGGCGGCCTCGTGAAGGGGGCCGACGACCAGCCGAGCAACATCGACTGGGTCATCTCCAATGACGCGGACGCCGCCGCCGGTCTCGAGGACGGTACCTATACCGCCGTCGTCACGATCCCCGAGAACTTCACCTCGGCCGCCCTCTCCACCCGCCCCGGTGAGACACCCGAACGCGCGACGATCGGCGTCGAGACGGCACCGAACGCGCGAGTGGTCGACGGTGCGATCACCGCACAGCTGGCCACCACCGCCTCCACGGTGTTCGGCAGCGAGCTGTCCTCGCAGTACCTCACCAACGTGTTCCTCGGCTTCACGACGCTCGGCCAACAGCTAGGCACCGCGGCCAGCGGCGCGCACCAGCTCGCCGACGGCGCGGGCCAGGCCGCCACGGGCGCGACCGGTCTGCAGGATGGACTCGGGCAGCTCTCGAACGGCGCCGGGCAACTCGCCACCGGCGCGCAGCAGTTGGCCGCGGGAACGGGTCCGCTCGCCGACGGCGCGGCCCAGGTCGCGGGGGGCGCGACGGCCCTCGCCGGTGGCACGCGCGAAGCCGCCGCGGGTGTCGGTGACCTGGCGGGGGGCGCGAACGGCATCGCCGACGGCAACCAGGCGCTCGCCACCAACGTCAACGCCCTCGCCGACCGGATCCCGCCGCAGTTCGCGCAGGTGGCGACCGACCTGTCGAAAGCCGCTCCCCAGGTGAACGACGCGCTCGTGAAGGCCGCGGCCGCGCTGCAGAAGGCCGCCGACGACTGCACGGGCACCCCCGCGCAGTGCGATGCCCTGCGCGCCGCCGCCGCCGACGCGAACGCGGCGCTGCCGCAGGCGACGGCGACCGTGACGCAGATCGGCGAGCTCGCCGGTGAAGCCGCGCAGCTCCCCGCCGGAATCAGGTCGATCGCGGAAGCGAACCAGCAGCTCGCGAACGGCGCCCGGGGCCTCGCCGGGGGCGCGACGAAGGCGGCGAACGGTCTCTACACGATCGCCGGCGGCATCGACGGCCTCGCGGGCGGGGCGAGCCAGGTCGCCGACGGCATACGCCAGCTCGGCACGGGTGCGGCGGGCCTCAGCAGCGGCGCCGCCCAGGTGGCATCCGGAGCCTCCGGGGCCGAGGATGGCGCGGGCCAGCTCGCCGACGGCGTGCAGCAGGTCGCCTCGGGCACGTCATCCCTCGCCGACGGCCTCGACACTGCGGTCGCGCAGCTGCCCACCTACACCGACGCGCAAGCGAAGAGCCTCGCCGCCATCGTCGCAGACCCCGTGTCGGCGAACGGTGTCAGCGACTCGCTGTTCGGCACCGCCGCCGTGCCGCTGCTCGCGATGGCCGTGCTGTGGTTCGGCGGCGTGGCCTCGTACGTCGCCTTCCAGGCCGTGTCGGCGCGATCGCTCACGAG
This sequence comes from Microbacterium sp. SCPM-O-B-15248 (M128), assembly GCF_058214835.1. NCBI lineage: Bacteria > Bacillati > Actinomycetota > Actinomycetes > Micrococcales > Microbacteriaceae > Microbacterium > Microbacterium sp. SCPM-O-B-15248 (M128). The sequence goes on from NZ_JBYQLI010000010.1 coordinate 15,134, forward strand.
TCGGCGCGCGTCGGGGCTCGTCGCCCTCCGCAGCTTCGCCCCCGCCGCGATCATCGGCGCCGTGCAGGGGCTGCTCGTCGCGGGCGTCGTGCAGGTGGCATCCCGCTTCGACTGGGGAGACTGGGCGCTGTTCGCCCTCGTGTGCGTCGTCGCCGGAGTCGCCTTCGCCGCAGTGAACCAGGCGCTCGTCGCCCTCTTCGGGGGCGCCGGACGCTGGATCGCCGCGATCGTAGGCGCCCTGGCCCTGGCGGCGAACATCGTCTCGACCGTCCCACCGGTGCTCGCGGGCCTCGCCTCGCTTCTGCCGACCTCCCCGGCGTACGCGTCGATGCTCGGCGCCCTCGCCTCCTCGGGCGGGGTGGGCGCGGGAATCGTGGGTCTGGTCGTCTGGGCCGCGCTCGCGCTGATCGTGACGACCCTCGTCGTGGTCCGTCGTCGTACCGCATCGCTCCGCGCCGCCGCCCAGCCCGCGTAGGCGGGCGCGCGGTCGGGGCGGTGGCGGCGGGGTGTCGACCGCCCAGCCCGGGCCGCGCAGTCGGGGCGTACTCGGCGGCCGAACTCCTGGGTTTCGAGCCGTGAGGCGCTGTGCCCGTGGCCGCGACCGCCACGGCCTCCGTTTCTCAGGAGTTCGGCCCCCACGCGTGGCCAGCGGGATGCCGCGACCCCGGCCGAAACTCCTGAGTTCGGGGCAGCCCCGCCACCAGACGTGCGCCCGAAACCCCCACGGTCCCCGGTTTCTCAGGAGTTCGGCCCCACGGGCACCGGGCACAGTCCGCTGCTCAGGCAGCGACGGCCACGCAGCGGCGGGGTGTCAGGACGTCAAACCGGAGTAGGCGTGCAGGCCCTTGAAGAAGACGTTGACGATCGTGAAGTTGAACAGCACGGCGGCGAAGCCGATGATCGACAGCCAGGCCGACCGGGTACCGCGCCAGCCGCGCGTCGCGCGGGCGTGGATGTAGCCGGCGTAGAGGACCCAGATGACGAAGGTCCACACCTCTTTGGTGTCGAAGCCCCAGAAGCGGCCCCACGCGTCATTGGCCCAGATCGAGCCCGCGATGAGGGTGAAGGTCCAGAAGATGAAGCCGACGATCGCGAAGCGGTAGGCGAGCGACTCCAGGGCGTCGGCCGTCGGCAGCGTCTGCAGGAAGCTCCGGCGCGGGGCTGCGGCATCCGAGGACGCGGCGGCGGCGAGCTTCCGTTCGCGACGCGTCTGCAGCAGCTGCATTACCGACAGACCGAACGCAAGGGCGAAGAGGGCGGTGGCCAGCGAGGCGACGAAGACGTGGATGACGAGCCACACCGACTTCAGCGGGTCGGCCAGCGGCACGACCTCGACGTGGAACGCCAGCGTCGCGCCGCCGAGCAGCACGACCGCGAGGCCGGTGATGAGCGAGCCGAGGAAGCGCAGATCGAAGCGTGTCAAAACGATGAGGTAGACCGCGACGACCAGCAGCACACCGGTCAGGGCGAACTCGTACATGTTCGACCACGGCACGCGCTCGGCGGCGATTCCGCGCAGCACGGTACCGGCGAGGTGGAAGAGGAAGCCGAGGGCCGTGAGGGCCGTGCCCATGCGCGCCCACAGGTAGCGCGGCTTCGCGGGGGTGTTCCCGGATGCCGTCGACCCCGAGGACGCGTCGAGCACACCGCCGCCGCCCGCCGTGACGAGTTCGCGCGCGACGACCTCGTCCTTGGCCTTCAGCGCGAGGTCGGAGCGCCGTGCGAGGTCGATCGCGTACGCGATGAAGGCGAGCACGTAGATCGCGACGGCCGTCCACACCAGAAGGAGCGAGATCTCATCGAGGAGGAGCGGGTCGGTTCCGGGCATGGTGTCAGTCTACTTTTCCGGTGTCGGGGCGGGTCTGATCTTCCGGGACCGGAAGCGAGGGGCGGTGGCGCTCGACGACCTGGTCGACGGCGGCGGCGAGAGTGGGGTCCTCGCCGCGGGCGAGGCCGGCGTACTCGACGAGCACCGCGCCGTCCTTCGGCGTCGCCTTCACCCACATGCGTCGACGCGGCACGAACAGCGCGGCGAGCAGACCGAGGGTCGCGAGCGTGGCGAACCCGAGCACCCAGGGGCCGGCGAGATCGCGGTGGATCGACAGCGACGCGAAGCGCTTGACCGAGCCCTGGTATCCCGTCGCCCCGGCCGGCGCTTCGTTCTCGAACGTGATGGTGCCGAGGCCGTTCGGCAGGTCTTGGGTCTCGCCGGGCATGAGCCGCAGGGCGGGGGTCCCGCTGTCGCCGCCGGCGATCTGCGTCATGCCGCTGGGATCGAGGGTGTAGACCGACCGCGGGGTGCCGTCGTCGATGCCGAGGTCTCCGGCGTAGACGCGCAGCGTCAGGACGGGGTACTCGAGATCTCCGAACGTCGACGTGAGCGCTCCGGTGTCGAGGGTGTCCATCGTCGGGTAGAAGAACCCGATGAGACCGAGCTGCTCGGGCATCCCGTCGGCGACCTTGACGACGCCGAGCGAGGTCATGTTGGCATCCTGCGGGAGGAAGGCGACCGAGTCGTGGAAGACCTCTTCGCCCTGGGCGTTGCGGATCGTGACCGTGGGGGCGTACCCGTTGCCGAGCAGGTAGACGCGGTCGCCCTGCACGTCGAGCGGGTGGTTGACGCGCACTTGGCCGTCCTGACGCTCGCCGTCGGGAGTCAGGGTCGTGACGTTGGCGGCGAAGTCGCCGGCCTGCCCCGATCCGGGCTGTCCCGGCGGCACGTAGCGCACGTCGAAGCGGTCGAGGGTCATGGAGTACGGCGCGAGGGCGTTGCTGTCGACGAAGCGGCCGGGGTTGAACGAGGAGTAGTCCAGCAGGCTGTTGGTGAACGCCTGACCCTCCACGAGCACGCGCTGGCCCGTGTAGGTGAAGCCGCCGCCCACGCCGACGGCGATCAGCACGCCCACCAGCGCGGCGTGGAAGACGAGGTTGCCGGTCTCGCGGAGGTACCCGCGCTCGGCCGAGGCCGAAAAGGTGCCGCGCCCGTCGTAACGGGCCACGCGGTAGCCGGCCTTCCGCAACTGCGCGGAGGCACTGTCGACGGCTGCGGCCGCGACGGAGGCGGCATCCTGCCCCGCCGGCACCGGCACGGTGACGGTGCGGTGATCGTCCAGGCGCGCGAGGCGCGCGGGCGTGCGCGGGGGCTGCGAGCGCAGGGCCTTCCAGTGGTGCTTGGTGCGCGGGAGCACGCAGCCGATCAACGAGATGAACAGCAGGATGTAGATCGCCGAGAACCACGGCGAGGTGTACACATCGAACAGGCTGAGCTTGTCGAGCACCGGCGCGAGGTCGGGGTTGTCGGTGAAGTACTGCGTGACACCGTTCGGGTCGGCACTGCGCTGCGGCACGAGCGAACCGGGGACCGCCGCGATGGCCAGCAGCAGCAGCAGCACGAGGGCGGTGCGCATGCTGGTCAGCTGACGCCATCCCCAGCGCAGCCAGCCCACGACCCCGAGGCGGGGCGAGGCGACGTCGTCGCCGGAGGGCGACGCGGAGTCGGCGTGGTCCGAGGGCCGGAGCACGCCGTCGGTGGATTCGGTCACGGTGTTCCCTCGATCAGAGCGGGAGCTGGACACTGCCGATCACCCCCTGCAGGTTCGACATCCACGAGCCCCAGACTCCCGTCACCATCAGCAGACCCAGCGCGATGAGCAGGCCGCCGCCGATGAGGTTGACGACGCGGATGTGCTTCCGCACGAACGCCACCGAGCGCGTGGCCCAGCCGAAGCCGACCGCGAGGAGCAGGAACGGGATGCCGAGCCCCAGCGAATACGCCAAGCCCAGGAGCGCGGCCCGCCCCGGGTCGCCCATGTTGTAGGACACCGACAGGATCGCCGCGAGCGTCGGGCCGATGCACGGGGTCCAGCCCACGCCGAGGGCGATGCCCAGCAGCGGAGCGCCGATGAGGCCGAGGTTGCCGCGCGCCCGGAGCCGCACGGTGCGCTGGGCGAGGCCGAAGAGGCCGATGAACACCAGTCCGAGCAGGATGATGACGACGCCCATGATGCGGGTGATGACGTCGGCGTAGCGCAGGAAGAACAGGCCCACGGTGCCGCCCAGGACGTTCACCGCCATGAACACGAGTGTGAATCCGGCGATGAACAGCAGCGTCCCGCCGACGAGGCGCCCGCGACCGGGGGCGGATGCCGAGCCCCCGCGCGGCGCGACGGATCCGCCGATGAAACCCAGGTAACCCGGCACGAGGGGCAGGACGCACGGGGAGAGGAAGGAGATCAGCCCGGCCGCGAGAGCGACGGGCAGGGCGAGCCACAGTGCTCCGTCGAAGACGAGGGCTCCCGGGTTCACGCGCTCTCCGCGAGCACGGTGCGCACCATGGCCTCGAGGATCGACGCCTCGGGCAGCTCGCCGATCACGCGGGCGGCGACCCGGCCCTGCCGGTCGAGCACGAGGGTCGTGGGGGTGGCGTTGATCGGCGTCTTCTCGGCGAAGGCGAGCTTGAGTTCGGCGTCTCCGACGGCCATGGCGCTGGAGTACGACACCCCGTTGTCGCGCGCGAACGACAGCGCGGTGGCGGGCTGGTCGTACGTGTTGATCCCGAGGAAGGACACGCCCTGACCCTCGAACGATTGGTAAGCCTGCTCGAGACGCGGGGCTTCGATGATGCACGGACCGCACGTGGCGTACCAGAAATTCACCACGAGCACCTGTCCGGCGAAGTCGGCGCTGGATACCGCGGAACCGTTGTCGAGCGATCCCGAGAACTCGACCGCCTCACCGCGCTGGTCGGGCGCGATCTCTTGCGTCTGGAACCCGTTCGCGGCGATGTACCCCTTGTTGTCACCGGCACGGTACTGATCGGCGAGCGGGTCGGCACTGCATGCCGCCAGTGTCACGGCCAGCGCCGCGGTCACGGCGAGCGAGAGGATTCGGCGCATCAGACGGCTCCTACGTCGACGGCTCCGGCGGTCGCGGCCGGCTCGGCGTACGCCACCTCGACCCAGCGGGACGTCCCGGCGGCGCCGTCTCGCCGCTCGAAGCTCGTCACGCTCGACAGCGCGCAGCGGCGCTTGCGGGGGTCGTGGCGGGTGGGTTGGTGGGAGAGGGCGAGGTGCGTGACCCAGATGGGCAGCTGGTGCGAGACCACCACGACGTCGCCCGAGGGTACGCGCTCCCATGCGTCGGCCATCGCCTCGGTCACGCGCGCGACGACGCGCTCGTACGGCTCGCCCCAGCTCGGGACGGCGGGCCGGGCGAGGTGCCGCCAGTTCAGCGGGTTCGCGAGGGCCTGCTTCATGCGCCGGCCCTCGAAGACGTTGGTGGGCTCGATCACCCGATCGTCGATGAACGGCTCGATGCCGAACAGCTCGACGAAGGGCTCGGCGGACTCGCGCGTGCGCTGCAGCGGCGACGCCACGAGCGCGCTGACCGGTCGCTCCAGGCCGCGGATGTACTCGGCGGCCTGCCGAGCCATTCGGCGTCCGTCGACGCTCAGACCGAAACCGGGGAGCCGCCCGTAGAGCACGCGGCGGGGGTTGTGGACTTCCCCGTGGCGCACGAGATGAAGGCGGTCGGCGGGCACGGCGTCCAGTCTACGGTGGCGTCTTGTGGGCCGGCTGAGCGGGGGCGGCCGTTGGTTCGACGCCGTCCTACCTCGTCGGCACCGCGCTCAGGCGTCGCGGCGGGAGGCCAGCAGCGACCGGATCCGCGCGTACATGAACCACGCGACACCCACGGCCACGCCCACGATGACGACGTACTTCAGGATGTCGGCGTACTGCTCGATGACGTGCCAGTTCTCGCCCAGGAGGTAGCCGGCCAGGACGAAGATCGTGTTCCAGATGAGGCTGCCGGCGGCCGTCAGGAGCCCGAACCGCCAGAGCGGCATCTTCGACACCCCCGCGGGGATCGAGATGAGGCTGCGGAAGATCGGCACCATCCGTCCGAAGAACACCGCCTTGCCGCCGTGCCGCTCGAACCAGGCGACGGTGCGGTCGACGTCTTCGGGGTGCAGCAGCGGAACCTTCGCCGCGATCGCCCGCAGGCGGTCGACTCCGAGCCAGCGGCCGAGGCCGTAGAGCGCGAAGGCGCCGACGACTGACCCGAGCGTGGTCCACAGCAGTGCTTCGAAGAGGGTGAACGATCCGCGGCTCGCGGTGAGGCCCGCCATGGGGAGCACGACTTCGCTCGGCAGCGGCGGGAAGAGGTTCTCGAGGGCGATCGCGATGCCCGCGCCCACGGGTCCGATGACCTCCATGAGCGAGACGGTCCAGTCGGCCAGCGAGGTCAGCCAGGACTGGTCGCCCGACGAGGAATCCGCGGACGCGCGGTGCAGGGAGAGGGTGCTGTCGGTCATCGGGTGCCTTCGCGCTCGGTGATCGGCCGCCCGTCCGGGCGCCCGCCGAGAGACTACGGGCAGCGGCTTCGCAGCACCTGTGAGGGGTGCAGGCGATTCAGGATGCCGAGACCCCGGCGCTGACGATCGCCGCGGCGACGAACCACGTCGCCGCCATCGCCACGACGCCCACCAGCGGCACCCAGAAGCTCACGCGATGACGGACCAGACGCACGATCGCGAGAACGACGGCGAGCAGCAGCACGACCCACGGGGCGATGACGGCGGACCAGAACCCGACGTTCATCAGCCCGAAATTGCACGTCATCGACCCGCACGCGTCCGAGGCGAACGCGAGGAAGAACCCGGCGTACGAACAGGCCAGGGCCGCGAGCGGAAGAAGGACGAGCAGCACGATCGTGAGCACGAGATCCCACGCCCGCCGCGCGGGGCGGGACGGCCGCTCAGGCCGGAGCATCCGATAGGACTCCGGGGAGAGGGAGTAGGTCACGAGCCACATCCTAGAGACGCGGCGTCACGAATTGGCGCCGGGGCGCCTTCGCGCCCTACGTTCGAGCCGTGTCGTCCTCCTCGTCCGCTCTGCCCGCCGGGCTCGACGGCGCGTTCCCGATCTCCTCGCGGATCCGGGACGCGCGGTCCGCCGCACCCGCCGCCGTCGCGTACGGCGGCCCACTGCCCGACCTTCCGCCCGCGATCCGTGCGGCTCTCCGCGACGCGGAGCGCATCGACGTGGTCCATGACCCGGCGGCGCCGGACCCGCTGGAGTCACGGGTGTTCGGCCTCCTGTACGCGCACGTGCGCGCCGAGCAGGTCGTCCTCGCCCTCTCCGCCCGAACGAATCTCACCCTCGCCGGCAGCACCGTGCGCATCGTCGGCGACGGCCGCGTGGCGGCAGCGCTGACGACGGTGCTGCGCCGGCTGGGCGCCGCGGTGGTCCGCGCCAGCGACGACCCGGTCGAGCGGCTCGCGGCGGCGCTGGACGGCGTGCGCGTCGAGTCCGTCGCGGCCCCCGAAGCAGCCACGGTGCACGTGACGCTCCTGACCGGTGTCGGTCACGACGCCGTGACGGCCACGGACGTGGACGGCCTCGTCGCCGACGCTTCCCCCCGACCGATGGATGCCACGGCCTGGCCCTCACCGCGCGCGCACGTGCGCACGACCCCGAAGGGAGCGCTCGTGGAGATGCCCTCACCCCTCCCCACCGCGGCGGAGCCGCCCACGGCGGCGCAGTGGCACCTCGCCGACGCGCTGCTGGCCGCGTTGCTCGTGGACGGCGGCCCCGACGACGGCCGCGGCGTGTTCGCGGCGGCGGTGACCCCGTGAGCGGCCGGATCGCCGACGCGAGCCTGTGGCGCTCGGGCCTCGATCGGATCGAGTGGGCCCGCGCGCACATGCCGGTCACCACGGCGCTCGCGGCACGACTGAGCCGCGAGGGCACCGTCGCGGGAGTACGCATCGGCGTCTCCGACGTCCTCGAGCCGAAGACGGCCACGATCGCGCTCGCGCTGGCCGAGGCGGGCGCCGAAGTGACCGTCACGTCCGCGGGACGCAACACCGACGACGCCGTCGCCGCGGCGCTGGACCACGCCGGCATCCCCGTCTACGCCCGCGCGAGCGCCGACCACGCCGAGGACCGCGCGAACGCCCTGGCGTTGATCGATCACCGACCCGAGGTGATCGTCGACGACGGAGCGTCCACGATCCGCCTCGCCCACCTCGAGCGCCCCGACGTCGTCGACCGGATGCGCGGGGCGACCGAGCAGACCACGTCGGGCGTGCGGCCCCTGCGGCGCATGGAGGCGGCCGGCGCCCTGCGCATCCCGGTCGTCGCCGCCAACGACGCCCGCTCCAAGTCGCTGTTCGACAACATGCACGGCACCGGACAGTCGGTCGTGTTCGCCGTGGCCGATGTCGCCGACCGCTCGTTCCGCGGGGCGACAGTCGTCGTCGTCGGCTTCGGCCGCGTCGGAACCGGCATCGCCCAGCACGCCGCCGCGCTCGGAGCGCGCGTCGTCGTGACCGAGACCGACCCGGTCGCGGCCCTCCAGGCCGCTTTCGCCGGGTTCCGGGTGCAGACCCTCGCCGAGGCCGTGCGGCACGCCGACATCGTCATCTCGGCCACCGGTATCCGGCACACGATCGATGTCGCCCACCTCGACGCCCTGCGCAGCGGCGCGGTGGTCGCCGTCGGCGGCGGTGTCGGTCAGGAGATCGCGCTCGACGCGGCGCACGCGGCCGGTGCGGTCGAGATCACCCGCGACGGTGCCGTCTCGGTGCTCCGGATGCCGAGCGGGGGCGAGGTGCGGGTGCTCGACGACGGCAATTGCCTCAACGTCAGCGCCGCCGAGGGCAACCCGGTCGAGATCATGGACCTCTCGTTCGGCGTGCAGTTGGCCTCGGTCGCCCACGTGCTGACGTCCCGCGATCTCGCCGCCGGCGTCCACGAGCTGCCCCGCGCGGCCGACGACGAGGTCGCCGCGATCGCCCTGGCCTCGTTCGGCGGGACGCTGGACACCCCGTCCGCGGCGCAGCAGGCGTTCCTCGCCGCCTGGAACCCCGAGGCGGACGAAGAATGACGGTCGTCGTCCACCGCGCGCCGGTCGTCCTTTCCGCGGGCTCCGCCCCGCTGTCCGACGGCGCCGTCGCGGTCACGGGCGACCGGATCCTCGCGGTCGGCCCGACCGACGAGGTCCTCGCCTCCCTCGCGGGCACGGATGCCGAGGTGCACGAGTGGGACGGCGCGCTGACCCCGGGACTCGTGAACGCCCACACCCACTTGCAGTACAGCGACATGGCCGCGGTCGGTCAGGCCGAGCACGGCGGCTTCGAGGCGTGGATGAGCGCCTTCATGGAGCTGTACCCCCTCCCCCGCGACTGGAGCGCGTCGGCGGCGGCGGGGGCCGCGCTGTGCGTGCGCGCGGGCACGACCGCGGTCGCCGAGATCGTCACCGACGCCGAGGCCGGGTCGGCGGTGCACGACGCCGGCCTCCACGGCATCGCGTTCTGGGAGGTCCTCGGCTGGACCGATCGGGCGTGGGCCGAGGGCGGCGAGAGCATCGTCCGCGCCGAGCTCGCGGCGCTCCCTCCGCACCCCGCCGTCGGCCTGTCCCCGCACGCGATCTACTCGCTCGACACGAGTGTCATCCGCGATCTCGCGCGGCTCGCCGGCGAGCTGGGCGTGCGGCAGCACATCCACGCCGCCGAGTCGGCGTGGGAGGACGCGTACGTGCGCACCGGAACCGGCGACCTCGCCGAGCGGTGGCGACAGAACGGCCGCGGCGAGTTCGCCCTGCTCCGCGACGGCGGCGTCGGCACCGGCGTCCTCCGTTATCTCGACGGCCTCGGCGCGTTGACCCCGACGACGCACCTCGCCCACGGCATCTACGTCGACACGGACGACCGCGCCCTGCTGCGCGAACGCGGGGGCAGCGTGGCGCTGTGCCCGCGCTCCAACGCGGTCATCGGTCTCGACCCGGCCCCCGTGGCCGCGTACCTGCGCGAGGGCAACGCGATCGCGGTCGGCACCGACTCGCTGTCGTCGTCGCCGAGCCTGTCGCTGTGGCATGACGTCGCCGCCCTGTACGGCATCGCCCGCAGCCAGGGGTACGACGGGGACGATCTGCACGCCCGACTGTTCGCCGCCGCGACCGCCGGAGGGGCCCACGCCCTGGGGCTGGCGGACACCGGCGTGCTCCGCGCCGGCACCCGAGCCGACCTCGCCGTCTTCCCCGTCTCGGCCTCCGCGCCGCGCGACGTCCTCGCCGAGCTCGTCGAAGCCGGGCCCGCCGAGGCCTCCCTCACCCTCATCGGCGGGCGCGTCCGCTGGGCGAACTCCTCCGATCACGAACGGACCACCGCACATGTCTGATCCCCGCCCCTTGCTGTTCGGCCTGTACGAACAGGCCTGCGTCGGCAACGGCTCCTCGGCGGCGAGCCTGTGGACGCACCCCGCCGACGACCGGCTCTCGGCGACGTCGTTGCGGTACTGGATCGACCAGGCGCGTCGCGTCGAGGACGCCGGCATGGATCTGTTCTTCTTCGGCGACGTGCTGGGCCTCTACGACACGTACCGGGGCGGTGCCGACACCGCCCTGCGGCACGGCGTCGAGGTCCCCGCCCTCGACCCGATGCTGCACATCCCCGCGCTCGCCGCCGTGACCGACCGGCTCGCGTTCGGCACCACCGTGTCGACGACGTACGAGCACCCCTTCGCCCACGCGCGCCGCTTCTCGACCCTCGACCACCTCACCGCCGGCCGCATCGGCTGGAACGTCGTGACCTCCTACCTGCCGGGCGCCGCGGCCAACTTCGGCCTCGACGTCGTGGCGCACGACAGCCGGTACGACCGTGCCGACGAGTTCCTCGACGTCGCGTACGCCCTGTGGGAGCGCAGCTGGGACGACGACGCGTTCGTCGGCGACACGGCATCCGGAGTGTTCGCGGACCCCGCGAAGGTGCACCGGATCGACCACGTGGGTGAGTACTTCCGCGTGGCCGGCCCCCATCTCGTGACCCCGTCGCCGCAACGGACCCCGGTCATCATCCAGGCGGGCTGGTCACCCCGCGGCCGCGAGTTCGCCGCACGCCACGCCGAGCTGATCTTCGTCGGGGACTCCGACCCCGTGGCCGTGCGCGAGGGGCTCGCCGGCATCCGTCGCCGAGCCGAGGAACTAGGCCGGGATGCCTCGCAGACCCGCGCGGTGGTCGGCATGAACCTCATCGTGGCTCCGACCGCGATCGCCGTGCAGGAGAAGATCGACTCGCTGCAGGCGCACTACTCCTCGGAGGCGCAATTGGCCGCCTACGCCGGGTGGGGCGGCATCGACTTCTCGCAGTACGCCGACGACGAGCCGCTGGTCAAGCGCGCGACGAACGCGACGCAGACGAAGGAGACCCGCGGTGACGCCCCCGTGCTGACCGCCGGGGACGTCCGCCGGCAGTTCTCGAAGGTCACCGCGTTCGCGGACGAGCGGTTCCTGGGAACCCCGGATGCCGTCGCGGACGCGATCGGGGCGTTCGTGGAGGAATCCGGGGTGGACGGCTTCCTGCTGCACCCGTTCCTGTCGCCGGCCTCGGTCGAGGACTTCGCCGAGCTGCTGGTGCCCGCCCTCCGCGAGCGGGGCCTGTACGGCGGGTTCCCCACCGACGGCACGTTCCGCTCGCGCCTGCGCAGCGACCGACGGGATCGTCTCGGCGACGACCACCCCGCGCGCTCCGGCGCCCGGTGAGACCGGTGCCGCGGGGCGGTCCCCGCGGCACCGACCGTCGGATCAGTCCCGCGGCGCGGGTCCCGTCGACAGAGCGTGCACGAACCGCCGCAGGAATTCGGTGCCGTCGAACGCCGTGACCGCACGCACCGTCGGGCCCTCGGGCGTGCCCCACGCGAGCGGCAGACCGTCGTGGGTCAGCGCGATGCGCGTGGCCAGCGAGTCGGCGTACGGCGTGTAGTCCACCGGTCCTTCGATCCAGCCCGTGACGATCTCGGGCCGGTGCAGGATCACGGTGGCCAGGCCGTCGTGAGCGGACGAGATCCGGCGGCCCCACTTGTACTGGTAGAAGTCGTTGTACGCGTCGAGGACCTCGCCGGCGAACGTCGCCCACGGGGTGCCCGTTCCGCGCAGCACCGCGAGGACGTGCTCGTCGAGGATCGCCGTCGCGGTGACGTTGACGCCCACCATCACGACGTTGCCGGAGTTGCGCGCGCCGAACACGATCTCGGCGGCCCGGCGGTCGTTGGCCGTGTTGGCATCCGTCAGCGTCGCTCCCCCGGGCGCCGGGTAGGGGCCCGCTCCGCCCATGATGACGACCGAGCGGTACTTCAGGAACAGGTCTGGGTCGCGCTCGAGCGCGCGGGCGATGTTGGTGAGGGGTCCGAGCGGGTGCAGATCGACCTCGCCGGGGTGCTCCGCGGCGATGCGCACGATGGCATCCACCGCGCTTTCGTCCTCCACGCGCAGCTCGGCGCGTTCGAAACGGTCGCCGAGGCCGTCGGTGCCGTGCACGAAGTCCGCGATCGAGGCCTCGCCCTCGATCGGCGCGGCCTCACCCAGGTGCAGCGGGATGTCCTCTCGGCCGGCCAGTCGCAGCACCGTCCGGACGTTGCGCGCGGAGTCCTCCACGGGGGTGTTGCCGTAGATCGTCGTGATCGCCGCGATCTCGACGTCGGGCTGCGCCAGCAGGTACATCAGCGAGTGCGCGTCGTCGAGGCCGGTGTCCGTGTCGACGAGGACGCGCCGGACGGAAGGAGAAGAGAGGGATGCCATGCTCTCACCCTGCCGGTTCCGCACCGACGACACGGCGCGGTGTTACATCACGTGACATGCCCGTTCCCTGTTCGTCACGCGAACACCCCAAAGTGATCAGTGACACGGGCGGCCCCGACCCGCGTCCCACACAGCACAGGTCGACCGGCGCCTCCGGCGTCGTCGGGAAACGGACACACCATGGCTTCCTCTCAGCGACTGCGCCGCGCCGCTCTGCCGGCGGTCGGTCTCACCGCCGCCCTCGCCCTCACCGCCTGCTCCGGCGGGCAGACGACCCCCGCCGCGACCGACGGCTTCGAGGGCGTGCAGCTCACGGTGTGGAACAACATCGACTTCGAGCCCTACCAGGGGCTGCAGAAGAAGTACTTCGAGACCTGCGCCGCCGACCTCGGCATCACCGTCGACGTGCAGACCCAGTCCGGTGACTACACCACCCGCCTGCTCCAGGCCGCGGGCGCGAAGTCGCTGCCCGACGTGGCCCTCCTCTCCACCGACACGCAGCTGCCCCAGCTCGCCTCGCAGGGGGTGCTCGCCGATCTCGGCCAGTACGACGTCTCCACCGACGGTCTCGCCGACAGCGCCGCCGACCTCGGCCGGTACGACGGCACGCTCTACGGCCTCCCCGTCCAGGTCGAGGACTACGCGATCTTCTACAACAAGGCCGCCTTCGCCGCCGCGGGGGTCGCCGAGACCGCCCCGAAGACGTTCGACGAGTTGGTCGCCCTCGCCGGTGCAGTGACAACCCCGGCGCAGAAGGGCATCGCCCTGCCCGGCATCGGCGGCGACGGCTCCACGTCGTCCTACTTCCTGCCCTTCCTGCTCTCGGCCGGGGGCGACCCTGCCGACCCCACCGGCAGCGGTGCCGTGGAGGCCGTCGACCTCTACAAGAACCTCGTCGCGAACGGCTCGCTCTCGTCGGAATTCGTCAACTGGGGCTGGAAGTCCATCGACCAGTGGACCTCCGGTGCCGCCGCCATGACCGTGTCGGGCCCGTGGAATCTCGTCGACACCTCGATCCCGTTCGAGTGGGGCACGTTCCCCTTCCCCACGGCGGAGGCCGGTGAATCGCCGAAGGTCAACCTCCTCGGCTACGCGTACGGCGTCGCCGCCAACGCGGACGCGAACAAGGAGGCCGCCGCCGCCGCGCTGGTGAAGTGCCGCGCTTCGGAGGAGAACCAGATCGAGACCGCGACCCAGGGCGGGTACATCCCCGCGCTGCAGAGCGCGCAGAAGGCCTTCGTCGAGAAGGTCCCGGCAGCCGCTCCGTTCGTCGACGCGGTCGACGGCGCCTACAACTCCGCGCAGCTCGGCACCGAGTGGAACAAGCTGCAGCAGCAGTACGTCGACGCCATTCAGGGTGCGACGGTCGGCGGGCAGACGGCTCAGGCCGCGCTGGAGCAGGCCAGCGGCAAGTGACGGCGGACACGCTGACGACGACCGGCCGGTCGGGGGCTCGTACCCCCGGCCGGTTCCGGCGTTCTCTCGCGACCCGTCAGCGGCAGGAACTGTGGGCCTTCCTCGCCCCCGCGGTGGTGTTCTTCGTCGTCTTCTTCCTCTTCCCGCTCGGGTACGGCGTGTTCATGAGCACGACGGAGTTCCGCACCGGCACCTTCATCACGGGGCGAGCCCCATTCGTGGGGACGGCCAACTTCGAGGCGATCCTGGCCGAGCCGGTGACCTTCCGGGCACTGGCGAACACGTTGACCATCACGATCGTCTCCGTCGTGATCGAGCTCGTGCTCGGGCTCCTCCTCGCCCTCCTCTTCGCCCGCACCTTCCCCGGCAGCCGGTGGCTGCCGACGTTGATCCTCCTGCCGTGGCTCCTCCCGGCGGTCGTCGTGGCGACCGTCTGGAAGTCGCTCCTGGCCGGCGACGGGCCCATCAACGACGTGCTCGGATCGCTCGGCATCCCGGTCGAGGCCTGGCTGGCCAACCCCGCCACGGCCCTGCCGGCCGTCATCGTCGTCGCCGTGTGGGCGAGCCTGCCGTACTGGGCGACCATCCTCGGCGCCGCCCTCAAACAGGTACCCGCGGAACAGCTCGAGGCTGCACAGCTCGACGGCGCGGGGGCATGGCGGCGGCTCACAGCGATCGTGCTCCCCACGATCTGGCCGGTCGTCTCCGTGCTCGTGGTGATGAGCGTGGTCTACACCCTGCTGATCGTCGACCTCGTCCTCGTCCTCACAGCCGGCGGTCCCGCCAACAGCACGGTCACCCTCGGTCTGCTGTCCTACCGGCAGGCCTTCCAGCAGTTCGAGTTCGGACTCGGCGGAGCGTACGGGATGCTGCTGCTCGGCATCAGCGTGCTGTTCGCGATCGTGTACACCGTGATGTCGATGCGCCGGGAGCGTGACGAATGACCGCGACCCTGCCTTCCGCCCCCGTGACGGTGTCCGCCCCTCCGTCCGAGCCGGTGCCCGCCGTGCGCCGTCGCCGTCGCGGCTGGACCTGGACGCTCCTGACCGTCGTGGTGCTCGCGGTCTACCTCTTCCCGGTGTATTGGATGGTCTCGGCGTCGCTGCAGCCCTCGGCGAACTCCGCCGACACCGCCTGGATCCCCGCATCGCCCGGCCTCGGTGGCTACGAGAAGGCCCTCGACGACGCCGGGGTCAGCGGGCTACGCGTCTCGATCCTCGTGTCGCTCGGCTCGGTGCTGGTCACCCTCCTCGTGGCGATCCCGGCCGCGTACGCCCTGAGCCGCTTGCGCTCGCGCGCGGTGAGTCTCGCTCTGATCCTGCTGCTGCTGGCGCAGATGATCCCCAGCGTCGTCCTGGCGACGTCGTTCTACGCGATGTTCAACTCCTGGGGCCTGCTCAACACGTTCATCGGCCTCATCCTCGCGAACTCCACCGCGGGCGTGCCGTTCGCGGTGATCGTGATGCGGGCGTTCATGCTGCGCCTGGACACCGAGGTGATCGAGGCGGCCACGGTGGACGGCCTCGGGCCCCTCGGGACGCTCTGGCGCATCGTCGTGCCGCTCTCGCGCAATGCGATCGTCACCGCCGGCGTCTTCGCGTTCCTCTTCAGCTGGGGCGACCTGCTCTTCGGACTGACGCTGGTCAACCGCAACGAGATGTACCCGATGTCGGTGCTGATCTTCGCGCTCTCGAACTCGAACCTGAACACGTGGGCCGCGACCATGGCCGCCTCGCTCATCGCGAGCGTCCCGGCGCTCGTGGTCATCCTCGCCGCGCAGCGGCACGTCAAGGCGGGTCTGACCGCCGGCGCCGGACGCTGAGACGCGGGAGGGCACCCGGCCCGCACGTAGACTGGGGGATCGTGAGCGAACGCGTCCTGGTCAACCAGCTGAAATCCCTTCCCGCCGGCCCCGTCTCGGTGTCGGGGTGGGTCGAGACCGTCCGCGATCAGAAGAAGGTGCAGTTCGTCGTACTGCGCGACGAGACCGGTGCGGTGCAGCTCGTGAACCCGGCGACGCGTCCCGCCGAGGACGCCGGTGAGCAGGATGCCGCGGCCCTTGCTCTGACCGAGACCATCGGGGCCCTCGCGAACGGCACGTTCCTCACCGTCCACGGTGAGCTCAAGCACGACGAGCGCGTGAAGCTCGGTGGCGTCGAGATCAAGGTCGGCGAACTCGACATCGCCGCCGCGGCCAACCCCGAGACGCCCATCGCCGCCGACAGCGGAATGGACAAGCGCATGGACTGGCGCTTCCTGGACCTCCGCCAGCGCCGCAACAACCTCATCTTCCGGGTGCAGACGACCCTCGAGCACGCCATGCGCACGTACTGGGTCGAGCGCGACTACATCGAGATCCACTCCCCCAAGCTCATGGCATCCCCGTCGGAGTCCAACGCCGAGCTGTTCGAGGTCCCCTACTTCGAAGACAAGACGGCCTACCTCGCGCAGAGCCCGCAGTTCTTCAAGCAGATGGCGCAGGTCGCCGGTTTCGGCAAGATCTTCGAGATCGCCCCCGCCTTCCGCGCCGACCCCTCGTTCACCAGCCGTCACGCGACCGAGTTCACCTCGATCGACGCCGAGATCAGCTGGATCGACTCGCACGAGGACGTCGCGCGCATGCAGGAGGAACTGCTGCAGACGGCCATCCGGGCGGTCAAGGACAAGCACGGCGACGAGATCCGAGAGCTGTTCGACGTCGAGGTCGAGGTGCCGAGCCTGCCCTTCCCGCGCATCCCGCTCGCCGAGGCGCGCGAGATCGTGGCCGCCCGCGGGTACGAGATCCCCCGCACCGACGGCGACCTCGACCCCGAGGGCGAGCGTCAGATCGCGGCGCACGTGCGCGAGGCCTTCGGCCACCAGTTCGTCTTCGTCACCGACTACCACCCCGAGATCCGCGCGTTCTACCACATGCGCGACGCCGAGACCGGGCTGACCAAGTCGTACGACCTGCTGTTCAACGGCGTCGAGATCACCACCGGTGCCCAGCGCGAGCACCGCGTCGATGTGCTCGTGGAGCAGGCGAAAGAGAAGGGGCTCGACCCCGAGCACCTCGACTTCTACCTCGACTTCTTCCGCTTCGGCGCCCCTCCCCACGGCGGGTTCGGCATGGGCCTCGCGCGCGTGCTGATGCTGCTGCTCGGTGAGTCGTCGATCCGCGAGGTCACGTACCTGTTCCGCGGCCCCACACGCCTGGCCCCCTGAGTTCGCCCGCCCGACTCCCGAGGTTCACTCGCCGGGCCGGGTCGGTCCACCCGTGACGCCTAACGTGTCGTCATGGTCGTCGACAGCGCCGCGTTGACCGTCCCCGCGGACGGCTCCTCCGGTGCGGGTCGGAGCATCCGCCTCGCGGATGTGGGGCGGATGCGCGCCGGCCGACGCGTGCTGGACGGCATCCATCTCGATGTGGCCGCCGGTGGCATCCTCGCCGTCGTGGGCGAGTCCGGCTGCGGCGCGACGACCCTCGCGCGGATCATCGCCGGGCTCGAACGGCCCGACGGCGGGGAAGTCCGCATCGACGGACGCGCCCGCCCCGACGCCCCGAGGATCGCCGGGGTGTTCGACGACGCCGCTCCCCGCTTCGGACGGGTGCGCGAGGCCGTGCTCGCCCGCGCCCGTCGACGCCAGCCGAGCGCCCGCGACGAGGCGGATCGCCTCCTCGCGCTCGTGGGCCTGTCCGCGCCGGACGCGCCGGTGCGCCGTCTCTCGCGCGGCGACCGCCAGCGGTGGGCGCTCGCGCGCGCCCTCGCGACCGACCCCGAGGCGCTCGTGCTCGACGACGCGCTCAGCGCGCTGCACACATCCGGGCGCGAACGTCTGCGCGACGCACTCGTGCGCGAGCTGCGCCGACGCGGGACCACCACGATCTGGATCACGCGCGACACCGCCGAGGCGATCGCGGTCGCCGACCGAGTGATCGTCCTGCATCGGGGGCGCATCGCCGCCGACGGCACGCCCGAGAAGGTGTACGCCCGCGCCGGAGAACCGGCGGTCGCGGCCGTGCTCGGCCCCGTCAGCACGGTCCCGGGCATCGTCGAGGGATCCGTCGTCGACGTCTGGGGGCAGCACGTCCCCCTCGCCGAGTCGGCACACGACGGACACTGCGAGGTCGTCGTGCGTCCGGAGAACGTCGTCCTCGTGGCCGCGGACGCCCCCGGGATGGATGCCGTCGTCGAGGAGAGCACTTTCCTGGGTAACGTGCGGCGGTCACGCGTGCGCACGAGCGACGGGAGCCTCGTCCACGTCGATCACGCGGCCGGGGCCCGCTTGGACGATCATGCTCACGTGCGGATCGCCCTCGCACCGGTGCCGGTGGCGACGCGTCCGCTCAGCTGAGCTCGGAGATCACCCGGGGAAGTCGATGGCCGCGCGGTCGGCGACGACCGAACGGATGAAGACGCCCGCCTCCTGGTGCGCGGGATGCACCTGGTAGCGCTCGAGCGCCTCGACGTCGGCGAACTCACTGACCAGCACGATGTCCCAGTTCGTCTGCGGGTAGGCGACGTTCCGTCCCACCTCGAGGTGCAGGATCTCGGGGATCTCGGCGCGCAGCGACAGCAGGCGCTCTTCGACCTGCTCTGCGTGCAGCGCACGCGTGTCGGCGTCGTCGGCCGCGAGCTTCCACAGGACGATGTGTCGGATGCTCACGCGGAGGCTCCTTCGGTATCGGCCGCGAGGAGCGCGGCACGCAGACGATCGGCGGACACGCGCCAGTGCGCGTGCAATTCTCCGTCGATGAGGACGACGGGGATCTTCTCCCACCACCGCTCGAACAGCGTGGCGTCGTCGGCGATCGATGCCTGCTCGACGATCACGCGATCGGCGACGGCGGTCGGGAGTTCGCCCACGACGGTCTCGACGATCTGCTCCGCGACGTCGCAGAGATGACAGTCGGGCTTGCCGATCAGCGTGAGGGTGGTCACTCCACCCATCCTAGGAGGACGCGTCGAGGTGTCAGGACTCGACGTCGTACCCGGAGGCGATCCACTCGCCGGTGCCGCCCTCGACGTTCGTGGCGTCGTGGCCGCGGGCCGACAGTGCCTCGACGACGCGTGCCGAGCGGCCACCGGCCTGGCAGATGACGTCGAAAGGCCCCTCGGGGAGCAGGTGCAGGTTCTCACCGATGCTCGACATCGGCAGGTTCACGGCACCCGGGACGTGCCCGGCGGTGAACTCGTCGACCTCGCGCACGTCGACGAGCGGACGGTCGCGTCCGGCGTGCAGGTCGTGGACCGAGATGGACTGCATGATGCTCCTCGAAAGGACGGAGTGGACGGAGGCCGGATACACGAAGCGCCCGTCGGGTGACAGGCGCTCGGTGTGGTGGTCGCGTTACTTCTTGTTGCGACGCTGGTGACGAGTCTTGCGAAGCAGCTTGCGGTGCTTCTTCTTCGCCATGCGCTTACGGCGCTTCTTGATGACAGAACCCACGGAAAACCTCACTAAGTCGGGGTCTGGGTGCCGATGTCGGCTCCCGGGAACGGGCAGGCGTTGTAAAAAGGCCTCGGATCAGTCTAGCCGACGTCGGACACCGGACGCTGCACAGCTTCCGCGACCGCCGATTCCGGCACCCGATAACTGCGTCCGAACCGGACGGCCGGCAGTTCTCCGGCGTGCACGAGACGGTAGACGGTCATCTTCGAGACCCGCATCAGTTCGGCGACCTCGGCGACCGTCAGGAAACGCACGTCGGGCAGCTCTGCCATCGATCACCCTCCGCACGGGTGACCTTCACCCTCTGATGTGGGAGACACTCTAGGGTCTGCCCGCGACGGCTGTAAACCTATGGGGCTTCTGTGACGGATGTGAGATGCGGATGCCGCGTTCCCGCGGCTCCGGGCCCGGCTCAGCGCCCCGGTAGCTTGCGGAACGCGGAGGCGACCGAGTGCTTGACCGAGGCGGCGGCACGCCCCACGACCTCGGCGGCATGAACCGCCGACTCGGGCAGAGCGGGTTCGTTCTCGACGTCGACCGAGAAGAACGGAACGAGCCAGTCGTCGACCTCGTCGAGCGGGGCGACGGCGAGGCTGTAAAAGCGGTGCTGCCCCTCCTCGCGGACCGAGACCAGCTCGGCCTCGCGCAGCACCTTCAAGTGCTTCGACACGGTCGGCTGGCTCACCCCCAGCGCGTGGACGATCTGCGAGACACTCGTGCCCCGCTCGCCGCCCGTCGCCCGATCCAGGAGCAGCTGAAGGATGTCGCGACGCGTGCCGTCAGCGATCACGTCGAAGATGTCCGCCATGGCATTAGGTTAGCCGCGAGCCCGCCCGAGTACCATGATCCTGGTTCCGGCCGCGAAGGGAGTCACGCATGGCGGCGACGCCCGACGAGGTGCGTATGTCGGTGCGGGTACGCCGCATCGCGTTCCGCGCATGGGACGGACTGCGCGATTTGACCACCGCCTCGCCGGCGCGTTTCGCGGTGCTGGTCTTCGTCATCCTGATCCTGCTGTTCACCGCGCTCTTCTCCCTCCCCGCCGCGTCTGCCGACGGCCGGCGCGCGCCGCTCGCGGATGCGCTGTTCACGGCGGTGTCCACGATCTGCGTCACGGGCCTGTCGACGGTCAACATGTACAGCGACTGGTCTCCGCTGGGCCGCGTGATCACGTACGTCGGCGTCAACGTCGGGGCCCTCGGCGTGCTCACCCTGGCGTCGATCCTCGGCCTGGTCATCTCCAAGCGCCTGGGACTGCGCGCCAAGCTCATCGCCGCCGGCGACAGCAATCCTCTGCGCGCGCACGGCGGCCCGGTCAACGAGGGGCAGACCATCCGCCTGGGCGAAGTGGGTCAGCTGCTGCGCACCGTCGCGCTGTCGACCCTGGTGATCGAAGCCGGTCTCGCCGTCCTCATCTACCCGTCGCTCGTCATCGGGGGGATCGACCCGCTCGTGGCGCTGTGGGAGGCGCCGTACTACGCGGCGATGTCCTTCACGAACACCGGCTTCGTGCCCAACGCCGAAGGTCTCGCCCCTTTCGCGCAGGACTACTTCCTGCTGACCGTGCTCATGATCGGCGTCTTCCTCGGGTCGATCGGCTTCCCCGTGATCTTCACGCTGTGGCGGCACTGGTGGCGGTTCCGGTTGTGGTCGCTGCACGCGAAGCTGACGATCATCACGACCGTCGTCCTGTTCTTCGCCGGCGCCGGGGTCATTCTGCTGCTGGAATACGACAACCCCCTCACCTTCGGGAGCATGGACGCGTGGGACACCACGTTCCAAGCCTTCTTCCTCTCGGCCATGACGCGTTCGGGCGGTTTCTCGGTGGTGAACGTCGGCGACCTCAACGGCGCGACCCTCGTCGTGGGCTCGATGCTCATGTTCGTCGGCGGGGGCTCGGCATCCACCGCCGGCGGCATCAAGGTCACGACCCTTGCCGTGCTGGCCCTCGCGGTGTGGTCCGAGGCCAAGGGCCGCCCGTCGGTGCAGGCGTTCGGCCGCCGCATCCCCAGCGATGTGCAGCGAGTGGCCCTGTCGGTCGTCGCGTGGGGCGCCACGATCGTGGCGCTGTCGACGGTGATCATCAGCCGGATCACGGATGCCCCGATCGAATACGTGCTGTTCGATGTCATCTCCGGCTTCGCCACGGTGGGCCTGTCGACCGGCCTGACCGCCGAGCTCCCCGATCCGGCCGTCTACGTGCTCGCGGTCACGATGTTCATGGGGCGCATTGGTACTGTGACACTCGCCGCGGCCGTCGCGGCATCCTCCCGTTCGCAGCTGTACGCGCTGCCCGTCGAAAGGCCCATCGTTGGTTGAACGGATCCGCAGCGACGCGCCCGTCCTCGTCATCGGTCTCGGGCGCTTCGGCGCGGCGTGCGCCGGCGAGCTCGACCGCCTCGACCGAGAGGTGCTCGCCGTCGACGGCAACCTCGACCTCGTGCAGAAGTGGTCGGAGCGCGTGACGCACGCGGTCCAGGCCGACGCGCGCAACATCGACGCCCTCCGGCAGATCGGGGCGCAGGACTTCCAAGTGGCGGTCGTCGCGGTGGGCTCTCTCATCGAGGCCTCGGTCCTCATCACCGCCAACCTCGTCGACCTGAAGGTGCCGCAGATCTGGGCGAAGGCGGTCTCGCAATCGCACGGCAAAATCCTCGCCCGCGTCGGCGCGAACCACGTCATCTACCCCGAGGCCGAGGCCGGCGAGCGCGTCGCGCACCTCGTCAGCGGCCGCATGCTCGACTTCATCCGCTTCGACGACGACTTCGTGCTGGCCAAGATGTACCCGCCCAAGCTCGTGCGCGGAGTCGGTCTGAACGAATCCGGCGTGCGGACGAAGTACAACGTGACCGTCGTGGGCGTGAAGAGCCCCGGCCGGGCATTCCGCTACGCGGAGGCGAACACCGTCGTCACCAACCACGACCTCATCATCGTGTCGGGCACCAACAGCGACATCGAGCGGTTCGCCGCACTGGACCGCTAGCCGTCATTGCCCAGCCCGAGCGATAAACGCTTCCTGCACTGAGAAACGCTCGCCGAAAGCGTGTCTCGGTGCAGCATGCGTTTCTCGCGGAAGAACGCGCCGGCCCGCGCCAGTATCAGATCGTCCCCTCGAACCGCAGGCGCATGTCAGGCTCCGGCGGCGAGCTCTTTCGCGCGCGCCAGCGCGGCCTCGGCGGCGTCGGCGAACGTGTCGTCGAGGCGCGCGTGCTGCAGCACCGCGACCGCGCGCTCGGTCGTGCCCTTGGGGCTCGTGACGCGGCGGCGCAGTTCGGCCGGGTCGACGTCGGACGCCGCCAGCAGCGCCGCAGCCCCGATGAAGGTCTGCTCGGCCAGCAGGCGCGCGGCGGCGTCGTCGAAGCCCATGCGCACGGCGGCTTTGGTGAATTCCTCCACGAGCAGGAACACGTACGCCGGACCCGATCCCGAGATCGTCGACAGCGCGTCGATCTGCGACTCGGGGACCTCCACGACGTGGCCGACGGTCTCGAAGAGCGACCGCACGACCGCGACGTCCTCGGCCGTGGCGGCGGGTCCGGCGGCGAGCCCCGTGACCCCCTTCCCGACGAGGGACGGGGTGTTCGGCATCGAGCGGAGCGTGGCGACCCCGTCGCCGAGGTGCCGCGCGAACGTCTCGAGCGTGACACCCGCGGCGAGGCTCACCACGACCGCGCCGGGTCGCAGATGCGGGGCGATCTCGTCGAGCAGATCGGGCACCATGGCGGGCTTGACGCCGATGAGGACGATGTCGGCGGATGCCGCGGCGGCGGTGTTCCCGTCGGGGTTGGCCTCGAGCGCCACGCTCGTGACGCCCTCGAGCCCGGCCAGCTCGGAGGCCTTGGCGATGGACCGATTGGTCGCGGTCACTCCCCCGCCGGTGAGGCCGGCAGCGACGAGACCGCGCAGGATCGCCCCTCCCATGGAACCGGCGCCGAGGAAGGCGAGCGGGGGCAGCGAGGAGGTGGCATCCGTCATGCGGGCCAGTCTACGAAGCCTGAGTGCGGGGCGCAGGGGCGGGCGTTAGAGTCGGAACGCGTCCGTAGCGGTGCGGACACGTGCGACACGGAGGACCCCATGACTCTCTTCGACGGCATCACCTCCCGCCTGGTCGACACCGGCCGGCTGAGCGTCAACGTGCTCGAACGCACGGGCGACGACCCCGGCACCGCGGCCGACCAGACCGTCGTCTTCGTGCACGGCAATGTCTCCTCCTCGCTGTTCTGGCAGGAGATCATGCAGGACCTCCCGAGCGAGCTGCGGGTGCTCGCGATCGACCTGCGCGGCTTCGGCGGAACCGAGCACACCCCGATCGACGCGACCCGCGGTGTCCGCGACTTCAGCGACGACGTGCACGCGACGCTCGAGGCCCTCGGCATCCCGTCCGCCCACTTCGTCGGCTGGTCGATGGGCGGTGGGGTCGTGATGCAGTACGCGCTGGATCACCCCGTCCTCTCGCTCACCCTGCAGGCCCCCGTCTCGCCGTACGGCTTCGGCGGCACGCGCCGGGACGGGTCGCGACTCACCGATGACGACGCGGGCGCGGGTGCCGGCGGCGCCAACCCCGACTTCGTCCAGCGCCTCATCGACCACGACACCACCGACTCCGCCCCCACCTCCCCGCGATCGGTGTTCCGCTCCGGGTACGTCGCACCGGGGTACACGAGTGCGCACGAGGACGTCTGGGTCGAGTCCATGCTCACGACCTCGACGGCCGGCGGGAACTACCCCGGGGATGCCGTGGCGTCGCCGAACTGGCCGGGCTTCGCCGCCGGGAACATCGGCGTGCTCAACACGATGGCGCCGAAGCACTTCGACGTCTCGGGCATCGTCGATCTGCCGGCCAAGCCCCCGATCCTGTGGATCCACGGGACGGCGGATGCCATCGTCTCGGACGCCTCGTTCTACGACCTCAACCACCTGGGTGCCCTCGGCATCGTGCCGGGGTGGCCGGGAGACGATGTCGCGCCGGCGCAGCCGATGGTGTCGCAGACGCGCGACGTGCTCGACGCGTATGCCGCCGCCGGCGGCGAGGTCACCGAGATCACCGTGGAGGGTGCGGGACACGCGCCGCACCTGGAGCGCCCGGCGCAGTTCCGGCAGGCGCTCCTGACCCACATCGGCTATGTCGGACGGCCGGCCGACCCCGCTCCGCCGACCGAGGCGATCATCCTGCGTTCGGCCGACTGAGGGGTCTCCGGTGGAATACTGCCTGTTCACGGAGCCCCAGCAGGGCTTCTCGTACGACGATCAGCTGGCGTTCGCACGTTCGGCCGAGACCCACGGGCTGGACGGGTTCTTCCGCTCCGACCACTATCTGCGGATGGGCGAGGGCGATCCGCTCCCCGGCCCGACCGACGCGTGGACGACGCTCGCCGGCCTCGCCCGCGAGACGTCCCGCATACGCCTGGGCACCCTGGTGTCGTCCGTGACCTACCGCGTGCCCGGCATCCTCGCCATCCAGGTCGCCCAGGTCGACGCGATGTCGGGCGGACGTGTCGAGCTGGGTCTGGGCACGGGGTGGTTCGAGCGAGAGCATGCCGCGTACGGCATCCCCTTCCCCGCCCGGCGCTTCGACCTGCTCGAGGAGCAGTTGGCGGTCGTCACCGGCTTGTGGTCGACGCCCGCCGGAGAGACATTCACCTTCGACGGCGCGCACTACCGACTGGATGCCGCGCCCGCCCTGCCGAAACCCGTGCAATCCCCCGTCCCGGTGATCGTGGGCGGAGGCGGCCCGCGGCGGACACCGGCCCTCGCGGCGCGCTTCGCGACCGAGTACAACATCGGGTTCGTCTCGGAGGACGTCGTCGCCGAGAAGTTCGCGGTCGTGCGGGCCGCGTGCGAACAAGCCGGCCGTGACCCCGGTACGCTCAAGCTCTCGGTCGCCCTGCCCACGATCCTCGGCGCCGACGATCGCGCCCTCGAGCGCCGGGCGGCGGCGATCGGTCAGACGCGCGCGCAATTCGACAACGGCGCCAACCTCATCGGGAGTGCCGACGAGATCGCGGCGAAGGTCGAGCGCTTGCGCGCGGTGGGGGCCGACCGCGTCTACTTCCAGCTGCTCGATCTGCGCGACATCGAGCACGCCGACGAGATCGGCACCGACCTGCTGCCGCTCCTGCCCCGCTGACCGGTCAGTCGCGACGGTCCTCGAAGAACTCGCGCAACAGGGTGGATGCCGCAGCCTCGGCGACACCGCCGACCACCTCGACGCGATGCGGCAGACGCCGATCGCGCAGGACGTCGTAGAGGGAGCCGGCGGCTCCCGCCTTGGCGTCCCACGATCCGAACACCACCCGCGGGATTCGCGCCTGCAGAATCGCGCCCGCGCACATGACGCAGGGCTCCAGGGTCACCACGAGCGTGCAGTCGGCGAGGTGCCACGAGCCGAGCTGCGCGGCCGCCGCGCGGATCGCGACGACCTCCGCGTGGGCGGTGGGGTCACCCGTGACCTCGCGCAGGTTGCGCCCCTCGCCGATCACACGGCCCTCCGCATCGAGGACCACCGCGCCCACGGGGACGTCCTCATGCGCTCCGGCCGCGCCCGCCAGCGCGAGCGCGCGCTGCATCGCAGCGAGGTCGGCGGCGGTGGGGGTCACGGGGCTCCGGAAAAGACGGGGTGGAGGGTCGGGGTTGACCGGCTAGCCTTGAGCCTATGCGTGTCCACGTCGCCGACCACCCCCTCATCACCCACAAGCTCTCGGTGCTGCGTGACCGGCAGACGTCGTCGCCGGTCTTCCGCCAGCTCACCGAGGAGCTCGTGACGCTGCTGGCCTACGAGGCCACCCGCAACGTGCGCGTCGACCCGATCGAGATCCAGACTCCCGTCACCCTCACGCAGGGCGTCAAGATCAGCGAGCCCCGCCCCCTCGTCGTGCCGATCCTGCGCGCGGGCCTCGGCATGCTGGAGGGCATGGTGAAGCTCCTCCCGACGGCCGAGGTCGGCTTCCTCGGGATGCTCCGCGACGAAGAGACCCTGCAGCCCTCCACGTATGCCGAGCGTCTGCCCGACGACCTCAGCGATCGTCAGTGCTTCGTGCTGGACCCGATGCTCGCGACGGGTGGGTCGCTCGGCGCGGCGATCACGTTCCTCTTCAACCGCGGCGCGCAGGACGTCACCGCGATCTGCCTGCTCGGCGCGCCCGAGGGCGTCGCCGCGATCGAGAAGCAGGTCGAGGGCCACGACGTGACGCTCGTGCTCGGCGCGCTCGACGAGCGGCTGAACGAGAAGGGCTACATCGTGCCCGGCCTCGGCGACGCCGGAGACCGCCTGTACGGCACCGCCTGACGCGGGGCGTGCCGGGCGCGGTGATCCCGGATTCGTGAGGTGTCGCGAGGCCCTCGCGCGGCTCAGCGGGCGTCGGCGATCAGGCGTGCGAACCCACTGAGACGGGCGACGCCCTCGGGCGTGCGCGGGAGATCGTCGAGCAGCGACGGCGAAGAGACCACGTAGGCGGTCTGCATCGCCCGCGAGATCGCGACGTTGATGCGGTTGCGCAACAACAGGAACTCCAGGCCCCGGGGCGCCTCGCGTCCGGAGGAGGCCGCGAGCGTGAGGATCGCCACCACCGCCTCCTTGCCCTGGAAGCGGTCGACGGTTCCCACGGGCACGTCCGCGAAGCCCGCCGCGGCGAGCGCTTCCTCGACGGCGACCTGCTGCGCGTTGTACGGCGTGATGACGATGATGTCGTCGGCTCGGAGGGGACGCGGCGGCGCCACGACCGCGGTGTCGCCGACGCCGCCCTCGGCACCGGTCCACGTGCGGCCGACCAGATCGGCGACCAGCTCGACCACCGCCGCGGCCTCCTCGGGCGACGACGTGGCGTTGCCGCTGTGGCGGACGGGGATGGCGTGCAGGCCCGGCTCGACGCCCTCGAGCTCGCGCAGCGCCGTCGAGGGATGCGCGGCGAGCCGCCCCTCGTACGACAGACGCGAGACCGGTCCGGCGACCGCCGGATGCATGCGGCGGGTCCGCGCGAGGAAGTAGCCGAACTCGGGCGGGACGACTTCGGCACCGTCGATGACCCAGCCGAGGGCGGAAGTGTCCACCGGCTCGGGGTGGGTGCCCTGGCTCACTTGCGGCAACTGCTGCGGATCGCCGAGCAGCAACAGCCGCGGGGAGGACAGCGACACCGCGATCGTCGAGGCGAGGGAGAACTGGCCCGCCTCGTCGATGACGAGCAGATCGAGGCTGCCGCGGGGAATGCGCCCCTCGTGGCTGAAGTCCCACGCCGTTCCTCCGACAACGAATCCGTGCGCGGCGTTCTCGGCGGCGAAGGCGGGGACGCCGTTCTTGGGCAGCACGGTGAAGGCGTGCGCTGCGCCGGCGTCTTTCGGGGCCTTGCCCACGCGCGAGGCGGGCACGCCGGCCGCGATCACCCGTTCGAGCATGTGCTCGACGGTCGCGTGCGACTGCGCCACGACCCCTACGCGGTACCCGCGCTCGGCGACCAGCCGGGCGATGACATGCGAGCCGACGTAGGTCTTGCCGGTTCCCGGCGGGCCCTGCACCGCCAGGTAGCTGCGGTCGAGTTCTGCCACCGTCCGGGCGATCGCAGTGATCTCGTCGTCGCCCGGACCACCGTCCACTGCAGTCACCGGGGCCAGCGACCCCGAGAGCGTCCGCGGCGGATGACGGCGAAGGATGTCGGCGGCTGGACCGTCCGGCAACGCCGGTGCCGCGGCGAGCACCTCGTCGGCCCACGCGTCGATCGCCTTCTGCTGGTTCCCGGCGCGCGGCGGCGCCGGCGGGGTCAGGGCCAGGGGAAGCGTGTCCCACGTGACGCCGTCCACGGCGACCTCTTCGATGACGGCCCCGTCGTCGAGGACGTCGCGCACCGTGACCCGACGCGCCCCGTGGATCCAGCGCGGGCGGGCCTCGAGCGGGAAGGGGGCGGGGAGGTCGTAGACCGCGAACGGCTCCGCATCGACGCCGAGTCGGCTGCCCGGGGCGACCTCGCCGCGCACCTCGACCAGTCGGCGCTCGGCGCCCCGACCCGACTCGGAGATGTGCCAGTCCGTCACGACCCGAGACCGGGCGGCATCCACGACGACGACGTCGCGCGTGTCCTCCCAGATCGACACGGGCTCGCGCAGACGCAGGAAGTGCGTGGCCCAGTAGGTCTTCTCTTCGCGCGGGTAGTAGTCGATCGCAGCCGCCGCGAGCCGGAGCGCGGTCGCGTCGGGCTCGGCGGCATCCGTCGCCCACCGCTGCAGTGCGGTCGCCCGGGGCGACGGCTCGTAGGCCTGCTCGTCGGGCTCGGCTCCGCGCGCGGGCATCGCACCGCCCTCGCGAGCGCGCTCGACGAGCCAGTCGCGCAAGCGCCGCGTCGAGACGCAGTCGTAGCGGTTGTAGTCGGCGAGGTCGTCGAGCACGCGCTGCGCGGCTTCGGCTTCTCCGTCGGCGGCGAGCGCCCGGGCCTCGACGTACTTCACGATCGAATCGTCGCCGCGCTGGACGTCGCTCGTGCGCACCTCGTCGCCCATGTACAGCGGCTCGAGCTTCTTGATCGAGTACGAGCGCGAGCCGACGCGCAACGCACGTCGCACCACGGGGTAGAGATCGACGAAGACGCCGTCGCGCAGCAGCCGGTCGACGTCCGCCTCGCGGACGCCGTAGCGCGCCGCCATCGTCAGCAGATGCGTGGGCTCGTACGGCGCGTAGTGGTAGATGTGCATCTCGGGGAACTGCTCGCGCCGCACCGCCACGAAGTCGAGGAAGCGTTCGAGGGCGGCGCGTTCCTCGTCGAAGGTGTGGGCCCACAGCGCGCCGTAGCGCTCTCGGGTGTCGACCCAGCCGAAGAGGTAGTCGATGCCCCAGTGCGCGCGGTCGCCCTCGGTGTAGAGCGGATCGCCCTCGAAGTCGAAGAACAGGTCGCCGTGGTCAGGACGGGGAAGGACGCCGAGCGCCTTGGGCGCGACCACCTCGAACGTCGGAACGACGTGCTCCGCCGCCGCCCCGTCGCCCGCCGGGCTCTCGAGCTGCAACCGGGCCTGCGTCCGCAGGGAGGCGAACGTGTCGGCGCTCATCGCCGGGGGTGCGGCCACAGCCGCGGCGAGGGCGTCGATCGTGTGGATCCCGCCGGCGCGCAGACGATCGCGCTGGACAGGCCGCATGCCGGCGACGAGGAGCAGGTCGCGGTGGGCGACGACCTCGATCTCGCACGTCGCGCACCGGCCGCACGCGATCACGGCGAGATCGCCGCGGGGATCTCCCCACGGCACGATCTCCCCGTCGATGCCGAGCTCGACCCGCCGGTCGGCGATGAGGGCGCGCAGGCGCGCACGGCGCAGCGCGAAGACGGGCATCAGGTCGTCGACTCGATGGGTGCTCGTACCGCCGTCGCCCAGGAGCAGCTGCACCTCGTCGGACCGCGCCACCCCGAGCCGATCGAGCTGGTCGACATAAGCGGCCAACTGCATGAGGGCCGTGACGCGGGCGCGGCGGGCGAGCTTGGTGTCCTGCACGATCCACGGCCGCGGGCCAGCGTCATCGGACGCCGGTTCGCGGACGAGGAAGTCGGCGAACCCCACGAACTCGTCGGTCGCGAAGGCGGCCTGGTACACGACCTCGGCCGCGGGATCGGCCAGCGCCTCGCCGGTGAGGCGCACCGCCTCGGCAAGCGCAGCCGCGTCGGAGGATCGGGCAGCCGGGATCTCGCGGACGGCCGGACCGAGGCGCCGACGGTAGTCCTCGAGCACGCGCAGTTCGTGCGCGGTCCCCAGTGCCGCGGCGCGCTCGAGGATGGCATCCTCGGGGTCGGGCACGGCAGCGATGCGGCCGATCTTCGCGTCGATCGCCCGCAGCCAGGCGAACTCGCACTCGGCTGCCGCTTTGAGGTCGCTGGCGCTCCAGACGATCCGGGCCTCTTGCTCGATGTACCGCATGGTGGTCAACGCTAATCGGGACCGCCGACATCGCCGGTGCGGCGTCCACAGCGTGCAGCGGGCCCCCGCTCCCCGCCGCGGTGTCGGAACGACCTGCCAGACTGGGGGCGTGATCACCGAGCTGCCGTTCGAGAGCCTGTACCGGCACGGCTTCGCGCGCGTGTCCGCGTGCACCATCCCCGTCGCCGTGGCCGATCCCGACACCAACGCGGACGCGGTGCTGGTCGCCGCGCGCGAGTGCGACGTCGACGGCGTGGCCGTGGCCGTCTTCCCCGAACTCTGTCTGACGGGGTACGCGATCGACGACCTCGTGATGCAGGACCCGCTGCTGGATGCCGTCGAGGCGGCCGTCGCGCGGATCGTCGCCGCATCCGCCGAGCTGTTGCCCGTCCTGCTGGTCGGGGCGCCGCTCCGGCACCGCAACCGGCTCTTCAACTGCGCCGTGGTCGTCCACCGCGGTCGCATCCTCGGCGTGGCCCCGAAGTCGTACCTACCCACCTACCGGGAGTTCTACGAGAGCCGCTGGTACGCCCGCGGCGACGACCAGACGGGCCAGCACATCACCGTGGCCGGTGCCACGGTGCCGTTCGGGCCCGACCTGCTGTTCGACGCCGTCGACGTCCCCGGACTCACCCTGCACGCCGAGGTCTGCGAAGACGTGTGGGTGCCGATCCCGCCCTCGTCCGCGGCGGCCCTGGCCGGCGCCACCGTGCTGGCGAACCTGTCGGGCAGCCCCATCACGATCGGACGTGCCGACGACCGCACCCTGCTGTCGCAGTCGCAGTCGATGCGCTGCCTCGCCGCGTACGTGTACGCCGCCGCCGGTCAGGGCGAGTCGACCAACGACCTGTCCTGGGACGGCCAGACGATGATCTACGAAGGCGGGCAGCTGCTCGCCACGACCGAGCGCTTCCCGGACGGGCCGCGACGCAGCGTCGCCGACGTCGACCTCGACCGGCTGCGCCAGGACCGCCTCCGCCAGGGGACGTTCGACGACAACCGCCGCACCGCCGGCACACCGTTCCGGACCGTGTCGTTCGAGTTCGCGCCACCCGCCACCGACCTGGGGCTCCGTCGCCCCCTCGACCGGTTCCCCTTCGTTCCGGACGACCCCGCGCGTCTCGCACAGGACTGCTACGAGGCGTTCAACATCCAGGTCTCGGGGCTCGTGCAGCGCCTCGAGGCGATCGGGCGGCCCCGGCCCGTGCTCGGTGTGAGCGGCGGCCTCGACTCCACGCACGCTCTGCTCGTCATCGCCCGGGCGATGGACCGCATGGGGCGTCCCCGCAGCGACATCCTCGCCTACACCCTGCCGGGCTTCGCCACGAGCGAGAAGACCAAGCGCAACGCGATCGCCCTCGCCGAGGCCATCGGAGCGACGATCGAAGAGATCGACATCCGGCCCGCGGCATCCGAGATGCTCTCGCGCATGGGCCACCCCTTCGCCTCCGGCGAACCCGTGCACGACGTGACGTTCGAGAACGTCCAGGCGGGCCTGCGCACCGACTACCTGTTCCGCCTGGCGAACCAGAACGGCGGCATCGTCGTCGGCACCGGCGACCTGTCCGAGATCGCGCTCGGCTGGTCGACCTACGGCGTGGGCGACCAGATGAGCCACTACTCGGTGAACCCCGGCGTCCCCAAGACCCTGATCCAGCACGTCATCCGGTGGGTCATCTCGTCGGGCGAGCTCAGCGCCGCCACCGTCGAGGTGCTCCAGGCGGTGCTCGACACCGAGATCAGCCCCGAGCTCGTGCCGGCGGGCCAAGACGGACGGATGCAGTCGACCGAAGACCGGATCGGTCCGTACAACCTGCACGACTTCACGCTGTACCACGTGCTGCGTTTCGGATTCCGGCCGTCGAAGATCGCGTTCCTCGCCGCGAAGGCCTGGGAGGACCCGGATGCCGGGGCCTGGCCGCCGGGCTACCCCGAGGGGGAACGGCCGGCGTACGACCTCGTCACCGTGGCGCGGTGGATGGACGTCTTCCTGCAGCGCTTCTTCGGTTTCGCCCAGTTCAAGCGGACCGCGATCCCGAACGGTCCGAAGGTGTCCCCCGCGGGATCGCTGTCACCGCGCGGCGATTGGCGCGCGCCGTCGGACGGGAACGCCCACGCGTGGCTGGCGGACCTGCACGCGGCCGTCCCGCAGGCGTTCACCCGCGACTGAGGTCACCAGCCCATCGAGCCGGGGACGCCCTTGAACGGCCCCGCGAGGTCTGCCGTGACCCACCCGCCGTAGAACCCGCCGGGCTGCGGTTGCACCGTCTCGCCCGCCACGACGCACCGGTCCATGGCGGCGGCGTACACCGCGACACGGTCGGCGAGCACCTCGAATCCGGGCATCGGGTTCGGGTAGTTCCAGGCCGCGCGCTCGGCGAGCGCCCCCTCGCCGCCGTGCACGTCGAAGTAGCGAGCTCCGCCCTTGAACTCGCAGAAGGATGCCCCCTGACCGAGCGTCAGCGCGTCTCCGAAAGCAGAGATCGGCAGGTAGTACACCGGCGGGTGGCTCGTCTCGAGCACGCGCACGACGTCGTCGGTGTCGGCGATCCGGATGCCGCCGAAGTCGATCTGCACGCGTTTCGCGACCGGCTCGACGCGGGGCGGACGGGGGTAGTCCCACACGGACTCCTGGCCGGGACGAACGGGGTCGGGAACGGGGCGCGACATGCCCCCACGCTACGCCGCACCGGACCGGTCGGGGTCGAGGGCCGGGGCGGGCGCAAGGGCGGCGGCACGCGACCGCCCGACGGTTCGCTACCCTGGGGGCAGGAGGGGCACGAGTGAGCGGCGAACACGGCACCGGCATCAGTCGGCGGTACCGCGTCTACCAAGTGGGCGGGGTCGTCGTCGGCGTGCTGTTCCTCGGGCTCGGCATCGCCGCGCTCCTCGCGGGCGGCGGCCCCGTGATCGCCGCCATCGCCGGAATCGGAGGCCTCGCCGTGATCATCGTGTCGATCGTGATGATGGTGCGCTCGTGAGCACCCCCGAGGACGGCCAGGGCGACAAGCCCCGCAAGTATCCGCGCGGAACGGTCTTCATCTGGATCGCGGTGTCGGCGGTGGGCCTGTGGATGCTGGGCAGTGGGCTCATCGGCATCCTGTCCGGAGGCTCCGGAAACTGACCCGCGACGGGAATTCCCGACGGTCGGCGTCGTTGTCCTGAAGGCATCGATCACCGAACGAAAGGGCATCATGACGCGCATCGGACGCAGCGACCTCGACATCCGTCCCCTCTCCCTGGGCGGCAACGTGTTCGGCTGGACCGCCGACCGCGACACCTCCTTCGCCGTGCTCGATGCCTTCCACGCCGGCGGGGGCGACTTCATCGACACCGCCGACGGCTACAGCGCGTGGGTGCCGGGCAACTCCGGCGGCGAGAGCGAGACGATCATCGGCGAATGGCTCGCGAGCCGGAAGCCCGGAAACGTCGTCGTGGCGACCAAGGTCAGCACGCACCCGGAGTTCCGCGGCCTGTCGGCGGCGAACGTGCGCGCCGCGGCCGAGGCGTCGCTGACGCGACTGGGTGTCGACGCGATCGACCTGTACTACGCGCACTTCGACGACCCTGAGACGCCGCTGGAAGAGACCGTGGGCGCTTTCGCCGACCTCGTCGCGGACGGGCTCGTGCGCTACGTCGCGGTCTCCAACTACAGCGCCGCGCGCATCCGCGAGTGGATCTCGCTCGCCGAGGCCGCCGGCGCCGACCTGCCCGTGGCGATCCAGCCGCACTACAACCTGGTCCATCGCACCGCCGTCGAGAGCGAGATCGTCCCCGTCGCCGAGGAGTTCGGCCTCTCGCTCGTTCCGTACTACGCGCTGGCCAGCGGATTCCTCACGGGCAAGTATCGGACCACGGATGCCGCGGGCGATTCGCCCCGCGCGAGCGGCGCCGCGAAGCTCGCGACGCCGGCGGGGCTGGCGCTGATCGAAACGCTCGAGGACATCGGGCGCGCGCACGGAGCGTCCATCGCCACGACGGCGCTCGCGTGGCTGCGCGCCCAGCCCACCGTGGCCGCGCCCCTCGCGAGTGCGTCGAAGGTCGAGCAGGTCGCCGATCTGGTCTCGAGCATGTCGCTCGACCTCTCCCCCGACGACCTCACGCGGGTCGACGCCGCGTCCCGCCCCGCACAGGGCTGAGGAGCCCCGGCGGGGTCGTGCGGCATCGCGCGGCCCCGCCGTCGGGGAGAATGAGGGGGTGAAGCTCCTCGTCGCCGCCCACGCGTCCGAATTCGTCGCTTTCGAGCCCGACATCCCCGGCTTCGACCGGCTGCTCACCGGCGTCGGCAAAATCCCGGCGGCCTACGCGCTGACGCGGGCCCTGTGCGAGGGCCTGTACGACGAGATCGTCGTCATCGGCACCGCCGGTGCCATCGACCCCGAGCTCGAGGGCGGCATCTATGACATCTCCGCCACGATCCAGCACGACGTGAAGGGCCTGGACGGGACGTTCGGCGAGCACGTGTACCTGCCCGCCCGAGTGGACATCGCCGCCGAGGGCGTCGTCATCGCCACGGGCGACCACTTCGTGGACGACGCCGACGCCGTGGCGCTCATCCGCGGTCTCGATGCCCGCATGGTCGACATGGAGTCGTACGCGCTCGCCTGGGTCGCCCAGCAGTTCGACGTGCCGATCCGCATCCTCCGCGCGGTCTCGGACCGCGCTCAGGACGGCGCGACCGAGCTGTGGGACGACGTCGTCGAGCGGTGCAGCCACGAGCTGCGGGCGAAGTTCCGCGAGCTCTACGGCGTCTGAGAGCCGTTGCGGGCCCGACCCGCGAGGTCGGCGACCCCCACGATGAGCGCGAGACCGAGGAACACCCCGACCGCGATCATGCCGGTCGCGTAGGCGTCGTGGAACACCACGAGGGTGTCGCGGTCGCCCTGCTCGCGGTAGACCGTGGCATAGAACAGGGCCAGGGCGATGGCCGTGCCGACGGCCGTGCCGATCCGCTGGCCCAGCTGGCCGACGGATCCGGCCACGCCGCCGCTGGAGACCGGGATGTCGGCGAGCGTGAGCGTCTGGTTCGGTGAGATGACGAGTCCGCCCGCGAACCCGCCGGCCACCATCACCGCCGCCATCGCCCACGGCGTCCACTCGGGCGGCGTGATCAGCGCGACCAGGGCCAAGGCTCCGGCCGTGGCGACCATGCCGAGGATGCCGGCCACGACGAGCGGGCGTCCGAGACGGGCGACGAGGTTGCCGCCGATCCACGAGCTCCAGGCGGATGCCACGGCGAAGCCGATCGTGACCATGCCGGCGAAGACCGGCTCGAGGCCCAACCCGCCCTGGAGGAACAGCGTGCCCAGCAGGAACATCGCCGGGACCGCCGAGAAGTACGCGGTCGAGATCAGCACGCCGTTCCGGTACGACGCGAGCGAGAAGATCGAGAAGGGCATCAACGGCATCCGACCGCGATCGGCGTAGCGGCGTTCCCAGAAGACGAACGCGGCCGCGAAGACGACCGAGGCCACCAACAGCCACCACCGCCGGGGATCGTCGTCGGGCGATCCGGTCGTGAAGAGGAACGGCCACATGAGCGCCACGATCGTCAGGGCGAAGAACACCACCCCGACCGGGTCGAGGTCGAGGGCACGGTGCGACTTCGTGCGGGTGTCGGGGAGCAGCCACGCCGCCAGGACGATCACGATCGCGACGAGGGGGACGTTGATCCAGAAGATGAGCCGCCAGCCGTCGGTCGGACCGCCGAGGGCGATGAGCAGACCCCCCAGCGTCGGGCCGAGGGCCGTGGCGATACCGATGGTCGCGCCGAACAGGCCGAACGCCCGACCGCGCTCCTTGCCCTGGAACAGCTGCTGCACGAGACCGAGCACCTGCGGCATCTGGATGCCGGCGGCCACCCCCTGCAGCAGTCGCGCCGTCAGCAGCATCGTGGTGTTCGGCGCCAGCGCGCACGCGAGGCTCGTGACGAGGAACAGCGACAGACCGACCAGGAACAGCACCCGGCGCGAGCGCAGATCGCCCAACCGACCGGCGGGCACGAGCACGAGTCCGAAGGTCAAGATATAGCCCGACACCACCAGCTGCAGCTCGGTGGGGCCCGCGTTCAGGGCGGCCTCGATCGAGGGCAGGGCGACGTTGACCTTCGTGAGGTCGAGGATCGTCAGCGCGGCGACGGAGACCGCGATCCAGTAGGCACGCCAGCGGTGGCGGGACGAGAGCTCGATGTCTCGTGTGGGCGGGTGCGGGGACGTGCGTTCTTCTGGCATCGGCGATCAGGCTACTCCCGGCCGGGGACACCTCGGCCGGGCTTGCGCACTCGGGCCGAGCCGACCGCGCGCCGGGCCGACCCCACGTTCCGGGTCAGTCGACGTCGCGCCGGGAGAACACGGCCCGCAGCACGAAGAAGACCACGACGGCCACGATCGCGACGAGCAGCACCTTGAAGACGAAGCCCACGAGCGACAGCAGCACGTTGACCAGGAACCACGCGATGACCACGGCGGCGATGACACCGAGAACGGTCCAGAGGGTGTTCGTGCGCATGCTCTCAGCCTACGAGGACGCGCCTGCGAAAGCGCCCACCGTCGCCGCGTCCTGACGGATGATGCTCGGCCCGCGCGGCGTGGCCGAGACGCGCACCTGTGCCGGCAGCTGGTCCTTCATCGACGCGACGTGGCTGATGACGCCCACCGTGCGCCCGCCCTGCCGCAGCTCGTCGAGCGTGCGCATCGCGAGATCGAGGGTCTCGTCGTCGAGCGAGCCGAACCCCTCGTCGATGAACAGCGTGTCGAGCCGGATGCCGCCCGCCCGCGCCGTGACGACCTCGGCCAGTCCCAGGGCCAGCGCCAGGGAGGCGAGGAAGGTCTCGCCACCCGAGAGCGACTGCGGCGGACGGCACTGCCCCGTGAACGCGTCCATGACCTCGAGTCCGAGGCCGCTCGCTGCACCCCGCGCCGCCAGGGCGTCGGTGTGCTGGAGGCGGTAACGACCGGCCGACATGTGGTC
Source organism: Microbacterium sp. SCPM-O-B-15248 (M128) (assembly GCF_058214835.1). Classification (NCBI taxonomy): domain Bacteria; kingdom Bacillati; phylum Actinomycetota; class Actinomycetes; order Micrococcales; family Microbacteriaceae; genus Microbacterium; species Microbacterium sp. SCPM-O-B-15248 (M128). The sequence goes on from NZ_JBYQLI010000010.1 coordinate 52,412, forward strand.
GAGCCGGAGGTTCGCGGCATCCACGATCTCTTCGAGCTCGGCGGCGAGGACGAAGGTCTCGAGCGTCATGCGGCGGGTGTTCGGGGCGCGGCCGGCCAGCGTGTCGGCGAGGCGCGCGATGACCGCGTGCGCGTCGGAGAGCCGGGCCACGGCGGCGCTGCGGGCGTCGGCCCGCTCGGCGAGGTCGCGGACGTGCACGGCAGCGGCCGAGGCGGCGGCGTGCGCGGCGGCCGCGGCCTCGACGCCCGCGCGAGCCGCGGCGACCGCGGCCACGGCGGGAGCGAGATCGATCGGTTCGTCGGATGCCCCCACGAGGAGCAGCTCGAGTTCGAGCAGGCGCCGCCGCGTGGCCGCGAGGGATGCCGCGTGCTCGCTCACCGCCTCCTCGAGGGCACGGCGCGTGCCGGGTTCGCGCAGCGCGGCGCGCACGGCGGACTCGTCGGCGAAGACGCTCTCCGCGAGGAGGGCGTCGAGGGCCGCGCGGGAGTCGGCCGCGGCGCGCACGCGCGCGTCGTGGTCGCTGCGGGCCGCGCTCACCGCGCGCACGGCGTCGCGGCGGGCCGCCACGTCGCGGCGACGTTCACGCACGGTGGCGAACGCGCCCCGCGCCTCGGTGACCTCGACGCGGAGCGCCTCGACCCGCTGGAGGCTCAGTGCGAGCTCCTGGCGGGCGTCGGCGAGTTCGCGGGCGAGCCGGTCGCTCTCGGCGGCGTCGGCCATGTCGCGCTCGAGTGCGGCGGCGCGCTCGACGAGGAGCCGGTCGTGCTCGGCGGCGTCGGCCTCGGCGCGGGCGAGCGCGGCGTCGATGACGCTTCGCCGTTCGTGCAGCGCCGCGACGCTCTCGCCGCCGGCGCGGGCGGCGGCGAGAGCGTGAGCGTCGCGCGCGACACGGGATGCGTCCGAGGCCAGGCGATCCTGTTCGGCGGCGGCGTTCTTGCGCTCCTCGGCCGCCGACACCTCGGCGTCGGTGACCGGAGCGTCGGTCCCGTCGGCGGGTCGCGGGTGCTCCGCCGATCCGCAGACGGGGCAGGGCTCGCCCTCGACCAGCGAGTGGGCCAGTTCGCCGGCCGCGCCCGCCAGTCGTCGGCGCAGGAGGGAGCTCCACGCCTCGACGGCGCGCTGCAGGTCATCGGCGCGCACGAGCGCGGCCAGATCGGCCTTCTCGCGCTCCTCGTTCATGTGCTCGGCCTCGACGGCCGCTTCGATGCGGCGCGAGACCTCCGCCCGCTCCGCGAGCGCGGCATCCCTCCGGGCCGACGATCCGGCGAGCGTCGACAAGCGCTCGTCGAGCGCATCCCGCTCCGCCGGCGCGGTGGAACGGCGGGCCGCGAGAGCCTGACCGCGGGTCTCGGCGCTCTCGACCGCGCGCTGCCGCGCAGCGAGCTCGGCGTCGGCCGCGCCGAGATCGCCCTCGAGGACGAGCGCCTCGTCGACACGCGCGAGGAGCGCGGTGAGCTCGTCGTCGCGCGCGGAGAGGGCCGCGGGGGTCTCGAGCCCGGACTCGCCGAGCACCTCGGCGGCTGCCACGGTCTCGGTCCATCGGACTTCGGCCTGCGTGCGCGCACGTTCCGCTCGGTCGACCGCGTCGAGGGGCGCCCGCAGCGTCTCGGCCGCCGACGCGGCGAGGGACTCGGCACGGAGGACGCCGACGCGGTCGGCATCGGACTCGAGGACATCGAGCTCGTCGCGCGCGCTCCGACGCTCGACCTGCCGATCGTGCACGACCGTCGCCGCGCGTTCGGCGGCGAGCGCCGTGTCGAGCGCCGCGGTGGCCGTCTCCCGTTCGTTCCCGAGGGCATCGACGCGGTATTCCATCCGTTCGACGCCGCGGACCACGCGCGCGACGCGCTCGGCGATACCGGCGACGGGGCCCGTCGGCGGGTCCTCGCCGTCGCCGCCGTCGGTCGAGTCCGGTTCTCGGCTGCCGTCGGGAGTCGCCGCGGCGTCGAAGGCCGCGATCATGCGCTCGGCCTCGTCGATGAGCGTCGAGACCTCGGCACCCTCTGCCGAGAGACGTTCCGCGGCCCGCTTGCGGCGGTCGTCGAGGGCGACGGCGTACTGCTCGAACGAGCGCGTGCCGAAGAGCGTGCGCAACAGCGCCTGGCGTTCGTCGTTCTTGGCGAGGAGGAACCGGGCGAACCGGTTCTGCGCCAGCAGGATGACCTGGAGGAACTGCTGCTGCGTGAGCCCGAGGATCTCGTCGAGTCGCGCGGCGACGTCGACCGGCCGCGCGGCCACACCCGTCCACACTCCCGACTCGCGCACCTCGAGGGTCGCGCGATGCGGCTCCTTCGTGGTGCCGGTGCCGGTTCGTTTGGGCCGTTCGTATTCGGGCGAGCGCGTCACGCGCCACCGCTGCCCGTCGGCGCTGAACTCGACCGTGACGCTCGTGGGATCGTCGAGGCCGCAATGGTCGCTGCGCAGCCGTCGTTCGGCTCCGTCGTAGCGGGGCACTCCGCCGTACAGCCCGTAGCAGACACCGTCGAGCACGCTCGACTTGCCCGCGCCGGTGCGACCGGAGATGAGGAAGATGCCGTCGTCGGCGAACGCGTCGAAGTCGACGACCTGACGGTCGAGGAACGGACCGAATCCCTCGAGTTCGAGACGATGCAGCTTCATGACCGGGCCTCGGTCACCGCACGGGAGTCGAGCACCTCGCGGATGAGCTCGCGTTCGGCCTCGGAGGCTCCCTCTCCCTCGCGCACGTGCGTGAGGAAAGCGTCGATGATCTCGGCCTCGTCACGGGCCGCGCGCACGCGGCGGGCGTAGCCGAGACCGTCCTCGCGCCGGGGCTCGGCCGGGGTGTGCGCGACCGTCGCGCACCAGGGGAACCGGGCCTGCAGGCGCCGCATCGGGTCGAACTGCGGGGTGGCGTCGGTGTACTCCGCGCGCACCCAGTGATCGACGTGCTCCTCGAAGGCATCATCGCTCAGCAGGTCGTCGAAGGGTGCGCGGAGGACGACGAGCGGACGTGGCACGGGCAAGGCCAGCCACTCCACGGCGGCCAGGCCCGTGGCATCCAGGTCGACGAGCCACGAGCCGCGCGGCTTGCTCGCCTCGCCGAAGCTGTAGTGCAGCGGCGCTCCCGCGTAGCGCACGCGGTCGGAGAGCTGCTGACGTCCGTGGATGTGGCCGAGGGCGACGTAGTCGGGGCCGTCAAAGGCGGGCAGGGGGACGTTGTCGATCCCGCCCTGCCGGATCTCTCGCTCCACTCCGGGGGTCGCCTCGACCCCCGCGGCGAAGCAGTGCGCGACGGCCACCGACCGGCCGCCGCGAACGGCGGCGTCACGGCGGACGAGCTCCATCGCGTGACCGATTGTCTGCGCCTGGCTGCGCAGTTCGACGCCCTCCCACAGATGCCGGACGATCGCCGGTTCGAGATACGGGATGCCGTAGAAGTGCACGGGGCCGTGCGCATCGTCGATCGTGATCGGCGTGCCGACGGACAGCGGGTCGGTGACCACGGTGATCTCGGACCGGAGCAGGGCGGACTGGAAACCCAGCCGAGCGGCCGAATCGTGGTTGCCGGACGTGACGACGACACGCGCCCCGGCGTCGGCGAGGGCCGCGAGCGTGCGCGTCAGCAGCGGGTAGCACGCGGCCGACGGCGCCGCCGAGTCGAACACGTCGCCCGCGACCACGACGACGTCGACGTCGTACGCGCGCACCTGTCCGACCAGGACATCGAGGACCTCGGCGAGCGCGTCGAGTGTCGAGTGGCCGTGGAACGACCGTCCGATGTGCCAGTCCGAGGTGTGCAGGATCCGCATGCTGACACGGTACGTCGGGGCTCCGACATCGGCGCTCAGCCGATGCGCGGGTCGCCCGCGCCGAGCGTCACCCGCCGGCGACCTCGGCCGCCAGCGCGCGGATCCGGTCGTCGCCGACATCGAGTCCGATGTCGGCGAAACGCTGGCGCAGGACGTCGGCGATGCGCTCCTCGGGGGCGTCGCCCACGTCGGCGCGCGTCTGGACGACGACACCGTCGATGCGCGCCGCGTCGTCGGTGGGGTGGGTGTCCATCGCCGGCCCGGACTGCTCGTCCGGCCGCGGGACCTTCCGATCCTCGTGTAGAGCACCACCGACCGAGTCGGCGGCGGCGGCACCGCCCTCGGGGCCGTCCGAGGGCTCGGGGCTGCGGGTGTGGTCGGTCATGTCATTCCTCCGTGCTCATGTCGGGGTCGATGCCCTGGCTGGCGGCATCGCCCTCGATGGGGTCCGAGGGCTCCGCGTCGTTCAGACGCGGGGACCCCTTCGCGTGGGCGTTCTGCTCGGCGGTCTCGCCATCGGCGACGTCGCCGCTCTCCCAGCCTCCCGGCGGAATCGCGTCGATGACGCCTTCGGGCAGGTCGCGATCGTGGGTCATGGCATCCCCTTTCACCGACTCCAGCTTCCCGCCGACCCGCCGCATGACGGCGGGGGTTGACGGACTCCGGGGGCGTGGGTACCGGACGCGCTCAGGATCGGGCGTGCAGCAGCCCGGCCCGTTCGGGGTGGGCCTGGAACCACTCCCCCACGTACCAGCACACGGGCAGGATCTCGCGATCGCCCGCGCTCTCGATCGCATCCACGGCCCGCTCCACGACGACCGCGGCGTAGCCCTTCCCACGGAAGGTCGGAATGGTGAAGGCGCGCGTGAGGGCGATCGTGCGTCCGTCGTCTCGGTAGTCCAGCACGGACACCAGGTCGTCGCCGTCGTGCAGCGTGTACCGCGAGGCGGCCCGGTCGTCGGCGAAACGGAGATCGGTCATGGAACATCACCGTACGCCGCTCCGTCGCCCACGGCGTCGGGAGAGCATTGTGCTCGCTGAACGCTCAGCCTGTTCCGGCAAACACAGCAGGATGCCACATTCTCGGGGCGTCATGATTTGACGTGATCCGACCCGGTAGGTCATAATCACCCCCATGACTGTCAACGCGCTTTCTCTGTCCGCCCGGGAGGCGAACGGGACTGCCGGCATGATGATGCCCGGCCGCGTTGTCATGTGTTGTCGAATGTGCCGCTAACAGCGACCCTCGCTCCGACGACCCCGCGCTTCTGAACGCCGGCGTCGTCGCCCGGTCGTCCGCCTTCCGCGTCGATCACGCGCTCGCGGGCACCGCGCACCGGCCCCTCGGCCACACACCTCCCGTCGAACCCCGCACACTCGACGCCCGGGTTCACCACTGAAGGACACCTTCCTCATGTCGATCTCCGCCGTTCTCGACCGCCCCGCCGCCGCTTCGACCGCCGCCACCCGCCCCCAGCCCGCGCAGCGCGTGGCACCGGCACGCCCCACCGCCGAAGCGCCCGTGGCCGCACCGTCCCCCGCGGCCGCCACCGCCCGGCCCGCCGTCCCCGCCGGCACCTCCCCGCGCGGCTTCGCCCTCTACGTCGGCATCGACGAGGCCAAGGCCGCCGCCGCCGGCGTCAGCCTCGGCACCCTCGTCGAGGCATTGCGCCGCACGCTCGGCGAGCTGGCTCCCTCCGCCGAGACCTACGCCACCGTCGCCCTCGCCCCCGCCGGTGCGGGCGGTCGCGATGTCGACGTCGTCCGCCTCGCGCTGCACGAACCGTCCGCCGTGGCCCGCACCAAGGACGAGCCCGCCGACGAGGACCGCGCCCCCCGCGGCGTCATCGTCGACATCTCGCGCAAGCGCGTGCTCATCGACGGCGAGTCGGCGGCGTTCACGTTCAAGGAGTTCGAGCTGCTGCAGTACCTCGTTCTGCGCGAGGGTCGCACGATCGAACGCGCCGAGCTCGTGTCGTCGCTGTGGGAGGGCGCGACCGACGACGAAGCGCCCGGCGAGCGCACTATCGACGTGCACGTCCGCCGCCTGCGCGCCAAGCTCGGCGTGTACGAGGACATCGTCCGCACCGTGCGCGGCGTGGGCTACCGGTTCGACCGCCACGCCGACGTCTCGATCCGGTACGGCCACGGCACCCCCTCGCCCGACCGCTTCTGAGTCCTTCCCGGGCGGGTCGCCCTCGGACCGCGGCGATGTCGGCGGGCGGACGTAGGGTGTCCGCATGAGATCGACCCGGGTGTCCACGCGGCTGCGGCCGCGCGTGACGAGCCCGGCGTCCGCGGCACCCGTCGAAACCGAGTACCGCCCGCGGCAGCCCGTCGACGTCGGGCGCGCGGTCGCCGCGCAACGACACGGACGCAACGACCCCACGTACGCCGCGACCGGATCCCTCGGGGCGGGTGGCGTCGTCTGGCGGGTGAGCCGCACCCCCGACGGGGTCGCGACGCTCGCCCTGCGACGGACCGCCGACGGCACCGTCCGCGCGGCCGCCTGGGGCCCCGGCGCCGATTGGGCGCTCGATCAGCTCCCCGCCCTGTGCGGAGCGAGCGACGATCCCGACGGATTCGACGCGTCGCGGCATCCGTCGGTCGCCGAGTGGCATCGGCGGCATCCCGATCTGCGCATCGGACGCACCGACCTCGTGTTCGACGCCCTGGTCAGCGCGATCATGGAGCAGAAGGTCACGGGCATGCAGGCGTTCTCGGCCTGGCGGAGCATCGTCACGTGGTACGGCGAGCGCGCCCCGGGGCCCACGCCCCACCCCTTGTTCGCCCCACCCGATGTCGAGGGATGGCGTCATGTGCCGTCGTGGGCCTGGCATCGCGCCGGTCTCGAGCCGCCGCAGTCGCGCACGATCGTCGAGGCCGCGCGACGCGGGGCGACCATCGCCCGCGCGGCGACCGAAGCCCCCGACGGCGAGGCGCGCGATCGGGTGTTCATCAGCCTGCGGGGCGTCGGCGTATGGACAAGTGCCGAGACGCGCATCCGCGCCTTCGGCGATCCGGATGCCGTGAGCATCGGCGATTACCACCTCGCGCATCAGGTGGGGTACGCGCTGACCGGGCACCGCACCGACGACGACGGCATGCTCGAGCTCCTCGAACCCTTCGCGGGGCATCGCCAGCGGGTCATCCGACTGATCTCCGCGGGGTCGGCCCTCGAGCCGCGCCGCGGGCCCCGCTTGCACCCCGAGGACCACCGCGATCGCTGACGAGGAGCGTCGGCGACGAGGGGGCACCCGCGGGAGCGCGCCCTCTAGGCTGGGCGCATGACGCAATCCGGAACGGGCTGGCCTCGGGGACGCACCTACTGGATCCTCGGCACCGTGGTGCTGATCGGCGCCGGCGTGCTGTTCGGTCTGGTGTTCCAGAACGTCGGACTCGGCATCCTGCTCGCCGCGATCGTCTCGATCGGCTGGCTGATCGCGTTCGAGTCCAGCCGCGGGCGCAACGTCGGTGTCAACGACCCCGACAACGGCGTCGAGCTCTGACACCCCGCCCGTCCGCGGCGAGCCGTCTCGCGGGTCACCTCCGTTCGATGCCCGCGGCGAACGCGAGCACCCGCGCCGCGACGAACGGCCCCGAGTAGGCCGCGGCCCCCGACGGCGACGGTGGATCGACCGCGGTCGACGCCGCGGCCTCCGCGAGCGCTCCCCGCACGAACGGGACCTCGGCGCCGGTCCCGGTGAGCACGTCGACGGCTCGCCCCGTGTACTCGGCGGCGACCGCGACGCGGCGCGCGGTCGACGCCGCGGTGTCGACGTCGGCCGGCGGCCGCACGGTCTGCGCCGCGGCGAGAGCGGGAGCGGCGCGTGTGTAGCCCGCGACGGCGATGCCGAGCGCCGCCCATCCGTCGTCGCCGGGGACGATCTCGGCCAGGGCGTCGCGTGCGTGCGCGAGGGCGACGGCACGGAGCGTCTCCGGGTCTGCGGCGGCCAGCTTCGCCGCCGCCACGGTGTCGGAGACATCGTCCGCCTTCGCGCGTCCGGCTACGACGCGGGACGCGAACGCCTCCTCGGCGGCGATGCCCGCGCGGCGCAGCAGCGACGCCACCCCGTCGAGGTCGGCGCCGCCGGACAGCGGCGTCGTCGCGGGCTCGCCGGGCGATACGTCGGTCGCGCGCGCGGTCTCGAGGGCGGATGCCGCCAGGAGCGCCGCCGCGGTGCCCGCGCGGGCCACGTCGGGCTCGTCGGCGGCGGCGAGGGAGGTCGTGGCGTAGTGCGCCAGGGCATAGGCCTCGGCCGTCGCCGTGGCGGCCCGGAGCACGGCATCGGCTTCGCCGACCGACGCGGGCTCGCGCGCCGACAGGTCGGTCAGGAGATCGCCCGCGGCGGCGAGTGTCTGCTCGGCCTGCGCCGTCGCGGCGTCGGTCGAGGTCGCGGGCACCGCGCCGAGCACTGCCGCGTCGGCGGCGGTCGTCGCCGCGGCGAGCGCCCCCACCGTGTCGCCCGCGGCGCGCAGGTCGTCCGCGCGTGCGAGGGCGGAGCGCGCCTGCGCGATGGCCGTGGGATCGACGGCGACGTCGAGGGCTTCGGAGGCGCGGGCGATCGTGGCGTCCCGCGCGTCGCTCAGCGCCCCGTCGGATGCCGCCCCGTCCCCACCGGGATCGGGCGCCGTCGGCAGCGGTGAGGGCGAGGCGGCCGGCGTCGGGAACGCTTCTGCGGGGAGGTCCTCCCCGGTCATCACGGCATACGCGCCGGCGATGTCGGCGACCTCGGAGACCGTCATGCCCCCCGTCGCGGCGAGCTGGTCGAGGTCGACGGTGCCGCCCTGAGCGTCGCGGACGATGCGTTGCCCCGCGGGCACGAGGATCGTGTCGACGCCTCCGGCCTCGATCGCGGCCGTGACCTGTTCGGCGAGCCCGGGCACCGGCCGGATCGCCCCGAACGGCGTGACCGCTCCGGACAGCGCCACCCCCGGCAGGATCTCGGTGCCGTAGTACAGCGCGAGGACACCGACGGCGGTGACGGCCCCCGCGGCGGGAGTCGCGATGCGGGTGTCGAACCCAAACGTGTAGGCCGTGTCGGGCCGCGCCCCGGTGAGCAGAGTCGCCGCGGTCACGGCGGTCCAGGTCGCCGACTGCGTCACGGGATCGACGCCGCTGACGTCGTTCTCGGTGATGTCGATGCTGAGCCCCGCCCCTTCGGCCGACGCGGCCGTGATGCGCTGGGTGGCGAGGACGCCCTTCGTGCCGCTGGCGTAGAGCACGGGCACGGTGATCTCGGTGCCGTCGAACCGGCCGTCCTTCTCGGTGCCGAAGCCCAGCGAGAACTGCAGACCGCACCCCGAGAGCACGAGCGCACAGACCAATGCGACAGCCCCGGCGGCGATCCTTCTCACGAGGGCCGCTCCGAGACGAACAGCGCGCACGTCGTGTCGTAGTAGTCGCCGGTCTCGCCGGCGGGGAGCATGCCGATGCGGCGCGCGACGGCTTGCGACGCGGTGTTCTCGGGGTGAGTCACCGCGACGATCCGCCGGAGGCCGCTCTCGTGGGCGAGGGCGAGGACCGCCGCCGCAGCCTCGGACGCGACCCCGCTCCCCCAGGCATCCGGGTGGAAGTGCCAACCGATCTCGACATCTTCGGGGCGCCCGCCGCCGACGCCTGCGGACCAGGGGATCGGCTTCAGCAGGACCGCACCGAGGCGCTCGCCCTCGGAGGTGGTCACGGCCCGCACTCCGAGCACACCGTCCGCGCGCGCGGTCCAGCGTGCGAGCAGCTCATCGACCTCGGCGGCATCCGTCATGACCCGCCCGTCGCCGATGTACCGGCGCACCTCGGCGCGCCGATAGAGGTCGAACAGGAACGCCCGATCGTCGGCAGCGTCCGCCCACTCCCGCAGGACGAGCCGTTCGGTCGTCAGTCGCGTGCGGCGCATCGGGACGTGCGGGATGCCGTCCTCTGCGAACGGCTCCCCCGAGACGACGAAACCGAAGCGGCCGTACCAGTCGGCCAGGTGCGCTTGGGCGTCGAGGAGGGTAGGGATGCCGGGCGCCTCGCGGTCGAGCACCTCGAGGGCGGCGCGCATGAGGTCGGCCGCGAGTCCGCGCCCGCGCGCCGCGGGGAGCGTCGCCACTCGGCCGATGCGGGTGTTCTTCTCTTCGCGCAGCAGACGCAGGGTGGCCAGGACCGCGCCAGAGGGATCTTGGGCCCACAGCAGTTCGGCGCCCGGCTCGATGTCGCGCCCGTCGATCTCGGGGTACGCGGCATCCTGCTCGACGACGAAGACGCTCACGCGCAGCCACAGCAGGCGGTAGAGGGTGAGCGGGGGGATCTCGGCGACGGGGGCCCGGTGCAGCGTGACGGCCATCCCTCGACGCTATCGCGCACCCCGGACGCTAAGGTGACGGCATGTCGTTCCAGGCGTACCTCGACGCGGTCGAGAAGAAGACCGGGCTCACCCCTCGGCAGCTGGTCGATCTCGCGCACGAGCGCGGGTTCGGACCCGACACGAAGGCCACCCCGATCCTGGAGTGGCTGAAACAGGATCACGACCTGGGACGCGGCCACGGCATGGCGCTCGTGCACGTGATCACGAAGGGTCCGAAGATCAGCGACGCCCACGTCGGGAGCGGGGGCGCGCACGCCGACGCGACCGACACGCTCTGGCTCGACGGGGCGGCGACGAACCCGAACGCCTGACCGGCGCCGTCGGGCCCGACCGGGCGGGTCCCGGTCAGTCGCGCCCGAACCGCCGGGAGGCTGCGATCTGTTCGGCGATGCGGCGCAGGGCGAGGATCACCGGTTCCACGAGCACGGTGCCCAGCACCACGTAGCGCACGGCCGCCTCGGCGGATTCGGTCGGGGTGGCGTCGAGTTCCGCCTGCGCGATGGCCCTGAGGTGCTCGACGTACGACGCGAGCACAGGGGCGGGCACGGCGAAGCCTGCGCGATCGAGCGCGGCCAGTGCGCGGGCGAGGGCCGCGAGCTGACCGGGGTAGCAATCGTCGGTGTCGCCGCCGAGACGGTCGAGGAGCGCCAGGGCGGGGCCGAGGTCGAGATCGTCGTCCGCCTCGGGGGGATTCACCGCGGCGCTGGCCTCCCCCAGGAGCGCGTACGGGCTCTCGGGCGGGTTCTCCAGCACCGCGACGACGTTGCGCACGCCGGCGATACCCACTCCGGCGTCGACGAGCGCGCGGATGACCCCGAGTCGCCGCACGTGCGCCTCGCCGTACGTCGCTTGCGTGGGTGAGACCCGCTCCCCCTCGGGGAGCACGCGCTCGCGCAGGTAGTACTTGATCGTCGCGACCGAGACGCCGCTGCGGGCGGAGAGTTCCGAGATCCGCATGGATTCCCCCTTGACTGGATAGCCATACTATCCAATACTAGATAGTGGCACTATCGAGTGAGGACGGACCCATGGCATCCATCAATCCGGGGCGCATGACGCACCAGCACGACGGCGAACTGGTCCTGTTCCACATCGGCATGACGATCAACCGCTGGTGGCGGCCCGACGCGTGGCTGCCGATCTTCGGCGAGATGGGACCGATGCTGCGCGAGCTGAGCGTCGACCCCGACTCGGGCCTGCTCGGCTTCACGATGCTCTTCGGCCCGCGGGGTCCGTACCTCGTGCAGTACTGGTCGTCGCTGGAGAAGCTGTACGCCTACGCCTCCGCGCCCACCCAGGCGCACCGACCGGCCTGGACGCGCTTCCACAAACGCGCACGCAAGGCCGCCGGCGCCGTGGGCATCTGGCACGAGACCTACGTCGTCGATCGGGCCGAGACGATCTACGTGGCCACCCCGCCCATGGGGCTGCCGAAGGCGACGTCGACCGTACCCGTCGGCGCACGCCACGACCGCGCCGCCGCGCGCGTGGCGGACGGACGCACCCCGGCACGCGCGGCGACCGACTCCGCTCAGTAGCCGCTGCCCGGATTCAGGATGCCGCGGGGGTCGAACACCCGCTTGATCTCGTCGTGCAGTCGCACCGCGTCCTCGCCGAGCTCGCGCCGTGCCCACTCGCGCTTGAGCCGGCCGACGCCGTGCTCGGCGGTCACGGTGCCGCCGAGGGCCAGAGCGAGGGCGAAGATGTCGTCGGCAGCGGTGATCGCGTTCGCGGGGAGCTCGTCGCCGTGCTCGACGACGATGATCGGGTGCAGGTTGCCGTCGCCCGCGTGACCGAAGACGAAGATCGCCACGCCGCGGCGATCCGCGATCCGACGGATGCCGGCGATCGCCTCCGCCAGCCGACTGCGCGGGACCGCGATGTCCTCGATGAGCGGGCGACCGAGCCGCTCGAGCGCGGGGAGCGCCTGCCGCCGCGCGTGGAGCAGATCGGCGGCGCGGTCGGCATCCTCGGTCCACTCGACGTGCGCTGCGGTGGGGGCGATGGCGTCCACGACGACCCCCATCTCCTCCGCCGCGCCGAAACCATCGGTCTGTGCGAGGAGCAGGGCCTCGCCGCGCCCGCGCAGCCCCGTGCCCTCGGCGGCGTCGATCGCGCCGAGGGTCGCGCCGTCGAGGATCTCGAGCACCGCGGGCCGAGCACCGCTGACGGCGATCGCGGCCACCGCGGTCGCCGCCTCCTCCAGGGACGCGAAGAACGCCGAAGCCGTCGCCGTCCGCCGCGGCGCCGGCAGCAGCCGCACGCGGGCCGCCACGACGATGCCGAGCGTGCCCTCCGAGCCGACGACGAGACCGGCGAGGTCGTACCCCGTGACGCCCTTGATGGTCGGACGCCCGAGCCGCACGAGCGTGCCGTCCGCGAGCACGACGTCGACCGACAGCACCGCATCGCGGGTCACCCCGTACTTCGCGCCGCGCAGGCCCCCGGCGTTCGTGGCAATGTTGCCGCCGACGGTCGAGATGCCGACGCTGCCGGGGTCGGGCGCATACATCAGGCCCTGCGCCCGGGCCGCGGCATCCAGATCCGCCGTGATGACCCCCGCCTCGACCTCCGCCGTGCCGTCCACCGGATCGATCGCGCGGATGCGGGTGAGCTGCGACAGGTCGAGGACGAGCGCCCCCTCCCCCGCGACGGCTCCTCCGGCCAGACCCGAGCCCGCGCCGCGCGTGATGACGGCGAGACCGGATGCCGCCGCGCGTCGGAGCGTCTCCTGCACCTCGGCGACGTCGCGCGCCACGACGACCTCGACGGGGCGGCCGCCCGGGCGCAGGCCGGAGCGGTCGATGGCCCGGTCGATCTCGGTGGGGGGAACGGTCATGCGAGCACCTTTCGTTCGGCGCGGAGGGCGGGGAGGACGTGCGCGGCGATGTCCTCGAGCAGACGCGTGCTCTCGGTCAGACCGAACTCGGGCGGGAGGAACGCGATGAGGTCGTCCGCGGCCGCGACCGCGGGATCGGCGAGCAGGGCATCGACGACCGCCGACGGTTCCCCGTGGAGGGCGGGACTCATCGTGAAGGCCCCCGGCGGCGCCGATGTCGGTGCCGCGGCGCCGCTCGGTCGAGACGCGGCCGGACCGTTCGCCCGTCGGTCGGCGTCGTAGGCGGCGTACCTCCGCGCGCGGTTCGGCGACGTCGCGGGGAGGATCGATCGGCTCACCGACACCCGTGTCCGTGCACGGACCGGATGCCGGTCCCGGTACGTCTCGACGGCGGCGCGCTGCTCCGCCTCGTAGTCCGCCACGTCTCCGGTGAGGATCGTGCTCAGCATGAGGTTCAGTCCGCGCCGGGCGACGCGCTCCGCCGAAGCGACCGAGCCCGCGCCGAACCACGTGCGCTCGATCAGCGCGGGGCTCGCACCGCGGACGGTCAGCGACGAGCCGTCCGGAGCGAAACCGACGGGCTCTCCCCGCACGGCCGCGAGGAAGGCGTCCAGACGGTGAAGGGACTGCGCACGGCCGTCGTTCGGCTCCTGCCCGAATGCGCGGTCGAAACCGCCGAGCCCCGTGCCCAGGCCGAGCTGCAGGCGACCGCCGCTGAGGTGGTCCGCGGTGGAGGCGGCCTCGGCCAGCAGCACCGGGTCTTCGTAGCGGATGCCGATGATCGCGGTGCCGAGACCGATGCGGGCGGTGTGCTGAGCGACGACCGGCAGGAACACGAGCGGGGCGGCGAGGTAGTTGTCGAAGTGCCGCTGGTACACCCACCCGCGGTCGAAACCCAGATCCTCGGCCTCGCGAAAGAGAGCGATCCCGTCGCGGAGCCCCTCCGGCGCCCGCCCGCTCTCGAACGGCACGCGCGTGTGGAAGCCCAACGTCAGCTCGGGGAGGGTCACGACGCCACCGCCGCCCCGGCCGCGACCGCCACCTCGGGCGGCAGGGCCGCGGTGCCGGGGTGCCCGCCGCGCGCGGCGAGGGCGCCCACCGCCCGCTGCACGGCGTGCGCGAGCGGGGCCGCCGCGCCCGTCCGCCTCGCCAGCAGCCCGACGATCAGTCGTCGTCCGCTCACGCCACGTCCCGGCGGGCGAACACGACCTCGGGGTCGATGCCGCGGCGTGCGACCTCGTCCCGCACGAGCGGGATCACCAGGCGCCCGGCATCCACCGCGTCGTTGAGGTCGCCGAGCGTGGGGAGCGACACGATGTCGGCCCCGAGTTCGACGTACCGCACGATCGCCTCGGCGACGGTCTCGGGCGACCCGACCAGCAGCGACGACGCCCCGCCGGAACCGGCCACGCCCCGCGGCGTCCAGAGGACCCCGCCGTCGTGCTCCTCGGACTGCTCCGAGAGTTCCCGCAGCCGCACGGATCCGACGTTCGTGCTGTTGATGTCCTTGACCTTCTCGTAGAACGGTCGGGCCGCCTCGAGGATGCCGCGCGCCTTCTCGCGCGCGAGGGCGTCGGTCGCGGCGACGACCGGGCGGAAGGTCACCCAGAACCGGATGCGGTCCGTGCGACCGGACGCGCGGGCGTGGGCGTAGACGCGGTCGATCTGCTCGGCCGTCTGGGCCAGCGGCTCGCCCCACAGGGCGAAGATGTCGGCGTGCGCGCCGCCCGAGGCGTACGCGAACTCGCTGGATCCGCCGAGCGACACCGGCAGTGCGCCGCCGGAATGCGTGGCGTATCCGGGACCGAAGCCGTCGAAGCGGTAGAACTCCCCGTCGTGCGAGAACGGGGCGCTCTCGGTCCACACCCGGCGCAGGATCTGGATGAACTCCGACGAGCGGCGGTAGCGCTGCTCCTTGTCGAGGTAGTCGCCCTGGCGCGCCTGCTCCTGGTCGCTGCCGCCCGAGATGATGTGCACGAGGGCGCGCCCGCCCGACAGCTGGTCGAGCGTCGACAGGCCCTGCGCGGCGACCGTCGGGAAGGCCGAGTTCGGGCGGACCGCGACGACGGTCTTCAGCGAGCGGGTCGCCGCCAGGACCGTCGCGGCGAGCGCGTACTGATCGGCGCTCGCCGACGCGTAGGGGATGAGGGTGTAGTCGAAGCCGTACGTCTCGATCGTGCGCGCGTAGTGGCGGAGCCAGTCCACGTCGATGGGGGTGGTGAAGGTGCTGCCGCTGCGGGCGGGGGCACCGGGCGGGCGGCTGCCGACCATGTTGACGAATTCGATGGGCATGGGGGTTCCTCTCTGGAGAGCTGCGGTTCAGGCCGTGACGGGCACGGCGGGTCGGATGCCGCGCGGATCGGGGACCGCGGCGACGAGGGACTGGGTGTAGGGATGCCGAGGGTTCTCGAGCACCTCGGCGGCGGGCCCGTGCTCGACGACGCGCCCGTGGCGCAGCACCGTGACGGTGTCGGCGATCTGGCGTACGAGGGCCAGGTCGTGCGAGACGAAGAGGTAGGTCAGCCCGCGCTCGACCTGCAGACGCGCGAGGACGTCGAGGATCTCGGCCTGCACGGTGACGTCGAGGGCGCTCGTGGGTTCGTCGAGCACGAGGACGTCGGGTTCGAGCACGAGGGCGCGCGCGATCGCGACCCGCTGACGCTGCCCGCCCGAGAGCGCCGCGGCCCGCCGCCGCCACAGGTGTTCGCGCAGCCCCACCGCCGACAGCGCCGCGCGGACGGCCTCGCGTCGCGCTCGGCGGTCGCCGACGCGGTACCGGTCGAGCGGTTCACGGACGAGGCTCTCGACGTGCCACGAGGGATCGAGCGAGGTGAACGGGTTCTGGTACACCAGCTGCAGGTGCCGGCGCACGTCGCGCAGCGCGCGCCGGGAGCGCCCGTGCACCGACTCCCCCGCGACCCGCAGGTCGCCGGCATCCGGGGTCTCCAGCCCCAGCAGGAGGCGGACCGTCGTGGTCTTACCCGACCCCGATTCACCCACGAGGGCGTGGGTGCTGCCCGCGGCCACGGCGAAGGACACGTCGTCGACGGCGCGGAGCTCCTCCCCACCGATGCGGAACGTCTTCACGGCGCCCTCGACCCGCACCGCCGGGTGCGACGCGTCGATGCGGCGCGCGGCGAGCGTCGCGCGGTAGCGGTCGGGCGCGAGGGCCGGCACGTCGGCGCGCAGGGCGGCGGCGTAGGCCGAGCGGGGCGCGGCGAACACCTCGGCCACCGGCCCCGCCTCCTGGATCGTGCCGTCGCGGAGGACGACGAGGTCGTCGGCGCGCTCGGCGGCGAGGGCGAGATCGTGCGTGATGAGGAGGAGGCCGATGCCGAGCGACGTCCGCAGCTCCGTGAGCAGATCGAGGATCCGCTTCTGGATCGTCACGTCCAGGGCGCTGGTGGGCTCGTCGGCGACGAGCAGCGCGGGCGAGGGCAGCACCGCCAGGCCGATGAGGACACGCTGCAGCATGCCGCCGGAGAGCTGGTGGGGATACGAGCGGTAGACGCGCTCCGGGTCGGCGAGCCCGACGCGCTCGAAGACCTCCAGGATGGCGGCGCGCCGGCGTGCGGCATCCCGCTCCCCCGTCAACGCGGCCGCCTCGTGGGCCTGCGCGCCGATGGTGCGAACGGGGTTGAGGGCCGACGCCGGGTCCTGGGGCACGAAGCCGAGACGGCGACCGCGCAACGGTCGGAACCGCGCCGGAGACAGGGCGAGCACATCGTCGCCGTCGAGCAGGACACGCCCTTCGGCGCGACCGGAGTCGCGCGGGAGCAGGCGCAGCACGGCCTTCGCGATCGTCGACTTGCCCGATCCGGACTCGCCGATGAGGGCGAGGCTGCGACCGGCGCGCAGATCGAAGGAGACGTCGCTGACGACGCGGCGTCCGCCGTACGACACCGACAGGTCGCGGACGGCGAGGAGGGGTTCGGTCATGGCTCAGTCCTTCGCTCGCAGCCAGCGGCTGACCCGGTTGATCGACAGCACGACGACGACGATGACCGCCGAGGGGGCGTAGACGAGCCACGGGCTCGACACGAGGTAGTCCTTGCCCGCCGAGACCAGCAGGCCCCAGTCGGATGCCGGGGGCGGGTCGCCGTAGCCGAGGAACGCCAGCCCCGCGATGACGAGGATCGACACCCCGAACTGCAGCACGGCGAGCGCCAGGACGGAGCGTGAGGCGTTGGGCAGGACGTGGGTCAGGAGGACGTGCCACCGGGAACCGCCCTGCAGCTGGGCGGCCTCGACGTACACGGTGCCGCGGACCTTGAGAGCCTCGGACCGCATGACCCGGGCGAAGACCGCGACGGCCGAGACGCCCGTCGCGATCGCGGCGTTGACGGTCTGGAACCCGAGGGAGCTGACGACCACGACAGCGAGCAGGAAGCTGGGGATCGCCAGCAGCACGTCCACGACGCGGGCCGTGACGACGTCCACCAGACCGCCGAAGAAGCCCGCGACCAGTCCCAGCAGCCCGCCGATGACGACCGCGATCGCCACGGCGATCAGGGCGCTCAGCACCGACGACCGTGTTCCGTAGACGACGCGGGTGAAGAGGTCGCGGCCGAGGTTGTCGGTACCGAACCAGTGCGCGGCGCTGGGCGCGAGCAGCTTTTCGCTCGTGTCGCCGACGATCGGATCGGATGCCGTGAACAGCCCCGGCGCGACGGCCCAGGCCGTGACGATCAGTAGGACGAAGGCCGACACGACCACGGCGACCGGTATGCCGCGGCGGAAACCGCGCACCGGGTCGGAGCCGGGCAGAACCGGGGAGAGCACGGCGGTCATCGGACGCTCGCTTCCGGGAGGGGGACGGGGGTGGCGGAGGCCGCGGCGCGGCGCGACGGGAGCACGGACACGCGCGGGTCGAGGACGGGGTAGAGGAGGTCCGCGAGGAGGTTCACCGCGACGAACACCACCGCGGCCAGCGCCACCACCGCCTGGAGCACCGGGAGGTCTTGCGTGGCGACGGCCGTCTGCACGACGCTGCCGATGCCGGCCCGACCGAACACCGTCTCGGTGATGAGGGCGCCGCCGAGCAGCTCCCCCACCGTCAGGGCGATGATCGTCACGACCGGGAGGGCCGAGGGCTTGAGCAGGTGGGCGAAGAACAGGCGCGCCCGCCCGAGCCCCCGGGCGTAGGCGACCACGGCGTAGTCCTGGACGAACTCGTGATCGAGGCCCGTCACGAGGACCTGCGCGATCTGAGCCGACACCGGGATGCCGAGTGCCACCGCCGCGAAGAACGTGGCCACGGGGGCGTCCGGGGCGATCACCGAGAACAGCCCGAGCTGGAACGCGAACACGTTCAGCAGGAGCAGGCCGATGACGAAGTTCGGCACCGAGAGGAACAGCGCCGGAACCGACCGGAGGAGCTGTGCCGCGCGGCGCGGGAGCACCTGGGTGCCGTAGGCGATGACGAAGGCGAGCACGAGGGCGACGCCCAGCGCCGACGCCGCCAAGGCGAACGTCGACGGCAGGGCGTCTCCCACGATCGTCGCCACCGGTCGGCTCGACCTCAGCGAGATCCCGAGGTCACCGCGGACGAAGCGCGAGAGCGCCTCGACGAGCTGGACCCACACCGGGCGGTCCAGTCCGTAGAACTCCACCATCCGCTGGATCTCGTCCTCGGTGAATCCGTTCTCGGGGTTGCGCAGGGTGCTCGTGAGCGGATCGCCGGGGAGCACGCTGATCACCACGAACGTCAGCACGTAGGCCAGCAGCACCACCACGACCGCTTGGCCGAGGCGCTTGGCCGCGAAGAACAGGTAGGTGGGGTTCATCGGGCGTCCTACTTCTGCAGGTACGCCGTGGCGTAGTTCGCGATCGCGACGCCGTTGTACGTCACGCCCTGCAGCTTCGGGCTCTGGACGTAGATGCGCTGCACGATCTGCGTGATCGGCACGAACAGCCCCTGTTCGAGGACGTACGTCTGGAGTTCGTCCACGGCGCTCGCTCTCGCGTCGCGGTCGGTGGCGCGGGCGATGCGGTCGCGCAGGCCGTTCAGCGTGGGGTCGCTCTCGCCGACGCCGAACCAGTCCTCGCCCTTGTTGGCGTTGGTGAGGATGCTCGCGACCGTGCCCACGTCGATGAAGGACCGGGTGATCTCGTACAGCGGGGTCGTGGCATCCGGCTTCACCTTCTCGCCGAAGGTCGCCACATCGTACGTCTGCACGGTCACCGTGAAGCCGAGGTCGCCGAGCTGGTGCGCGACGAGCTCGTCGATCGAGGCCGACGTGGCCAGGTACGGGTTGGCGTAGAGGGTCACTTCGAGGGGCTGTCCGCCCTTCGAGCGGGTGCCGTCGGCGCCCTTCACCCATCCCGCCTCGTCGAGCAGGGCGGCGGACGCCTCGGGGTCGTAGGCGAATTCGGCCGAGTGGTCGGTGGCTTCGGGGACGTTGCTCTGGATGAGTCCCTGGGCGGCCTCCCACCCTTCGGTGTAGACGGTGTCGAGGATCTGCTCGCGGTCGATGCCGTGCTGCAGGGCCTGCCGCACGCGCACGTCGTCGAACGGCGCGGACTGCACGTTCACGCGGTAGCCGTTGGTGAATCCGAGGTAGCGCGGCAGACCGGCGACGAATCCCTGGGCGGTGAGGCTCGTGATCTCGCTCGGCTGCACGTTGTAGATGACCTGCGCCTGACCCGACGTCAGCGCGCCGATCCGGGTGCTGGACTCGGCGACCTGCTTGTACGTCAGCGTGTCGAGGTAGGCCGGGCCGGGGTGGCCGAGGGCTGCGGGGCCCCACTGGTAGTCGTCGCGCTTCTGGAGCACCACGTCGTCGCCGTCGGCCCAGCTTCGGATGGTGAAGGGGCCCGAGCCGGAGAAGTTGTCGAGGTCGCCCTGCTCCTCCTTGCTCAGCGCGAGCGTCTTCGGCGAGACGAGGATCGAGCCGTGGTAGCCGAGGGTCGGGATGAAGCCGAGAGTCGGAGCGGAGAAGGTCACCGCGACCGTCTTCGCGTCGACGGCGGTGGACTTCCGGTAGGTCTTCGGGAACAGCCCGATCGGCGCGATGCCCTTGTCGGCGCTGCCGAACGCCCACGAGTCGAGGTTGGCGACGACGGCGCCGGCGTCCAGCGGCGCGCCGTCCGAGAACGTGACGCCGTCCTTCAGGTGCAGCGTGAACTCGGTGGCATCAGTGTTCTGCTCCCAGCTCTCGGCGATCCAGGGCGACACCTCGCCCTTGTCGTCGACGTAGACGAGCTTGTCGGTGACCTGGCCCCAGATGTTGCCCTGGTAGCTCGAGATCGAGCTCTCGTTGGGCACCCAGCTGCTGCCGAGCGAGTTGATGAGGAAGACGACGTCGCCGCCCTCGACCGGGGCGGAGTCGGTGGGCGCCGCAGCCGGCGTGGTGCCGGCGCACCCGGCGAGGAGGGTCAAGGACAGGGCGAGGGCCGCGCCGAGGGCGGCTCGGCGTCGGCGCTTCGGGAATGCGGACATGGTGGCGATCCTTCGTCGGGGAACCGACCGCGGTGCACGGCCGGGAACTCTGCAGCGAGTCTCGGCGCGGTCCGCGGGAGCGTCCAACGACGACGACCGATGGGAAACGATCGGTCCGGATGATGGATGCCGAAACCCCCGGGATCCGCGGGATTCCGGGGGTTTCGAGGGGGTGGCGGGTCATGTCGCGGCGGCGGGGAGGCCCGCGCGCATGACGCCGTGTTGCGTCAGAGGCCGAGGGCCCGCTTCCCCGCGGCGAGGAGCGCCGAGTCCTCCTGCGGAGGATGGACGCGAGCGGAGAGGACGTCGCGCAGGTGTCGCTCGAGGGGGTTCGACCGACTCAGCGCGGGATTGCCGAGGGCCGCGACCGCGGTCTCGACCGCGGCGATCGCGGAGCGCACGATCAGGATCTTCGCGAGCGGGACGCGCGCCACCGCCTCCGCGTCGCCGGCCACCGCGCGCTCGGTCACGCCGTACAGCAGGGTCTCTGCCTGCACGAGCTGCGCCTCGATCTCGCCGGCCACCGTCTGGATGCGCTCGGTCGTCGCGATCGGACGCCCGAGCCCCGCGGGCACGCGGTCGTGGGCGAAGCGGGTGAAGAAGTCCTGCGCCGCGCGCGCGACGCCGACGTAGAGCGCGGCGTGCGTGAGCCCGAGGGCGCCGGCCTGGGCCGCCGGGTCGCGGTAGACCCCCGTGTACGGGATCTCGAGGAAGTGGTCCGCGGGCGCTTCGACACCGTCGTAGACGACGTCGTGGGTGGAGCTGGCCCGCAGGCCCAGGTGGTCCCACGTGGGGATGATCGTGATGCCGGGCGCATCGCCGCGGACGATGAGATGCCCGACCCGCGGCTCGGGGTCGTCGGTCCTCGCCCACACCAGGTGGTAATCGAGGCCGGTGCTGGCGGTGACGTAGGCCTTCCGCCCCGTCACGGCCCAGCCGCCCGCGGTGCGCCGGACCGTGGTGGCGGGAAGCCCCCCGCGTGCGGGCGCGCCCAGCTCGGGTTCGGCGCGCGCGGTGTTGATCGAGACGGGCCGCTCGGCGGTCTCGGCGACGACCTGCTCGTACAGGTGCGCCGGCCACACGTCGCGATCGATCTGGGCGATATGGGTCGCGAGGGTGTTGGCGACGATGAGGGCCACCGAGGGGTCGCCCCGGCCGATGGCCTGCAGGATGCGCAGCCGCTCGAGCGCATCGACCCCGTCGCCGCCGAAGCGTTCGCCGATCACCGCCTGGAAGACGCCCGCGCGGTGCGCGGCGGCGAGGCCGTCGGCGGGGAAGTCGCCCGAGCGGTCGTAGCGCTCGGCGGTTTCAGCGACGGAAGCGGTGAGGGCGCCGAGGTCGAGGCGCGAGAGGGTCGGAGAGGCAGTCATGCTCCCCATGCTCCGCGCGCGGGACCGCGCACGTCCAACACGGATCGCCGAACCGCACCCATCGGCGTTCCCGATGGACGGCCGCTCACGCCGAGACGGCGTGGATGTGGCGACGCACGGCGAAGAACCCGTCGAGCGACGTCAGCGCCGTCTGCTCGACACCCGGCTCGAGACCTCGGCGCGTGATGAGCCGCACGAAGATCCGGCCGAGATCGGGGAAGTCCCGGCGCACCACGAGCCCGGCCGGAGCGCGCCCCGCGGTGGGGAGCACCGCGATGCCGAGTCCGGCCCGCGCCGCCGCGATGACGCCCTCGAGGCTGCCCGACTCCGCCGCGATGTCGACGCGCGCGCCGATGTCACCGAGCTCCTGCAGGGCGCGCTGCCGCATGCCGCACGGCTCGACGTACGCCACGAGCGGGACCGCCTCCCCGTGCGCCGGGGGCTGCCAGCCGGGCGACGCGTACCAGTTCAGTGGCAGGTCGCCCACCTCGACGCCGGCCACGGTCGACCCGGTGTCGAGCACGACCGCGAGGTCGATGGTGCCCTTGGATACGGCATCCGTCATCCGCGTGGACCGATCGATGTGGAACTGCACCTGCCGCTCGGGGAACGCGCGGCGCAGGGTTCCGAGGAGTTCGGGCAGGATCTGCTCGGCCGCCGTCTCGGTCGAGCCGACCACGATCGTGCGCGCGCGGGTGACGTCCAGGCGCGCGAGCGCCTCGTCGTGCACCGCGAGGATGCGACGGGCCTCGGCCAGCAGCTTCTCGCCCGCGAGCGTGAACCGCGCCCGCCTCCCGTCGCGCTCGACGAGGGGCTGTTGCAGACGCTTCTCGAGGGAACGCACGTGCTGGCTCACGGTGGGCTGGCTCATGTGGAGCGCGACCGCGGCACGTCCGAATCCGCCGCACTCGTCGATCGCGACGAACGTGCGGAGTTGGATGATGTCGAGGGTCTCGGCCATGCCTGGACGATAGACGGCGGCGGGGCGCTCGCGCTCGGCGGCGGTCACGCGCGTTCACACGGCATCCATCACGCGGCACGATGAGTGCCCATCACGGAGCGGGCATTGCTCGTCGGGGAGGGGCTTCCTAGGCTCGGACCGGCGCGCGCCACCCGACCGGCGCGACGGCAGGGAGTGAGAGATGAGCGACTTCTTCGACCGCGAGGGCGATCGCGCCTACACGCGCGACTACAAGGAGACGACGCCGGACGTACTGGCGGCGTTCACGGCGTTCAACGACAGCGTCTTCGCGCCGGAGGGGCGCGAGATCCCGCTGAAGTTCCGCGAACTCATCGCCCTTGCCGTCGCCATCACGACCCAGTGCACCTACTGCATCGACGGCCACTCGCAGGCGGCCGTGCGCGCGGGGGCGTCGAAGGCCGAACTCGCCGAGGCCGCGTGGGTCGCCACCGCGATCCGCGCCGGCGGCGGGTTCGCCCACGGGCGGCTCGCGTTCAAGCTGTCCGGCATCCACGAGGCCGAAGCGGTGCACGCACATGTCTGACGTCCTGGTCACCGCGACCGAGCTGCACGACGCTCTCGCTGCCGGTCGATTCGCGGACGGCGGTCCGGTCCGGGTGCTCGACGTGCGCTGGCGCCTCGATCGCCCCGACGGGCGGCCCGAGTACCTCGCCGGGCACATCCCGGGCGCACAGTACGTCGACCTCGACCACGACCTCGCCGCGCACGGCGAGCCCACCGACGGACGGCATCCGCTCCCCCCGGTCGAGGCGTTGCAGGACGCGGCCCGCCGCTGGGGCATCGACGACGGCGACACCGTCGTCGTCTACGACGATCTGAAGAACCTCTCGAGCGCCCGCGCGTGGTGGCTCCTGCGGCACGCCGGCGTCGCCGACGTGCGCCTGCTCGACGGGTCGCTGCGGGCGTGGACCGACGCCGGGTTCGACCTGGAGTCCGGGGATGCCGCGGCCCCCGCGCCCGGATCGGTGACCCTCGCCTATGGGGCTCTCCCCGTGCTGTCGCTCGAGGACGTGTCGGGGTTCGCCGACTCCGAGCTGCTGCTCGACGCGCGCGCGGCCGAG
This sequence comes from Microbacterium sp. SCPM-O-B-15248 (M128), assembly GCF_058214835.1. Classification (NCBI taxonomy): domain Bacteria; kingdom Bacillati; phylum Actinomycetota; class Actinomycetes; order Micrococcales; family Microbacteriaceae; genus Microbacterium; species Microbacterium sp. SCPM-O-B-15248 (M128). The sequence goes on from NZ_JBYQLI010000010.1 coordinate 76,222, forward strand.
CGGTATCGCGGCGACGTCGAACCGATCGATCCGCGCGCGGGACACGTGCCCGGGGCCGTCAGCGCGCCGACCACCGAGAACGTCGGTCCCGACGGCCGGTTCGCGGACCCGGAGGCTCTACGCGCCCGCTTCGTCGCGCTCGGCGCGCTGTCGGGGGTCGAGGTCGGCGTGTACTGCGGCTCGGGAGTGACGGCGGCGCACGAAGCGGTCGCCCTGACGCTCGCCGGCTTCACCCCGCGGGTGTTCCCCGGGTCGTGGAGCCAGTGGTCGAATCACCCCGAGCTGCCGGTGGCGACGGGTTCCGAACCCCGCTGACCTCCGGGAGCGTCAGCCCCAGAGGTGCTCGACGGGCACGGCGCGGCCGAGGACGTTCTCGGCCGCGCGGTGTCCCGAGAGCAGCGCGCCGGGAACGGTCGCCGGGTCGTCGCCCCACGTGGCCTCGCCCGCGAGGTGCAGCACTCCGCCGACGGGCTCGGCCAGCTCATCGTGGTCGGGCCCGACGGAACCGGGCTTCATGTAGCTGTACGACCCGCGCGAGAACGGGTCGTCCTGCCAGCGCGTGACGACGACGCTCTCCGGCTCGGGAACGTGCGCGCCGTACAACCGGCGCAGCTGCGCGAGCGTCGAGGCCGCGATCTCCTCGTCGCTCCAGTGCCGCGTGGCGACGGCGGCCGGGCCCGCGGCGAAGGTCAGGAGAGCGGCCTCGTCGTGGATGCGCCCGAGGTCGTACCAGGAGTGCCACCACTCCCCTTCGTCGCCGAACTGGCGGATGCCGTAGACCCCGGCATCCCAGAACTTCTCGCGGAAGCGCAGCACGACCTTCTCGAAGGCATTGGATGCCAGGACGCCCAGGACGCGCCGATGGGTGTCGGGCAGCGACGGGGCGATGGCGACGTCACCCGACTGGAGGACGCCGATGGGGAGCGTGACCACGGCCGTCGCCCCGTGGAAGGTGCCGCGATCGGTCGTCACGGTGACGCCGGTGGCGGACCACTCGATCGCGCCGACGACGTGTTCCAGCCGCACATCGAGGCCTTCGGCGAGGTTCGTCGCGAGTTCGTCGTATCCGCGCGGGAAGACGACCTCGTCGCCGTTCACGGTGTCGTCGTCGAGTCCGTGCGCGCCGAGCACCGACATGTGGACGCCGTACTGCTCCTCGGCGCGGCGGCCGTTGTATTCGCGGACGCGCTGCGCGCGTTCGGGCGCCCAGTCGCGCCCGGCGAGGGCCTCGTCGACGACGTCGGCGTAGGTGGCGTCCGGGGCCGAACGCGCAATGACCTCGACGAGGTCGGCGTTCAGGGCGCGCACGTCGTCGGCGAACGCCTGCACCTCCTCGGGCGTGAGGCGGGCGGCATCCGGACCGAAATAGGCCAAGGGGCGGCTGTCGGGCTGGTACCCGCCGACGGTGAACTCGGCCATGGGCATGCCGAAAGCGCGGGCGGCCGCCTCGACGGGACTGTCGTCGATGCCGTGGATCCAGGACGCACCCCGGTCGGTGACTCGGTGCCCGTCGCGCTGCGAGTGCACGCGTCCCCCGACGCGGTCACGGGCTTCCACGACGACGACGCGGCGCCCCTCCCGCGCGAGGAGACGGGCGGCTGACAGACCGGCGATGCCCGCTCCGACGACGACGGTGTCGAACTGGTCCTGCATGACGGCTCCCTCGGGTAGACGACCGTGTGACGAGAGTAGTCTCCGCGCTGCGGCGGCGGCATTAGGGTGAGCGCATGATCCCGTGGGCGAACGTGGCGGCATTCGTGCTGGCATCCGTGGTCATCATCGTGATCCCCGGTCCCAGCGTGCTGTTCGTGATCGGCCGGTCGATCGCCCTCGGTCGCCGCGCCGGTGTGCTGAGCGTCGTCGGCAACGCGCTCGGCACGATCCCCGCCGTCGTGGCCGTCGCCTTCGGGGTCGGAGCGATCGTCGCGTCGTCGGTGGTGGCGTTCACCGTGCTGAAGATCGTCGGCGCGGTCTACCTCGTGTGGTTGGGCATCCAGGCGATCCGCCATCGACGTGCGCACGCCGACATCGGCGCGGTCGGCGGCCGGTCGGCGTGGACCCTGCTGAGACAGGGCATCATCGTCGGCGCGACCAATCCCAAGACGATCGCCTTCTTCGTCGCGGTGCTGCCGCAGTTCGTGGCCCCGGGCGCGGGGCCCGTCTGGGCGCAACTTCTCCTGCTCGGGCTCGTGTTCCAGGTGCTCGCGCTCGCGTGCGACAGTGCGTGGGCGCTGGCCGCGGGGACCGCGCGCGACTGGTTCGCCCGGTCGCCGCGGCGGATGTCGACGCTCGCGGGGACGGGCGGCGCGATGATGATCGGCCTCGGCGGGACGCTGGCGCTGACGGGCGCGAAAGCGTAGACCGGAGCCGCTCGCACGCAGCCCGACCCGCGCCGCTCACGCAGGCGGCCGCGCCGCTCCGCTCACTCGCAGCCGACGCCGTCCCCGTCGCGGTCGAGCCGCGAACTGTAGCCGGGGTCGCCGCGGCGGACGGGCGCTGCGCCCGCGTTGCGGGCCTCCGTGCAGTTCGCGTAGGAGACGTTCTGGCCCGTCGATGCTTCCCGCACCGGTGCGGACTGCACGGGCTCGGGCGGCGCGGGGACCTTGGTCTTGAGATCCGCGATCTCGGCCGCGCGCGCGTCGAGATCCGCCTTCGCCGTCACGGCGGCCGCTTCCAGAGCGGTCACCTGGGCGGTCGCTGTCGCGAGCTTCTGCTCCGCCGCAGTCGCGCGCGCCTGCGCCCCCTCGAGGTCTTCACGGGCCGTGTCGGCGGCATCCTCGGCGCTCTCCGACGCCGTCTCGGCCTCACTGACGGCGACCTCCAGCGCGCTCACCTGCGCCTTCAGCGCGTCGCGCTCGCCCAGCGATCCGGCTCCGCCGCTGCCTGCACCGACCATCAGTCCGACCACGAGCGCCGTTCCGGCCGCGATGGCAGCCGTCCGTCGTCGCACCGACGCGGGAGGCTGAGCCTGTGCGGCATCGTCTCGTGGCTGTCCTCCGCGGCGCAACGCGGTCGTCGTCGCGGGCTCGAGGGCCTCGGTCGCGGCCTGTTCTTCGTCGAACCACCGCGTCCCGTCCCACCACCGCGCCTCGCCGTTCGCGTGCGCCGCCGGATACCAGCCGGCCGCGGGCAGCTCGGAATTCCCCATGTGCTCTCCCCCAAGAACAGGACCCGGAAGGTCCCCCTCGACGCGTCGGATCGCGCGTCTGCCGCACAGCATGGCACATCCCGCGGGCGTGCCGTTGTCTGCGTCGCACTCGTCCCGTTCGCCGTGTTCGCTCCGATCTCGTGTCCACCACGCCCGGGGCTCCTACCGAAGGTCGGACGGCCGGACACCGAACTGATGCGTCACCTATGAATCACGAAAAGGTAACGGCATCCTCTTCCGTTCCGTTACCTCACCGTTATAGAGTCATCGCACGGTAGTTGTTTTGCTGTGGCAGCTACCGACATGTGATTGCAGGACACTCTGGTGCAGGGATAAGGGCCGGTCGACACTCCTCGACCGGCCCTTCGTCTTGCCCCGGGACGCGGGAGGATGGGCACGTGAAAGATGAGGATCTGACCGACCCCGACGGGCGCCTCGTACTCGTGCGCCACGGCGAGACCGAGTGGAGCCGCAGCGGACGCCACACGGGGCTCACCGACATCCCGCTCACCGAGACCGGCGCCTACAAGGCCGAGCTCGCCGGGACGCTGCTGGCGACCCGGCACTACGACCTCGTCCTGACGAGCCCACTGCACCGGGCGGTCGAGACCGCCGCGCGCGCCGGCTACCCGCACGCGGAGCACGAGCCGCGCCTCGTCGAATGGGACTACGGCGCCTACGAGGGACTCACGACCCCCGAGATCACCGCGCAGCTCGGCCGCCCGTGGACGATCTGGCAGTCCGGCGCTCCGGCGGGCGAGACGCCGGGCGAGAGCGTCGAGCAGGTCACCGCCCGCGCCGAGTCACTCCTGGACGATCTGCGCCCCCGCGTGCGCGCGGGTGAGCAGGTGCTGGTCTTCTCGCACTCGCACTTCTTGCGCGCCCTCGCCGGAGTCTGGCTCGGACTGACCGCCGCGGGCGGGCGCTACTTCGTCCTGGGCACCTCCGCGGTCAGCGAGCTCGGCTTCGAGCACGGCTCCGAGGTCATCACGCAGTGGAACCACGTGCGCGGACGCTGAGCCGAACCTCGAATCATCACGAAGAGATCACGACGACCTCTTCCCTTCCGTTATCTCACCGTTATAGAGTGCTCGCACGGTAGTTGTTTTGCTGTGGCAGCTACCGACATGTGATTGCAGGACACTCTGGTGCAGAGGGCCGGTCGGATGCCGCTCCGACCGGCCCTTCCTGTCTTCACCCGGGCGCTCGAGGTGCCCCGCTAGTTGCTTCTGCTGCGACGGCGGCGCAGGATCATGAGCCCGCCGCCGAGTGCCATGAGTGCCACCGCCGCCGCGGCCCACAGTCCGAGCCCCTCGGCATCCGTTCCGGTGACGGCGAGAGCCCCGTGGCCCGCGCCCCGCGACGGTTCGGCATCCGCGACCGACGGGGCAGGAGTCCCCTGATCCGAATCGGTCGGCTCCTCGCCGCCGGGCGGCGTCGTACCCGGCTCCACGGGGTCGACCGCTGCCGCCCGGACGGTGAACAGCGCCACGCGTGAGCGATCGACGGCGCCGTAGGGGTCGCTCGACCGGACGTACCAGCCGTGCTCACCCTCCTCAGTCAGGGGCCAGGATGCCGACACGATCGTTCCGCTGGCGACACCGGTGAAGGACGCGATCTCGGTGGTCCCGAGGACTTCGGCCGAGAATGCATCCGTGCCGAGCACACGCTCGTGCGGCTCGATGCCCAGCTGGTCGTACGTCAGCTCGAACTCCTGCTGCGCGTACGGGTCGTCCGTGGGACCGAGCAGGCTCGGCTCGTCGGAGTTGTAGCGATCGAGCGACGGCGAGTAGGTGCGCACCATCATGCGTTCGCCCTCGTTGTCGAAGTGCAGCAGACGGAGGTATCCGAGACCGCCCTCGGGCAGGCCCTGGTAGTCGAAGAGCATCGAGTACACCGTCCGGTCGTCGACGCCGTCGCCGTCGTCGTCGAACGCATCGGTCCGAAGGAACGCGTCGTGGTAGTGACCGGACATGACCATGCGCACGTTGGGATTCGGTGCGACGACCTCGTCGAGGACGCGCTGCGGGATGGCCCCCAGACCCCCGGTGGTGAGGATGAACTCGTGCTGCGCCACGATCGCGACCCGGTCGGGGTATCGCTTCAGCACCTCGTTCATCCACGCGATCGACGCGTCGTCGGGGAGCCATCCGGTGTACAGCATCAGGAAGTCGATGCCCCCGGCCGAGACGAGGTCGTAGTGGCCGCGGTTGTTCTCGTAGCTCCCGCCGTACCAGGGGTTCCCCGCGAATCGGTCCTCACCGAAGTACCTGCCGTAGTTCGTGTAGTCGCCGACGTCGTGCCCGACGTCGTGATTCCCCGCCAGCACACCGTAGGGCAGCCCCGCGGCATCCAGCCGGTCGTACTGCACGTCGGCGCGCTCCCACTGCGGGAGGACGTCGTAGTCATCGACGATGTCGCCGGTGTGGAACACATACTGCAGGTTGAGGTCGTCCCGACGATCCAGGAAGTACGAGTGGATGGCCTCCTGGTGCTTGTAGGGCTCGCCCGCCATCTCGTTCTCGTTGTAGTACTGGGTGTCCGACTCCCACCCGAACGTGAAGTCGTAGTCCGAACGGGCCACGTCGTCGGGGTTGTGGGGCGTCACCTCGCTGTCGCGCGTGCTGCGGTCGGGAGCCGCGAAGCCCTCCGAGTGCTGCACGAGCAGGCGCACGGCACCGTCGACCGCGTAGGCGTCGACGGAGACGACGCCGTCCAGTTCGAACGCCTCATCGTCGGCGGTCGCCACATGGCGGTCCACCTCGTCCCACCCCGAACCGTCCGGTCGCTGGGCCGACAGGATCACCGTGGCGCCGGCGTTCGCCCGTCCCGACCACGTCGCCCGCACGTCTGCGCCCGCGTCCGCGGCCTCCACCGCCACCTCGAAGAGCTGGTAGGGGAACGCCTCGGCGCTCGTGACGTCGTCCGAGAGTCCGTCGACGTCGGCCAGTGTCTCGACCTGCGCGCGGGACAGCGTCTGCGGCGCGGCGCGGTCCACGGACGCGGCGTCGGCGACGGTGCCCGACTGCACCGAGACGTCGCCGTCCGCGAGATCGACTCGACGTCCCTCGAGGAACGCGACGTCGAGAGGATCGCCCTGCGGATCTTCGACTTTCGCCTGCAGCGTCACGTCGCCGGCGGAGACCTCGGCGCCTTCGGCGGGTGCGAGGAGCCCGGCGGCGGGCTGCTCGGCGTACGTCTCGAACGTGGCCTTCCAGGTCGTCGCGTTGCCGACGACGTCGGTGGCGCCGATCTCCAGCACGTGGTCGCCCGCCGAGAGGGCCACCGACGAGGTCTGGTAGGGCAGGGCGATCTCCGCGCCGTCCAGGCGCGCGCTGACGGCGGCCACCCCCGACCCGGCGTCGACGACCTCGGCGTCGATGTCGATCGTGCCGCGATACGCCGTTCCGTCCTCGACGCGCGAAGTGACCGCCGGCGCGGTGTTGTCGACGCGGGCCGTGCGCGAGACCGTCTCGTCACCGTCGGTGGCGGCGATCACGACGTCGCCGTCGGCGTGTGCGGACGTGTCCCACGTGTGGGAGATGGCGGTGTACGCGTCTTCGGGGACGGAGAAGCGGGCGTCGAAGAAGTCGAGCTTGCCCGTGCTGTCGCCCATCCGAAGGACCGCGGCGGGGTCGTCGTATCCGGCCGGGGTGAGCGTGCGACCGTCCGGCAGGATGAGACGCAGCCCGCGGATCTCGAAGTCGTCGTTGTTCTCGTCGGGGTCGATCTCGGGGGCCTTCTTCGTGCCCGCCCAGACGCTGGCCGTCAGAGCCTCGCCACGCCGGAGGTAGTCGAGCGGGACGGGCGTGACGATGGTCTCCCACCCTTCGGTGCCCGTGTCGAAGATCGTGAGCACGTCGTCGCCGATGCGCACACCGTTCTTGAAGTAGTAGTTGACGTTGGTCGCTTCGAAGACGAACACGGGACGCGATTCGAGACTCGGCGCGGTCTCGACGCGCTCCCCGTCGATCGAGAGCGACAGCGGGCTCGGGTACGAGTCACCGGATGCCACGACCTCGATCGCGCCGCGGACGAACTGACCGTCCTCGACGTTGAGGCGCACCGGGTCGTCGGAGGTTCCGGCGACGGCGACGCGGCGCTCGTCCGTGGTGACGGAGTTCGTGCCGTCGGTGGCGGTGACCGTGTAGGCGTACCAGCGCTTGCCGGTGAGGTCGACGGCCTTCACCGTGTGCCGGAACACGCCGTCACCGGCGTCCGTGAGACTGATCCGCAAGGGCTGCTCATCGACGTCGTTGCGAAGCTCGAGCGTGGCGGTGCGGACGTCGACGTCGTCGGCGAGGGCGAGGTCGATCACGAAGTCGCTGCCGGGCACGATCTCCGCGGCCGTGCGGTCGGTCACCGTGGGTGCCGTCGTGTCGACGGGCGTGACGACCGGCGTCGCGGCGATCTGCGCGTCCTGCACCGCGCCGGGGCTGGCGGGCACGATGTCGAGGATGCGCTGGGCCGCGGCATCCGCGGTCGCGGTGAAGCGGATGCCCTTGTCCGCCTGGGTGTCGTCGCGACCGTCCAGGTTGTAGAAGGCGGTGCTCACCGGGTGGCCGGTGTTGGTCGACACCTGGACGCCGCGCGGGCTGCCGTTGGCCATGCCTGCGGAGGAGATCTCCACCAGCGTCTCCCCCGCGACCAGCGAGGTTGCGAACTGGCGGTTGAAGTCGTCGGCCGTGAGGGCGTCATTGGCGCCGTTCTTGATCCAGAACACCAGCGCGCTGCGACCCGGGATCACGACGTCCGCGGGCACGGCCGGCCAGCGGCTGACGGTGCCCTCCACGGGGTAGAGGTAGTCGATGGCGTAGTCGGAGAAGTCGATGGGCGCATCGGTGGCGTTGAACACCTCGATGAACTCGTACCCGTCCGACCCGCCGACGTTGGTCGAGTCGGGCAGAAGCTCGGTGACCTGGAGCGGTGCGCCCGGGAGCGGCGACCCGCCCGGCACGGTCGCGGTGGGCATGGGGGTCGCCGTGGGAGTGGGGGTCGCCGTGGGAGTGGGGGTCGCCGTGGGCGACGGAGCGGCGCCAGGATGCACCACCGCCTCCGGCAGCACGGTGCCGGGCGATGGGGCGGCGTTCACACCGAGCACGTCGAGCCGGCGCTCCGCGGGGTCGGCGGGCAGGCGGAAGTGCGTCGCGAGGTCGGCACCGAACGCGCCCGACGGCGCGTGCGACCACGAGGTGAGCTCGCCGTTCTCGACGACCCGGATGCCGCGGTTTCCCCCGTTGGCGATACCGGCCTGCCCGGTGAGCCGGACGACCTGCACGTCGTCGGCGACCGTGTGGAACGCGCGGAAGTCCGCGACCGTGCGGGCCGAGGCGTCCACGGAGCCGGAGGTGTAGCTCACCCACAGCAGCGCGGTCTCCCCCGCGGCGAGCCTCGCCGGCTCGGCCGTGAGGGGGACGTCGCGTGTGCGGTCCGCGGAGTCGTCGTAGGAGTACGCGAACGTGATGCCGGATGCCGCGAGGTCGACGACGGCATCCGAGATGTTGTGGATCTCGACGTACTCGAAGTTGTCGGCGCCGGTGTTGTCGGCGACGATCTCGGTCACCACGACGGTCGACGCGGGTGTCGCGGCATGAGCGACCGGGGCGGCGAGGGTCGGGATACCCGCGGCGACGAGCGCCGTCGCGAGGGCTGCGGGAAGGATGCGGGAACGCGGAGAACGGATGGCGGAGCCACCTTCATCTGGGGGGACGCGTCGACGGTAGGCAAGCCGACGGAGCGACGCGTGAACGCCACCGTCCTCCCGGGTGTCCACCGGGTGACGTCGGGCGTTACCCGGATCTGCTACTCGTGCGGGGGCGCGAGGGTATCGCGCGGCTCTACGCTGAGTTCATGACCGATCGTCGCCTCGCCGTCCAGGCATGGGAGAGCCTGTTCCGCGCGCAGCATGAGGTGTTCGAAGACCTGCGCACCGATTTCGAGTGCGCGGAGCTCTCGCAGGCCGAGTACGACGTGCTCCTGACGGTCACCCGGAGCCGTGGCATGACCGCGCGCCTGCGCGACGTGACCGCCAACATGCTCATCAGCCAGCCCAGCGTCTCGCGCCTCGTGGAGCGGATGGCCGCACGGGGACTCGTGACCAAATGCGCCGACCCCGACGACGGCCGCGGGGCGCTCGTGACCGCGACCGAGGCCGGGGCGGTGGCGTTCCGCCGCATCGCATCGACGCACGCCACCTCGATCGCCGACCGCATGGCACGCCTGGACGACACCGAGCTGGCCCAGCTGCAGGCCCTCACGGCCAAGCTCCGCGACCAACGCTGACCGGCTGCGCGTGGCGAAAGCCCATGTCCGGGCCGAACGCCCCCGTTCGGTACGTCCGTGAGGTGGGTGCTCGACCCGGATATGAGCGCTCGCCGCGCCGCCCGCCGCTCAGCACTCGATGACGTTGACCGCGAGGCCGCCCTCGCTCGTCTCCTTGTACTTCGTCGACATGTCGATGCCGGTCTGCCGCATCGTCTCGACGACGGTGTCCAGCGACACGTAGTGGGTTCCGTCGCCGCGCAGAGCGAGGCGGGCGGCGGTCACGGCGGTCGACGCGGCGATGGCGTTCCGCTCGATGCACGGGATCTGCACGAGCCCGCCGACCGGGTCGCACGTGAGTCCGAGGTGGTGTTCCATCGCGATCTCGGCGGCGTTCTCGATCTGCCGGTTCGTGCCGCCCATCACCGCCGTCAGTCCGCCCGCGGCCATGGCGCACGCGGAGCCGACCTCGGCTTGGCATCCACCCTCGGCTCCGGAGATCGAGGCGTTGTTCTTGAACAACGAGCCCAGAGCCGCCGCGGTGAGCAGGAATCTCCGGATCCCGCGACGCCGATTGGCCTCGGCCACTCGCGCGTCGTCCCACTCCTCCGTTTCGTCGCGCGTCGCGCCGTGACCGGGGAACCTCAGCAGCGCACTCCCCACGAGTTCTCCGTGCGGGGTGACGGCGTTACCGACACCGAGCCCCGAGTCGGCGAGGAAGCGCCACCAGTACATCGCGACGGCGGGCAGGATGCCGGCTGCACCGTTGGTCGGCGCGGTGACGACGCGTCCGCCCGCGGCGTTCTCCTCGTTCACGGCGAGCGCGAAGGCGCCGAGCCACTCCCCGGGCAGCTCGCGGTGCCCCTCGGCCTCGATCCCCTCGAGCTGCGCACGGATCACGGACGCGCGCCGCTTCACCTTCAGGATGCCGGGCAGCACCCCGTCGTGGCTCAATCCGGCGTTCACGCAGGAGGCCATGGCATCCCAGATCCGGTCCAGACCCTCGGCGATCTCCTCGTCGGAACGCGACGCCTCTTCGTTGCGGCGTGCCGCTTCGGCGATCGTGATCCCGCGCTCGTCGCACAGCGCGATCAACGTCGCCGCGTCCGTGTACGGGAACGGAACCGGCGCAGCGGCGATCCGCGGGGGTTCCCCGTCACGGCGGATGAAGCCGCCCCCGACCGAGAAGTAGGTCTCGTCGGCGACGATCGCCCCGTCGGCGTCCCGCGCGGACAGCGTCATCGCGTTCGGGTGCCCCGGCAGCCGCGTGCGGGGCGCGAGCACCACGTCGCCCTTCGAGAACGGGATGCCGTGGATGCCGGCGAGCAGGAGCGCCCGACCGTCGGGCCAGTCCGACCACGCCCGGCGCACGGCATCCGGGTCGACCGTCTCGGGCTGGAGGCCCTGGAGCCCGGCGACCACGGCGTCGGGGGTGCCGTGCCCGATCCCGGTCGCGCCGAGCGACCCGTACAGGGCGCAAGAGACGGATGCCACGTTCTCGAGCACTCGGGTGGAGCGCAGTCGTGCGGCGAAATCAGCGGCGGCCCTCATGGGGCCGACCGTGTGGGAGCTCGAGGGTCCTACACCGATGGAGAACAGCTCGAACGCCGAGACGTAGGCGCTCATGCCTCCAGCGTACGTCGCGCCCGCTTCACCGCCCGGACACGTGCGCGCCACGCCCGAGATGCGTGCGCGTCGGCGCCGATTAGACCTCGGCGCAGGTCCCGGCTATGCTGGACCACGGCCTGCGCGCCGTTTCGCGCGGAGGCCCTGCGCCCGTAGCTCAATGGATAGAGCATCTGACTACGGATCAGAAGGTTAGGGGTTCGAGTCCCTTCGGGCGCACACTGTGTTGAGACAGTGACAGACCCGGCCCGGAAGAGATTCCGGCCGGGTCTTTTCTCTCTCCCGCGGACGCGGCGGACCCGCACCGGGAATCAGGCCGAGGTCGACTTCTTCTTCTTGCCGCCCGCCGCCTCGACCGGAGCCGCGTCGCGCGCGGCAGCCGCGTGCTCCTTCGCCCGCTTCTTCGCCTGCGAGGCCAAGCGGGCGAGGTCGACCATGCGCAACGCGTCCATGCGGGCGCGACGCATCGTGGCGTAGTCGGGGTCGGCATCCTCGGTCATGCCCTCGACGTCGAGCCGTTTCGAGAGGTTCGCCTCGACGTCGCCCCAGGCCGCCGCGCGGGCGGCGGCGACGAGCTCACCGACCCGTTCGGGATCGTCCGCGAAATCGCGCAGTTCCTTCGCGACACCGCGGGACTGGCGGGCGCGACGGCGGAGGTTGCGAGTGTCGCGGTCGCGGTAATCGTGCGTGCCCGAGGAGTCCGAGAAACGGCCCCACGCGCGCTTGCGCTGCTGCGTGACGCGGTCGGCCGCCTGATCCTGCTCGTCGGCGAGCGCGCGCAGCGTCTGGCGCGCGAACTCCGCGAACAGGGCACCGTCGAAGTGCCCACCCCGCGCGATCGTCTCGACGAGGAGGTGGTTGCGTATGGTGAGCCGCGCCGCGGCCGTCGCGATCGACAGCCCCTCGGCGATGGCATCCTTCGTCCGGCCCACGCGACCTCCCGTACCAGGCTATCGTCCGGGCCGCGCGCGCGAGCCCGCGGTCACTCCAGGGCGGAGACGATGTTCGCGATGCGGCGTGCACGGGTCTCGGGCGCCTTCGCGCCGTCGACGCTCCCGGCGTGCGCCTTGCGGACACTCGGGGCGAGAGCGTCGAACGCGGCGCGGACACCCGCCTCGGCGAGCGCCGCCGCGAGGTCGTCCGGTACTTCCGCGGTCCGCTCGGCGGTGTCGAGCGTCAGCTCGACCGTGATCGGGTCGCCGCCCGCGAGCCCGGTCGCTTTGCGCCTATCGGACGAAAAGGGGATGAGGTGCCGGCCGCCCATGACGCCGAGAGTGCTGGAGTACACGTAGCCGTTGACGTCGACGGTGACGGCGGCGCGTGTGCCGCCGCCCAGTCCCTCTACGACCTCGGGCGGCACCTCGATACCGGTGTTGTTGCCCATCTGGGACAGCGTGGTCTCGAACCTCATGGCGTGAGTGTGACAGAGACCGCAATAGACGAACACGGGTGGAAATGCAATCCCGGGCGGAGGGGCTCGGGTGCACGTAAGGTCGGACCCGTTGCGGAGGGCCTCGGAGAGTACTCGGGGGCCTTCTGTCATGTCCGGGGACGGTCGCCGTGTCGCCGGCCGGTGAGCCGGACCGCGTCCCCCACGGTCAGCCGTGCGACAAGGGGACCCGGATCACGGGGTGCCATCCGCGACGGCGTCGAGGAGGTCCTCGAGGGCCGTGAGGTCGAACCCGCGCACCATCGCGCGGAAATACTCCGCCAGCGCCTCGGCCATGTCGGTCGACGTCGGGTCGAGCAGCCACTGCACTTGGAGTCCGTCCATGAGCGCGATGGTCGAGACCGCCGCGCGGCCGGGATGCACTCCCGAGGCGAGTCGACCGGCCGCCGCGATGCGTTCGAACGCGCGACCCACGCTCGTGCGCACCTCTTCGTAGCGGCGACGGAAGTAGTCGTGCGCCGGGTGATCGGGGGCCGTCGCCTCGGCGGAGACGGCGCAGTACAGCTCGACCACGCCGGGCACCGACGCGTTGTGGCGGGCGAGGGCGACGAGGTTGCGCAGCGTCTCGACCCCGTCGTCGTCCTCGAAGTCCACGATCGCCCGCGCGAGCTCGTCGCGATGATCGAGCACCGCCTGCAACAGCGCGCTCTTGCGCGGGAAGTGGTGCAGCAGACCCGCCTCGCTCATCCCGACGCGCTGTGCGATCTCGCGCAGCGAACCGGAACGGTAGCCCGCCTCCGCGAAGACCTCGAGGGCCGCATCCAGGATCGCCTGCCTCGTCCCCTCGGACTTCGCATACTCGCCCCGCTGTCGCCGGGGGGTCTGCGGTCTGTCGGTCATCGCTTCACCGTACCGCCACGACGACGCCATCTCGTCGGCGTGGGAGCCCTCTCACGATCCGTTTTACAACGAATTCCTAGTGATCGCTAGTTTTTTGTCTCAAAAATCTAGCGGTCACTCGGAATTGGTGTTAGCTTCTCGCCGCAGGGTCGCTCACCCGAGCCCCGCACCACAGAGAAGAGGACAAGGATGTTCCGATGGAAGGCCACAGCAGCCCTCGCCGTCGCAGCGGCGTTGACACTGACCGGTTGCGCCGCGAATGACACCGGTGGCGGAGAGGCCGGCGCTCAGCTGACTCTCGGCGCGATCATCGCTCCCACCAGTTACGACATCGGCGCCGGCGCCGAATACGGCAACCGCAGCCCCTTCTTCCAGGCCGTCTTCGACACGCTCCTGCAGAAGAACTCCCAGGGCGAGATCGAGCCGTGGCTCGCGACCGCGTGGGAATACAACGCGGACAACACCGTCCTGACGCTCACGCTGCGCGACGACGTCTCGTTCACCGACGGCACGAAGCTCGACGCCGCTGCGGTCGTGGCCAGCCTCGAGCGCTTCCGCGACGGAACGTCGCCGCAAGCGGCGACGTTGACGGGCAAGGAGTTCGCCGCACCCGACGCCACCACGGTGACCATCACCCAGGCCGCACCCGACCCGTCCCTGGTCAACCTGCTCTCGGTCGCACCCGGCCTCGTGGAGGCCCCGTCCTCGTTCGACAACCCCGACGTGTCGACCAACCCGGTCGGCTCCGGGCCCTACATCCTCGACACCGCGGCGACGGTGACGGGCACCACGTACGTCTACACGGCCAACCCCCAGTACTGGAACAAGGACGCCGTGAAGTACGACAAGCTCACGATCAACGTCTTCGACGACACCACAGCGACCCTCAACGCCATCAAGGCCGGCGAGCTGAACGGCGCCAAGATCGCCGACAACAACACCATCTCCGAGGTCGAGGGAGCCGGCTGGACGATCGAGTCGAACGAACTCGACTTCCAGGGCCTCCTCCTGCTCGACCGCGCCGGCACCATGGCACCCGAGCTGGCCGACGTGCGCGTCCGTCAGGCGATCAACATGGCGTTCGACCGCGAGGCACTGCTGCAGTCGCTGCAGACCGGCTACGGAACGGTCACCGAGCAGGTCTTCCCGCGCACCTCGGTCGCGTACGACGAGAAGCTCGACTCCACCTACGGCTACGACCCCGCGGCAGCCAAGAAGCTCCTCGCCGAGGCCGGGTACCCCAACGGTTTCACGCTCAACATGATGTCGACGCCCGCCTTCCAGCAGACGTTCGACCTCGTCGCCCAGCAGCTCGCCGACATCGGCATCACGGTCAACTACACCGACCCCGGCACGGGCAACTTCATCTCGGACATGCTCGCTCCGAAGTACCCCGCCACCTGGATGGCCCTCGAGCAGAACCCCGACTGGCAGCTCATCAACTTCATGATCGCTCCGACCGCGACCTTCAACCCCTTCACGTACGAGGACCCGAAGGTCGACACGCTCATCTCGACGATCCAGACCGGCAGCCAGAGCGAGTCCGACGCCGCCCTGAAGGAACTGAACAAGTACATCGTCGACCAGGCCTGGTTCGCCCCGTTCTTCCGCGTGCAGGGCACCTTCGCCACCGACCCGAACACGAACCTCGAGTTCTGGCCGACCAACGCCTACCCGTCGATCTTCGGCTTCTCGCCGAAGAACTGACCCGTCGACCGGCCCGCCCGCACGTCGGGTGGGCCGGTCCGCCCCGAGGGACTACACATGTTCGCATTCATCGTGCGCCGGCTGCTGTCCGGCGTCGTCCTCGTCGCGGTCATCTCGCTGCTGGCCTTCACCCTGCTGTACGCCGCCGGTGGCGACATCGCCCGGCGCATCCTGGGCGAGACCGCGACCCCCGAGACGGTCGCCAAGAAGACCGAGGAGCTGGGCCTGGATCGGCCCCTGCTCACCCAGTACACCGATTGGCTCAGCTCGGCCGTCACGGGGAACCTCGGCCGCAGCTGGTTCAACGGAGAGCTCGTCTCGGTCAGCGTCTCCGGGCGGCTGGGCGTGACCCTGTCCATCGTCATCGGCGCCACGCTCGTCTCGGCGATCCTCTCCATCCTCTTGGGCGTCCTCGCCGCTCGCCGCGGAGGAGCAGTGGATGCCGCTGTGCAGTT
This sequence comes from Microbacterium sp. SCPM-O-B-15248 (M128), assembly GCF_058214835.1. NCBI lineage: Bacteria > Bacillati > Actinomycetota > Actinomycetes > Micrococcales > Microbacteriaceae > Microbacterium > Microbacterium sp. SCPM-O-B-15248 (M128). The sequence continues at coordinate 91,709 of NZ_JBYQLI010000010.1, forward strand.
CCTCTCTCTCGTCGGCTTCGCCGTCCCGGGATTCCTCATCGCCCTCTTCCTCGTCCTCGTCTTCGCCGTGAACCTCGGCTGGTTCAAGGCCACCGGATTCACGCCGCTGACGACCTCGTTCAGCGGATGGCTGGCCTCGGTCGTCCTCCCGATCGCGGCGCTCTCCATCGGAGCGATCGCCACCGTCGCGCAACAGGTGCGCGGTTCGGTCCTGGATGCCACCTCCCGCGACTACGTCCGCACGCTCCGCTCGCGCGGCCTCAGTGAGACCTCCGTCATCTACAAGCACGTGCTGCGCAACGCCGGCGGGCCCGCCCTGGCGGTCCTGGCCGTGCAGTTCGTCGGCCTCCTCGGCGGCGCCGTCATCGTCGAGCAGATCTTCGCCATCCCCGGGATGGGACAGCTCAGCGTGCGCGCGACGAGCCTCGGTGACATCCCCGTCGTCATGGGCCTGGTGATCGCGTTCGCGATCATCGTCGTCGTCGTCAACCTCCTCATCGACCTGGCCCAGGCCGCTCTCAACCCGAAGGTGCGACTGTCATGACCGCCATCGACGTCCCTCCCGCCGTCCCCGTCGCCCCCGTGCGCGTGGCGCTGTTCCGGCGCCTGCTGCGTCGGCCCGTCGGCATGGTCTCGCTCGGATTCCTCGCGATCATCGCCCTCCTGGCCTTCATCGGCCCGCTGATCGCGCCGCAGGATCCCAACTTCGCCGACATCCGCGCCATCCTCGCGGGACCGAGCCCCGCGCACCTGCTCGGGACCGACGGCAGCGGCCGCGACGTCCTGTCGCGCCTGCTCGCCGCCACCCAGACGAGCATCGCCGCCGCGCTCATCGCGGTCGTCGTCGCCGTCGTCCTCGGCGTGGTGAGCGGCCTGATCGCCGGCTACTACCAGGGGTGGTTCAATACCGCTGCCACGTGGGTCACCGAGCTGAACATGGCCCTCCCCGGCATCGTCGTGCTGCTGGCCGCCCGCGCGGTCGTCGGCCCCTCGGTGTGGGTGTCGATGGTGATCTTCGGCATCCTGCTCTCGCCCGGGTTCTTCCGTCTGGTGTACGCCTCGGTCACGGCCGTGCGCGGCGAGCTCTATGTCGACGCCGCCCGGGTCTCGGGGCTCAGCGACGCCCGCATCATCGGCCGCCACGTGCTCTCGGTCGTGCGGGCGCCCATCATCATCCAGGCCGCGATCGTGTCGGGCATCGCCATCGCGATCCAGTCGGGGCTGGAGTTCCTCGGGCTCGGCGACGTCAACGTCCCCACGTGGGGTTCGATGCTCACCGACGGCTTCAAGAACATCTACAAGAACCCGGTGCTGCTGATCTGGCCGTCGCTGGCGATCGCCCTGACGTGCATCGCCCTGACGCTCCTCGCCAACGTCCTCCGCGACGAGCTCGAGCGCACGGTGAGCGTGCGCCGTCGTCGGCGCCGCGCGGTCTCCAGCAAGACCGGTTCGATCGCCGCGGTCACGACCTCGGTCTCGCTCGGTGGCGGTGACATCGCCGACCCGGACGAGCTCCCCGAAGTGGACTCCGACGTGTTCGTCCACGCGGACGACGCCCGCAGCACCTCGGCGGACACTCTGTTGCGCGTGCGCGATCTGCACGTGGGGTACGACCAACCGGACGGCTCGCACATCGAGGTCGTCCACGGCGTATCCCTCGACATCCGCAAGGGCGAGGTCCACGGCCTCATCGGCGAATCCGGCTCGGGCAAGTCGCAGACGGCCTTCGGGGTCCTGGGCCTGCTCCCCCGCGGTGGTTCGGTCACGGGCGGATCGATCCTCTTCGACGGGACCGAAATCGCCGACGCCGACGAGAAGGTGTACGGAGGGGTGCGCGGCAAGCGCATCGCCTACATCCCGCAAGAGCCGATGAGCAACCTCGACCCGGCCTTCACGATCGGGAGCCAGCTCGTCGAGCCGCTGCGCAAGAACCTCGGGCTGTCGAAGAAGGCCGCGCGCGAGCGCGCGCTCGAGCTGCTCGCCCGCGTCGGCATCCCCGACCCGGCGCGCACCTTCGACGCGTACCCGTTCGAGGTCTCCGGCGGCATGGCCCAGCGCGTCCTCATCGCCGGCGCCGTCTCGACCGACCCCGAGCTGATCATCGCCGACGAGCCGACGACCGCGCTGGACGTCACGGTGCAGGCGGAGGTGCTCGACCTGCTGCGCGACCTGCAGCAGGAGCGCCACATGGCGATGCTGCTCGTGACCCACAACTTCGGCGTCGTCGCCGACCTGTGCGACCGCGTGACGGTCATGCAGAACGGCGTGTTCGTCGAGCAGGGCCCCGTGCGGGCGATCTTCACCGACGCGCAGCACCCGTACACGCGGGCGCTGCTGGACGCGATCCTCGACGAGGGTCCGGCACGGCCGCCGCTGGGCGCCGAGGAAGGGGTGCGGGCATGACCGCTCCGCTGCTCACCGTCGACGACCTCGTCGTCGAGTACCCGGGCAAGGGCTTCCGCGCCCAGCCCTTCCGCGCCCTGAAGGGCGTCTCGCTGGACATCCTCCCCGGGGAGACGATGGGGCTGGTCGGCGAGTCCGGGTCGGGCAAGACGACGCTCGGACGGGCCGTCCTGGGCCTCGCCCCGGTCACCGGCGGCACCGTGACGTACGACGGTCGCGACATCTCGCACCTGGGCCGCTCCGAGCGCCGCGCGCTGAGCTCGGAGATCCAGGTCGTCTTCCAGGACCCGTACTCCTCGCTCAACCCGTCGATGACGATCGAGCAGATCCTCACCGAACCGTTGACCGCCTCGGGCGTCGCCGGGTCCGAGGCGCGCTCCCGCGTGCGCGACCTGCTCGACCAGGTGGGCCTGCCCTCCGATGCGCGCAGCCGCCTGGCCCGGGAGTTCTCGGGCGGGCAGCGTCAGCGCGTCGCGATCGCCCGTGCTCTGGCGCTCCGCCCGAAGCTCATCGTCTGCGACGAGCCCGTCTCGGCGCTCGACCTGTCGACGCAGGCGCGCGTGCTCGACCTGTTCATCGACATCCAGAACCGCACCGGCGTGGCGTACCTGTTCGTCACGCACGACCTCGCCGTCGTCCGTCACATCAGCCACCGCGTGGCCGTGATGTACAAGGGCGAGATCGTCGAGACCGGACCGGCCGATCGCGTGACCTCTGCACCGGAGCACCCGTACACGCAGCGTCTGTTCATGGCCGCGCCCGTCCCCGACCCCGACCGTCAGGAGGAGCGCCGCATGGCCCGTCGCGCGCTCCTGGCCTCCTCGGCATCCTGACCCGTCCTCCCTTCGCACTCGGAAAGAACACCGTGACTCTTCCCTCCACCTCCCTGTCCGCCCCCGCGACGGAGCACCTGATCCCACTCCTGGAGCAGCTCACCCTCGAGCAGAAGGTCGCCCTCGTCCAGGGCGCCGACTTCTGGACGACCGTGCCGCTCCCCGAGATCGGGCTGCGTGCCATGACCCTGTCGGACGGGCCCGCCGGGGTCCGCGGCCCCCGGTGGGACGAGCGCGAGCCCTCGCTGAACATGCCGTCGGGGTCCGCGCTCGCGGCGTCGTGGGATGTCGAACTGGCCTACCGCTACGGCGCAGCCGCGGCCGCCGAGGCGCGCCGTAAGGGCGTCGACGTGGTGCTCGGCCCCACGATCAACCTGCACCGTTCCCCGCTCGGTGGACGCCATTTCGAGTGCTTCAGCGAGGACCCCGAGCTCTCGGCCGAGCTCGCGGCCGCCTACGTCCGCGGCCTCCAGGACAACGGCGTCGCGGCGACGCCGAAGCACTACGTCGCCAACGACTCCGAGACCGACCGCTTCACCGTCGACATCGACGTGGACGAGCGAGCGCTGCGCGAGCTGTACCTGGCGCCGTTCGAGCGCGCGGTCGAGGCCGGCGCGTGGTCGATCATGAGCTCGTACAACGCGGTCGACGGCGTGACGATGACCGAGAACGAGCTGCTCGAGACCCCGCTGAACTCGGAGTGGGGCTTCGATGGCGTCGTCATGAGCGACTGGACGGCCGTGCGTTCGCTGGCGGCGGCCACGGCGTCTCAGGACCTCGCGATGCCCGGGCCCGCGCCCGCGTGGGCCGATCTCGTCGCGGCCGTCCGCGACGGCCGCGTGCCCGAGGCGGACCTGGATCGCAAGGTCCTGCGCATGCTGCTCCTGGCCGAGCGCGTGGGCGCCCTCGGGGACTCGGTCGCTGTCGAGCCGACCCCCCTCGATGCCACGACCTTCGCCCGCGAATCGGCGGTCGCCGGTACGGTCCTGTTGGCCAACGACGGCATCCTCCCCCTGGAGCCTGGCTCCGTCGCCTCCGTCGTCGTGATCGGGCAGAACGCCCGGGACGCGCGTACGCAGGGCGGCGGCAGCGCCACCGTCGTGCCCGAGCGGATCGTGTCGCCCCTCGAGGGTCTGCGGCACGCGTTCGGTGCCGAGCGCGTGTCGTACGAACTGGGCGCCGTGGTGCAGGAGGGAGTGGCCGAGATCCCGGTCTCGCAGCTGCGCAACCCCGCGACCGGGCAGCCCGGCGTGCGCGTGAGCTTCCTCGACGCGGACGGCCGCGAACTGTTCACCGAGGACCGACGGGCGACCGCCCTGGTGTGGTTCGGCGGCGACGCTCCGATCGCCCGATCGCGCGTCGTGGTCTTCGAGACCGTCTACACCCCCGAGTCCACGGGCGAGATCCAGCTCGGCTTCGCCGGCGCCAATCCCGGACGCCTCCTCGTCGACGGCGTCGTCGTTCTCGACGACGCCCCGGTGCTGGAGGGGACCGACCTGGGTGCGGCCTTCCTGAACCCGCCGTCCCTGACTGCCGCCGTGCGGGTGGAGGCCGGGCACGAGATCGTCGTCCGCGCCGAGTTCGACCGCTCCGACGACGGTGCGATCGCGGGAGCCATGTCCGTCACCCTCGGCATCGCCCCGGAGAAGACTGATGCCGACGCGCTCATCGCCCGCGCCGCCGCGTCCGCCGCGAACGCCGACGTCGCGGTCGTCGTGGTGGGCACCAACTCCCAGGTCGAGTCCGAGGGGTACGACCGCGTGTCCCTGGATCTGCCGGGACGTCAGGACGACCTCGTCCGCGCCGTCGCCGCCGCGAACCCGCGCACCGTCGTGATCGTCAACGCCGGATCGCCGGTCGTCCTGCCGTGGGCCGCGGACGTCGCGGCCATCGTCCAGGGCTACTTCGGCGGCCAGGAGTTCGGCACGGCCCTCGCGGACGTCGTCACCGGCGCCGCCGAGCCCGGAGGCCGCCTCCCCACCACGTGGCCCGCGGCGCTCGAGGATGTGCCCGTCCTCGACGTGGCCCCGCAGGACGGCGTTCTCCGCTACAGCGAGGGCATCCACATCGGCTACCGCGCGTGGCTGCGCGCCGACGCCCGGCCCGCGTTCCCCTTCGGCCACGGCCTGGGCTACACGAGCTGGTCGTGGGACGCTGCCGCGCGCGACGACGAGGAGCTCGTCGTGACCCTCACCAACACCGGCGCGCGCGCGGGCGGCCAGGTCGTCCAGGTGTATGCCGAGCGCGCCGGCTCCGCCGTCGATCGACCTGCCCGCTGGCTCGTCGGGTTCGCCGCGGTACGCGCGGACGCCGGCGAGACGGCGACGGTCCGCATCCCCCTCCCCGCCCGTCGCCTCGCGCACTGGGACGGCGGCTGGGAGGTCGAGCCCGGCTCGTACACGCTCCGCGTCGGCGGCTCGGTGGTGCATACGCCGCTCACCGAGAGCTGGGAGGTCGGCGCATGACCGCGGGTCTGCTGCACGGCCACGTCGATCCGCGTCTGGCGGCGGCGGGCGAGCGTCTGGCTGCCGCGCTGGCGGCCGACCCGGAGCTGTCGTTCCAGGCGGCGGCGTTCCACCACGGCGCACCCGTCCTCGATGTGTGGGGCGGAGCGCACCTCGGCGAGGACAGCGTCATCGTGCCCTACTCGGTGTCGAAGAACACGATCGGCATCACCGTCGGTGTGCTCGTCGAGCGCGGACTCCTCGACCTCGATGCGCCTGTGGCCTCGTACTGGCCGGAGTTCGCCGCGGCGGGCAAGGCCGCCGTGACGGTGCGTCAGCTGCTGTCGCACCAGGCGGGCCTCGCGCAGGCGACGCCCGCGCTGGACTTCGTGGACTTGCTCGACCAGCCGGTCGCGGCCGAGCGCCTCGCGGCGAGCGTGCCGTTCTGGCATCCGGGAAGCGCGTTCGGGTACCACGCCACGACGATCGGCACGCTCGGTGCCGAGCTCGTGCAGCGCGTCACCGGACGGACGATGCACGCGTTCTACGAGGAGGAGATCCGCGCTCCTCACGGCATCGACTTCTTCCTCGGCCTTCCGGCGGACCAGGAGTCGCGGCGCGTGGACGTGCTGCCGATGATCCCGCCCGCGGCGGGACCCGGCGAGCGCACCGTCACGCCGCTGGGCGCGCTCGTGTTCGACCCCGGCCACTCCCGCGTCGACATGGCCAACGACCGGCGGAGCTGGGGCTACGGCCACCCCGCCACCTCGGCGACCGGTAGCGCCCGCGGCATCGCCCGGATGCTGGCCGCCGCGGTCACCGGTGTCGACGGGCGGGCACCGTTCCTCTCGGCCGAGACGGTCGCGACGATCGGTCAGCAACAGGTGCGCGGGTTCGACGAGGTGCTCGGTCAGCACGACCGCGCCCACGCGATCGTGTTCCAGAAGCCCTCGGCCGCGATGCCCTTCGGCGGACCGCGGGCCTTCGGGCACGACGGCGCGGCGGGGGCGTTCGCGTGCGTCGACCCCGACACGGGCGTGGCTTTCGCCTGGACGATCGCGCGCGGCGCGTGGCCCGGCGGCGGAGATCCGCGCGCCATCGCCCTGGCGGCCGAGATCGGTCGCGTCCTCGACACGGAGACCGCAGCATGACCGACTACCCCAATCCTCTCCTCGCCGGTTTCCACCCCGACCCCTCGGCGGTGCGCGTCGGCGACACCTGGTACCTGGCCACCTCGACGTTCGAGTACCTGCCCGGCATCCCGATCCACCGTTCGACCGATTTCGTCACGTGGGAGCTCATCGGTCACGTCGCGACGCGCCCGAGTCAGCTCGGCGTCGAGGAGGTGCGCACCGCGGGCGGCGCGTGGGCACCGACCCTGCGGCACCGCGACGGCGTGTTCCACCTGGTCGTGACGGATGCCATGGGTCGGGGCATGCTCCACTTCACGGCGACCGATCCGGCCGGGCCGTGGAGCGACGGCGACCTGATCGTCGACCGGGACGGCCGTGCGTCGCTCGACGGCATCGACCCGGACATCGCGTGGGATGCCGACGGCACCGTCATCGTGACCTACTCCGGTCTGGTGCTCGGCGGCCCGGATGCCGGTCGCCATCTCGGCATCCTGCAGGCGCGCGTCGACCTGGACACGCACCGCGCGCTCGAGGAGCCGCGGTCGCTGTGGTCGGGCACCGGGGGCCAGTTCCCCGAGGCACCGCACCTGTACGAGATCGACGGCCGCTGGTATCTGCTCATCGCCGAGGGCGGCACCGAGCGCGGGCACGGCGTCTCGATCGCCCGCGCCGACCGCCCCGAGGGACCGTTCGAGACGGGACCGGCCAACCCGCTCGTCTCGGCACGTTCCACGATCCGTCCGGTCCAGAACACCGGACACGGCGATCTCGTCATCGGTCCCGACGGCGAGTGGCTGTGCGTCCTGCTGGGGGTCCGTCCGCGCAGCATGACGCGCGCGTTCTCGGCCCTCGGACGCGAGACGTTCGTCACGCCCGTGCGCTGGCACGAGGACGGGTGGCCGACGATGGAGCCGGTGGCGCTGAACCCGCGCCCCGGCACGCGCGCGGAGGTGGCCTTCGCCCCGGACGCGCCGCTGGACGGCGAGTGGATCACGCCCCGGCGTCTGCCCACCGAGCTCGCGGACCTGACCTCCCGGCCGGGGTGGCTCGTCCTCCGCTCCGACGGATCGACGCTCGACGACCCGCGCCCCGTGTTCGTCGGCCGCCGACAGGAGCACTTGACCCAGACCACGTCGGTCGCCGTCGACTGCACCGCGGGCGTGGGCGGTCTCGCCTGCCGCTACGACGAGAACTTCCACGTCGAGATCGAAGCGGGAGCCGGGCGCCTGGTGGCGCGCGCGACGGTCGCCGGTCTCGTGCAGGAGTGGGACGCCCCGATCGATGCGGACGTCGTGACCCTGCGCATCTCGTCGGAGCGTCCCCTCTCCGAGGGAGGGTTCGCGCGCACCAGCGACGTCTTCCGCCTCGCCGCCGAGGTCGACGGGCGGCGCATCGAGCTCGCCGAGGTCGACGGGCGATTCCTCTCGTCCGAGACGGCCGAGTCCTTCACGGGCCGCGTCATGGGCGTGTACGTCCGGGCCGGACGTGTGGATGCCACGAGCTGGATCTCCGAAGGGCACGACGAGTGAGCGTCACCGAGGTGATCGTGCGGGCCGAGCTGCGGGAGGACACCCCCTTCGTCGCGACGGCCCGGCCCCGACTGTCGTGGCGCGTGCAGACGGAGACACGGGACTGGCGGCAGGCCGGGGCGGAAATGACCGACGGGAGGGACACCGTCACGCTGGACGGCGACGCGTCCGTCCTCGTGGCGTGGCCGTTCGCCCCCCTGGCGCCCGGCGAGGTCCGGTCGGTGCGGGTGCGCGTGACCGACACCGCGGGCAACGCGAGCGACTGGAGCGCCCCACTCGAGGTGGCCGCAGGATTCCTCGGCGAGGGCGAATGGGTGGCCGAGCCGATCGGTCTCGCCTCGCCCGAGGCCGAAGCCCAGCCCGCGCTCGTGCGCACCGTGTTCCACCTCGACCGCCCCGTGCGCCGCGCGCTGCTGTTCTGGACGGCGCTCGGCGTCGCCGAACCCGAGGTCAACGGCTCCCCGGTGAGCGACGACGTCCTCTCCCCCGGCTGGACGGCGTACCGCGACCGCCTCGTCCACGAGACGGTCGACGTGACCGCGCACCTCACCCCGGGCGAGAACGTCCTGGGGGCGGCGATCGCGGGGGCCTGGTACACCGAGAAGTACGGCTTCTTCGTCTTCACGGATCGCGTGTACGGCGACCAGCCGGCGTTCCTGGCCCAGCTGCGCGTGACCTACGACGACGGCACCACCGAGACCCTCACCGCGACGGGACCCGGGTGGGAGGCCTCGACCGGAGGGGCCGTCCGGGCGAGCGGCATCTACGCCGGCGAGCATCAGGACCTGCGCCGCGCCGGCGAGACCGCGACGACGCCGGCTGACGGCGTGACCTGGATGCCGGCCCGGATCGGGGCCGTCGCCCGCCCCGGCTACGCGTCGGTACCCGTGCCCGAGGCCCGCATCGCTCCTCCCGTGCGCCGCATCGAGTCCTTGCCCGTGACCGCGCGCCTGCGGACGCCCTCGGGCGGTACCGTCCTCGACTTCGGGCAGAACCTCGTCGGACGCCTGCGCGTGCGCGTGCGCGGAGCTGCCGGCACGCGCGTGAGCATCCGGCACGCCGAAGTGCTCGACGACGGCGAGCTGGCGCTCCGCCCGTTGCGCAACGCCCGGGCCGAGGCATCCTTCGACCTCTCCGGCGACGAGGACGTGCTCGAGAGCCGCTTCACGTTCTACGGCTTCCGGTATGCGCAGATCGAGGGCGTCGAGGTCGCCGACGACGACGTCGAGGCCGTCGTCCTGCACAGCGACCTGGTGCGGACGGGGTGGTTCTCGTCCTCGCACGGGCTCCTGGACCGTCTGCACGAGAACGTCGTGTGGGGCATGCGGGGGAACTTCCTGTCGATCCCGACCGACTGCCCCCAGCGCGACGAGCGCCTGGGCTGGACGGGCGACCTGCAGGTCTTCGCGCCCACAGCGAGTTTCCTGTACGACAGCGTCGGGTTCCTCACGTCGTGGTTGCGCGACCTCGCCCACGAACAGGAGCGCCAGGACGGCGTCGTCCCCGTCGTCATCCCGGCCGCCCTCCCGTCCTTCGCGGGAGGTGGCCCCGTCGCCGCCTGGGGAGACGCGGCCACGGTCGTGCCGAGCGTCCTGCACGAGAGGTTCGGCGACCGCGAGGTGCTCGCCGCCCAGTACCCGAGCATGCGCGCGTGGGTCGAGGCCGTCCGCCGCGACGCCGGGGAGAGCGGCTTGTGGGCCGGACGCATGCAGCTCGGCGACTGGCTCGATGCGTCGGCTCCACCGGACAAACCGGGACGGGCGAAGGTCGACGCCGACATCGTCGCGACGGCCTCCTTCGCCCGCTCGCTGCGGCTCGTCGCCGAGGCCGCCGAGATCCTCGGGCGCGACGAGGATGCCGCCCTCTACGGCGACCTGGCCGAACGCAGCCGCCGAGCCTTCGTGTCCGAGTACGTCACCCCCGCCGGGCGCATGATGAGCGACGCCCCCACGGCGTACGCGCTCGCCCTGCGGTTCGACCTCGTCCGCGACGTGCCGACGCGTCGCGCGCTGGCCGACCGCCTCGCCGCGCTCGTGCGCGAGGGCGGGTACCGCATCGGCACCGGCTTCGTGGGCACTCCGCTCGTCACGGACGCCCTGAGCGACGGCGGCCACCTCGCCGCGGCGGAGCGTCTGCTGCTGCAGACCGAGTGCCCGTCCTGGCTCTACCCGGTGACGATGGGGGCGACGACGGTGTGGGAGCGCTGGGACAGCCTGCTGCCGGACGGCTCGGTGAACCCGGGCGAGATGACGTCGTTCAACCACTACGCGCTGGGCGCGGTCGCCGACTGGCTGCACCGGACCGTCGCCGGCCTCGCGCCGGCGGCACCGGGGTACCGCCGCCTGCGGATCGCCCCGCGTCCTCTCGCGGCGTTGGACCACGCCTCGGCACGACACGAGACGCCGTACGGCGCGGCCGAGGTCGCCTGGCGACGCGAGGGGAACGACGTCCGGGTCACCGCCGTGGTGCCCCCGAACACGACCGCCGACGTCGATCTCCCCGGCATCCCGAACGACGGCCAGGCGTTGCCTGCGACGGTGGGATCCGGCGCGCACGAGTGGACCGTCGTGCTGCCGGCGGCATCCCCTCGTCCCCCGCTCCCGGGGCTGGAAGCGTCGCTCGCGGACGTCATGGACGACCCGCGCGCGTACGCGGCGCTCCTCGAGGCGCTGAGCGAGGCCGCCCCCGAGCGGGTCGACACCGTCCGCGGCGAAACCGTCTGGGGAGCGGGCCGGCCGCTCTCCAGCGCCCTGATGTTCACTCCCCCCGACGTGCTCGCCCGGGTGGATCGCGCCGTCCGCGACGCCACCGGCGCCGTCTGACCCCGAATCGAGGACCCTGATGTTCGACCGCCGCTCTCTCTTCGGCGATGCCCTCGACCACCCCGGCGCCCGGGCCGTGCTCGAGCGCTTCCTGCCCGGCGTCGCCGCTTCCCCCATGGCGACGCAGTTCCGCGGCGGCCGCCTCGGCCAGCTCATCGCGATCGTGCCGAGCCTGCAGGACCCGGAGCATCGGGCGGCGTTCTGGGAGGCGCTCGCCGAGATCGGCGACGGCGACGTGCGCCCGCCGCACGCGCCGGCGATCGAGCCCTCGGCCACCTACGAGGGCGCCGAGGTCGCCCGCGCCTCCGCACGCGTGCGGCCGACCTCGGCGACGACGCAGTGGGGCGTCATCGAGGTCCGCGTCGACGGCCCCTCGCACGGCAACCCCTTCGTCGACGTCGACGCCCACGCGACCTTCCGCCGCCCCGACGGCTCCACCGCGCGCGTCGGCGGGTTCTACGACGGCGACGGCGAGTGGGTCTTCCGCGCGCTGGCGGATGCCGAGGGCGAATGGACCTTCGAGACGGATGCCACGACCCGGTCCCTCGACGGACTGACCGGATCGGCCCACGTGGGGGCGGCGGCATCCGGAGCCCACGGTCCGGTCCGGGTCGACGGCTTCCATTTCCGGCACGCGGACGGCACGCGGCACCGCCCGCTCGGAACCACCGCGTACGCGTGGACCCACCAGCCCGACGACCTGCAGGAGCAGACGCTCGCCACGCTCACGGACGGACCGTTCCGCAAGCTCCGCATGTGCGTTTTCCCGAAGTCGTACCTGTTCAACGCCAACGAGCCCGAGGACTTCGTCTTCCCGGGGTCGCTGGCGGACGGCTTCGATCTCGAGCGCTTCGACCCCGCGCACTTCCGTCGACTCGAACGGCGCATCGCCCAGCTCGCCGAGCGGGGCATCGAGGCCGACCTGATCCTGTTCCACGCCTACGACCGCTGGGGATTCGCCGATCTCGGACCCGCCGTCGACGACCGCTACGTGCGCTACGTCGTCCGGCGACTGGCCGCGTTCTCGAACGTGTGGTGGTCGCTGGCCAACGAGTACGACCTGGTGTGGGGGAAGGACGAGGACGACTGGGAGCGCATCGCCGCGATCGTCGGCGAAGAGGATCCGTTCGCCCACTTGATCTCGATCCACAACTGCCGCCCGTTCTACGACTACTCCCGGGCGTGGATCACTCACGCGAGCGTGCAGCGCGTCGACGTGTACCGCACCGCGGAGAACACCGACGAGTGGCGCGAGCAGTGGGAGAAGCCGGTCGTCATCGACGAGTGCGCCTACGAGGGCGACATCGACCAGGGGTGGGGCAACATCACCGGCGAGGAGATGACGCGCCGGTTCTGGGAGGGGGCCGTGCGCGGCGGATACGTCGGTCACGGCGAGACCTACCTGCCCGCGCCCGTCGGCGAAGCGATCATGCCCGCGGCGGCGGGCGACGACGACGAGGTGCTGTGGTGGGCCAAGGGCGGCGTGCTGCACGGCTCGTCCCCCGACCGCATCGGCTTCCTCGAGCGTGTCCTCGCCGACGTCCCCGGGGGCGTGCTGGACCCCGCCCCCTCGGACTGGGACGTGCCCTGGGCGCAGTCGGAGGACGGCTCGGTGCGCGTGGCCTACTTCGGCTTCAACAGACCGCGCTTCCGCACCGTGCTCCTCGGCGAGGGCGAGTGGAAGGTCGAGGTCGTCGACACCTGGAACATGACGGTCGAGGCGGTACCCGGCACACACCGGGGTACCGTGCGCGTCGACCTGCCGGGACGGCAGTTCCTCGCGCTGCGGGTGACGCGGATCGCCTGACCGGGCCGGGCGTGGGCCGATCAGGGCGCAGGCAGCGCCGCGCGGACGCCCTAATACCTGATCGCTGAGGATGCCGCAAAGCCCAATCCGAATCTCCCATCGTCCCCGAAGATGTGGGGATGGCGGCCGAGTGGTCGCTGCAAGAACTCTGGGAGGTTCATCATGAGCTCGTCTCCGAACCGCATCGTCGCCACCGTCTTCGGCGCCGTCTATCTGCTCGTCGGTCTGCTCGGCTTCGCCGTGACCGGCGGCGTCGGCTTCATCGCCACCGAGGGTGGCCTGCTGCTCGGCATCTTCGAGGTGAACCCGCTGCACAACATCGCGCACCTCCTGATCGGTGCCGCGCTGCTGGTCGCCGGTCTCGCGAACGCGCGCGCCGCCAAGGGCGTCAACACCACCGTCGGCGCCGTGTACCTGCTGCTGGGCATCATCGGCTTCTTCCTGGTGGGCACCGCCGCCAACATCCTCGCGCTGAACACGGCCGACCACTTCCTGCACCTCGCCAGCGCGGTCGTGCTGTTGGGTGTCGGCCTCGGCACCGAGCGCAACGTCCCCCGCACCGCGGCGGTCTGATCGTGAACGCTGCGACCTTCGTCCGGTCGTGGCCCTCCGTGTCCGCATGGGGGGCCGGGCTCATCGTGGCCTCCCTCGGTGCGGGCGCGATCGTCGGGCCCGGCTCCGGGGTCGCCTCGCGCGGCCTCGGAGCGGGGTTGGTCGTCCTGGGTGTGGCCTCGCTCGTCTGGGGCGGCGCCGTCCTGGCCCTGGGGCGACTCGTCGCGCCCCGGGCCGCCCTCGCGGGAGTGCTGATCGCGCTGGTCGCCACGTCCGCCCTGATGTTCGTCCTCCCCGCGCACACGAGCGTGCTCGCCGTCGCTGCGGCCATGCTTCTGCTGGTCGTCGTCGGGGGCGCCGCTGCGGTGCACCTGCGCCGACGGGGCCGCTCCGGGGACTCCCCGCGTACCGCGCAGCCGATGAGCGTCGTCGGTCTTCTCGTGGCCGCCTCGGTCATCGCGGTGGTCGTCACCCCCGCCCTGGGCTCCGCGCAGAACGCGGTGCTGCTGCGCGACGACGGATCGGTCCCCGTCATCAGCCACGAGGGTCACTGATCCGGCCCCACCCCTCCCGCGCGATGGCACGCTGGAGGGGTGACGCCTCCTCCCCCGGTCCCGCCGCACGTCGCCCGATTGCGCGCGCGGCTCCTCACCGCTCTCGCGGGTGACCCGACCGGGATGGCCCCGTACGTCCGCGCGATCGCCGAGGGCGACGACGCGGGGTACTTCGTCGAGAACGGTCCCGCGTGGACCGTTCATGCCGGGATGGGGACCCTGGTGGCCGGCATCCGGGCTCTGCTGCTCCAGGCCCTGCACCCCGGGGCTCTGGCCGGGGTCCACGACTTCTCGCGCTACCGCGAGGATCCCATCGGCCGCCTCACCGGCACCGTGCGCTGGGTCATCACGCTCACGTACGGATCGACCACCCAAGCGGATGCCGAGACCGCCCGCGTCGGGCGTTTCCACCGACGCGTCCAGGGCACGTACGTCGCCGGCGACGGCGGGGAGCGCGGCTACACCGCCGAAGACCGCGACCTCGTGCGCTGGGTGCACCTGGCCTTCACCGACGCGTTCCTGTCGAGCCACCAGGCCTACGGCGGGACGATCCCCGGGGGCCCGGATGCCTACGTCGCCGACTGGGCCACGGCCGGTCGCCTCATGCGCATCCCCGATCCCCCGCTCACCGAGGCCGCGCTGCGCGGCGAACTCGACGGGTTCCTCGACCGCGGCGAGCTCCGCCGCGACGAGCGGGTCGACGACGTCGTGCGGTTCTTGAAGAAACCGCCGTTCACGGGCGTCATGGGCATCGCCTACCGCGTGCTCTTCGCGGCGGCCGTGGCGACGATCCCCCCGCGCCTGCGGCGGATGCTGGGCGTGCGCCGGTCGTGGCTGCCGGTGAAGACCGCGACCCGGCTCATCCTGCGGGTCACCGAGCGCGCGCTCGGCTCAGGCCCGCGCGCCCAGGACATGGCCCGGCTCCGGCTGCGGCGGCTCGGGCTGTAGCCGCTCGGGCTGTAGCCGCCCCCGCACCCGGCACAACTCCTGCACACACGCACGCCGCCACGGCATCCCCCTCCCCCGGACACGGCCCGCCGGAGTTGTGCCCGCCCCCGCCTCACCCGGCACAACTCCTGCACACCCCCGCCCCGCCGACACCAACTCCCCACCTCGCCCAACCTCTGCCGGAGTTGTGGCCGCCCCCACCCCACCCGGCACAACTCCTGCACACACGCACGCCGCCACGGCATCCCCCTCCCGCGGATACGCCCTGCCGGAGTTGTGGGCGTCGTAGCCTGGAGGAACCCGAGCACACCGCGGAGGCAGCATGAGCGACGACCCGAGGCAGGCGGCGGAACGCTACCGCCTGGACCGGCGGCTGAGGGATGCCGGGATCGAACCGGAGCCCGAGGATGCCGCTCCCCCACGCGGCTCGACCACCGCTGAGCGGGCGGCCTACGTCGAGACCGCAATTCAGCAGGCGATCCGCCGCGGCGACTTCGACGACCTGCCCGGGGCCGGCAAGCCACTTCCCGATCTCGGCGGCAGCCACGATCCGGACTGGTGGATCCGCCGCAAGATCGAGACCGAGAAACTCAACGGTCTCGGGCCGCCCGCCTTGACGCTGCGGGTCGAGCACGCCGAGCTCGCCACGCGCATGGACGCGCTGTCTCGCGAGGATGACGTGCGCGAGGCGCTCGAGGACTTCAACCGCCGCGTCATCGATGCGCGGAGGCAGCTCCTCGGCGGGCCGCCCGTAGTGACCCCGACCGTCGACATCGAGGCCGAAGTGGCCGCGTGGGCCGAACGCCGTCGCCGGCGCCTCGCCGCGACACCGGCCGCTCCGCTCGCGCGGCGGCGGCGTGGATGGTTCCGGTCGCGTTGACCGCGGGCCCGCAGCGCCGCCAGATCACGTGAACTCGCCGAGGTCACAGGTCATGGCGCTCCACAGCGGGTCACCTCGATCAGATCACGTGATCTGGGCGCCACGGTGGCGCCACGGTGGTGCCACGGTGGTGCCACGGTGGCGCCGCACAGCCCGGACCGGCGTCGGCGTCAGAGCGCGGCCAGGGCCTCGGCGCGGGCCACGAGCGCGCGGGCGCGGGCCCGGGCAGGGGCGTACGACCCGTCGACCGGGCCGTCGGGCGTCGCCGAGAGCAGGGTCCGGGCCGCGGCGACCTCGTCGGGCGACGGCGTGAAGCCGACGTGGGCGCCGGGGATCGCGGCATCCCGCAGCGCCAGCGTCCCGGTGAAGCCCATCGCGGCGGCGTGGGCCGCGGCATCCTGGGCCTGCTCGCTCGCGCCGCACGGACCGTCGATCGGCCCGGCGATCCCGGCCGCCGCCGACGCGACGACCAGCTGCGCGCGCGGCCACGACAGCGCGAGGCGGTCGGCGGCCATGCCGGTGTCGCGGCGGAAGTCGCCGGTGCCGAACGCGAGGCGCCGCGTCGCGGGGTGGGCGGCGATCGCCGGGGCCGAGAGCAGCGCCACGGCCGACTCGATCATCGCGACGATCGGTACCCCCGAGGGAAGGGATGCCGCGACGTGCGCGACGTCGGCCGGCCCCGCGCACATCGCCAGCACGACGCCCGCGAGACGACCGTCGAGGTCCCGGCCCAGCGCGAGATCGGCCTCGCCGTCGGGAGTTCCGGCAGCGCTGATGCGCAGCCACACCGGCGCGGCCTCGGCCGCGTGGCGGGCACGGTCGCGCCCCTCGGCCTTGCGGCCCGCGGGCAGACCGTCCTCGAGGTCGAGGACACGCACGTCGGCCGCGGTCCCGCCGTCCGCGGCGAGCGGCGAGCGCAGCAGCCACGTCCGCGCGAGGTCGACGCGCGCGGAGGCGGAGGCGGCCGAAGCCGTCCCCGCCCCCAGGTGCGCAAGGCTCACGAGCGACCCCGCGCCGCAGCCGCCGCCTCGGCCTCCGCCTGGGCGCGGAAGGCGTCCAGGGCACGGGTGTCGACCGGGGCGGGCCCGGTGCCGGCCTCCGCCGACGCCTCTTCCTTGGCATCCGCCGCGGGGGTGGCCGAGTGGTCGTGACCGGTGAGGAGCGCCTCGTCGAACGGCATCCGGCCCGAGAGCACCTCACGCACGCGCTCGCCGTCGTACTGCTTGGTCCACACGCCGATGAGCATCGTGGCGACCGCGTTGCCGGTGAAGTTGGTGACCGCGCGGGCCTCGGACATGAACCGGTCGATGCCGACGATCACGCCGACGCCGTTGACCAGGTCGGGGCGGTAGGCCGAGAGACCGCCGGCCAGGGTGGCGAGGCCGGCGCCGGTCACCCCGGCGGCGCCCTTGGACGCGATGATCATGAAGACCATGAGCCCGATCTGCTCGCCGATCGACATGGGTGCGCCCATCGCCGAGGCGATGAACAGCGACGCCATCGTGAGGTAGATCGCCGTGCCGTCGAGGTTGAACGAGTACCCCGTGGGCACGGTGATGCCCACGACGGGCTTCGAGACGCCGAGGTGCTCCATCTTGGCGATGAGGCGGGGCAGCGCGGCCTCGGACGACGAGGTGCCGACGATCAGCAGGTACTCGCGGCCCAGGTACTTCATGAGCGCGAAGATGTTGACCCGCGTGACGACGTAGAGCAGCACACCCAGGACGAGCGTGATGAACAGGAAGCACGTCAGGTAGAACGCCCCCATCAGGATGCCGAGACTGATCACGGCCTGGAACCCGGTCTTGCCGACGACCGCGGCGATCGCGCCGAACGCACCGATGGGCGCGAGCCACAGGATCATGCCCAGGATGCGGAAGACCAGCGCCTGGAAGTTGCGGATGCCCTCGACCATGCGCGCCCCGCGCTCGCCCATACCCTGCAGCGCGAAGCCGACGAGCAGGGCGATGAACAGCACCTGCAGGATGCTGCCGCCGGTGAACGCCGAGAAGAACGTCGTCGGAATGATGCCCAGGATGAACTCCTGCGTCGTGGTGGCCTCGGGGGCCGCCTCGTACGTGGCACCGGCGATGTTCAGGCCCTCGCCGGGGTGGATGATGTTGCCGACGACGAGGCCGATGACCAGCGCGAACGACGACATGACGAGGAAGTAGAGCATCGCCAGTCCGCCGATCTTGCCGACGGTCGACGCCTTCGCGATGGAGCCGATGCCGACGACGATCGTGCAGAAGATCACCGGCGCGATCATCATCTTGATGAGGTTGACGAAGCCCTTGCCGAGGGGCTCGAGGCCCGTCGCGAACTGCGGGGCGGTGAGTCCCACCACGATGCCCGCGACGACGGCGAGGATGACCGCGATGTAGAGCCAGTGGTTGCGGTCGATCTTCTTACGCGGACGACCGTCGCGCGTGGTGCGGAGTGAGAGAGACATCGGCGACTTCCCCTTTTCCTAACGTCTTCGTTGAGTCCGGCGGGGTCGCCGGCGACGTGACGACTCTGCGGGAGCGCCGACCCCGGGCCGAGTTGTGGTCGTATTGTTCACGGCAGACCGGAAAGGGCACGGCGTGCGATTGAGCGTGGGCGGACGGCTGGCGATGGTGTCGCTGGGCGTCGTCGTGCTGGTCGCGGGCGTCCTGGCGGCGCTCATGTCGGTCCAGCTGTCGGACTCCGGTCAGCGGCAGGCCGAGCAAGTGACGCGCTCCGTGGCCGAGACCCTCGCGCACGAACCGGAGGTCGCCGCGCTGGTGCGCGAGCGGGACTCGGACACGCTGCAGCCGATGGTCGAGGCGATCCTGTCGGACGCCGACCTGTCGTTCGTGACGATCATGACGCCCGACGGCATCCGGTTGACCCACCGCAATCGCTCCGAGATCGGCGAACCGTACCTGGGCTCGCGCGAGGAGGCGCTCGCGGGAAGCACGCACACCGAGGTGTACGGCGGCACCCTGGGCCCCTCGGTCCGCACGATCGCGCCGATCCGCGCGGACGGCGCTGACGAGGGCGAGATCGTCGGCCTCGTCTCGGTCGGGGTCACCCTGGGCGCGGTGCAGGCCGACCTCGCCGCACGCGTGCCGCTGATCGTCACCGCCGCGGCCGGAATCGTGGGGATCGGCATCCTCGGTGCGCTCTACGTCCGTCGCAGCGCCCGCCGTGTCACCGGCTCGTACACGCCCCGCGAACTCGCGCGGCTCGTCGAGAGCTACGAGACCGTCCTGCACTCGCTGCGCGAGGGGCTCGTCGTCACCGACCACGAGGGCCGGATCGTGCTGTACAACGACGAGGCGGCCGACCTGCTGGGCCTTCCCCCCGCCACGACGGGGCAAGTGAGCCTGGACCCGCGGGAGATCGACATGGATGCCGCCCTCGCCGAGGCACTCGTGAGCGGCCGCCGCATGGTCGAGGAGACGGTCGTCACGGGCGACCGCGTGCTGCTGATCAACCAGGAGGAGGCGCGCGACCTGACCGGCCGCCGCGCTCCCGAGCGCGGTCGGGTCATGACCCTGCGCGACCGCTCCGAGCTGCAGGCGCTGCTCGGCGAGCTCGAGGGCGTGCGCACGCTGAGCGACACCCTGCGGTCGCAGACGCACGAGCACGGCAACCGTCTGCACGCGCTGCTGGCGTTGCTCGAGCTCGGTCGCATCGATGACGCGCGCCGGCTCATCGCGGCCTCCACCGAGGATCGGCAGGCGCTCGCCGACCGCCTGGTGGCGGGCAACGACGGCGCCGTCGTGGTCGCGCTGCTGCTCGGCAAGCTCGACGAGGCCGCCGAACGCGGCGTCGCCCTCGACCTCGACGTCGATGAGCCCACGCCCGCGCTGCCCCTCGCCCCGGCCGAGGCGGTGACGATGGTCGGCAACCTCGTGGACAATGCGATGGATGCCGCGGCCGCCGGCGCGGATCCGCGGTGGGTGCGCGCTTCCCTGACGCGAAGGGCTGCCGACGTCGTGATCGAGGTGAGCGACAGCGGGACGGGCTTCGACCCCCGTCTGGCGGACCCGTTCGCGTTCGGTGCGTCGACCAAGGATGCCGCGGCGCCGGGCGGCCGCGGGGTGGGACTCGCCCTCGTGCGCGACATCGTCGCGGCCCACGGCGGCACCCTCCGCGTCACCGCCGATCCCACGACCGTGCGGGTGCTGCTCCCAGCTCCCGTCGAGGCGGTGACCGCGTGATCCGCGTGCTGATCGTCGACGACGATGCCCTCGCCCTCGAACTGCACTCCGCCTACGTCGAGCGGCTGCCGGGGTTCGCGGTAGCGGGCCAGGCCGCGGGCGCTCGCGCGGCGCTGACCGCGATCGCCGACCCCCACCGCCCCATCGACCTCGTGCTGCTGGACATGACGATGCCGGACGGCGGCGGGCTCGACGTCGCCCGGCGCGTGCGCGCGATGGGCGCGGGCGTCGACATCATCGCGGTGACGGCGGTCCGGGATGCCGCGACCGTCCGCGCCGCGGTGTCGACCGGCGTCGTGCAGTACCTCATCAAGCCGTTCACGTTCGCCGCCTTCCGCGAGCGACTCGAGGCCTACCGCGCCTACGTCGAGGGGCTCGACCGCGCCGCCGGCGAAGCGACCCAGTCCGAGGTCGACGCCCTGCTGGGGACGCTCCGCACCGTCGCGCCGACGCTTCCGAAAGGCCTGAGCGACGAGACGCTGCAGGCCGTCGCCGAGCGTGTCCGCACCGCCGCTGCGGCGGTGTCCTCGACCGAGGTCGGCGAGCGCGAGGGCATGTCGCGTGTGACCGCACGCCGCTACCTCGAGCACTTGGCCGACGTGGGCCGCGTGCGCCGCGAACCTCGCTACGGCGGCCCCGGCCGCCCCGAGATCACGTACGCCTGGGTCCGCGGCTGACGCCGGGGACACGGCATCCCTCGCCCCCGCCCCCGCCCCGCGTCCAGATCACGTGAACTGGCCGACCGTACATGCGATGGCGTGCAACGCCGCGTCACTTCGTCCAGATCACGTGAACTGGCGGCGCCCCGCCCCCGCGCGACCCCGCGTCAGAGGTCGAACGCGGCGCGCACGCCCTCGTTCACGACGACGCCCGCACGCACATTCAGGCCGCGGGCGAGCGCCGGATCGGCGGATGCCGCGGCCTCCCAGCCCGCGTCCGCGATGCGGGTGATGTACGGCAGCGTCGCGTTGGAGAGGGCGCGCGTGGAGGTGTGGGGCACCGCCCCGGGCATGTTCGCGACGCAGTAGTAGAGGGAGTCGTGGACGCGGAACGTCGGGGCGTCGTGCGTCGTGGCGCGCGAGCCCTCGAAGCAGCCACCCTGGTCGATCGCGATGTCCACGAGCACCGAGCCCGGCTTCATCGCCGCGACCATGTCGTCGGTGACGAGCTGGGGTGCCGCCGCCCCCGGGATCAGCACCGACCCGATGACGAGATCGGCGTCGGCGAGCTGTTCGGCGATCTCGAGTCGGGTCGACGCGCGCGTCTGGATCGCGCCGCCGAAACGCTCTTCGAGCTGACGGAGCTTGGGCAGCGAGATGTCGATGACGGTGACGTCCGCCCCGAGTCCGAGCGCGTTGGCGGCGGCGTGCTCGCCGGCGACACCACCGCCGATGACCACGACCTTCGCCTTGGGAGTGCCGGGGACGCCACCGGGGAGGAGTCCCCGGCCGCCCGAGGCGCGGAGCAGATGATGGGCGCCCTCGATGATCGACAGGCGACCGGCGACTTCGCTCATCGGCGCGAGAAGGGGAAGCGCCCGATCGGCCGTCTGCACCGTCTCGTACGCGACCGCCGTCGTCCCGGCCGCCATGAGGGCGTCGGTGAGCGGTCGGTCGGCGGCCAGGTGCAGGTAGGTGAAGAGCGTGAGGTCGGCGCGGAGGAAGCCGTACTCGGGGGCGATCGGCTCCTTGACCTTGACCAGCAGCTCGGCGCGCGCCCATGTCTCGTCGGCGGTGGCGACGATCTCGGCGCCGGCGGCGCGGTACTGCTCGTCCGAGAACCCGCTGCCCTCGCCGGCGCCGGCCTGGACGAGCACTTCGTGCCCGCGCCGCGCCAGAGCATCGACACCGGCGGGCGTCATGGCGACGCGGTTCTCGTTGTTCTTGATCTCGGTGGGCACGGCGACGCGCATGAGTCTCTCCTCGGAGTGGGGGTGGCAGGAAGAATCGCAGAAAGTTGTGTTTCCGTGGCGTAAATCCGCAGAATCTTCGTTACGGATGCCATTCACCTCGGTATCGTCGGCATTCGAACGATTCTGCAGCCGAGAGACCCGAAGGATCTGCGATGGCCGACGACGATCTCCATCCGCTCGACGCGCGGATCATCGAGCTGCTCTCCGCCGATGCGCGCATGACCAATGCCGCCCTCGCCGACGCGCTCGGGGTCGCGGCATCCACCGCGCACACCCGCGTGCGGGGCCTCGTCGATCGGGGCCTCATCACCGGCTTCCACGCCGCGGTCGACCAGAGCCGGCTCGGGCGCGGTCTCCAGGCGATCGTCGGGGTCACCCTGCGACCCGGCCAGCGGCACGAGAGCATCCGCGCGTTCGCCCAGGACGTGCGGCAGCACCCCGACGTCATCCAACTCTTCTTCCTCGGCGGGGCCGACGATTTCCTCGTGCACATCGCGGTGGACGACTCCTCCGCCGTGCGCCGCTTCGTCGTCGATCAACTCTCAGCCCGGCACAGCGTGGCATCCACCCGCACGAGCATCATCTTCGAGTACCACCGCAACGGCCTGGCCGCCGATTTCACCTGACCTCGCGTCCCGTCGGGCTGCGGTTCTGCACGCGGAGCCGCAACGATGAGCACGGCAACGCCGCCGCGGCGGGCGACCGCGGACCGCGACTCCCGGCCGATAAGGTGGCGGAACCGTGCACCGCCGCTCGGGGAGGGGGAGAGCGATGCTGCTGACGATCGGCCTCGCCGCCATGTGCATCGGCGTCGCCGTCAGCGTGGTGGGTATCGCCCTGCCCCGCGCGTCCGCGCCCGTCCCGTTCACGACTTTCCTGCAGTACGCGACCATGGCCGGCATCCTCTCCATCGGTTCGACCGTGATGTACGTCGTGCACAGGTACGACGGCGCGCGGCTGGCCCTGTCCGTCGGGGACGCCGGCATGGTGCTCGCCGCCGGAACGATGACCGTCGCCGTCGCGGCGCTGTCGACGCGACGCCGACGTGCCGCCCTCGGCGTCGTCACGGCGATCGCGATCACCACGGCGATCGTCACGGCGAGCACCAGCGAGGACACGTCTCTCGTGATCAAGGCCGCGGTCCTCACGGTGGTGAGCGGCGCCTGCGCGCTCGCCGCCGCTCGTTCCCCGGTGGTTCCGCACACGCCCGCACGCCTGCTCGCCACCGCGATGGGTCTCTATGCCGTGTACTCGGCGGCGCGCGCCGTCGTAGGGGTGACGACCGGGTGGGCGGGTCCGGTGGGGGCGGTGTTCCGCTCCTTGGAGATCGGCGCGGCGATCGCCATCGCCACTGTTCTGGTCTGCGGGCTGACCGTCATCCTGTCCCTCGGGTCGGCGACACGACTGTCCGACAGCGATCCGCAGGAGCTCACGGTCATCGCGATCAGCGACGCGCGCCTCGTGGCGGCCGCGTACGGTCCCGACCGCCTGAGGTCGCTCGTGGACGAGCTGCGGGTCGCGGCCCACGCTCTCGATGACCGCGCCGTCGACGTCCGGCATGGCGTGGCGACGGCCCTGCCGTCGGCACTCTCGACCCTCGGCGACCAGATGCAGAACGCGTTCGGATGGAACCCTGAGGAGATCGCGCTCCTGAGCGAACGCGGCGGTCGGCGCGGCCGGATCGATCAGCGCTGAGGGTGCCGCGTCGGGTCGCGGCTCAGCTCAGAGCAGCGGCGAACGCGGCGATGTCCGCCGGAGTCGAGCGGCAGCAGCCGCCCACCAGCCGCGCGCCGGCGGCCACCCGCCGTCGAGGACGAGCGGCCGTGCGTCGAGGTCGATTACGCCTCGTGGGTCTCGCCGGCGGCGAGCACCCGCAGCACGCGCGCCAGCATCGCCTGATCGGCGCGATTCACGTCGCGGAGGGCGTCGGCTTCGAGCCGCACGAGTTCGGTCATCGCCGCGTCGACGCGTTCGATGCCCTCGGGAGTGATGGCCACGAGGATCGCCCGCCCATCCGAGGGGTTGGGGCGACGGTGCACGAGCCCGCGGTCCGCGAGCTTGTCGAGGCGATTGGTCATCGCCGCGCTGCCGATCATCGTCGCCGAGATCAGCCGCGTGGCGCTGAGCTCGGTGTCTGCGCGGCGGAGGACGGCGAGCACGTCGAACTCCCACACGGCGATGTCGGCGCTCGCGAAGGCGCGCGCGCGCAGCTTCGACAGGTGGAAAGCGGCACGGCGCAGCCGCGACATGACGTCGAGGGGGGTCAGATCGACGTCGGGCAGCAACTGCGACCACGCGTCGATGAGGAGATCGACCTCGTCGTCTTTGCTGCTGGACACGGTGGACACACCTCGACGGTACCGGAGCCGCGGGGGGCGACGGCTCCACCGCCCGCGAGTCGGGGGGCGATTCGGCGATCGTGCCGCGTCAGTCCCGCGTCGGAGCACCGCTGCGCGCCCCGAACCCGCGCGCCAGGGTCGCGCCGGCAGCGGTGAGCCACGCGCCCGGGGCCGACAGGGCCGCCTCGGGCGAACCGGCAAGGTCGGCGAGGGCGACCGCGTCGCGGAACGCCGAGGTGTCGGCATCCGGAGCGATGCGCCCGGCCACGAGCAGCGCGGGGCACGCCGACGCGCGAGCCAGGGCCGCCACCCGCTCGGGCACCTTGCCCGCACCGGAGCTCGCGTCGAAGGATCCCTCGCCCGTGATGACGACGTCGGAGGCGGTGATGGCGTCCGCGAGGCCGACGAGGTCGGCGATCCGCTCGGCCCCCGGCACCAGCTCGGCGCCCCACGCGAGCAACGCCGCGCCGGTGCCGCCGGCCGCGCCGCCACCGGGCTCGGTCGCATCGACGCCCAGGAGCGCCGCCGCCCGGGCGAGCGCCGCGTCGGCGTCGGCGATCTCGTCGGGCCCGAGGCCTTTCTGCGGCCCGAACACCGCCGCCGCGCCGCGCGGGCCGGTGAGGGGACTCCGCACGTCCGTCAGGACGAGCGCCCCGGAGGGTGGGAGCGGGCGCAGCCCGGAGCGGTCGAGGCGGGCGGCGTCGCGCATCCCCCGCAGCCCGGCGGCGACCTCGACGCCCGCGGCATCCGTGATCCTCGCCCCGAGCGCGGAAAGCGCACCGAAGCCGGCGTCGGTCGAGGCGCTCGACCCGATCGCCAGCACGAGCCGCGAGACGCCGTGATCCAGGGCCGCGGTGATCGCCTGTCCGAACCCGTGCGTACCGGCATCGAGCGGGCGCAGGGTGTCGCCGAGCAGCTCGATGCCCGAGGTCGAGGCCAACTCCACGACCCCCGTGCCGCGCGGGGCGTCCCCCGTCGCGGGGAGGAGGACCCAGGATGCCGCGACCTCGCGGCCGTGCGGACCCGTGACGTGCACCGGCATCCGGCGCGCCCCCGGCACGGCGACGAGGAAGGCATCGAGGGTTCCCTCGCCGCCGTCGGCCATCGGGAGCTCGACGATACGGTCGTCGCCCCGGACGCTCCGCCACCCCGCGGCGAGCGACGCGGCGGCATCGGCCGCGGAGATCGAGCCCTTGAACCCGTCGGGGGCGAGAAGCACAACGGTCACGCCGCGACCCTAGCCGCTCGGCATCCGGAGCACGACGCCGGTGGCGCGGCGACCGAACTCCTGAGGAACCGCACGTCGGACCGTTCCGCCACCGGGCTTCCCGCCGCCACGGCCGAGAACTCCGGAGTTCGGTCCGGCCGCGCGGCGCGCCGCCCCGCCGCGGCCGTGTCAGCGGGACGTCCGGCCGCCGCCCCGCCGCGGCCGTGTCAGCGGGACGGCGGGGCGGCGGTCGTGGCGCGGACGACGAGTCGAGTGGGCAGCTGAACGTGGGTCTCGGGCAGCTCTTCCCCCGCCATGAGGGCCAGCACGATCCGCACCGCCTCGGCGCCGAGGCGCTTCATCGGCTGCCGCACGGTGGTCAGCCCCGGCTGAGCGCGCGCGGCCTCGGGCACGTCGTCGAACCCGACCACCGAGAGATCGTCGGGCACCCGGAGCCCGCGTTCCCCGGCGACCTCGATGATCGACAGGGCCGACAGGTCGTTCGCGGCGAACACGGCCGTCGGCCGGTCGGGCAGGGCGAGCATGGTGTGCGCGGCTTCCCGGGCGACGTCCTGCTCGTAACGCCCGACCCCCACGAGGACCGGATCGAACGGGATGCCGGCCGCCGCGAGCCCCGCACGGTAACCGGAGGCGCGCGCCACCGCCGACCGCAGATCGGGGCGGCCGGCGATGAAGCCGATGCGGCGGTGTCCGAGCTGAGCGAGATAGTGGACGGCCTGCTGTGCACCGGTGTAGCTGTCGGATTCGACCGTGGGGAGGTCGGCCCGGCCGGTGTGCGGGTCGACCGCGACGATCGGCACCTCGCTGACGACGTTGACCACCGTGGGGGTCACGATGATCGCCGCATCGATGAGGGTGCCACTGAGCCGGCTGAGCGATCGCCGCTCCCAGCCCTCGCCGTCACGACGCGAACCGCTGTACGCCAACAGGTCGTAGCCGGTGCCGGACAACGCTCCGCCCACGCCCTTGAGGATCTCGGCCGAGAACGGTTCGATGTCGGCCACCAGGACGCCGATCACCCCGGTGCGGCGAGAGCGCATGCTGCTGGCGACCAAGCTGGACTCGTACCCGAGCGCCTCGACGGCGTCGAGGACGCGCGCCACGGTCTCGGGCGAGACACCGTACCGACCGTTGACGGCTTTGGACACGGTCGCCACCGAGACGCCCGCGGCCGTGGCGACGTCGTGGATGGTGGCGCGTCTGTTCACGGCTCGAGACTAGTCGTGGAAATCATTTTCGAAAACGTTTGACGATGGTCATCCCGCGGGTGACACTTCTGACACCCCGGACCGCACATCCGGGCGTGAACGACCGGCATCGCAGCCGAAAACCGGAGCATCCCGCGAGGGACGCACCTCGACGAAGAGAAACGGGAATCACATGAAAACGCGGAAGATCATCGCCGCAGCGGCCATCGCCGTCGCCGGCACCCTCGCCCTCGGCGGTTGCGCGGGCGGAGGCGGAGGACAGAACGCCGACGGCAGCGTCACCCTGACGTTCTGGCACAACTCCACCACGGGCGACGGCAAGAAGTACTGGGAAGACACCGCCGCCGCCTTCGAAGCGGCCAACCCCGGTGTCACCATCGAGATCCAGTCCCTGCAGAACGAGGAGATGGACGGCAAGCTCCAGACCGCACTGAACTCCGGAGACGCGCCCGACATCTTCATGGCGCGCGGAGGCGGCAAGCTCGCCGACATCGTCAAGGCCGGCCAGGCGATGGACCTCACCGACAAGATCTCGGCCGACGTCAAGACCGCGCTCGGCGGCTCGCTCGGTGCGTTCGAGGTCGACGGCAAGAACTACGGCATGCCCGTCGCCGTCCTCCCCTCGGGCATCTTCACCTCGCAGGACCTCCTCGCCGCCGCCGGCGTCACCGAAGCCCCCGCGACGATCGCCGACCTCGAGGCCGCCGACGAGAAGATCAAGGCCACCGGCGTCGCCCCGATCGCCGTGGGCGCCAAGGATGCGTGGCCCGCCGCGCACTGGTACTACAACTTCGCCCTCCGCGCCTGCGCCGAGAACGTGCTCACCGATGCCGCCGAGAGCCGCAGCTTCGACGACCCGTGCTGGCTGGAAGCGGGCGAGAACCTGCAGTCCTTCCTCGCCACGAAGCCGTTCAACGAGGGCTTCCTCACCACCGCCGCCCAGCAGGGCGCGGGGTCGTCGGCGGGTCTGCTCGCCAACCACCAGGCCGCCATGGAGCTCATGGGCGCCTGGAACCCGGGCGTCATCGCCTCGCTGACCCCCGACGAGCAGCCGCTCGCCGACCTGGGCTGGTTCCCCTTCCCCGAGGTCCCCGGCGGTGACGGAGAGCCCGGCGCCATCATGGGCGGTGTCGACGGCTACGCGTGCTGGGTCAACGCTCCCGCACAGTGCACCGACTTCCTGAACTTCATGGTGACCCAGGAGAACCAGGAGCGGTACGCCGACGCCTTCCAGACGATCCCCGCCTCCAGCGAGGCCACGAGCGCGGTCACCACGCCGGCTCTGCAGTCGGCCCTGGCCGCCTACACCGACGCCCCCTACGTGTCGGTGTGGCTCGACACCCTCTACGGCCAGAACGTCGGCAACGCGCTGAACGTCGCCGTCGTCGACATGTTCGCCGGCAAGGGCAGCCCGCAGGGCATCGTCGACGCCGTCAACGCGGCTGCATCGCGCTCCTGAGGAAGCTCCCGATGACCACCGTGCGTCACCCCGTCGCCACCGCGTCGGACGACGCCGCCGGTCGCCGCCTGGCCGAGGAGGGTGCCACCCGCACCCCCTCGGCCGGGCCGGCCTCCGTTCGGCGGCGCCGCGAGAACTGGCGCATCCGCGGCGAGCTCGCGATCCTCCTGGGGCCTGCCCTGGTGGTTTTCGTCTCGTTCGTCATCCTGCCGGTGGCCCTCGCCGCCTTCTACGGCTTCTACAGCTGGTCGGGATTTGGGGCCCCCACCGACTTCGTCGGCTTCCGCAACTACCTCACGATCCTCACCGACCCCGCCTTCCACGAGGCGCTCGGGCACAACGTCTTCATCGTGGTCGGCTCGCTCGTGCTGCAGGGACCGCTCGCCCTCGGGCTCGCGCTGCTGCTGAACCGCAAGATGCGGGCGCAGTCGCTCATCCGCGTGCTGATCTTCGTGCCCTACGTCATCTCCGAGGTCGTCGTCGGCCTCGGCTGGGGCCTGATGCTGCAGTCCGGCGGAGCGCTCAACGGGGCGCTGGAGAAGATCGGCCTGTCTTCCCTCCAGGCCGACTGGATCTCCGACCCCGCGCTGGCGATCTGGACCCTGCTGATCATCATCACGTGGAAGTACATCGGCTTCGCCGTCATCCTCTTCCTCGCCGGGCTCCAGGGAATCCCCGAAGAACTCTCGGAGGCCGCCGCCATCGACGGCGCCTCGTTCTGGCAGATCCAGCGCCACATCGTCCTGCCGCTGATGGGACCCACGATCCGCATCTGGGCGTTCTTGTCGATCATCGGCTCGCTGCAGCTGTTCGACCTCGTCTGGATCATCTGGGGCCAGTACGTCGCCTCGACGGCAGGGACCTCGACCATGGCCACCTACATGGTCGCCAACGGCCGCAACGCCGGCAGCTTCGGCTACGGCAGCGCCGTGGCCGTGGTGATGTTCCTCATCTCGCTCGCCGTCGCCCTCATCTACCAGCGCTTCGTGCTCCGTCGTGACACGGCCGGCGCCCTCACGGGAGACACCAAGTGACTGCCACCGCCACCCTCGTCGCGCCGAAGGCGCCGCGTTCCGTCCGCCGCGCCCCCGCGGGCCGCAACCGCTCGAGCTCTGTGATCGTGGGCTTCGTCGCGCTGCTCCTGATCGGCCTGATGCTCGCCCCCGTGGTGTACATCATCCTCGGCGGCTTCCGCTCGAACGCCGAGATCACGGTCGACCCGTCGGGCTTCCCCACCCAGTGGAACTGGCAGAACTACGCCGACGTGCTCGTCAGCGGCGTGTTCTGGGGACAGGTCGGGAACTCCGCGATCGCCGCGATCGCCACGACCGTCTTCGTCGTGGCCCTGGGGCTGATGGCGGCGTACGCCCTCTCGCGCTACCGCTTCCGCGGACGTGGGGCCCTGTACGCGCTGTTCACCGCCGGGCTCATGTTCCCCATGACCGTCGCGATCACGCCGCTGTACATCCTCGTGCGCAACATCGGACTGACGAACTCCCTCGCGGGGGTCATCATCCCGCAGATCGCGTTCGCGCTGCCCCTGACGGTCATCATCCTGTCGCCCTTCCTCGCGGCGATCCCCAAGGAGCTGCAGGAAGCCGCGTCGATCGACGGACTCGGACGCCTCGGGTTCTTCTGGCGCATGGTGCTGCCGCTGGCCGTTCCCGCGGTCGTCACCGTCGGCATCCTGGCCTTCGTGAACAGCTGGAACTCCTACATGCTCCCGCTGTTCATCCTCAACAACGAGGCCGCGTACACGCTGCCCCTGGGCACGCAGGCGTTCGCCTCGCAGTACTCCGTCGACACCGCCCGCGTGCTCGCATTCACCTCGCTGTCGATGATCCCCGCTCTGCTGTTCTTCAGCGTGTTCGAGCGTCGGATCGTCGGTGGCCTCACCGGCGCTGTGAAGGGCTGATCCCACATGACCATCCAGAACACCGATGTCGGCTCGGCGCTCACCCCGGGGATCTCGGACCGCGTCCAGGCGCTCGTGGCCGAGATGACCCTCGACGAGAAGCTCGCGCAGCTCGTGGGCTACTGGGTTGACCAGGGCGACGAGGTCGTGGCGCCTCTCTCGGGCGAGAAGGTCACCTCCACCGACTACGTGGATGCCACGGCGCACGGCCTCGGCCACCTCACGCGCGTCTACGGCACCCGGCCGGTCGACCCCGTCGAGCGCGCCGCGTGGCTGTGGGGCGAGCAGCGCCGGCTCAAGACCGAGACGCGTCTGGGCATCCCCGCCCTCGTGCACGAGGAGTGCCTGACGGGCTTCGCCGCGTGGAAGGCCGCGACCTTCCCCACCCCGCTCGCGTGGGGCGCCTCGTTCGATCCCGAGGCCGTCGAGCTCATGGCATCCGCGATCGGTCGATCGATGCGCGACGTCGGCGTGCACCAGGGCCTCGCGCCGGTGCTCGACGTCATCCGCGATCCGCGCTGGGGACGCGTCGACGAGTGCATCGCCGAGGACCCGTACGTCGTGGGCACGATCGGGACCGCGTACGTGCGCGGTCTGCAGTCCGCCGGGGTGCACGCCACCCTGAAGCACTTCGTGGGCTACTCGGCCTCGCAAGCGGGCCGCAACCACGCTCCCGTGCACGCCGGACCGCGCGAGATGCAGGACGTGTTCCTGCCGCCGTTCGAGATGGCGGTGCGCGACGGTGGCGTCCGTTCGGTCATGAACTCCTACGCCGAGATCGACGGGGTGCCCGTGGCCTCCACCCCCGAGCTGCTCACCGATCTCCTCCGCCGACGGTGGGGCTTCGACGGCACGGTGGTCTCGGACTACTTCGCCGTGGAGTTCCTCCGTTCCATGCACGGGGTCGCCGGCTCGCTCGGCGAAGCCGCCCAGCTCGCACTCGAAGCCGGGATCGACGTCGAGCTCCCCGGGCCCGACGCGTACCCGCACCTCGCCGAGCGGGTGGCATCCGGGGATCTGCTCGAGGCCGTCGTCGACCGCGCGGTCGCCCGCGTGCTCGCCGAGAAGGAGGACCTGGGACTCCTGGATGCCGACTTCGACGACGCCCCGACCGCGGTCGACCTCGACGATGCCGAGCACCGTGCGCTGGCGTACCGCCTCGCGATCGAGAGCGCGGTGCTGCTGCGCAACGACGGCGTGCTCCCGCTGGCCGCGCCCGGCCGGATCGCGGTGCTCGGCCCCAACGCCGACAGCGCCGAGGGCCTCATGGGCTGCTACTCGTTCGCCAACCACGTGCTCGCCCACCACCCCGGCACGCCGATGGGATTCGAGATCCCGACGGTGCGCGAGGCGCTCTCCGCGCGCTTCGGCGACGTCACCTTCTCCGAAGGGTGCGCGGTCGAGGGCGACGACGACTCCGGTATCGCCGCCGCCGTCGAGGTCGCTCAGGCGGCCGATGTCGCGATCGTCGTCGTCGGCGACCGCGCGGGCCTGTTCGGCCGCGGAACCGTGGGCGAGGGGAACGACGCCGATTCGCTCGAGCTCCCCGGACTGCAGCGTCGCCTGGTCGAGGAGGTCGTGGCCACGGGGACCCCCGTGATCATGGTGCTGCTCACCGGACGCCCGTACGCGATCGGGTGGGCCCTGGACGAGGCCGCGGGCCCCGCCGCCGTCGTGCAGGCCTTCTTCCCGGGCGAGGAGGGCGGACCTGCCCTCGCCGCGCTGCTGGCGGGGGATGCCGCCCCCTCGGGTCGCCTGCCGGTCTCGCTCCCCCGCGCCGCCGGCGCGCAGCCGTACTCCTACCTGCACCCGCTCCTCGGCGGCCCCTCGGGGGTGACGAGCACCGACCCGACCCCCGTGCGTCCCTTCGGCTTCGGGCTGTCGTACACGACGTTCCGTCGCGAGGGTCTCGCCGTGGACGGCGAGGTGCGCGCCGGCGACGCCTTCTCGGCGCGCGTGCGGGTGACCAACACCGGCGAACGCCGCGGTGCCGACGTGGTGCAGCTGTACGCGCACCGCGCGGTGGCGAGCGTGACCCGTCCGGTCGCGCAGCTCGTGGCCTATGCCCGCGTCGAGCTCGAGCCCGGCGAGAGCGCGGACGTGCGGTTCACAGTTCCGGCCTCCCGCCTGGCCTACAGCGACCGGGCGCTGCGCCGGGTCGTGGAGCCGGGTGAGGTCGAGCTGCGCGTCGGGCCGTCGTGCGCCGAGACCGACGCTTCGGCGCCGCTGCACATCACGGGCCCGACGTACGAGCTGCGGCCCGAGGACGCGCGCGTCGTCGGCATCGAGGTCGTCCGGGGCTGAGGCGCCGCATCACTCTCACGCCTCCTTTCCCGCGAGACTGCATCCGGCTGACGTCTCCACTGCACGCTGCTGTGGGTTTGTCAGTCGGCTGCAGTCTCGCGGCCGGTAGCGTGGACGGATGACGCTCTCCGCCGCGCCCACGGCCGCCTCGCGCGCGTACGACGAACGCGAGACCGTCGGCGCCGATCCGTGGTCGATCGACCTGGAGCGCATCCAGTTCTCGCCGTACTTCTCGCGTCTGTCGGCGGTGACGCAAGTGGTGTCGCCGTCGATCTCCGGCGCCCCCGTCCACAACCGCCTCACGCACTCGCTGAAGGTGAGTGCGATCGCACGCGTCGTCGCGTTGCAGTTGAACACGCGCGCCGGAGCCGACGTGTGCGACCCGACCGTCGTCGAGGCGGCGGCGTACGCCCACGACCTCGGCCACCCGCCCTTCGGTCACCTCGGCGAGACGACCCTCGACCGTCTGGCCCGCACCGAGCTCGGCCTGACCGACGGGTTCGAGGGCAACGCCCAGACCTACCGCATCCTCACCGCGCTCGACGTCGTCGAGAACGCCCCGCGCGGACTCAACCTCACCGCCGCGGTCCGCGCCGCCTCGGCGAAGTACCCGTGGTCGCCGTCGGTGTCGGCCGCCGAGATCGAGCGCATCGGGCCGCCCCGCGGCATCCGTCGGTCCCCCGACGGCGCGTACCGCGTGCACAAGTACTCGGTGTACGACATCGACCTCGCCGACCTCGAGCAGGCCCGCGCGGGGCTCGACGTGGAGCCGCTGCGGCAGAGCATCGAGGGCGCCGTGATGGACCTCGCCGACGACATCGCGTACTCGGTGCACGACGTCGACGACTTCTACCGCGCCGGGATCCTCGACCACGCCCCCATCGCGGCCGAGTTCCGCGGCTGGCTCGACGACGTGATCGAGTGGCGCTCCCGCGACGACGCCGAGGTGCGCGCCGAGCTCGTCCCGGGCGCCGCCCTCGAGCGCCTGCGCCGGAAGATGCGCCGCGACGACCCGTGGATCGCCGACGACGAGGCGTTCCTGGACGCGGTGAGCGACGTGGATGCCGAACTGGTCACCGACCTGCTCGCCCGCCCGTTCGACGGGTCGCTGTCGGCCGAACGACGTCTGGCCGCGTTCACCGACCGGTGGATCCGGCGCTTTCAGGAGTCCGTGCGGCTGCGGACCCTCGACACGCCCCGCTCGGGACCCGTGGCGCTGTCACCGTCGGCCTGGCACCACGTCGAGGTGCTGAAGTTCGTGCACAAGCGCTTCGTGCTCAGCCGCCCCGACCTGGCGATCCAGCAGCGCGGCATGAGCCGCATCCTCGCGCGGTCGGTGCGCGCCCTCGGCGAGTGGCTCGAGGACGATCTCGACCGCGCGCGGACCCCGCGCCGCCTGCGCGAACTCATCGCGCTCGCTCGCGAGCAGTACGCGCTCCTTCCAGCGGAACGTCGTCCGTCGGATGCCGAGGCCGAGACGCTCGCGCGCTCCCGCGGAATCGTCGATTACGTGGCATCCCTCACCGACGCCCAGGCGTTCACGCTGTCGGAGGCGATCTCCGGACGCGCCGACCGCCTGTGGTCGCTGGGACAGCGGCTGTAGCGGCGCCTCAGCACGGTTTGGGGCGCGTTCTTCCGGTTGGGGCGTGAAATTCCGCGCCCCGAACGCAAAACCGCGCCCCGAACCGGGATGCCACGAGCCCCGACGCCGAGGGCGTCGTGATGGAGTTCGCCTCGGCACCTGTGCACCTGGACGCCGCATCGGCCGAACTCGTCGGCGACACCTTGCTCGTGCAGCGCCCGTGACCCCCCTCGTGTCGTAGCGCTCGACGCCCGCCCCGAACGCGAGAATGCCCCGGATCCGCGGGCGTCCCACCACCGACGCGGATCCGGGGCACGGTTCGTGCCGGAGAACCGGAGCACGGTTCGTGGCCCCGGGGCCACATCTGTCGCCCCGGGGCCACGGGACGCGACCCGAACGGGACGCGTACGTGCCGCACCGCCCCGGGGCCGTGAGGCAACCCGGGGCGGCGGGGATCAGATGCCCTGGGCCAGGCGGTAGTACGCCTGGTTCCAGCGCAGCTCGCTCTGGAAGCCGCGGACCGTGGTGTCCTCGTCGATGACGACGAGCTCGGTCTTGGCGATCTCGGCGAAGTCGCGGAACACCTCGATGCCCACGGCCGTCGTCATGACGGTGTGGTGGGCGGCGCCGGCGGCGAGCCAGCACGCGGCCGAGGTCGCGAAGTCCGGCGCCGGCTTCCACACGGCGCGGCCGACGGGGAGC
Organism: Microbacterium sp. SCPM-O-B-15248 (M128); assembly: GCF_058214835.1. Lineage (NCBI taxonomy): Bacteria > Bacillati > Actinomycetota > Actinomycetes > Micrococcales > Microbacteriaceae > Microbacterium > Microbacterium sp. SCPM-O-B-15248 (M128). The sequence continues at coordinate 126,453 of NZ_JBYQLI010000010.1, forward strand.
TTCGGCAGGTCGGGGGCGTCGACGTTCTCGACGACGGTGGCCACGAGCCGGAAGCGGTCGCGCATGTCGCTCATCGCGACGACGAGCGCGGCGCCGGGGTCGGCGGTAAAGACCAGGCGCACCGGGTCCTCCTTGCCGCCGATGCCGAGCTCGTGGATCTCCAGGCGCGGCTTGGCCGACGTGAGCGAGGGCGAGACCTCGAGCATGTGGGCGCCGAGGATGCGCTCGTTGCCGGGCACGAGGTCGTAGGTGTAGTCCTCCATGAGCGACGCGCCGCCGGCCAGGCCCGCGCCCATGACGTTCGCGACGCGGACGAGGATCGCCGTCTTCCAGTCGCCCTCCGCGCCGAAGCCGTAGCCCTCCGCCATGAGGCGCTGCACCGCGAGACCCGGGAGCTGCTTCAACGCACCGAGGTCTTCGAACGACGTCGTGAAGGCGCCGAAGCCGCCCTCCTCGAGGAACGAGCGGAGACCGAGCTCGATCGCGGCGCCGTCGCGGAGCGACTGGTGGCGCGCGCCCCCGGGGAGGAGCTCCTCCACGACGTCGTAGCTGTCGACGTACTCCTGCACGAGCGCGTCGATCTCGGCATCCGTGGCCTTCTCGACGGCTTCGACGAGTTCGTTGACGCCCCACGTGTTGACCTGCACGCCGAAGCGCAGCTCGGCCTCGGTCTTGTCGCCCTCGGTGACGGCGACGAAGCGCATGTTGTCGCCGAAACGCGCGAGCTTGAGGGTGCGGGCCGCGGTCCAGCCGGCGGCGGCGCGCTCCCAGTCCTCGATCTGCTGGCGCACGGCGGGGTTGGAGACGTGACCGACGACGGTCTTGCGGGCGACGCCGAGGCGCGTCTGGATGTACCCGAACTCGCGGTCGCCGTGCGCGGCCTGGTTGAGGTTCATGAAGTCGAAGTCGATGTCGTTCCACGGCAGTTCGACGTTGGCCTGCGTGTGCAGGTGCAGCAGCGGCTTCTGCAGGGCGTCGAGCCCGGCGATCCACATCTTGGCGGGGCTGAAGGTGTGCATCCACGCGATGACGCCGATGACGTCGTCGCGGCCGTTGACCTCGAGGGCCATGCGACGGATGCTGTCGGAGTCCTTCAGCACGGGCTTCCAGACGACCTTGACGGGCAGGCCGTCGAGGCCGGCGACGACGCCCTGCGACTGCTCGGCGACCTGCTGCAGGGTCTCCTCGCCGTAAAGGTTCTGGCTGCCGGTGACGAACCAGACCTCGTAGCCGTCGAGGTCGTTCTTGAGCTTCGTGCGGGTCATGACTGTTCCTTTTCGGGTGATCAGAGGGATGCCACGGCGGCCGCCTCGACGGCGAGTCCGGCGCGGTAGCGGTCGAGGTAGGACGAGAAGCCGGCGACGTCCGCCGGGTCGGGGTCGACGGTGACGATCGGCGCGTCGGCGAAGACCACCTCGGCGAGGTAGGTGTCGAGGTCGCGGCCCGCGCCGTCGGCGGCGTAGGCCGCCAGCACGGCCATGCCCCACGCCCCGCCCTCCGACGCGGTCTCGGCGACGGCGACCGGGGCGTCGAGCGCGGCCGCGAGGAACCGCTGGGCGACCCCGGCGGTCCGGAACATGCCGCCGTGGGCGTACATCTTGTCGAGGGCGACGCCTTCGCCGTGCAGCACGCTCATGCCGAGCGCCAGAGTGCCGAACACGCCGTACAGTTGCGCGCGCATGAAGTTCGGCAGGGTCAGGCGGCTGTCCGGCGTGCGCACGACGAGCGGGCGACCCTCGTCGAGACCCGCGATGGGCTCACCGGCGAGGTGGTTGTAGACCAGCAGCCCGCCGGCGTCGGCTTCGCCCGACAGAGCCGCGGTGAAGAGCGCCGCGTACGTGGCATCCGGAGTCGCGGGGGTGCCGGCCGCGGCGGCGAACGCCGTGAACATGTTCGCCCACGCCGCGAGCTCGCTCGCGCCGTTGTTGCAGTGCACCATCGCCACGGCGTCGCCCGAGGGCGTCGTCACGAGGTCGAGCTCGTGGTGCACCTCGGTCAGCGGCCGCTCGAGCACGACCATCGCGAAGATGCTCGTGCCGGCGCTGACGTTGCCCGTGCGCGGAGCGACCGCACCGGTGGCGACCATTCCGGTTCCGGCGTCGCCCTCGGGCGGAGCGAACGGGATGCCGGGACGCAGCGCCCCACTCGGGTCGAGCAACACCGCGCCCGAGGGGGTCAGCTCCCCGGCGTCGGCGCCGGCGACGAGCACGCGGGGCAGCAGGTCGGCGAGCGCGGGCACACGACCGGCGGCGAGGGCGTCGTAGCGCGCGACGAGGTCGGCGTCGTAGTCACGGGTCGCCGAGTCGATCGGGAACATGCCCGAGGCATCGCCCACGCCGAGCACCTTCTCGCCCGTGAGCGCCCAGTGCACGTATCCGGCGAGGGTCGTGAGGAAGCGGATCTCGGGAACGTGCGGCTCGGCGTCGACGACGGCCTGGTGCAGGTGCGCGATCGACCAGCGCAGCGGGATGTTCACGCCCAGGAGCTCGGTGAGCTCGGCCGCCGCCACACCGGTGTTGGTGTTGCGCCACGTGCGGAAGGGGGCGAGCAGCTCCCCGTCGGCGTCGAACGCGAGGTAGCCGTGCATCATCGCGGACACGCCCATCGCGGCGTACCGCTCGGGGGTGACACCGTACTTCTGCCCCACGTCGGCGACGAGGTCGGCGTACGCCGCCTGGAGGCCCGACCACACGGCATCCAGGGAGTAGGTCCACAGCTTGTCGGCGTAGACGTTCTCCCACTCGTGGGAGCCGACGGCGAGCACCTCGGCGTCGGGGCCGATGAGGCAGGCCTTGATGCGGGTCGAGCCGAGCTCGATGCCGAGCGAGGCCCGGCCTTCGGTGATGTGCGCGTTCATCGGCGGTCGTCCGTGCTCTGTCCGTAGACGTTCTGGTAGCGGTTGTAGAGGGCGTCGATCTTGTCCTGCGGGATCGGGATGAGAGGGCCCGCCTCGCGCGCGATGTGCACGGTGCGGGCGACGTCTTCGAGCATGACGGCGGCCTTCACGGCATCCTTCGCGTTCGTTCCGATCGTGAAGGGACCGTGGTTCTGCATGATGACGCCGCGCGAACGGTGTCCGCGGAGGGTCTCGACGATGCCGCGGCCGATCGAGTCGTCGCCGATGATCGCGAAGGGGCCGACCGGGATGGGGCCGCCGAACTCGTCGGCCATCGCGGTGATGACGCAGGGGATCTCCTCGCCGCGGGCCGCCCACGCGACGCCGTAGGTGGAGTGGGTGTGCACGACACCGCCGACCTCGGGCATGTTGCGATACACGTACGCGTGCGCGGCGGTGTCGCTCGAGGGGCTGCGCTCGCTGCCCGGCGTGCCGGGGATCGCGTTGCCGTCGAGGTCGCAGAGGATCATGTTCTCCGGCGCGAGGTCGTCGTAGGAGACGCCGGACGGCTTGATGACGAACAGCTCGGCCCCGGGGACACGGCCCGAGACGTTGCCGCCGGTCCAGACGATGAGGTTGTAGCGCACGAGCTCGGCGTGCAGTTTCGCGACGTCGGCGCGGACGGCGTCGATGGCCTCCTGCACCTCGGGGGTGAACGTCGGTGCGGCGTCGGACACTCGGGTCTCCTTCGACTCAGTCGGGTGGGGGTGCGGTCAGCCCCTTGGACGCGATGTTACCGGTAACATCGCGGGACCGCGACCCCCTGCCGACACCGGCTTACGGCCGGACGGCCGCCCAACTCCTGCAGTTTCGGCGGCGCGGGCCGGCCGCATGGCGTCATTCCGCGAGGCTCACCGGGCCGGATCCCCGAAGTGCAGGACTTGTGCTCGGCGGACCGCCGCCACCCGGTATCCGGGACCGCCCTGGCACCCGCCGCCCCGACATCCGGGACCGGACCGTCGGCCGTGGCATCGGCATCCGTACGGTCGGGGGACGGATGCCGCGGCCCCGACGCTGCCGTATCGCGTCGACGCGGTGCACCCCGGCCCTCAGCCGCGGCGGGGAGGCGCGGTCGACGCGCGCACGACCAGCACGGGGTCCGCGGGGCGCACCGGCGCCTCCCCCAGGACCGAGGCGACGGCCTCTTCGGCCTCGCCCTCGACGTCGAGGCGCACCGTCGTGAGCGCGGGCGTGTAGAAGGCGGCATCCGGGTTGTCGTCGAAACCCGTGACCGAGACGTCGCCCGGCACCGACAATCCCCGGGCGAGCAGCCCCGAGACGAGGCCGAGGGCCATCTGGTCGTTCGCGACGGCGACGGCACTGACGCCCTCGCGCACGGCCCGGGCGACCGCGTCGGCGCGCGCCTCGCCCGAACCCGCGCTCCAGTCCCCCGCCCCGCGCCACGCGACTTCGACTCCGCGCGCCCGGGCGGCGGATGCCACCCCCGCCGAGCGGGCGCGGGCCTCCCGCCAGTCCGCGGGGCCGGCCACCTCGGCGATGCGCCGGTGCCCGAGATCGGCGAGGTGCCCGACGACGAGGGCGACCGCGGCGCGCTGCTGATCGCCCGACTCGCCGTACAGCGGCACGATCGGCACGTCGTACCCGCTCAGGGGCGTCTGCGCGTGGGACGCGACGAGCACGATGCCGTCGACGCCCTGCGCGAGCAGGTGACGCACGGCTGCGTCGACATCGGACGGGTCGTCGGACGCGCTGTAGGCCGTCGTGATCCAGCGGCCGCGGGCGCGCGCCGCGCGCTCGAGCGCGGCGATGCCGGCGGACGGCCCGTGCAGCGACGCATCGGATGCCACGACCCCCACGGTCCGTGTGCGGCTGGTGCCGAGCGCGCGGGCGGCGTTGTTCACGCGGTAGTCGAGCGCGGCGACCGCGGCGAGGACGCGCTCGCGCGTGGCATCCCGGATACCGGGGTAGTCGTTGAGGACGCGCGACACGGTCTGGGTGGAGACCCCGGCGCGGGCGGCGACCTCGCGGACGCCCACGCGCTTGGGTCCTCCGGCGTCGCTCATGGTCCCTCACAGTAGCGGCGCGCGCGGCCCCCGGCGTCCGCCGCCCGCGCCCCACCCCCGCCCGACACGCCGAGACCGCACCCGGCCGACGAACCCACGGCAGCGTGCAGTGGGGTTGTCGGCGGAGTGCGGTCTCGGCGGTCAGCGACCGGGTCGGGTCACTCGAAATTGCGGTGGCGCGCCACGAGGTCTTCGAACTTCGCGCCGGTGCGGCGCACCAGCATGAGGTAGAGCACATCCCAGAAGATCCAGAGCGACTGCTCGAAGAGGCTCCCCATCGCCTGAATGGTCGGCACGAGGCCGGTCGGGTCGTCGGCGCCGTACGTGTGCGCCGGGACCGTCAGCACGATGTCGGCGAGCTGCGCGGTCGGTCCGTCCGGGACGGCCGTGGCCACGAGCAGCGTCGCGCCGGTCTTCTTCACCTGTTCTGCGATGTAGTGCAGGTGCGGGATGTTCGCCGGGCCCGAGGGCATGATGAACAGGTCGTCGGCGGTGACCGCGGGGGTGGTGTCGTCCCAGCCCCAGTGCACGGTCTTGCCGAAGTGCGTCAACCGCATGGCGAACGCCTTCGAACCCAGGCCCTCGCGGCCGATGCCGAGGACGAAGATGCGCTGATGCTTCTCGAGCGCGTCGAGGGCGGCGTCGATATTGTCGAGCGGAACCCGACGGAACACCTCCCCCAGCTCCTCGACGACGGTCGAGCTGATCTCGCGGAACTCCGACATGGGCGGTCCTTTCTGTGTCGGTGAGGTCAGCGGCCGGTGGTGCGGCCGCCCCAGCGGCCGACCAGCAGCGCGAGGAGGATGACCGCGCCGTAGACGGCGTTGATCCAGAAGGTGGGGACGCCGGCGAGCGTCAGCACGTTGGTCAGGGTACCCAGCAACAGGACCCCCATGAGCGCTCCGACGATCCGGCCCTGTCCGCCGTTGAGCTGCACGCCGCCGATGACGGCCGCCGCCAGGGCGCTGAAGATCAGGTTGTCGCCCATGCCACTGGTGACGGAGGCGAGACGACCGGCGAGCATCATGCCGGCGAAGGCGGCGAGGGCGCTGGCCACGACGAAGGCCGTGATGAGCACGGCATCCACGCGGATACCGGCGGCGCGGGCCGCGTCGGCGTTGCCGCCGATGGCGTAAAGCGCACGACCCCACGCGGTGTAACGCAGAACGAGACCGGCGATGAGGAACAGGATGCCGGTGATCCAGATCGCGGCGGGGATGCCCACCCAGCGGGCCGAGCCGACGTAGCGGAACGCCTCGGGGAGGCCCGCGAGCGTCTTGCCCTGGCTGACGCCGAGCGTGATGCCGCGCAGCAGGATGAGCATCGCGAGCGTGACGATGAACGGATCGAGCTTGACCTTCACGACGAGGAAGCCGTTGATCAACCCGATGACGACGCCGGTCGCGAGGGTGACCATGATCGCGACGCCGGGACCGATCTCGGACCCGAGACCACCCATCGCGGCGGGGACCATGAGCCACGCGGCGACCATCGGCGCCAAGCCCACGGTGGACTCGAGCGAGATGTCGAGCTTGCCGGTGATGAGGATGAAGGTCAGGCCGATGACGACGATCCCCAGCTCGGCGGACTGCCGCAGGATCAGGGTCAGGTTCGCCGCCGACAGGAACGCGGGGCTGACGACGGCCCCGACGATGGCGACGATGATGAGGCCCGGCAGGACGCTCAGCTCACGCACGTTCTTCACGACGGTGCGCACCACGGGGTTGGTCGTGGGGTCGGGGGTTCGGACGACGGTGGTACGCACGATGTTCACTCCAGGCCTTCGATGGCTCGAACGATGTCTTCTTCGGTAGGGTCGGCGAGCTCGGCCGACATCCGGCCCTCGCGCATGATGAGGACGCGGGAGCTGACGAGCAGCTCCTCCACGTCGTCGGAGATGAGGATCACGGCCACGCCGTCGGCGAGCGCGCGCAGCATGAGGCCGTAGATCGCGTCCTTCGCGGCGATGTCGACGCCGGCGGTGGGCGAGATCAGCACCAGGACGCGGGGCTTGCGAGCGAGGGCCCGAGCGAGAACCACCTTCTGCTGGTTGCCGCCGCTGAGGCCGGACACCGCCAGCGACGGATCCGCCGGCACGAGCGCGACGTCGGAGATGAGCTCGCGCGAGAGCGCGGTCTGCCGGCGCGGTGAGAACACGCCCGCCGGCGCGAGCTGGTCCATGATGCCCATGGTCATGTTCTCGGCGACGCTCAGCTGCGGGACGTAGCCGTCGCGGTGGCGGTCGGCGGGGACGAACCCGACCCCGGCGCGCTGGCTGGCCTTGACGTCACCGCTACGGATCGCGGCCCCGGCGACGACGACCTCGCCCGAGGACACGTCACGCAGACCCGCGATGGCTTCGCCGACGGAGTACTTGCCCGAGCCTCCGACACCGCCGATGGCGACGAGTTCGCCCGGGGCCACCGAGAGCGAGACGTCGGTGAACGCCCCATCCTTCGCCGTCGCCCCCCGCAGCTCCACGGCGGGCGCCGCATCCGGATCCGAAGCGAGGCTCTCGGCACGGTGCCGACGCTGCTCCTGCCCGGCGAGCAGTGCCTCGACGAGGTCGTCGGAGCGGATGTCGTCGCCGAGGCGCGACCACAGCAGCTTTCCGTCCCGCAGGACCGTCGCCGAATCGCAGATCGCCGTGACCTCGCGCAGGAAGTGCGAGACGAACACGAACGTCACGCCCGACTGCTGCAACTCCTGCACCTTGTCGAACAGACGGCGGATCGCCGCGCCCTCCAGCTGCACGGTCGGCTCGTCGAGCAGAACGATGCGCGTGCCGGACTCCAGCGCCTTGGCGATCGTGAGCATCTGGCGCTCCTCGATCGGGGCGTCCGAGAGCAGCATCTTCGGGTCGAGGCGGATGTTCCAGTCCGAGAGGATGCGCTCAGACTCGGACTGCATCTTCTTCCACGACACCCGCGCCCCCGAGGTGGGCAGGCGTCCCGCGAAGAGGTTCTCAGCGATGGTGAGGTTGGCGAACACCGAGGGGCGCTGGTAGACGCACGCCACGCGCTGCTGCCAGGCCTTGGGATCGGATGCCGGGGGCGCGGCCTCGCCGAAGAAGCTCACTGTTCCGGTGTCCGGCGTCTCCAGACCCGTGATCATGCGCAGGAGCGTGGACTTGCCGGCGCCGTTGCGCCCGATCAGCCCGTGCACCTGCCCGGGGAGGATCGAGACGGAGACGTCCTGAAGCGCCTTCGTCGCACCGTAGGTCTTGCTGACGCCGTCGATCTGGATGGCGGGCACGGTGGTCGATGGGGTGGTCATGACGTCTCCGTCTCGGGGGTGTCGTGGTGCGGCCGGATTACTTGGTGGCGCCGAACGCGTCGAGGGCGAACTGCTTGTTGCCCCAGAGGTTCGGGTCCTCCACGTTGTCCTTGGTCACGACCGGGGTGGGCAGCAGGTCGACGAGGTTGCCATTGCGCTCCTCGATGACGCTGCCGTGGTCGGTGTTGCCGGCCTTGAACGTCTCGCCCTTGATCGCGCGCGTGAGGTAGTCCACGCCGTAGTCGATGTAGTCGGTCATCGGCTGCGCGACAGCGGCATCCAGCCATCCGTCCCGGATAGCGGTCATGGCCATGGGGCTGGCGTCGACGGAGACCTGGACGATGTGGCCCGGCTGACCGGCGGCGACGAGCTTGCCCGCGGACTTGAGGGTGTCGAGGATCGTCGGGAAGAACGTCGCGTCGCTCTGGTTGTAGATGCCCGCGACGTTGCCGTACTGGTTGAGCGCGGTCTCGATTCCGGCTGCCGCCTTCGCGGGGTCCCACTCAGTGGCGACGTTGACGAGCTTGACGTTCGGGTACTTCTGCTTCATGCAGTCGTTGAATCCGTTGGTGCGGTCACGGCCGTTGGAGGTGACCGGGTCGCCGTCGAGGGTGATGACGACGGCGTCCGCGGCGACGCGCTTGCCCATCTCCTCGCACGCGAGCTCGCCCATCTTGACGTTGTCGGCGCGGACGATCATGGCGATCTTGCCCGAGGCGGGCGCCTCGTCGATCGCGACGATCGGGACGCTCGAGTCGTTGGCGTACTCGATGGCCGGGACGATGGCGTCGGCGTCGCCGACGGAGATCACGAGGCCCTTGGCGCCCTTGTTGATGAGCGTCTGGATGTCGGTGATCTGCTGCGCGGCGTCGCGGTCGGCGTTCGTCGCCGGGATCGTGGCGTAGCCGAGCTCGGCGAAGCGCTCCATGGAGCCGACGTTCTCGGCGTTCTGGAACGGGTCCGTGTGCGGCTGCGAGTAGCTCAGCGGAGTGTCGGCCGGGCTCAGGTCGCCGCCGCCGGCTCCCGAGCCGGTGGATGCCGCGCCGGAGCAGCCGGCGAGGAGCAGGGCGCTCGCGCCCAGGAGCGCGAGTCCGGTGATGGGTGAAGTTCGCATGCGTACTTCCTCTCTGAAGTGCAGAAGCCTCTGGGGCCGGTGACGATTCGGGATGCAGGACCAAAGCCCTGCACGTATCGTACGTGTTGTACGTACAGAATGTACACCGTAAATCGCAAAAGTGATCCATCGAGGCCTCGGGCCGCGACGATGCGGGTCGGGTATCCGCACCGTCTGTACAGTCGGAACCAAACGTACGACGAACGCGCGATGATGCGCACGACGACGAGGAGTATCACGTGGCGCACACCATCGAGCGGGTCTCCCCCGTTCCGTACTACGAGCAGCTCTTCGAGATCCTGCGCGACCGCATCGCCCAGGGCGACATTGCCGAGGAGGAACGCCTGCCCAGCGAACTCGAGCTGTGCCGCGAGTTCGGCCTTTCGCGCGCGACCGTCCGCCAGACCCTGACAAAGCTCGAGAACGAGGGCTACGCTCATCGGATCCCGCGCCGCGGGGTCTTCGCCAGCGTCCCGGGGCAGACCGCCGGGTGGACGGTGCAGGAAGGATTCCTCGAGTCGCAGCTGCGGCACGGCCGCACCGGGATCACCACCGAGGTCGTCGGTCAGGGCTACGTCACCCCCGACAGCCACGTCGCCGACGCGCTCCGCGTCGGCACCGACGACGTCTTCGCCCTGGAACGCATCCGGTCCCTGGACGGCACGAAGGCCATGTTCAGCACCAACTGGTTCCCGCGCGAGGTGGGGCGCACGATCGAGGCCGAAGCGGGCGTGCTCGATGGCTCCGCTTCGCTGAACAGCCACCTCCGCGCGGCCGGATTCGTCAGCAGCGGCGCGCAGCGCATCATCCACGCCCTCCCCGCCCCACCCGAGGTCGCCGCCCACCTCGGCGTCGGCGTCGATCACCCGGTGCTGCGCGTGCGCTCGCTGTCGTGGGCGGCAGACGGCACGCGCTTCGATTACTACGAGACGTGGGTCCTGACCGACGTCATCCCGCTCGAGGTCAGCGTCGCCGCGAGCTGACCCGCGTCAGCCCAGCATTCCGGTCGCGAATCCGCCGAGAGCGTCGATCGGGTCGGGATGCCAGCCCCGCGCCGTCGCGGCCAGCAGCGCCGCACCCACGGCAGTGACCTCCGGCTCGAGCACCGGCACCGCGGGCCCGCCGTTGACCGCCGATTTCAGCGCGATCCAGCCCGGCGAACGCACCCATCCGCCCGCGACCCGCACCGGGGCCGTCCCGCCGACGTCGTGCCGCACGGCATCCACCGCGTCGCGCCCGGCGACGGCGAGCGCCCCCAGCACCGCGGACGCGCGGACGATGGGATCGGCGGGCGCCTCCGCGGCGTAGGCCGGTTCTCCGCCACCCCGTTCCCCCGGGACGAACCAGCCCGAGTCCCACAGGTCGAGGGGCTCGGCGCGTCCGATGAGCAGATGGCGGATGCCGCGGGCCACATCGGGATCGCGTGAGGCCCACTGGACATTGCGGGCGAGCTCCTCGACGCGCAGGAGCGTGCTGCCGTCCGAGCGGATGCCGGGCGCCAGGTCCACGTGATCGTCACCGCGCCGCCGCTGAACGGGCGACTGCGCCACGACGACCTCGGCGGTGCCCATCGAGTCGAGGACTGCACCGGGGACCATGAGATCGACGCCCCATCCGCCGATCGGGTGATCGTGCCCGCCCGCCACGACCACGGCATCCGGAGCGAGGATCCCGGCCGCGCGCAGAGCGGCGGAGCGGATCGACCCGACGATCCCGCCGGTGCGCACGACGGGAGGGAGCAGTCGCTCGTCGCCGAGGGTCAGGGCGACCCGCTCGGCGTCCCAGGCACGGTCGCGGCTGCGCCACGCGGCGGTTCGCGGCGCAAGCGTGTCGCTGAGGAACGGACGCCCGGTCCACAGCACGGCGGGCAGGTCGGTGAGGGCTATCCACGCCGCTGCGCGGTCGGCGCCGAGTTGCTCCCGCGCCCAGCTCCAGCCGACGAGGGTGCGGACGGCATCCGTGTCGACGTCGAAGGTCGCGTCTGCGCGGAGGTCGGCGCGCAGACGCCGGAAGTACTCGTGGCGGAGTGGGTCGAACCACGCCAGGGCCGGAGTGAGGGGGACGAGGTCCTCGTCCACGAGCACGCCGTCCTCGCCGATGCCAGCGACGCTGAGGGCGTGCAGTTCACGGCCGCCCGCGCAGACCTCGATCACCATGTCCTCGATGGACGCGACGAGCGCCGCGGCGTCGATGGCGAGGTCTCCGCCCGCGCGACGGGTGGGTCTGCTCGCCCGGGCGACGACAGCGCCCTCTTCCGCGATCGCGACGACCTTGGTGTTCGTGCTGCCGACATCGACGCCCACGGCGACCGGCACGCGCGAACGAATGGTCACCGTCGAATCCTCCCCCGCGAAAAAAGGGCCGTCCGCGGTCCTCCTTCCGACCCTAGCGAACCTCCGGTTCAGACCGACGCGGGCACCGCGACACCGTCCGGGGCGGGGACGACGTACCCGAGCGCGACCTGCGCGTCGTGCTGTTGGCGTCGGACGTGGGGAGCCGCCGGGGCCGCCGGGATCCGATCGACCTCCACCGGCCATGCGGGGAAGTCCCCGGTCAACGCCATGGCGGCCTGCATCGCGGCTCCCTTCGCCACATACTCGTCGGGCGAGGGGACGAGAATCGGCAGGTCCACGAGTTCGGCGAGCACGCGCTGGACGGCGGCGTTCTTGGCCGCACCCCCGATCACCAGGAGGCGACGCGAGCGGATCCCGCACGCGTCCAACGCGTCGAGCATCGCGACTTGACTCGCCACCGTGCCCTCGACGATCGCGCGCGCCAGGTGCGGGCGGGTGAAGTTCGACAGTGTCGCGCCGATCACGGCGCCGCGAGCGTGCGGGAGGTCAGGGGTGCGCTCGCCCTCGAAGTACGGCAGCAGCGTCAGGCCGTCGGCTCCGGGTGGGGCCGACAGCGCGAGCGCGGCGAGCTCGTCGTGCGTGCAGCCCAGCATCTCGGCGCCGACCTGCAGATTGCGGGCGGCATTGAGCGTCGCGACGAGCGGCAGATGATCACCGGTGGCGTCGGCGTAGTTGCAGACGTATCCCGCGTAGTCGTGCACCGGGTGGGACGTGCGCGCGTAGACCACCCCCGAGGTGCCGAGGCTCAGCACCGCGTCGCCCTCGACGAGTCCGAGGGCGAGGGCGGCCGCGGCGTTGTCTCCGCTGCCCACGCCGATCGGGATGCCCGCCGGGATGCCCGGGAGTCCGGATGCCGTGCGGCCCGCCGTCGCGCGGGGCCCGAGAACGGTCGGCAGGACGACATCGTGCCCGAGTGCGTGCGCCACGAGATCGCGCTCGTACTCCCCCGTCTCCGGCGACCAGTACCCGGTGCCGGAGGCCTCGGACCGATCGGTGACCAACTGGTCGATCCCGCCGGCTCCGGAGCCGTATCCGCGCAGGCGCCACGTGAGCCAGTCGTGCACCACGGCGATTGCGGCGGTGCGAGCGGCGGCATCCGGATGCTCGTCACGGAGCCATCGGGCTTTGACGACCGTGTCCGAAACGGTCAGAGGCAGACCCGTGCGGCGGATCCAGGTGTCGCGGCCCAGCTCGGCGTTGAGTGCAACCATGTGCGGGTGCGAGCCGAGGTCGTTCCACAGCGGCGACAGCGTTGTGGGGGTGCCCTCGGCATCGAGGAAGATCGGCGTGTGCTGCTGGCCGCTCACCGAGACAGCGGCGACGTCGTCGAGGCCGCCCGCCGCGGCGACGGCCTCGAGGAGAGCCTCCCACCAGACCTCGGGGTCGACGACCGTCTGCGGCGGATGGGAGGCCGCGCCCTCGCGGACGGAGAGCCCCGTGTCGAGGTCGCGCACGGTGACCTTGCAGCTCTGGGTGGAGGAGTCGATTCCCGCGACGAGCGTCATCGCTGCGCCTTTCGTGAGGGGACGGAGAGGCGCCGAGCGACGTCGGTGATCATGAGGGCATCTCCGCGAGATGCGTCCAGCGCGCCGCGGTCCGCTCCCGCCAGTCGGCGAGGGCGGCGGTGCGACCGGCATCCGGCGGCACCTCCCGCGGTTCCGACGCGCTCCAGGGCGACCGGATGCCGTGCGCGAGAGCCTGCGCCCCGCGCGAGACCACTTCGGGGAAACCCGACACGCTCAACGGCACGCCCAGGTCGTCGGCCTTCAGCTGCAGCCACAGGGGGTTGGCGCTCGCCGGTCCGATGACCTTGACCCGGTCGAGCTCGAGACCGAACAGCGACCACACGTCGGCGACCTGCCGGACCATACCGAGGAAGCACGCGAGCACGAGTTCGACGGTCGTGGTGTCGGTGGACAGCCCGGCGATGGCGCCGCGCGCTGCGGCGTCCTTGCGCGGCGGAGGGCTGCCGCGGAACTGCGGGAGCACGAGCGGCAGCCGGTCGAGGTCGACGGCTCCCGTGATCCAGTCGCGGTGCGCCTGCGCGACGAGCGCGCCGAGCGCGGCGGCGTCCCGGTCCAGAAGGGTGCCCAGCGTCGCGAACGCCGAGCCGCCCGTGGGGATCGAGGCGAACAGCGTATAGGCGTCGCCGTCGCAGGCGAGGCCTCCCGCCACCTTTGTGGCGGCGGTCACGGAATCCAGGCGCGGGGCGTCCAGGAGCGCGAGCACGCCCTCGGTCGTACCGGTGGAGTCGAGCATCTCGCCGCGCCGCAGGTCGGCCCCGGCACCCCCGACCATGTGGTCGTGTCCGGCGACGTGCACCGTGGCCTCGTCGAGGCCCCACTCCCGCGCGGTCGCCGGCGTCATCGCGACACCCTCCGAAGCCGCCCGAAGCGGGGGGAAGACGCTCGGGTCGACGCCGAAGAGCCCGCAGACCTCGCGCGACCAGCGGCGACCGGTCAGATCGAGTGCCATCGTGCGGCTCGCCAGCGACTGCTCGGCCCAGCGGCGACCGGTCAGCAGCGCGGCGACGTACTCCGAGACGTTGAGCCACTGCGCCTCGCCCGTGGGTCCCTCCGCGTGCGAGAGCGCCCACGCGACCTTCGACAGCGCGTAGTTGGCGTTGACCGGCAGTCCGGTCACGGCGTAGACGCGCTCGCGGTCCGCCGTGGACAGCCCGGAGAGCAAGTGCGCGCCACGGTGGTCGTGCCACAGGATCATCGGCGACACGAGAGCGAGGTCGGGGTCGACGAGACCGCCGGACTCCCCGACACCCGCGATCGCGATGCACTGCACGCCGCGCCGCTCGGCCGGATCCAGCCCGTCGACGAAGGCGCGCACGGCATCCATCACCGCACCCATGTCGTAGATCTCCCCCCACGCGTCGCGCTGCGTCGGCGTCGCGCAACGATCTGCGGCACGGAGCGCTCCCTCGGCGTCGAACAGGCAGAGCTTGATGCTCGTCGTGCCGATGTCGACCGTGATCGTGGGGGTCATGGGCGTCACGCGGAGGGGTTGAGCATGCGGATGCGGCGCTCGACCACGTCGGTGATCGCGGAGACGGCGTCCAACGAGACGCGGATGAGCGAGTTCTCGTGGGGGTTCGCGGCATAAGCCTCGCCGAACGAACGGATCATGGCGTTGCGCAGGTCGCTGGCGACATTGACCTTGACCACACCGAACTCGGCGAGACGACCGAGCTGCTCGGCCGGGAGACCCGAACCGCCGTGAACGACGAGCGGTACCGGGCTCTGCTCGCGCACGCGGGAGAGGAGGTCGAAGTCGATGCGGGCGTTCGGTGCGTAGCCGTGGACGTTGCCGACCGATACGGCGAGCATGTCGCAGCCGACGGCCGCGACGAACTCGGCGACCTGGGCGGGGTTCGTCGTGCTCGCGAACTCCGGGGCGACATCGTCCTCCTTCCCGCCGATGCTGCCGAGTTCGGCCTCGAGGGCGACCTCGGTCCCGCACATCGTCCGGGCGATGGCCGACGTGGCGACGTTCTCCTCGAACGTCTCCTCCGAGGCGTCGATCATGATGGACGTGAAGTCGGCCGCGAGCGCCGCCTCGACGGCGTCCAGCGACTTGCCGTGATCGAGGTGCAACGCAACCGGTACGGGGCACTCCGCGAGCCGCCGGGCGACCATGTCGTAGATGTACTCGTAGCCCGAGAGCTTGACGTTGGTGGGGGCGACCTGGATGAAGGTCGGCACTCCGACGCGCTCGACGGCGTCGACGATTCCCATCGTCGTCTCGACGTTCGTGGTGTTGAACGCGCCCGCGACCAGCCCGCGGGCGGTGCACTCTCGGACGACTTCGTGACCGCTGACCAGTGCCATCGGCTTCCTTCCGTTGACGGGCGGCAGAGAGTCCTCAGCCCGTTCGACAGTCCGCGCCCCTCCGCGAGCGAGCCGCGCTCGCCCCGGAGTCAGCGTAATACGTAACGTCCATATCGTCCAGTCTGTACGTACAACTCATCCGACGGGTGTCCACCGTCGGTGATCCAGGCCGAGAACGCCGAAACTGCACCCCGCTGACATCCCCACGGCAGCGTGCAGTGGAGTTGTCAGCGAGATGCAGTCTCGCGGCTCGCGGTGGCGCGTCAGTCGGCGGCGCGAACCGCGGCCACCGCGTCGTACCGCTCGCGGATCTCGGGGCGGTGGTCGGGCTCGACGCGGCGCGTCGTCGCGATCGTCCAGTCCACCGGGCCGCCGGCGAACACGCCCGCGGCCTGGCGCGCGGCGCCGAGCGCGACGTACTCCCCCGCGGCGGGCACGACGATCTCGGCGTCGAAGACCTGCGCGGCGATGCGCGCGACGGCCTCGTTCGCCGCGGCACCACCGATGAGCAGCACCCGCCGCACCTCGACGCCCTGGGCCTGGATGGCCTCGAGTCCGACGGCGAGGCCGCTGAGCATGCCCTCGATCGCCGCGCGGGCGAAGTTCGGCCGGGTGGTGGATGCCAGGGTCAGACCCGTCAGCGATGCCTGCGCGTCGGGCAGGTTCGGCGTGCGCTCGCCCTCGAACCACGGCACGAGAACGACGCCGTCGGCACCCGGCTCGGCCTCCAGCGCGAGAGCGCCGAGCTCGTCGTGCGAGACGTCGAGCAGGCGCGCGAACGCGTCGAGCACGCGGGCGGCGTTGAGGGTCGCCACGAGCGGGAGGAAGCGGCCCGTGGCATCCGCGAACCCGGCCACGGCACCCGACGTGTCGCGCACGACGTGGTCGGTGACGGCGAAGACCGTGCCGGACGTACCGAGCGAGACGACGACGTCGCCCACGCCGGCGCCGAGGCCGAGCGCCGCTCCGGCGTTGTCTCCGGCGCCGGGTCCCACGAACGCGCCGCCCGGCAGGGTGCCGGCGCTGTCCCACGGCCCGAGGACTCGCGGCAGCACGGCGTCGTGTCCGAGGGCGCGTTCCAGCAGGGCACGGTCGTAGCCGTCCGCACCCCAGTACGCGGTGCCCGAGGCGTCGGAGCGGTCGGTGGTGAGCGCAGACAGGTCGGCGTTGCCCGGACCGAACCCGCGCAGGCGCCACGTCAGCCAGTCGTGCG
This sequence comes from Microbacterium sp. SCPM-O-B-15248 (M128), assembly GCF_058214835.1. Classification (NCBI taxonomy): domain Bacteria; kingdom Bacillati; phylum Actinomycetota; class Actinomycetes; order Micrococcales; family Microbacteriaceae; genus Microbacterium; species Microbacterium sp. SCPM-O-B-15248 (M128). The sequence continues at coordinate 143,169 of NZ_JBYQLI010000010.1, forward strand.
GAAGCGCGACCGCGGCCACGCGCGCGGCGTTGTCGGGCTCGGCGTCCCGCAGCCAGCGGAGCTTCGTCGCGGTGAACGAGGCCACCGGGACGACCCCCGTGCGGTCGGCGTAGACGTCGGCGCCCACCTCCTCGATGAGGTCACGCGCGGCCTGCGCCGATCGGGTGTCGTTCCACAGCAGCGCGTCACGGATCACGCGCCCCTCGGCGTCGAGCACGACCATCCCGTGCTGCTGGCCGGCGATCGAGACCGCGGAGACATCGTCGAGGCCGCCCGCCTGCGCGATGGCATCCTGCAGCGCGATCCACCACGCCTCGGGGTCGACGGCGGTGCCGGCGGGATGCGTGGCGCGCCCCTCGCGCACGACCCGTCCGGTCTCGGCGTCGACGACCACGACCTTGCACGACTGCGTCGACGAATCGACGCCCATGACCAGAGTCATGCTCACTCCTTCTCCTCGTCGCGTCCACTTCGGCGCGACGCCTCGTCCGTTCCGTGTCCACGGCACGCCGTTCCCGATCGACGGGGCGGCGTGTCCTGGACACCCAGCGGCGGGTGCGGATACGGACCCGGATGCCGTGGCATCCGGGTCGCGCGAGAAGCGGGACCGGACGCCCCCCACGGGCATCCGGTCCCGCTCCGGCTCAGCGTGCGCCGAGCAGGTGCTCGGTGGCGAGCTGCTGCAGGCGGACGAAGCCGAAGCCCTTGCCGCCGAGGTACACGTCGGTGTCGAAGTCCTCGTAGGCGGAGCGGTCGGCGATGAGGTCGTCGTAGGTCTCGCCCTCGTTCAGCGTCGGCTGCGCGAGCTCGAGCACCTTCGCCGCCTCGAGCGCCTCCTGCACCTCGGGGTCGGCGCGGAAGGCCGCGGCGCGCTCCTTCAGCAGCAGGTAGGTGTTCATGTTGGCCGAGACCGAGTCCCAGACACCGGTCTCGTCCTCGGTGCGCGAGGGCTTGTAGTCGAAGTGCCGCGGGCCGTCGTAGGCCGGGACGCCGCCGGGGCCGCCGTTCTCGAGCAGGTCGACGAGGGCGAACGCGTTGTGCAGGTCGCCGTGGCCGAAGACGAGGTCCTGGTCGTACTTGATGCCGCGCTGACCGTTGAGGTCGATGTGGAAGAGCTTGCCGTGGTACAGCGCCTGGGCGATGCCGGCGGCGAAGTTCAGGCCCGCCATCTGCTCGTGACCGACCTCGGGGTTCAGGCCCACCAGTTCGGGACGCTCGAGCGAGTCGATGAACGCGATCGCGTGGCCGAGCGTGGGCAGCAGGATGTCCCCGCGGGGCTCGTTGGGCTTGGGCTCGATGGCGAAGCGGATGTCGTAGCCCTTGTCGGTGACGTAGTCGCCGAGCAGGTTCACGGCCTCGCGGTAGCGCTCGAGCGCCTGGCGGATGTCCTTCGCGGAGTCGTACTCGGCGCCCTCGCGGCCGCCCCACATGACGAACGTCTTCGCGCCGAGCTCGGCGGCGAGGTCGACGTTGCGCAGGACCTTGCGCAGCGCGAAGCGGCGCACGTCGCGGTCGTTGGAGGTGAAGCCGCCGTCCTTGAAGACGGGGGCCGAGAAGAGGTTCGTGGTCACCATCGGCGTGATGATGCCGGTGGCCTCCATCGCGCCCTTCAGGCGGTCGATCTGGGTCTGACGCTCGGCGTCGGTCGAACCGAACGCGAACAGGTCGTCGTCGTGGAACGTCAGGCCATACGCGCCGAGCTCGGCGAGCTTCTCGACGACGTGCACGACGTCGAGGGGCTTGCGGGTGGGGCCGCCGAACGGGTCGGTGCCGTTGTATCCGACGGTCCAGAGGCCGAACGAGAACTTGTCGTCACGGGTGGGGGTGGGCATTCCTGCTCCTTCGCATGGACGCGCACGGTCGGTTGCCGACGCACGGGGTTTTGTTGGTCTTCACAACATATACCCCGGATGCCGCGACGTCCAGCGTTCGGTCAGATCTCCCGTGCCTCATCGATCACAGCGAACACATCGGGGTCCCACGTGAGAGCCCGCTCCCAGGGCAGGCCGAAGCCCTCGGCGAAGAAGATGCTGTGCACGTGGTCGGGGAAGGAGTGCCGCGTCACGTCCGGCAGCACCGCGGCCGGCACCTCGTCGGCCCGGCCGCTCGTCATCGACACCAGACCGTCGTGCGGCCACAGCTGGCGCGGCTCGTCGGCCGCCGCGAAGTAGCCGGCTCCGATCGCGGTGACCGGGATGCCGTCGAGCACCCCCGCCTGGGCCTCGTTCCAGCCGCGCAGGAAACGGCGCGACACCTCGTCCGCGGCCCCCTGGGAGTTCGCGTCGGCGTAGGGGCGCGCCTCGGCGAAGATCTGCAGCGTGGCCGGGTCGCCGTGCGCGTCGTCCTCGGAGATCTCGCCGTCGAGGACATCGCCGAGCACCGACCCGTCCCACGGGGTGCCGAGGGTCACGAGTCGCTCGACGCGCGGACCCTCGGTGCCGAGTTCGCGGATCGCGGCGCGCGAGAACAGCCCGCCCATCGAGTGGCCGACGAGCGCGACGCTCTCCACGCCCTCCTCCGCCGCGAGGTGCCGCAAGAACCCGGCGAGCGCGACCCCGGCGTCGTCGACCCGTCCGACGGCGTTGATGGTGACCTCGGCCGGCAGCACCACCGGCACGTCGGCGAAGCCCTGCCACCCGGCATCCTCGCGGACCTCGCCCGCTCCGATGCGTGCCGGGGCGGTGAAGACCCGGATGCCGCGATCGAGGAAGTGCGCGCGCAGCGCGGTCATCGTATTGCCCGCCGCGAGGCCCGTCCCCGCGGCCCGCTCGGGGTCGGTGAAGGGGGTCACGGCGGCTCCGCCGGAGACGAGGACGACGGCATCGGCCATGGGGCGCCTTTCGAGACGGGTGGGGTTCCCGGCCAGGATAGGGCAGCGCCGCCCCGCGTGATCAGTGCGGGAGGGCGGCCTCGATCGCGGCGACGACCTCGGGCGCGTCGGGGTGGGTGCGCGGGCTGAAGCGCACGACCCGGCCGTCCGGCGCGACGACGAACTTCTCGAAGTTCCACGAGATGCGGCCCGTCTTGCCCTCGGCATCCGGGTTCTGCGTGAGCTCCTGATACAGGGGGTGGGCGTGGCGGCCGTTGACCTTGACCTTCTCGGACATCGGGAAGGTCACGCCCCACGTCGCCGAGCAGTACTCGGCGATCTTCTCTTCGTCGCTGAGCTCCTGCAGGAACTGGTTGCTCGGGAAGCCGATGACGGTGAACCCGCGGTCGGCGTACTTCTTGTGCAGCGCCTCGAGCGCCTCGTACTGGGGCGCGAGCCCGCAGCGCGAGGCGACGTTGACCACGAGCGCCGCCTTCCCCTCCGTGAGCGCCCCAAAGGTGGTCTCTTCGCCGCGGATGGTCGTGATCGGGATGCCGGAGAGGTCCATGGTCCGATCCTGGCACCGCTGCTTATGCCCCCGCCCCATTCCCGATAAACGCTTCCTGCACTGAGACACGTTCGCAGAGCGCGTTTCCCGGTGCAGGAAGCGTTTATCGCGGAGGGGCACGGGCGGGAGCGGGCGGCGGCGCGCGCATGGCACAGTGGTCGGATGGTCACAGCGAGCAGGGGCGACGGGATGCGACGCGCCAATCTGGCGCTCGTGCTGCGCACCGTGCACCGCGAGGGTCCGCGCTCGCGCGCCGCCCTCACCGAGGCCACGGGCTTGAACCGCTCGACGATCGCCGACCTCGTCGGCGAACTCGTGGGCGACGGCCTCGTCGTCGAGCGCGCCCCCGATCCGGTCGGCCGGGTGGGGCGCCCCTCCCCCACGGTGGCGCCGGACCCGCGCGTCGTCGCCCTCGGCGTCAACCCCGAGGTCGATGCGCTCGACATCGGCGCCTTCGCCCTCGACGGCACGCCCGTCGCGCGCGAGCGGCTGCCCCAGACGCGGCTGCTCACGCCCGAGCGCACGGCCGAACTGGTCGGCGAACGGCTCGCGGCCTGGCGCCGCGGACCCCTGCGCGGCCGCCGTACGGTGGGCATCGGGGTCGCCGTCCCCGGTCCCGTGCGCGCCGCCGACGGACTGGTGCGCACCGCTCCGCACCTGGAGTGGACGGATGCCGCGATCGGCGGCCTCGTGACCGCCGCGACGGGTCTGCCGTCCCGCGTGGGCAACGATGCCGCGCTCGGCGCGCTGGCCGAGTACCTCTTCGGCGCCGCCCGCGGAGCCCACGACGTCGTCTACCTCAACGGCGGCGCGAGCGGTATCGGTGGCGCCGTCATCGTCGGCGGAGTGCCCCTGGGTGGCGCCGGCGGCTACGCGGGCGAATTCGGACAGAACCGCCCCGGGATCGTCGATGCGGCCGACCGCCGCGCCGCCGACGGCGTGCTCGAGGACGAGGTGAGTCGCGCGCGCCTGCTCGCCGCGCTGGACCTCGAGGCGGCCGACGACGCCACTCTCGCCGAGGCCCTGCGCACGACGACCGCGCCGGCGGTGCACGCCGAGACCGCGCGCCAGCGACGCATCCTCGCGACGGCCCTCGCGAACGCCGCGAACGTCCTCAATCCCGCCGTCGTCGTCCTCGGCGGGTTCCTCGCGACCCTGGCCGCGCTCGACCTCGACGGACTGGACCGCGCCGTGCGGGCCCAGACGATGCCGGCGTGCGCCGAGGACCTGCGTCTGCGCGTCGCCGAGCTCGGCGAGAACCGCCTGCTCGTGGGCGCCGCCGAGGCGGTCTTCGAGGCCGAGCTGTTCCCCGCGCACTGAATCCCGGCATCCGCACCCCGTCGGGGTCCGCGCGGGAGAGGATGGACCCGGACCGACGGAGGACTCCATGACCCACACTCGCCCCTCCGGCACGAACTGGTCGGGAAACCACCGCTACCGTGCCGCCGAGACGCTGCTGCCCGCCGACCTCGACGAGCTCGCCGCCGCGATCCGGAGCGCCGACGCCCTGCGCGTGCAGGCGACGCGCCACACCTTCAACGACGTCGGCGACACCGACGGCGCGCTGATCTCGCTCGAGCAGCTGCCCGTCCGCATCGAGGTCTCCGGCGACCGCGTGCGCGTCGAGGGACTCGTCACCTTCGCGCAGCTCGCCCCGGTGCTCGAAGCCGAGGGACGCGCGCTGCACAACCTCGGCTCCCTCCCCCACATCTCCGTGGCCGGCGCGACCGCGACGGGAACACACGGTTCCGGGAGCGCCAACGGCAACCTCTCCAGCGCCGTGACGGCGGTGGAGACGATGGATGCCACCGGCACCGTGCAGCGCATCGACCCGACGCACCCGTGGTTCCCGGCCGCCGCCCTCGGCCTCGGGGCCCTGGGCGTCGTGACGGCGGTGGAACTGCGCACCGTCCCGACCTACACCGTGACCGCACAGGCGTACACGGGCGTCGCATGGGAGGACCTGACCGCGGATCCGCGACGATTGTTCGCGAGCGCGCACAGCGTCAGCGTCTTCACGACGTGGGGCGACCCCGCGCACGACCTCGTCTGGATCAAGGCGACGGATGCCGATGCGGAACCCGGCTACGTCCGCGACATCGGGGGCGTCGACGTCGGGGCCGACCTGCATCTCGGGCGCATCCGGACCGTGGGCAACACGACCGAGCGGGGAACACCGGGCCCGTGGCACACGCGGCTTCCGCACTTCCGCGCCGAGGCTCTCCCGAGCGACGGCGACGAGATCCAGTCCGAGTACTTCGTGCCCCTCGACGCGGCCGCCGAGGCGCTCGCGGCGGTACGGGCGGTGGCATCCACGATCGATCCCGTGCTGCTGGTGTCGGAGCTGCGCACCGTCGCGGCGGACGACCTCTGGCTCAGCCCGGCGTCCGGCCGGGACGTGCTCGCGATCCACTTCACCTGGCGGAACGACAATGCGGGAGTGGCGGCCGTGCTGCCCGCGGTCGAGGACGCGCTCGCTCCGTTCGCGGCCCGTCCCCACTGGGGCAAGGCGTTCACGATGCCGGGCGAGACCGTTCGCGCGACGCTGGCCCACGTCGACGACTTCGTCGCGGTGGCGCGGGCGGCCGACCCGCGCGGCGTCTTCCGCAACGCCTTCCTGGGTCGCACGCTCGGGCTCTGAGGCGGCCCCTCGGAGCGGAGGCGGCTCGCGATCCCCACGTGAGAATCGCGAGCCGCTCGGGCGATCGATGGGGTGAAGGATCGCGGTCGGACCGCCGTCCGGGCGGGAGGCGGTGCCGCGCGCACCGCGCCGCGGTCCAGAGTGGACGGCGCCCGTCCCCCACCCGAGAGGTGCCATGACCGCTGAGTCGCCCCGCTCGGCCGGCTGGGTCGCGATCGCCTCCGGCGCTCTCGACGTCTCCGCGTCCGATCTGTTCACCCCGGATGCCGAGATCCTCCTCCTACCCGCGCAGCCCGGCGAGCCGTTCTGCCTCACCGGCGACGGGGCGCGGACGTGGCGACGGCTCGTGACCGACGGGCCGCTGTCTCCGGCGGACGACGGAGAACGGCACATCCTCGACGACATGGCCGCCCTCGGTATCGCGTCGCCCGATCCGACGCACCCGGCCCGGATCACCCGCCTCGATCCCCCGCGGCTCTCCTCGCCGTTCCACGAACTGGCGTACGCCCTCACCGCGCGGCTCGCCGCGGAGCGCGGCATCCCGTGCGTCTTCGTGAAGGGCCCCGCCCTGCACCACCAGGGCCTCCGGGAACGCGAGCACTCGGGCGACGTCGACGTCTGGTGCCGCCCCGAGCACGGGGACGCGCTCGCCGAAGCCCTCGCGGAGTGGGGATGGCGTCGCGAGCCGGATCCGTGGCGGGGCACGTCGGTGCACCACACCGCCACCATGACCCCCGGCGACTGGGGATGCGAGATCGACGTGCACCGGCGCATCCCGGGTCTCGTCCTCGACGACGCCGACGCGTTCGAGGCGGTCGCGGGCCGATCGGACCCGGTCGTCTACGCGGGGGTGGCCGTGTCGATTCCCCGCACCGACGTGCACGCCGTCCTGGCCGCGGTGCATGCCGTGCGCCCCGAGATCGGAGCCGGTGCGCGATCGGCCGCGGCGTCGGCGACCGCTACGGCGATGCTCGCCGTCGCCCCCGGCAGCGGCGAACGGGCGTGCGAACTCGGAGCGGTGCCGGTGCTCGAACGCGAGCTGGCGGGCCTCCTGCCGGAGCAGACGATCCGGCAGTACCGCGGCGGCATCCCGCACGACTGGGCGTGGCGCGGCGCGCCGGACCCGGTTCGCGCGTACTGGAGAGCGCTGCGGGAAGAGCCCTTGGCCACCCGCGTACGTGTGCTGTGGCGGTTCGTGTGGCCGCCCGACGACATCGCTCTCGCGTCGGCTCGCCATGCCGGCGACGTCGCCGCGTCGCCCACGACCGCGCGCTGGCGACGACTGGCACGGGGCCTGCGGAGCGTGCGAGGAGCGTCGCGCTGACGAGAGACGTCGCAGCCGGTGGCGTCAGCTCCAGCGGACCCGGCGCTCGGCACGGGTCAGGGGAACGGCACCTCCCAGGTCCGCCTCTTCGCGTTCGAACCACCGCCGCGTGGCGAAGACGAACAGGGGCACGAGCGCCGAGGCCGACAACGGCCCCCAGCCCACCAGGGGGAAGGGCGTCTCGGTGGCCCCCATGGCGAGAAGTCCCACGATGAACGCGATTCCGGCCACCGACGACGAGCGCACCGGGTCCGTGGCCGCGCCCCTCAGTGCGGCCACGATGACCGCGAGCCAGGCCACGAGGACGATGGCCCCGCCGATCACGAGCGTCGTGAGGACGAGGTTGTGCGCGTGGCTCGCGGCGCTGGAGAGCACCTTGCGCAGCACGGCGTAGTTGTCGGCGTACCAGTGGGCCCCGAGGCCGAACAGCCCGTGGTCGCCGAGCGCTTCGCGGTTGTAGATCCAGATCGCCCCGCGCGACGTGAAGGCCTCGGGATCGGTCTCGGTGAAGGGAATGCGGACGACCGCGATGAGCGCGCCGACGGCGCCGATCGTGCCGACGACGACGAACCCCGTGCGCGGGAGGAGGCGTGAGAGCACGACGATCGCGAGCATCACGCCGGCGCCGACGAGCGCGGTGCGCGACGAGCTGAGGACGAGGGCCCACACGACGACGGCCAGGAGCGTCCAGCGCACGAGCGGTCGGCGGACCAGGAATATGCACGGCATCGACAGCGCCAGGAACATCCCGAACGTGTTCGAGTGGGAGAAGATCCCGGCCAGCAGCGGCGCCCCGGTGAGCGACTTGTCGAAGGTCCCCGTGCCGCCGGAGATGACCACCGCCGCGGGCGCCGCGTACATCGCGACGATCGATCCCGCAGCGACCGCGGCCCCCGCATAGCCGAGCACCGCGAGATCCGCCGGTTTCACCCGCACGCTCACCAGGAGAGCGCCGGCCGCGGCGGTCAGGAGAAGACCGAACGTCGGGGTCCGACCGTGGACGAACTCGTTGGCCGCGAGGACCAGACCGGGCGCCACGACCAGGAGCAGGCTCGGTCCGGAGACCCGCGCGAACAGGACGACGAGCAGCACCGCCGCCGCGGCGATGACCGGCACGACGATGCTGCCGGCCTCGTCGATCGCCGCCACGACGGGGTTCGTCGCGGTCGCGCCCTCCTTGTAGTGGGCGCGGTCGGTGAGGACGGTCTCGATGAGCGGCCCCAACAGCGAGTACACGGCCAACACGAGCACCATCAGCCGCCGCGCCACGGGCGAGTCCACTAACCCGGTCGGACCCGCGGACGGCGCGACGGCGGTCTCTCGTCGGCTGGCTAGCGTGCTCACGGCCGACACCGTACAACCCCAGGAGCGCGCGATGACCACGAGCACCGTCGTCGCTCCCCGGCGCCGCGGGGCCGCCCTGCTGCTCGGCGCGCAGTGGGTGCGGTACCTGTCCCAGCTCGCGGGCCTGGTCCTGCTCGCGCGCCTGGTGGGCCCGGCGGACGCCGGCATCGTCGCTCTGGCGGGAGCGCTCGCGGGACTCGCGGCGGTCCTCGGCGACTTCGGACTCAGCATGGCGGCCCTGCGCGCCCCGACCCTGACGGCGGCGCAGCGCACGTCCCTGTTCTGGGCGAACACGGTGATCGGGCTCATCGCCACGGGCCTGGTCGTCGCCGTCGCCCCGGCCTTCGCCGCGTTCTACGACGACCCGCGGCTGATCCCCGTGCTCGCCGTCCTGGCACCCGCCTTCGTCCTGCGCTCGGCCAGCGCGCAGTTCCGCGTCGAACTGAACCGGTCGGGGCGCCTGGGGCGCCTGGCGGCGGCCGAGCTCGCCGGCGACCTCATCGGGCTGGCGGCGGCGATCGTGCTCGCTCTGCTGGGCGGCGGTGCTCTCGCCCTGGCCTCGCAGGGCGGCGTGGCGGCTCTGGTCACGCTCGGGGCGACGGTGATCCTCACCCCGTGGCATCCGGGTCTGCCTCGCCGCGGGTCCGACATGCGGGGATTGCTCACGTTCGGAGGCCACACGTTCCTCGTCCACGCGCTGAACTACGTCTCGACCAACATCGGCACGCTTGCCGTCGGGAGGGTGGCGAACGATCGGGCCGTCGGTCTCTTCAGCCGGGCGACCCAGCTGGTGAATCTCCCGATCGATCAGCTCGTGACGCCGCTCACGCGCGTGGTCGTCCCGACCCTCGCGGATGCCTCAGACCCGACACCCCTCGAGGACCGCCTGGCGAAGTACCAGACGGCGCTGAGCTATCCCGTGCTGGCCTACGTGAGCCTGTTCGCGGTCACGGCGGAGCCGGCGATCCGCGTCGTGCTCGGAGCCCCGTGGGCAGGGGCGGCGGCGTACGTCCCGATCTTCGCCATCGGGGCGGTGTTCCAGACGCTCGGCTACCCGCAGTACTGGGCGTTCGTGGCGACCGGCCGATCGGGCCTCCTGCTGTGGTGCGAAGCCACGGGCCGGATCCTCATGATCGCCCTCGTCGTGGCGCTGTCCGCCCTGGGCCCGGCCGGAGTGGCGGTCGCGATGTCGATCGGGCAGTTCGCCCTGTGGGCAGCGGCGTTCCTCGTGCTGCCGCGGACCGGGGTGTCCTCGGTGCGGCTGCTGCGCGCCTCGCTGCGTCCCGTGGGGGTATTCACGGTCGGCGCGATCGTGGCATCCGTCGTCGACGTGTCGTTCTTCACCCCGCTCGATCCCGGGCTGCGGCTGCTCGCGGCCGGTGGAGCGTGGGCGATCGTCGTGGGCACGCTGCTTCCGCTCGTGGCACGCCGCGACCTCCGATCCCTGTGGGGCGCCCTCCGCCGGCGGTGACGGCGACACCCGACCCGCCGACCCGACGAGAGGGCCCCATGCTGCGCACCCACCGAGACACGGGCGAGCGCTGATGGCGCGCTGCCTCGTGATCGGCGCCAACGGCTTCCTCGGGTCGCGGCTGACCGACGCACTGTCCGCCGCCGGGCACGACGTCACCGGCTTCGACCGCTTCCGCGACGGCATCCACTCGTACACGTCTCCGGACGTCGTCCCCGTCGCGGGCGACTTCCTCGACCCCGACGACGTCGCGGCGGCGGTGTCGGGCCACGAGTACGTGTTCCATTTCCTCTCGACCACGACACCGGCCAGCGCCGACCGCGAACCCACCGTCGATCTGCGCACCAACGTCAGCGCGAGCGTCGAACTGCTGTCGCTGTGCGCGGCGGCGGGTGTGCGACGGGTGTTCTTCGCGTCGAGCGGCGGAGCGATCTACGGCCCGCAGGCGCGACGCACGTTCGACGAGGACGCCCCGCTGCGGCCGGTATCGCCCTACGGCATCGGCAAACTGACCATCGAGCGGTACCTCGACTACTACGCCACCACCGCAGGCTTGGAGTCCGTCGCCCTGCGCATCTCGAACCCGTACGGACCCCGCGCACGACCGGCGACGGGGCAAGGGATCATCCCGATCACGCTGGAGCGCATCCGGCGCGGGGAGCCGGCGGTCCAGGTCGGCGACGGCTCGATGATCCGCGACTACATCCACGTCGACGACCTCGTCGGCCGGATCCTGCGCATGCTCGACCACGCGCCACGCCACCGCGCGTACAACCTCGGCAGCGGACTCGGGCACTCCGTCGCCGATGTCTTCGCCGCGATCCGCACGGTGGTCGGGCACGACTTCGCGATCACCCGCGCACCGCAGCCGGCCACCTTCGTCGATCACGTCGTGCTCGAGGTCGGCCGCTTCCGCGCCGAGTACGGCACCGACCGCGACCGGACCCTCGCCGAGGGCATCGCCGACACCTGGACGAGGATGACCACGCCATGACGAGAGTGCTGCACGTGACCGAAGCGATGGGCAGCGGCGTGCTGAGCCTGGTCGACAGCATCAGCCGCCGCCAGGCCGAGCAGGGCGCCGACGTGGAGGTGCTGTTCGCCCCGCGCCCCGAGACCCCGACCGACGAGGCGCTGCGCGCACGTTTCGACGCCCGCGTCGCGCTGCGGCGCGTGTCGACCGGGAGCCGGATCGGCGATCTGCGGGCTCTGTCCCGTGCCGTGGCCCGCGCGGCCGACGGCGTCGACGCGGTGCACGCGCACTCGAGCATCGGAGGGGCCGTCGCCCGCCTCGCGGTGCGTCGCCGGCTCCCGGCCGAGCGTGTCTTCTTCTCGCCGCACGGGTTCGCCTTCCTGCGGCTCGACCTGCCCGGGCCCCTCCGGTACACCGCCCGCATCGTGGAGCGGACCCTTGCCCGCCGCTCGACGCTCGTGCTCACCTCGCCGTCCGAGTTCGCGCTGGCGACCGCAGAACTCCGACCCGCGCGGGCGCACCTGCTCCAGACCGGGATCCCCTCCGAGACCGTCTCGCGTACCGCACGCGTCGCCGACCCGGGGCGACGGCCGGTCGTCGGGATGGTCGGGCGGGTCGTCCACCAGAAGGCGCCGTGGCGGTTCGCCGCCGCCGCGCGCGCACTCGGCGAACGGGCCGACTTCGTGTGGATCGGCGGGGGCTCCGCCGACGATGAGCGGCGCTGGTTCGGCGACGCCCCCGTGCGGGTGACCGGGTGGGTCTCGCCCGGCGAGCTGGCCGAGCTGATCGACGACATGGACGTCCTGCTGTTCCCCTCCCTCTGGGAGGGGATGTCGCTCTCGCTCATCCAGGCGCAGGCGCAAGGGATCCCCGCCGTCGTCTCGAACGTCGTCGGCAATCGCGACAGCGTCCTGGATGGCGTCACGGGCTACGTCTGCTCCGACGACGACGCCCTCATCGCCGCCACCGGACGACTGCTCGACGATCCGCGGCTCCGGGAGCGGATGTCGGCCGCCGCACTGGAGTGGGCCCGACGCGCGCTGACCGACGACGCCCTCGGGCGCGACTCGCTCGCGCTCTACCGGAGAGCGGCAGCGGACGGGACCGCGGCGGAGACGGAGCGGAGTCGGGTCGGATGATCGTCGTCAACGCCCGGTTCCTGACGCAGAGCACCACCGGCATCCAGCGCTTCGCGACCGAGATCGCGCGCGAACTCCTCCGCCTCCGCGCGGACGTCGTGCTCGCCGTCCCGCGTGGGCCGATCGACCCGCGCGGTCTCGATGAGACGCGCATCGTGCGCGTCGGACGTCTCGCGGGACACGCCTGGGAGCAGATCGACCTGCCCCTGTTCGCCCGGCGCCGAGGCGCGGTGGTGCTGGGTCTCGCGAGCACCGGCCCCGTCTGGTACCGCCCCCAGGTGTCCACCCATCACGACGTCACGTGGCTCCGGCATCCCGACAGCTTCGGTCGGCGCTTCCGTGCGGTGTACGGACTGATCGTCCCGCGGCTCATCGACCACAGCGAGCGGCTGCTCACCGTCAGCGCATTCTCGAGGGGCGAGATCGCGGCGCACTTCGGCATCTCCCCCGAGAGGCTCACGATCGTCCCCAACGCGGCCGATGCCCGGTTCCGACCGGCGGACGACGACGCCCCGCGCGCGACGGAACGGTACCTGCTGGCGGTGTCGTCGCCCAACGCCCACAAGAACTTCGCGCGGATGATCGACGGCTTCCGCCGGTTCTCCCGTGCGCACCCCGACGTCGAACTACGGGTCGTGGGCAGTCAGACACGCAGCTTCGCCCGTCAGGAGTACGACGCGTCCGACGCGCGCGTCCGGTTCCTCGGCCGGGTCGACGACGCCGCGTTGGCCGAGCTGTACCGCGGAGCTCTCGCCTTCGTCTTCCCCTCGCTGTACGAGGGTTTCGGCATCCCTCCCCTCGAGGCTCAGCAGTGCGGGTGCCCGGTGATCGCCGCGCGCGCGGCATCCCTGCCCGAAGTGCTCAGCGACTCTGCCCTCTTCGTCGACCCGTACGACGTCGACGACCTCGCCGCGGCGATGGCGCGGATCGTCGACGACGACGGGCTGCGGGCACGACTGTCGGACGAAGGGCTCCGCAATGCGGGGCGTTTCTCGTGGCGCACGTCGGCCGAACGCGTCTCGCGCGTCCTCGACGACGTCGTGGCCGGGAGGGCGCCCCGTTCCCGCGAACCGCACCGCGTCGGGCTCTGACGCGTCATCGCGCACGCGTCAAGGGCGCGCATCGGGAGCCCGCCTCTGCCTAACGTCGCTGCATGACCACCGATCGCGACCAGTTCACTTTCGACAACCCCGTCACGCGCTACGCCCGCGTCGAGCCTCCGGTCCAGCACCAGCCCGAACCGGGTCTCCAGGCCGACATGACGCCCGTCCCCGATCTCGGCGAGAAGACGTATCGCGGGCTCGGGCGTCTCACCGGCCGGAAGGCGCTCATCACCGGCGGGGACTCGGGCATCGGCGGCGCCGTCGCGATCGCGTTCGCGCGCGAGGGCGCCGACGTGGCGATCGTGCACCTCCCCGACGAGCAGCGCGACGCCGACCACGTGCTCGCGCAGATCCGGGATGCCGGCCGCACCGGCGTCTCGATCGCGACCGACATCACCGACCCCGGCGCGTGCCGTGCCCTCGTCGCCGACGCCGCGGAGGCGCTCGGCGGGCTCGACATCCTGGTGAACAACGCCGGCAAGCAGGTGATGGTCGAGAAGGTCGACGACCTGTCCGATGAGCAGTTCGAGCTGACCTTCCGCACGAACGTGTTCGCGCCGTTCTGGATCACCAAAGCGGCCCTCGCTCACTTGCCCGAGGGCGGCTCGATCATCAACACCGCGTCGCTCGAGGCGTACGTCCCCGCCCCGGACCGGCTCGACTACGCGGCCACCAAAGCCGCGATCAACAACCTGTCCAAGGGGCTGGCGCAGCAGCTGGCGTCCCGTGGCATCCGAGTCAACGTCGTGGCTCCCGGGCCGACGTGGTCGGCGCTGCAGGTGAGCCAGGGCGTCTCCGACGACCAGATGGAGCACTTCGACGACGAGAGCACCTACCAGCGCGCCGGGCAGCCCGCCGAGATCGCGCCCGCGTTCGTGTTCCTCGCCTCGGCGGAATCCAGCTACGTCTCGGGCGAGACCCTCAACGTCAACGGCGGCATGGTCACGCCGTAGCCCCGGGTTGTGGCATCCGCCCGCCCCCGCACAACTCCGGCGGATGCCACACCCCGACGCCCCGCCCACCCCACCCGCCACTGATCTGCAGGAGTTGTGCCGCCCCCACCCCCGCCCGCACATCTCCGGCGGACACCACACCCCGACGCCCCACC
>NZ_JBYQLI010000011.1:0-133197 GCF_058214835.1 Microbacterium sp. SCPM-O-B-15248 (M128)
CGCCGAGGAGTGGCATCCGTTCACCGGCTCCGCCGGCGTGCCGCATCACCTGCAGTCGTTCTGGATCGCGGTGCGCCGTTCGATGTTCACCTCGGAGCGTTGGGCGCGGTACTGGCGCGACCTCCCCGAGATGAGCGAATACCGCGATGCCGTGCTCGCGCACGAGATCGTCTTCACTCCCGCGTTCCGCGAGGCCGGATTCGTCTGCAGCGTCGCCTTCGCTTCGGAGGTCTATGGGTCGGTCAACGCCTCGCTGCTCGCTCCCGAAGCGTTGATCGGCGACGGGTGCCCGACGCTCAAGCGCCGGGTGTTCTTCCACTCCCCGCCGTTCCTGGACCGCCACGCGGTGATCGGCCGGTGGGCGTTGGAGGCAGCGGCCGAGGGCGGCTATCCCACCCCGTTGGCATTGAGCAATCTCGCGCGCAATGTCGCTCCGAAGGTGCTCAACGCCGATGCCGGTCTGATGGACGTCATCGGTCCCGATCACTCACCGTACGATCCGGCCGCGCCGCTGCGTGTCGTCGTGATCGCCCATATCTTCTACGACGAGATGACGCCGGAGATCCTCGAGCGGGCCGACACGCTCCCGGTGCCCTACGACCTCGTGGTCACCACGCCCGACGCGGAGCGGGCCGAGCGGATCCGATCGCACATCGCCCGGCTTCCGGGACAACGGGGCGAGGTATCTGTACGCGTCGTGGAGTCCAACGACGGACGCGACCAGAGTGCCTTCCTCATCGGATGCCGCGACGTGTTGTCGCCCGGCCGCTACGACGTCGTCGTGAAGCTCCACAGCAAGAAGACACCGCAGGACGGTTACAACGTCGGAACGCATTTCCGCGAACAGCAGTTCCTCAACCTCCTGCACGACCGGGAGCACTCTTCGCGCGTGCTCGGTCTCTTCCAGCGCGAGGAGGGGCTCGGCCTGGCCTTCCCTCCGATGATTCACATCGGTTACCCGACGCTCGGTCGCGCGTGGTGGGCGAACAAACCCGGATTCGAGCGCCTCGCGGACGAGATGGGCATCCGCGTCCCGTTGGACGACGTCTCGCCGCTGGCTCCCTACGGCTCGATGTTCTTCGCCCGTCCTGCGGCTCTGCGCCTGCTGGTCGAGCGGGAGTGGCGCTATGCCGATTTCGGCGATAGGGAGGCGTACAAGGACGGCGGATTGGCGCATATCCTTGAACGCATGCCCTCCTACGCGGCGGGCGAGCTCGGATTCCATTCGCGAACGATCGTCGCACCCGACTACGCGGCGGTCAGCCACACGGCGTTGGATTTCAAGCTCGACGAGATGTCGGCGACGATTCCGGGCTATGCGCACGAGAAGATTGATCGCCTCCGTGACGCGGGATTCGTCGGTACCGGGTCAGGCGCCGACTTCCTGCGGATGTACATGCGGGTCAACCACATGGGCACGGTGCACCGCCTGCGCCGTCTGATGGATCCATCCCGGCGACCCGGGCGATGGATCCAGGCAGTGGTGCGGGTAGGACGACGTAAGAGGCGATGACGGGACGACAAGGATGACAGCGATGAGTGCAGAGACCGAGGCGAGGTTCGCCCGGATCTCCACCGAGCCGTACGCGGTCGTGGATCCGCGCGGTCGGCGTACGACGGGACGGTTCGGGAAGATCGGAGAGATCTACGCCCGCCGCGACCTGCTCAATCTGCTCGTGCGACGGGATCTGCAGGCGCGCTATCGCGACAGTTTCCTCGGATTCCTCTGGACGGTCATCCGTCCGCTGATCCAATTCCTGATGTACTTCATCGTCCTCGGGCAATTCCTCCGCGCTGCGGAGGGGATCGACAACTTCGCGGTCTACCTCTTCTCGGGACTGACCCTCTACGTGTTCTTCAACGACATGGTGTTCGGCGCCACGGGGTCCATCCTCCAAAACGGCGGCCTCGTCAAGAAGATCTACCTGCCGCGCGAGATCTTCCCGCTCGCCAGCATCGGCGGGGCCGGATTCATGTTCCTCGTGCAACTCGGGGTGCTGCTGGTGGCTGCGCTCATCTTCCGGGCTCTGCCGGAACCGGTCGAGATGCTGTGGTTCTTCCCCTCGGTGATCCTCATCACCATCTACGGTCTGGCCATCGGCCTCCTCCTGTCGGCGTTGAACGTCTACCTCCGAGACATCCAGTACCTCACCGAGGTCGTCCTCATGCTCGCGATGTGGGGCGCGCCGATCGTCTACTCCTGGAAGATGGTGCAGGACGTCATCACGCGGTTCTCCCTGCCGGAGTGGGTTCTCGAGGTCTATGCCGCGAACCCGTTGACCATCGCGGTCCTGGGATTCCATCGTGCGTTCTGGGGCGCAGGAACCCCCGAGGACTATCCGGCCAACCTCGCCCTGCGCATGCTGATCGCCGGTGCGATCGGTCTCGTGCTGCTGGTGATCTCGCACCGCGTGTTCACGCGGATGCAGGGCAACTTCGCTCAGGAGCTGTGATGACGGATATCGCAACGACCGCCCCCGACATCGTGCGCCTGAACGCGGTGTCGAAGCACTTCCGGGTGCGCCAGGACAACAGCCTCAAAGACCGCGTGGTGCACCTCGGCCGACTCGGCAAGTCGTTCCGCCGCGACTTCGTCGCCGTGGACGACGTGTCCCTGACTATCGAGGCGGGCACCACGGTGGGCCTTCTTGGGGCGAACGGTTCGGGCAAGAGCACTCTGCTCAAGCTGATCGGCGGCATCCTCTCGCCCTCGGTCGGCACGGTCGAGACCCGAGGGCGCATGGCGGCTCTCCTCGAACTCGGGGCGGGATTCCACCCCGACCTGAGCGGTCGCGAGAACGTCTACCTGAACGCGTCGATCCTCGGCATGACCAAGGACGAGATCGACCGTGAATTCGACGCGATCGTCGAATTCAGCGGGATCGGCGACTTCATCGACACGGCGGTGAAGTTCTACTCCTCCGGCATGTACGTTCGGTTGGCCTTCGCCGTCGCCATCCACACCGACCCCGACGTCCTCCTGGTCGACGAGGTCTTGGCGGTGGGCGACGAGACGTTCCAACGCAAGTGCATGGATCGCATCGCCGAGTTCCGTGCACAGGGGCGGACGATCATCCTCGTGAGCCATTCCGCTCAGCAGGTCGCGGAGCTGTGTGACCGCGGAATCGTGCTCAAGGACGGTGCGGTGGTGTTCGACGGCGAGACCCGCGAGGCGATCGGCGCGCTGCGCGATGTGCTCGAGGGTCGCCGCGTCGGCGAGGCGCCCCCCGAGCAGACTGTCCACCCCATCCAGGTCAAGCGCGTCGAGCTCCTCGCGGACGACGGAAGCCGGACCAAAGTCGTCCAGGAGGGTGACCCCCTGACGATCCGTGTGCACGTGGATTCGATGAAGCCTATCGAGCAATGGGAGTTGGGCTTCAGCATCGATACGCCCCTTGGACACATGGTGCTGGCCTCCAACACCGAGCTGCTCGAGCACCGCCTCGACCCGATCAGCGGACCGGTCAGCATCGATCTCCGGGTCGCCCAGGTGCACCTCGGCGCCGGACAGTACTACGTCAATGCCAACGCGGCCGGTGTGAGCGAGCCAAGCAGCCACGGGCTCGCGCAGGCGGCGCTGTTCACCGTCCAGACACGTCAGGACGTGACCGTCGGCACAGTCGCCGCGATGGTCACGATCGCCGACAGGGGACGAGACTGATCCCCGCCCCGGGGCGTCTCGCTGGAGCGAGGGGCCTCGCTCATTAGAGTGGTTTCCCGTGCCGATTGATTTCTCACGCGCCGCGCCGTCGCGTCCCGCCCGCATAGATCCGTCTGCCGACGTCAGCGGAGCCCGTATCGGCGACGGCTCCTCGGTCTGGCATCTCGCGCAGGTGCGCGAAGGCGCCACCATCGGTCGCGACTGCGTGATCGGTCGCGGCGTCTACGTCGGCCCCGGCGTCGAGGTCGGCGACGGATCCAAGATCCAGAACTACGCCCTCGTCTATGAACCGGCCCGGTTGGAGACCGGTGTGTTCGTCGGCCCGGCGGTGGTCTTCACCAACGACACGTACCCGCGCGCGGTGAATCCCGATGGGTCGCCGAAGTCCGCCTCGGACTGGACGCCGGTGGGAGTGACCGTCCGTCAGGGTGCCTCGATCGGCGCACGCGCGACCTGTGTCGCCCCGGTCGAGATCGGCCGCTGGGCGACCGTGGCGGCCGGCGCGGTGGTGACGAAGGACGTGCCCGATTTCGCACTCGTCGCGGGCGTGCCCGCGCGTCGCATCGGGTGGGTGGGCCCGGCGGGTCTGCCCCTCGAACAGGACGGCGACGGGTGGATCTGCCCGCAGACGGGCTCCCGATTCATCGAGACCGACGGAGCACTCAAGGAGGACACCGGTGCCTGATCTCATTCCCGCGGCCAAACCGCTCATCGGAGATGACGAGCGAGCCGCTGTCGACCGGGTGCTGCGCAGCGGCATGATCGCCCAGGGCCCCGAAGTGGCCGCTTTCGAACGCGAGTTCGCCGACCACTTCGTCGACGGCCGTGAGACGGTCGCGGTCAACTCGGGGACGTCCGGTCTGCACCTGGGCCTTCTCGCTGCGGGCATCGGGCCCGGCGACGAAGTCATCGTCCCCTCGTTCACGTTCGCCGCGACGGGGAACTCTGTCGCGCTCACCGGTGCGACGCCCGTCTTCGCCGACATCGATCCGGCCACCTTCGCCCTGGATGCCGCGAGCGTCGAGGCCGCGGTGACGCCCCGGACGCGCGCGATCATGCCGGTCCACCTGTACGGTCATCCCGCGGACATGGCATCCCTTCAGGCCGTCGCCGACCGCCACGGGCTTCTGATCTTCGAGGACGCCGCCCAGGCGCACGGCGCGCGCCTGCACGATCGTCCGGTCGGCACGTTCGGCGCCTTCGCGATGTTCTCGCTCTACCCGACGAAGAACATGACCAGCGGTGAGGGCGGAATGGTCACCGCGGGGCGCCCCGAGGTCGCACGTGCTCTGCGCCTGCTGCGCAACCAGGGCATGGAGCGCCAGTACGAGAACGAGGTCGTCGGCTTCAACGCCCGGATGACCGACCTGCACGCCGCGATCGGCCGTGTCCAGCTGACGAAGGTCGACGCCTGGACCGCGCAACGTCGTCGTAACGCCGCGTTCCTCGACGCCCACCTCACGGGCGTGGCCACCCCCGCCGTCGCCGAGGGCGCGCACCACGTGTACCACCAGTACACGATCCGCGTGGCGGATGACCGCGACGGCTTCGTCCGAGCACTCCGCGAGGAGCACCAGGTCGGCAGCGGGGTGTATTACCCCATCCCCAACCATCGTCTTCCGTCGCTGGCGCACTTCGCTCCCGGCCTCGACCTGCCCGAGACCGAGCGTGCCGCGCGCGAAGTCCTCTCGCTGCCCGTGCATCCCTCGCTGAGTCCCGTTGACCTCGAGCGCATCATCACCGCCGTGGCCACCGTCGCGGGAGCAGGCGCATGACCGCGCCCCTGCGCGCCGGCCTGCTCGGCCTCGGCATGATGGGACGCCATCACGCCCGGCTTCTGCGCGAGATCGACGGCATCCAGCTCGTCGCCGTGGCCGATCCCGCGGGCGATACCCACGGGGTCGCGGCGGGGATGGACGTCCTGCCCGACGTCGACGCGCTCGCGGCAGCGGGACTGGATATCGCGGTCGTGGCCGTGCCGACGCGCTTCCATGCATCGGCGGCGTCGACGCTGGCATCCGCGGGCATCCACGTGCTCGTCGAGAAGCCCATCGCCGACAGTTCGGCAGAGGGGGAGGCACTCGCCGACCTCTTCGAGGCCCGCGGCCTGGTGGGCGCGGTCGGTCACGTCGAGCGCTTCAACCCCGCGCTGCAGCAGCTCCGCGCGCGGCTCGCGGAGGGCGAGATCGGCGATGTCTATCAGATCGCCACGCGGCGCCAGAGCACCTTCCCCGCGCGTATCGGCGACGTGGGTGTGGCCAAGGACCTCGCCACCCACGACATCGATCTCACCGCCTGGGTGGCGCAGTCCTCGTACGATGCGGTCTCGGCCCAGACCGCGTTCAAGAGCGGGCGCTCGCACGAGGACATGATCACGATCGCGGGTCGCCTGTCGGACGGAGCCGTGGTCAACCACCTCATCAACTGGTTGAGCCCCATGAAAGAGCGGGTCACCGTCATCACGGGCGAGCGCGGCACGTTCATCGCCGACACCGCTACGGCCGACCTGACGCTGCACCGAAACGGTACCGCGGCGTTGGAGTGGGAGTCGGTGTCGACCTTCCGCGGCGTCTCCGAGGGAGACGTCACGCGTTTCGCCTTCGCCAAGCGCGAGCCGCTGCGCGCCGAACTCGAGGCCTTCCGAGACGCGGTCAACGGGCTGCCGACGACGCTGTCCACGATGCGCGAGGCCGTCCATGTGCTGCGCGTCGTCGAGGCTTCGCTGGAGTCGGCGTCACAGGGCGGACGACTCGTCCGGACCGCCGTCCACGCCTGAGCGCGACCCGCCGGGGGTCGGCCCCGCACACGCCGACGCCCGGTGGGCTCAGGATCCGTCGAACGGTGTGAACTCCGGCGTCGACGGGGTCGCCTGAATGTCGAGTTGCAGTGCGCTGATCAGCAATTGCGTCCCCAGCATGAGGGGGAGGGCCGCCAGCATGACGGTCGCGGCGGTGGCGATGGCTGAGCCGAGGATCTGGAAGAACAGCCAGATCGTCACGATCGCGCCGAAGCCGAGGAAGGCCAGGCCGAGGAAGAGCAGCAGTGCGATCGGCGAGAACGACCAGAGCACGTAGCGGTACCAGATCCGGTGCCAGAACCCCACGGTGAGGCGGTGCACGAGTTCGGGTACGACCTTGCTCAACCGGATGCTGGAGACCTCGTCGCCGTACACGGCGGGGATCGGCACGTCCACGGCGGAGATCTGCAGGATGTTGAGGTGGATCAGCAGGTCGTTCTCGAAGCTGTAACGCTTGGCGACGCGATCGAGGGGGACCCGTCGCAACGCGTCGGAACGAATGGCGGTGTACCCGTTCTGGGGATCGAACAGGTTCCAATACCCGGATGACAGCTTCGTGATGAACGACAGCGCGATGTTGCCGAACACCCGGTATCCCGGCATCCCGGTGAAGGACTCGGGCGAGTAGAACCGATTGGCCTTGGCGAAGCCGTATCCATCTTCGACCACGCGGTCCAGGAGTGCGGGCAGGTAGTCGGGATCCATCTGAGCATCGCCGGCCATGATGACATTCACATCGCTGCCCAGGTCGAGCGCGGCGCGGTGACCGGTGATGATGGCACCGCCGACCCCCTGGTTCACTTCGTGCCGGATGAGGGTGACGCGGGGGTCGCCGACGGCGCGGACGGCCGCACTGGTGTCGTCGGGGCTGTAGTCGTCGACGATCACGATGTGGTCGACGAAGGAAGGCATGGTTTCGATGACCTGCGCGATCATCTTCTCTTCCTTGTACGCGGGGACGACTGCCGCGATCGACGCGCCTTTATACATGCGAGGGGGTGCCTTTCGGTCGGGCGAAGACCCAGTAACGGTACGCGAAGTAATTGCCCACGGTGGTCACTGCCACGGCGATGACCTTGCCCACCATCCACGACCATCCGGCACCGTCGCTCAGAGCGACGATCCCCGTGGTCAGGAGGGTGTTGGCACCTACCAGAAGGGCGTAGCGGACGACACTGGGAGCTACCGCGTCGCTCGCGCGGAAGGCGAACAGGCGCTGCAGCGTGTAGGTGACCACGAAGCTCGCCAGGAACGCCGTCGGGGTCGCGATGCCCAGGGGGACGCCGGCGAGGTCGTGGAGGGCCCACAGCAATCCGAAATCGAACGCGAAGCTGAGCCCGCCCATGACGAGATAGCGGACGAGGCTGGACGACCAGAGGAGTCCGAGGCCGCGCGGACGCAGCGCGGGGGACTCGGAGGGCATGGATTCTATGATGCCAGTCCCCTCGCCGTCGCCCCGCCGCCTGGACCCCGTCCGCGCGCCGTGAGCGCCGCATCGAGGAGGGTCCGCGCGCGCGCGTCGAAAGAGTGGGCGGCGCGCACGCGCTCACCGATCCGCGCCAGCTGTTCGGCGGAGGGGAAGGTGGCGTCGAGGTCACCCGAGAGCATCGCGATCAGCTCGGGGATCTCGTCGTACGTGCGCACCGCACCCTCGAACAGTTCCGGGATGCCGTCGACGCGGTCGCTGATCGCGCGACCACCCGCGGCGACGACGTCGAACAGGCGGTTACCGATGAATCCGCGCTCCTGCATCGCGGGCCAATGGTCGTTGAGGACCACGCCCGCGCGCTCGTACAGCCCCGGCAGTGCGTCGTTCCCGACGCCCGTCGCCGCGATGCGTTCGGCGGGGATCCACCCGCGCCAGTCGGGGCCGATCACGGTGACCGGGATCCCGGCGCGGATGGGCTCCACCACCGAGGGCCGGAGGATGCCGCGGGCGGTGCCGACGAACAGGATGTCATGCGTGCGCGGTGCACCGGAGGGGTGGAACCGCGTGGAGTCCGTGCACTGCAGCAGCGCCGAGATCGGCACGCCGAGTTCGGCCGTAGCTCGGCGCGCCCACGGTGCGGAAGCGGCGAAGACGGCATCGAAACCGGCGACGTCCGCGGGACCGATCTGATCTGGATGGCTGATGATCCACAGCAGTGAAACGCCGTACGGGGACGCTTCGAGGGGCTCCGGTCCGCGCAACGCCACGGTGACGTCGTCGAGGTGGCGGGTCGCGCGGTCGCGCGCCGCGTAGGCGTCGATGACGACCTCCTGGCCCAGGCGCCGTAGTGCGGCGGCCAGGGCTCGCGCGAAGTGGGTGTCGCCCCATCCCTCGGCTCGCGGACCCACGGGGGCGGCGGTGCGCAGGGCCCACCGCAGGACGGGCACGCGGGAGCCGTCCGCGAGGACCGTCTCGCGGACGGGCCGGCGGACACGAGGGGAGGGCCCGGAATCGATGCGATCCCACCCGGCGCGCTGCAGCAGGGCTCCGGCGTCTTCGGCGATCGGCGGCAATTGCGCGGCAGCGACCTGTGACCGCGTCCGAGTGAACAGATCGAGGGACACGCATGCGCGCCCCTCTGCCGACGCCAAGGTCGCGGCATCCGGGCCACGCAGATCCGCGCGGAGGTCGTTACGGCGCGCGGCGAACGTGGAGCCCGCGAGGGCGGGCACCTCGCACGTCGGGCCGGAGTCGAGGAGTGCCGCGAGATCCTCCGCCGGGTGACCCGCGAGAAGACGCCCCTCGGCGGTGGCTCCGACCGCGGCGATCGTGCCGTCGCCGTCGAGCCACACCGGCGCGAGGAACGTCCCGGGGGCATCGCGTTCCACCCGGTCGGCCAAGACCGCGGCGTCGGCGGCGGTGAGCGTCTGATTCGGTCCCCGAATGATCAGGACCGTCGCGAGAGAGGTGCGACGCAGCTCGTCCAGCGCCGCGGACGGGTCGTCGTGCCGTCGCCGACTCACCCGGATGCGATCCGTCGAAGCCGCAGCGATGCGCGCGAGCGTCCAGTCCTCCGCGCGGCCGTCCAGGACGGCGATCGCCGCTCCCTGCCCCGGGACCGCGGCGAAGGCGACGGCCTCGGCGATCGACTCGTCGAAGTCCCACTCTTCGGGGCCCAGCGCGATGAGGAGCTCGCGATCCAGAGGGACCGTGCCCGCCGGTGCGGGGACCTCGCCACCGACTCGTGCGCGGTGCGCGGCATCCGCGATGACGTCGTTCAAGACGTCCCAGGGAGCCGGGGACGGGGCCGCGTCAGGGCCGAATGGGAGAGAGTCGCGCCGGCGTCGGTGCCACGCGTGGGCCACGGGGCCACCGGGGACGTCCCAC
Source organism: Microbacterium sp. SCPM-O-B-15248 (M128) (assembly GCF_058214835.1). Taxonomy (NCBI): domain Bacteria; kingdom Bacillati; phylum Actinomycetota; class Actinomycetes; order Micrococcales; family Microbacteriaceae; genus Microbacterium; species Microbacterium sp. SCPM-O-B-15248 (M128). The sequence continues at coordinate 9,775 of NZ_JBYQLI010000011.1, forward strand.
GCGTCAGGGTGCCGTTCGCCGTAGGCGACCGCGTCCCACAGGGGGCTCACCTGCAGCCCCCGTGGATCGGCGATGACGTACGCGTACAGGGCCGGGACGCGCCAAGCCTCGGGGAGGTGATCGCCCACCGCGGAGTCCACGAAGAGCGGGTTCAGTCGGAAGCCGTTTCGGTATCCGCCGCCGACGTAGCGTCGGATCGCCGCGCGCGCCGTGAGATCACGGCCGGTCTGCGCCCCCACATAGTCGAGATCGACGAGGTCGGCCCGCTCGATGGCGCGCGCCCACCACAGCCGGTCGAACCCGGCCACGAATGGGCGGAAAGCGCGCCGATCGCGCGCCGACCGCCACAGCGAACGCAGGGACTGCAGCATCAGGGGCCTCCGATGGGGCGCAACGGGTGCGCGGGCGGCACGCTCAGGCGGTGGCGAGAACTCCGCGGAAGTACTCGATCGTGCGCTCCAGGCCCGGGCGTAGCGCCACCGTCGGCTCCCACCCGAGCTCGCGGCGGGCGAGATCGATGTTGGGCTGGCGCTGCTTGGGGTCGTCCTGGGGGAGCGGGCGGTGCTCGATGGTGGACGAGCTGCCCGTGATCTCGAGGACGGCGTTGGCCAGCTCGAGCATCGTGAACTCGCCCGGGTTTCCGACGTTGATGGGGCCGGTCACCTCGTGGCCCGTGTTCATGAGGCGCACCATGCCGTCGACGAGGTCGTCGACGAAGCAGAAGGAGCGTGTCTGGGATCCGTCGCCGTAGATGGTGATCGGCTCGCCGCGGAGCGCCTGCACGATGAAGTTCGACACCACGCGTCCGTCGTTGGGGTGCATGCGCGGGCCGTACGTGTTGAAGATGCGGATGACCTTGATCGCCAGGTCGTGCTGACGGCGGTAGTCGAAGAACAGCGTCTCGGCGGCGCGCTTGCCCTCGTCGTAGCAGGACCGGGTGCCGATGGGGTTGACGTTGCCCCAGTAGTCCTCGGTCTGCGGGTGGACGGCGGGGTCGCCGTAGACCTCGGAGGTCGAGGCCTGCAGGATCGGCACGCGCAAGCGCTTGGCGAGCCCCAGCATGTTGATCGCGCCCATGACGCTCGTCTTGGTGGTCTGCACCGGGTCGTGCTGGTAGTGCACGGGGGAGGCGGGGCACGCGAGGTTGTAGATCTGATCGACCTCGACGTAGAGCGGGAACGTCACGTCGTGGCGCATCAGCTCGAAGCGCGGGTTCGCGAAGAGGTGCTCGACGTTGCGGCGCGACCCGGTGAAGAAGTTGTCGACGCAGATGACCTCGTGGCCCTCGTCGAGCAGACGCTCGGAAAGATGGGACCCGATGAAGCCGGCACCGCCGGTGATCAGAACTCTCGAAGACACTTCCGTAGCCTACCAGCGGCGCTCCGTCCGCCCCGCGGAGCCTCAGCGCGTCGTGGACACCATCCGTGCCTGACCGAGGGTGCGCCCGAGCGCGCCCTCCAGGCGGCCGAGGAACATCGGCCAGCCGTCGGCGAGGGTGATCGGCTTCGGGTTCCGCACGCCGTAGAGCAGGCCTGCACCGGTGAACGCCGCACGCCACCACAGCGGGTATCCGTGGACGGCGAACGCCCGGCCGGTCCCGCGCCCGTAGGCGCGCAGCTTCCGCCGGCGTTCGGCATCCGACAGTCCGAAGCCGGTGGAGATCCCGTCGACGTGGACATCGGCGGGGAGCCAGCGGAACTCGCGCAGCAGGCGCGGCTCGTGGGCCATCGCGCGCAGCAGCAGATCGGTGCCCTCGGCGACCTGCCAGGGGGTCGCGGAGCCGGGGCCGAGGTCCTCGTCGAAGGCCCCCACGGCGTCGAACAGCGAGCGGCGCATCAGGATGCCCATCTCGATGACGGCCCACACGTTGTACTTGTCGAGGGGTGTGCCGGGGGCGGGAAGCGTCGTCTTCGGACCGCGTTCGTCCCACGACGTGAACCCGCCGGCGAGGAACGCGGGGTCGTCGACGGCGGCGTGCAGGGCATCGACGGTGCCGGGCGGGTAGGTGGTGTTGTCGTTGGGGAACGTCACGACGGCGTCGCCCGCTGGGAGCGCGGCCACACCGGTGTTGCGGCCCAGAGAGGCCCCGCGACCCGACGTCGTGGCGGTCACCGGGACACCGCGCCCGGAGAACTCGGCCGCGAGGGCCGCGACGTCGTCCTGGGCGCCCTGCGCGACGAGGACGACGTGGTCGCCGCCGCGGAGCTGACCCTCGAGCGAGGTGAGGAGGGCGCGGAGGGGGTCGAGGCGCCCCAGGGTCGTCACGACGAAGCCGATGTTCACCCCTCGATTGTGCCCCGCCGACCCCGGCGGCGGGGAATCAGCCCACGCGGGCGTCGATCAGGGCGCTCCACCGCTCCGCGGCCCGGCGCCACGTGAAGTCCTCCGCGTTGGCGAGGCTCCGGCGCGACAGGTCGGCGCGCAGCGACGGGTCGCGGGCGATCTCGCTGAACAGGGCGGCGAGGGCCGCGGCATCCGTCGCCGGGAAGTACCGGGCGGAATCACCGAGGATCTCACGGTTGATCGGGATGTCGGATGCCAGAACCGGGGTACCGAGCCGCTGGGCTTCGAGGGGCGGGAGACCGAACCCCTCGTGCAGCGAGGGCCAGACGAAGGCCGCCGCGCGCGAGAACGCCTCGGCGAGCTCGTCGTCGCTTACGCGGCCGAGCCAGTGGATGCGGCCGGGAGCGATCCCCCTCGCGGCGGCGTGGGGCTCGAGCGCGGGGTCGAGGTCGCCGACGTAGGCCACCTCGATGCCGGAATCGGCGGGGAGGAGGGCGAGGGCGTCGATCGCGGCCCGGGCGTTCTTCGCGGCGCCGTGGCGACCGAACGTCACGAGCATCGTGCGGTCGGCGGGGGCGGGGGAGAGGGACGGGAGGGGCAGGGTGTCCGCTCCCAGCGGGATGGCGGTGATGCTGTCGGCATCCATCCGGAAATGCGCGGCGATCTCGCTCCGCGACGTCCGGCTGACGGTGACCATCTGCTGGCCGCGGCGGCGCATGCCGAGGCGAACCGCCAGGTGCCACTGCACGCGGAACAGGAAGGAGAAGTCCTGCGGGCGGATCGCGGGGGCGATATCGTGCAGGATCGTGATCTGGTTCGCGTAGGTCATCGGGGCGATGTTGGCGAAGTTCAGCAGCACGGGAGAGCCGTTCCGCCGCAGCCAGCGGGGGAGGTCGATCTGCTCCCACACCGCGCCCGCCGCCCGACCGACGACCTCGAACGGGACACCCTCGGGCACCTCGTCGACCGCGGCGGGGGGAACGACGAGGATGATGTCAGACCGCTCGTCCGCGAGGTGACGGCTCAGCTCCACGGCGACGCGATGTACGCCGCCGAAGGAGTCCAGCAGAAATCGTCCGTTGATGGCGACCTTCACGGGGCCTTCCTTTCTGCGACGGTCGAGCACGCGGCGCGGCGACGTCATACCGGGGCCTCGCTGGGGGCGTGCCGCAGGTCGCGCAGCACGCGGAAGCAGCGGCGGGCGAGGAGGAGAGTGGCGGCGCCCTCGGTGAAGGCGTAGCCGAGGGCGGCCCCGAGCGGTCCCCACACCAGGGCGAGACCGATCATGAGGGGGATGCCGAGGGCGGTGGCGATGAGGGTCGCGCGCATCACGGCGCCGGCCTGACCGGCCGGGAAGAGCACCAGGCGGGCGACGGCGGTCCGCACCGAGAAGAAGAAGAACACCAGGCCCATCACCAGCAGGATGTCAAACGGGGCGGGAGCGGCGGGGAGGAACGTGCTCGTCAGCCACGGCCCGACCAGGGCGAGTCCCGCCCACCCGATCAGGCCGGCGCCCGCCGCGAGAACCAGCGCGACGCCCATCCGGCGTCCTCGGTGCGCGCCGTGCGCCTCGCCGATCCAGGCCTGCAGAGCGTTGGCGAGGGTCATCGGGATGAACTGCCCGAGCTTGAGCATCTTGTCGGCCGTGGCGTAGCCGCCGGCGGCCGATGCCGAGGCGGTGACGTTCACGACGGGCGCGGGGACGCTGGAGTACCCGCTGAGCCCGGCGTCGTTGAGCGCGACCGAGAGGTTCGAGCGCAGCAGCGCGGGGATGTCCCGGGGACGCGGCCACGGACCCGGATGCCGGCGCAGCAGGCGCATCGTGAACAAGCCGGTCCCGATGAGGGTCACGGCGATTCCCGCGAGCGGGTACAGCACCACCACGCCGGTCATCAGGACGAGCCCCGCCGCGGCGAGGTTGGCGATGAGGCGGGGGGCGGCGTCGAAGATCACGATCGTCTTCGGATCCCCGACGCCCGCGCAGAACCACGTGAACGAGAGGGCGATGAGGGCGCCCTGGGCGCCCATGAGGACCGTGAGCCACTCGGACCCCGGCGAGGCGATGAACCAGCAGATCACCCCGAGCGCGGGCAGGGCGATGATCGAGATCATCAGGCGCACCGCGATGGACTCGCGGTAGAGGCGCGCGCGCTCGTCGTCGTCCGCGGCGATCGAGATCAGGGCCGGACCGATCGTGGCCCACCCCCATCCGATCGCGATGGCGGCGAAGGTCCCGATGCTCTCGCCGGCGATGGCGCTGGCCCATCCGCTCGCCCCGGCGATCTGGACGACGGCGGGCAGGGCGATCAACGGGGAGAGCGCGGCGATCGCGGGAACGAGGAGGAATCCGAGCAGGCGTCGCTTCATCGACGGACCTTGGAGCGGCGCGGCGTCGGCGGCGCTCATCGGCGCGCTCCCGCAGCGAGCATGCGCTCGAGCTCGACGGCGGTCGCCTCGGCCGCACCGTCCCACGTGAAGTGCGACGCCCATTCCTGCGCGCGGCCGCGCGCGGCGGCATCCGGCGGGCTCGCGAGCGCGGAGGCGAGCGCGGCGCCGAAGGCCGCGGCATCCGTCGCATCGGCGTACCGGGCGGCGTCGCCGCCGACCTCGCGCAGCACCGGGACGTCGTTCGCGAGCACGGGGACCGAGCGGCGGAGGGCGTCGACGACCGGCAGGCCGAATCCTTCGACGAGCGAGGGGCAGACGTACAGATCGGCGACCTGGAACAGGGCCTCCAGCTGCGCGTCGCTCACCCATCCCGGCAGCACGACGTCGCCCTGGAGCCCGAGGCGGGCGACGTCCTCATCGAGCGGATCGGGCAGTCGGCTGCCCGCGATCACGGTGACGGGGCGCCGGGCGGGCGGAAGGGACGCCACGGCGGAGAGGAGCCCGGGGAAGTTCTTGTGCGGCATCCGATTGCCGACGCTGAGGACGACGGGGCGTCCCGGGGGCAGGGCGAGGGATGCCACGACCGCGGCGGGATCGTCAACCGGTCGCGGATCGGCGCTGCCGTTGTGGACCACGGCGATGCGGTCAGCGTCGACGCCGAGGTTGCGGACGATGCTCTTCGCGGCGGCGTGCGAGACCGTCAGGACCCGATCAGCGGTCCGTGCCGAGCGGCGCATTAGCCAGGACGTGAGTCCGCGTTGCGCGCGCTGCGCGAGCCCGCCCGGGATCTCGTCGTAGATCGCGTCGTGGACGGTCACCACGCGCGGGACCCCGCGGAGCACGGGGCCGAAGTTCTGCGGGGCCCAGACGAGGTCGGCGCGGTGCCGACGCGCGATCGCGTCGGTGGCGGCCACCGCTCCGAGCGCCCAGGTCGCGGGGTCCGCGCCCACGACCCGCAGGGTCTGCACGCGGCCCGGGAAGAACGCCTCGACCCGTTCGGTCCCCGTGCGCCCGGTGAGGGCGGCGAAGCGCACGTCCGGAAGCAGGTCGCCGAGGCGCGGCAGAAGCTCCCGGACGTACGTCTCGGTCCCTCCCCGCGAGCCGGTGAAACCGAGGAGGTCGACGAGGATGCGGCCGGACGGCATCAGCTCTCGATGACGGCTTCGGGGCGCTGTTCGCGCCGGGGCGTGGTGAGCACGCCCGAGAAGAAGCTCATCATCACGGTCTGGAAGCCCAGGATGATCAGCAGTGCGCTGGGCACGGCGATGCGGACGGCCTGGGCGGCGTTCTGCGTGCCGAAATCGAGATTGCCCCACAGGATGACCTGCACGATGCCGATGACCACGCCGAGCACGAACAGGCCGAGGCCGATGAGGAGCCCGCGCTCGGCCGACCAACGCGCGACGATGCGCCGGTACCTCTCGCTGGTGGGCAGGAATCCCTCCTGGGTGGCGTAGAGCTTGGTCAGCCAGAAGAAGAGCAGGGATTGGAACCCGATGACGCACAGCGCGCTGGCGTAGACCATCGTCGTCACGTCGAAGCCGACGCCGCCGATGTTCACGCCCCCGAACGCGAGGACGCCCACGGCGATCGCGCCGAGGAAGAACGCCACCAGACCCGGGTAGACGAAGAGCCAGCGGGGCGCGAAGAGCAGCAGGAAGCGCAGATGGCGCCAGCCGTCGTGCCAGCTGCGCAGGTGCGGCGGGCGCGACCGGCCGTCCTTCTTCAGCGTCGTGGGGACCTCTTCGATGCGGTAGCGGGCGAGCGAGGCGCGCACCACCATCTCGGAGGCGAACTCCATGCCGGTCGTCTGCAGGTCCAGCTCGCGGATGCGGGCGCGGTTGAAGCCGCGAAGACCGCAGTGGAAGTCGCGGATGCCGGGACGGAAGAACAGCTCACCGATGAACGACAGCACGGGGTTGCCGAGATACTTGTGCAGCGGCGGCATGGCACCGGGGGCGATCCCGCCGCGGAAACGGTTGCCCATCACGAGGTCGGCGCCCGCGCGCAGGCGCTCCACGAACGGTTCGAGGTTCTCGAAGTCGTAGCTGTCGTCGGCGTCGGCCATGATGACGTACCGGCCGCGGGCCTGCTCGATGCCGTTGATCAGGGCCGCGCCGTAGCCGCGCCGCGGCGCGTGCGAGACGCGGGCTCCCAAGCCCTCGGCGATGGCCTGCGAGCCGTCGGTGCTGCCGTTGTCGGAGATCAGAACCTCGCCGTGGATGCCGCTGCGCTGGAGGAATCCCTGCGCCTTGCGGATGCAGACCTCGAGGGTCTCGGCCTCGTTGAGGCACGGCATCAGGATCGTCAGTTCGACGGCGTCGTTCGGGGCGGGAGAGGTCACGGCGTGTCTTCTTTCATGATCCGCGGTGCGGGGGAGGTCGGCAGCTGCAACGCCGACAGGATCCCCTCCACGGTACGTCGGATGGTGCGGGTGCCCACGGCGGTGTCGTACCAGGCGCGCGCGGAGCGGCGCAGGTCGTCACCGCCGTCGGCGATGGCCCGGATCGCCCGGGCGAGGTCGGTGGGGGAAGTGGCGGGGGCGACGACGCCGTTGACGTCGTCGTCGACGAGCTCGGTCGCGGCGTTTCCCTCGTCGGCGACGAGGACGACGGGCGTGCCGTGGGCGTTCGCCTCGACCACGACGAGGCCGTAGCCCTCGCGTCGCGACGGGTTGATCAGGGCCAGGGCGCCGTGCAGGAGCGTGTCGAGCTCGGCATCCGACACGAAACCGGGGAACTCGGTCCACTCCGCACCGCCGACGCGATCCACCTCGGCGCGGACCTGCGGGGTACTCGGCCCCGTCCCGAGGATGACCAGGCGCAGGTCGGGGATCGCGGTGCGAGCCTCGGCGACGGCCGCCGGGAGCGTCTCGACGCGCTTGTCGGGGATGTGGCGGCCGGCGTACAGCACGTACGGGGGGCGGGATGCCGGGGACGTCGGTGCGGTCTCGACGGCGGCGTCGATGAGCCCGGGGCTGACGAGGGGCGCGCTGCGCAGTCCCTCGCGTCGTAGGCGGCTCGCGCTCAACTGCGAGTGGCAGGTCGCCAGCGGAGTCATCGCGATCGCGGCCCGTTGCAGGATCCAGGCGATCGTGCCGGTCACGGCCCCGGAATATTCGACCCACTGGCGGCGGTGCCAGACCTCCAGGTAGTCCACGACGAGTCGCGTTCCCGACCCCCAGAGGGCCAGGCGTGCGGCGAAGACGTTGAAGATCGGCAGTCCGCTGACGATGACCGCCGCGTACCGCGAACGACGTCGCCGCAGTTCCCGGAACAGGCCCGCGGCGTACCGCAGGGCCGCCGGGATGCGCCGGACTCCGTCGGCGGTGTACAGCGACAGACGCGTGGACACCGGCACGATCCGGAAGCGCTCTTCGGAGGGGACGGGGCCGTCCCACTGCACCGAAGTGAGGTAGTCGACATCGAGCCCGGCGGCGCCGATCGCGTCGGCGAACGCGCGGTACTGCCGCTCCCCGCCCCCGGTGGAGTACGGGAACAGGCAGTCGTACGCGACCGCGACGGTCGCTCGGCGCGCCATGATCAGCACCCCTCGATGCGGAACAGGCGGGCGTTCGGGCCTTGTTCATCCACGAGCACGAGGTGCGTCCCCGCCGCGAGGTCCTGGATCCCGTCGTACGCCGTCGCGCCCGCGGGATCGATCACGTCCTGTCGGCCGAAATCGAGCACGTAGTCCACGCCCAGGCCGTCCACGGTGCGGCAGACGGCGGGATCGGTGTCGATGTCGCGCAGGTGCGCGTTGAGGAACAGCACCTCGGGAGAGGGGGAGCCGAAGACGTGCTTCTGGACCACGTTCCGATCGGCGAACGCCAGGGCGAGGGACGTTCCCGTCCTCGGACTGCCGGCGATGAGGGCGTCGGCCGGGGTTTCGTCGTCGAGGCGTTCGAGCAGGGCCTGCTCGTCGCTCGAGAGGATCAGTGAGCTGTCGGTGTAGGCGTACGCCTCGTGGACCTGAGCGAGCGCGATGCGCACGTTCGGGCCGATGGCCACCGAGAACACGGCGGCGATCGCAGCGATTCCGGCGACGAGGCCGGTCCATGCGGGCAGGCGACGCGCGCGGCCCCAGCGGCGTGCGAGATCGACCACGGCGACGGCACCGAGAGTCGCCACGGGGACCGCGACGAGGGGCAGCAGAGCGGCCAGCCGGTTGGAGTCGTTGTACCAGGGGTTGGTCAGCAGCTGGCGCAGTGGGTGGTCGATCCGCAGGCCCGACGAGATCGCGAACAACAGCACCGCCACGGCGAACGGAGCGAGGACGGGAAGTTCCCGGGGGTGTCGGGCGACGACGACGAAACCCGCGATCAGCAGGACGGAGATGATCAGGGTCGGGGAGAATCCGCGCGGAGAGGCGAGCAGCCCCTCGCCGAGCGACTGGGCCAACTGCTGCCACGGAGCCCACCCGGAGTGCTCCGCCCCGGTGCGGAAGACGGTAACGGTTCCGACGATCGCGACGGCGAAACCGGCGGCCGCGATCGCGAGACCGAGGATCGACCCTCGCGTGCGTTCGGTCGCGGCTCGGACGGCGTGGGTGGTGATCACGACGGCGGCGGAGAAGAACAGCAGGCTGAGGAAGGCGTTGGGGTGGCCGAGGAACGTACCGCCGGCCAACAGGGCGGTGAGGAGCGCCGACCGTACGAGGGCCGGAGCCCGCCGCTCGCGCAGCATCGTCACGACCACCGCGAGGGCCGCGGGCATCATCGCGTATCCGACCAGGTTGGGGTAGAGCACGCCCCAGTTGAAGAAGAGGGCGGGGAACGCGCCGAAACCGGTCGAGAGGGCGGCTGAGACGATGTACGCGGTCCGCCTCTGCGCGAAGAACGCGCCCGCGAGCGCCAGGGTCGAGGCGGGCCACAGGATCGACACGATCGCGAGGTTCGCGCCGTTGACGGCTACCGGAACGGACGCGCCCGTCAGCTCGGCGCCGAGGGTCGTCAACGCGTGCCAGGCGTTCGGGTAGAAGCCGATGTCGGACGTCGAGCCGATCTGGAAGGGCGAGGCGCTGCCGTTCTGCAGACCGAGCGCGATCGCGTTGAGATGCACGATGTTGTCGAACCGCTGCGCGATGTTGTCGGGCGAACCGAAGGCGCGCGCGAAGACGACCGCGTTCGCGAGTGCGGCGGCAGCAAGAGAGACGAGCGCGACGAGTCCGACTCGGCGGTCGGCCGGGGCCCCGTCGGTACCCGCGAAGCGACGCAGACCGATCGCGATGCCGACCACGACGAGGGTCGTCAGCGCGAGGGGGACGAGATTCCACCGCAACCCCACCAGGGGGGCGACGGATGCCGCGACGGCGGCGACGGTGACCGAGATCGCCGGTGCGAGAAGCAGGCGCTGCGGGCTGCGAAAGCCCCAGCCGGCGACGACGACCGCTGCTCCCGGGACGATCAGAACGGCCGCGACGACGAGGTACGACGGAATCGCGCTGATCCAGTCACCCATGCAAGCCCGTCTCCGTTCGCGGTCATTTCGACACGCCATGCTAACGGACGGCACCTGATCCACCCCTGAGGGCGGCGGCGAGGTGCCCGCATAGACTGGTCGGGTGCGGGGCGAGACCCGCGCGTCCGTCGACACGAAAGTCTCTTTCTCCATGGATCTTCTCATCGTCGGTTCGGGCTTCTTCGGTCTCACGATCGCGGAGCGCGCGGCTGCCTCGGGTCGGAAGGTGACGGTCATCGATCGCCGTCACCACATCGGTGGCAACGCCTATTCCGAGGCCGAGTCCGAGACCGGTATCGAGGTGCACCGGTACGGCGCGCATCTGTTCCACACGTCGAACCCGTCGGTGTGGGAGTACGTCAACCGCTTCACCGACTTCACGTCGTACGTCCACCGCGTCTACACGACGCACAAGGGCGTGGTGTTCCCGCTGCCGATCAACCTCGGCACGATCAACCAGTTCTTCCAGGCGGCGTACACGCCCGACCAGGCGCGGGCGCTCGTGCAGGAGCTCGCCGGCGAGTTCGACGCGAAGGATGCCGCGAACCTCGAGGAGCGCGCGATCGGTCTGATCGGCCGACCGTTGTACGAGGCGTTCATCCGGGACTACACGGCCAAGCAGTGGCAGACCGATCCGAAGGATCTTCCGGCGGAGATCATTTCGCGGCTCCCCGTTCGGTACACGTACGACAACCGCTACTTCAACGACACGTGGGAGGGGCTCCCGGTCGACGGCTACACCGCGTGGCTGGAGCGGATGGCGGATCACCCGAACATCGAGGTGAAGCTCTCCACCGACTACTTCGACGAGACGCAGCCGTTGAACAAGGCGGCCACCGTCGGCCAGGTGCCGGTCGTCTACACCGGTCCCGTGGACCGCTACTTCGACTACGCGGAGGGCGAGCTGTCGTGGCGCACGCTCGATTTCGAGCAGGAAGTCCTGCCGATCGGTGACTTCCAGGGCACGAGCGTCATGAACTACGCCGATGCCGACGTCCCCTATACGCGCATCCACGAGTTCAAGCACTTCCACCCCGAGCGCGCTGATCGGTACCCCACCGACAAGACGGTGGTCGTGCGCGAGTACTCGCGCTTCGCCACGCGCGCGGATGAGCCGTACTACCCGGTGAACACTCCCGACGACCGGGCGGGGGTCCTGGCCTACCGCGAGCTGGCGAAGGGCGAGAAGGACGTGTTCTTCGGTGGCCGCCTCGGCACGTACCAGTACCTCGACATGCACATGGCGATCGGCTCGGCCCTGTCGATGTGGAACAACCAGCTGGCGTGACGGCGACCGGACTCTCCTCCCGCCACTCGCCGTCCCTCGCCCGCGCCGCGGGAGACGCGCGGTGGGAGTACCGTCCCGACGTCGACGGCTTGCGGGCCGTGGCCGTGCTGCTCGTCGTCACCTACCACGTGTGGTTCGGGCGCGTCTCAGGCGGCGTCGACGTCTTCCTGATGCTGTCCGCGTTCTTCTTGACGCGAGGGTTCGTCCGGCGCATGGCCGGCCCGACTCCGGTCCGCCCGGTGCGGCACCTGCTCGGCATCTTCCGTCGGCTGTTCCCGGCCGCGGCGATCACTCTCGTCGGGGTGCTCGCCCTCGTGCGGACCCTGTATCCGCCGACCGCGTTCGCCTCCGTCTGGGAGCAGACCTGGGCCTCGTTGCTCTACGTGCAGAACCGGCTCCTGGCGGCCGACGCGGTGGACTACTACGCCCGCACCGAGACGCCGAGTCCGCTGCAGCACTTCTGGTCGCTCTCGGTGCAGGGCCAGGCGTTCCTGTTGTGGGTGGCCGTCCTCGCGGTCTGCCAGATCGTCGTCCGCCGCTGGGCGCTCGCCCCCGATCGCGTGGTGGGAGCCGCCTTCGGCGCGGTGTTCGTGGCATCCTTCGTGTACTCGGTCCTCCTGACCGCCGCCGACCAGCGGGCCGCTTACTTCGACACCGGTGCCCGGCTGTGGGAATTCGCGGCGGGCTCGCTGCTCGTGGTGATCCTGCCCTCCGTGCGTCTCGGCGCGCCTGTCCGCGCGATCGTCGGGTGGGCGGGTCTGGTAGGGCTGCTCGTGCTCGGCATGGTCGTCGACGTGCGCGGAGGGTTCCCCGGGTTCCTCGCGCTGTGGCCCGTGCTGTGCGCGGCCGCCATCGTCGTCTCGGGCTCGGGGGAACGCCCCGCGGGTCCCGCGCGACTGCTGGCCTCCCGTCCGCTCGGGATGCTCGGACGCGACGCGTACGCCCTCTACCTCGTGCACTGGCCGGTGCTCATCACGCTGCTCGTGCTCACCGACCGGCCCGAGGCGGGCATCGTCGGCGGGGCGCTGGTCATCGGCGCGTCGCTCGTGCTGGCGCGGGGGCTCACCGCTCTCGTCGACGCGCCCGTCCGCGCCTGGCGGCGGACGGACCCCTCCCCTCTCGTCCCGGTCGCGGTGCTCGTCGTGGCGACCGCGGTCGTGGTGACGCCCCTCGCCGCCTGGCAGGTGTCCACGGCGATTCAGGACCGGGAGATCGAGGCCCGCGCCCTGCTCGACAACCCCGGCGCCGCCGTTCTGCGCGACTCCGCGCTTCCCGAGCCGCCCGCGGAGGCCGCTCTGCTTCCGCTGCCGACCATGCTCGAAGAGGAGTGGGTGCACCTCGACCACGAGTGCGCGGCGGAACGCGCCGTGCAGGAGGACATCTTGCACGGGACGTGCTCGGAGACCCGCGGCACCTCCCGCGCGGGCGACACCGTCGTCGTGATCGGCGACTCGCACTCCCAGCAGGTCACGGGAGCCCTCCTCCCCGTCGCGGCCGACAACGGGTGGGGTGTCGTGTTCCTCATCAAGGGCGGATGCTCCATGGGCATGGACGACCCCGGACTGGATGACCAGTGCGGGGCGTGGCGTGAGGCGGCGATCGCCCACGCGGAGCGGATCGCGCCCGCGGCCGTGCTGACCGTCGTCACCCGCTCCGATGCCGGCGACACGGATGAGACCCTCCGGCCGGGCATCGAACGTTTCCTCGGACGCATGGGCGACGCGGGCATCGACGTCATCGCGGTCCGCGACAACCCCCGGTTCGCGTTCGACATGTACGGGTGCGTGATGGAGGCGGACGATCCCGTCGACTGCGCCGTTCCTCGGGCCGGTTCCCTCGCCGACGTCAATCCGGCGCGGGATCTCGCCGCCCCCGGGGTGCGGCTCGTCGACCTCACGCAGTGGATCTGCCCCGACGACTTCTGCCCCGGCGTGATCGGCAACGTCGCGGTCTACCGCGACGACAACCACCTCTCTCGTACGTACTCCCGCACCCTCGCCCCGTCGCTGGCCGAGCAGCTGCCCCTCAGCCTCGGGTGAGGGCGGGCGCATAGGATTCTCCGGTGACCCCCGCCACCGTCGGCGCCCCCGGATCGGTGCGGCGCTCCCTCCACTCGCTGTGGTTGCTGTCGTCGCGCGATCTGCGTGTGCGGTACTCCACGAGCGCGCTGGGATACCTGTGGTCGGTGCTGGATCCGCTCGTGATGAGCGGGATCTACTGGTTCGTCTTCACCCAGGTCTTCCACCGGTCGGTGGGGGAGGACCCGTACATCGTGTTCCTCATCGCGGCGCTGCTGCCGTGGGTGTGGTTCAACTCCGCGGTGACCGACTTCACGCGGGCGTTCAAGAAGGACGCCCGTCTGGTGCGCTCCACGTCGATCCCGCGCACCATCTGGGTCACGCGCATCGTGCTCAGCAAGGGGATCGAGTTCCTCTTCTCCCTCCCCGTGCTCGTGCTCTTCGCCCTGTTCGGGGGCGCTCAGGTGTCGTGGGGGCTGCTGCTGTTCCCCGTCGCCGTACTGCTGCAGACGATGCTGCTGGTCGGACTGGGCCTCATCGTCGCCCCGCTGTGCGTGATGTTCGGCGACCTCGAGCGGACGACCCGTCTCGTGCTGCGGGCGCTGTTCTACGCCTCCCCGATCATCTACGGCGTCGGCAACCTTCCCGGCGTCTTCGCCGACCTCGCTGCCTTCAACCCGCTGGCCGGCATCATCACGCTGTACCGCGTCGGGTTCTTCCCCGACCAATGGGATCCGCTCACGGTGATCGTCGGCGCCGCGCTGAGCCTCGGCATCCTGGGTCTGGGTGTGTGGCTGTTCCCGCGCCTGGAGCGTCCGGTGCTGAAGGAGCTGTGATGGACCGTCCCGCTATCGAGGTGCACGATCTCGGCGTGCGCTTCCGACGCAACCGTCGCGGCGGCCGCTCGCTCAAGGACCTCTTCGGGGGTGCGGCCCGCCGGACGCGTCCCGACGAGTTCTGGGCCCTACGCGGGGTGTCGTTCTCGGTGGGGCCCGGCGAGGCGATCGGCGTCGTGGGACGCAACGGACAGGGCAAGTCCACGCTCCTCAAGCTCGTCGCCGGCGTCCTGCTGCCCGACGAGGGCACGGTCGAGGTGCACGGAGGCGTCGCGCCGCTCATCGAGATCACCGGCGGCTTCGTCGGCGACCTGACGGTGCGCGAGAACGTGCGCCTCACCGCCGGACTGCACGGGATGCCGCGCGCCGAGGTCTCGCGCCGGTTCGACGACATGATCACCTTCGCCGAGATCGGCGACTTCGTGGACACCCCGTACAAGCACCTCTCGAACGGGATGAAGGTGCGCTTGGCGTTCTCGGTCGTCTCGCAGCTGGACGAACCGATCCTGCTCGTGGACGAGGTGCTCGCCGTCGGCGACCGGTCGTTCCGCGAGAAGTGCTACCGCCGGATCGACGAGCTACTCGCCGACGGCCGGACGCTCTTCTTCGTCAGCCACAACGAGAAGGACCTGCGCCGCTTCTGCTCGCGCGGGCTCTATCTCGACGGCGGCGGGCTGCAGCTGGACGCCCCGATCGCCGAGGTCCTCGACCGCTACAACGCCGACTACGCGACCGGCTGAGCGGGCTCCAGCGGCGGCATCGGGCGCCAGGAGGCGTCGCGCGAGATCGTGCGTCCGTCGCGGAGCCCACGGAAGAGGTGGCTCGTGCCGCGCAGCTTCCGCTCCACCACGACCAGGCGGATGAGCTCCTTGACGAAGGTCAGGGCCGTTCCGGCCGCGAACGGCACGGCCCGGTAGACGCCGAGCTCGCGGTAGTACTTCGCCAGGTACGCGCGGTTGCGCATGATGTAGTACCGGTACGCGTCGCTGGAGGCGTTCATGTGCCGGATGCCCATGTCCCACTGCTTGATCTCGCGGGTGCGTCGCAGGACGAACTCGTTCACGATGACCGAGTCGGTCACGCGGGACGCGAGCCAGCCGTAGAGCTGGTCGTCCCAGTAGATGAAGAAGCGCGGGTCGGGCAGGCCGATCTTCGCCACGACGTCGCGGTGGATGAACATGCCCTCGAAGCAGCCCGAGTTCATCGGCTTGAAGCCCGACGAGTCGAATCCGGCGGGGGCGAAGGGGATGGGAATCGCCATCGACTCGGCCACGCGGTACTGCCAGTAGAACTCGCTGCCGTCGTAGTCGTAGCGGCGACCCTGGATGCTGCGGAACTTCGGCGCCCATCGCCCCATGCGGTCCAGGCCGTCGGTGACGACCTCGACGTCGTCGTCCATGAGCCAGATCCACTCCGAGCCCAGCTCGTACGCGACGCGCATGCCCTCGCTGAAACCGCCGGAGCCTCCGGTGTTGGTCTCGAGGCGGCGGTACACCAGTTCGGTGGGGAGCCGATCGCGGAAGGACTCGACGACCTCGGTGGTGTCATCCGTCGAGGCATTGTCGATGATCACGAGGTGCCCGGGGGCGGGAGACATCCGCTCGATGCTCTCGAGCAGGCGCGTGAGCAGAGTGGTGCGGTTGTAGGTGACGACGACGATGGTCGCGGTTGACGGATCGAAGGATGCCACGCTCACGCACGCTCCTCGAAGGTCGCGCGCCACTGCGCCTCGGACACCATGTCGGGGAGGGCCTGGCGGTACTGCTTCGACAGGCGGGGCCACTCGCGCTGGAGGCGGCGGTGCAGGCGCACGGTGTCCAGGAGCATCCGGCGGAACTGCGCGCGGTCACGCGTGTAGACGTTCTTGCCCGACCCGTCGGCGGCGCTGACCAGGGCGCTGTCGTACAGGGGTACGCGCCACCAGTGGGCGTCGCCCTTGCCGAACTCGACCTCGGGCTGCTCGAGGTTCTCGGGGCGGGGTGCGTGCACCCAGTGCGAGATGAGCGTGCGGATGGTGAACGTGCGGAGGGCCAGCCCGGTGGGGCTGTCGAACTCGTTCTTCTTCAGGCGTCGGAAGACCTGGCGTCCGCGTCGCGAGCGCAGCGGCACGCCGGAGTCCTTGTGGATGCGGGTCTCGGGGTGCTTCTGCGCGATGAGACGGGCCTCGGGCATGGCCCGGTCGAGCGTTTCGCGCATGTGCGCGGGCCCGGAGAGGATGTCCCGCAGTGCCCGGTGGCGGAGCTCGACGGGGTAGTACTGCATCATCATGAGGTGCTTCAGGTCGACGCGTCGGCTGTGGCGGATGAGGGTGCCGCCGCGCGGAGACCGCGAGTGCAGGAGGGCGGCCACGATGCGGTTGCGCGCGTGGAAGTAGGCCTGCCAGTCGATCGAGTCGTCCTTGCCGACCCACGACACGTGCCACAGTGCGACGCCGGGCATGGAGACCGTCGGGTAGCCGGCATCCCGGGCCCGCACGCAGAACTCCGCGTCGTCCCACTTGATGAAGGCCGGAAGGGACAGACCGATCTCGCGCAGAATGCTGGTCGGGATGAGACACATCCACCAGCCGTTGTAGTCGGCGTCGAGGCGCATGTGCAGCATCGGCGTCTGGCGCAGGTTCGCGACGCTGAAGTCGTGCGGGAGGCGCTCCTGGAAGAGCGCGCGCCACATGAACGGCTCGTCGTCGACGACCTCGGCCCAGGCGTGGAGCTTCGGGCGGTCGAGGAGGTCGAACATGTGCGCGCCGACGATCGTGGGGACCGAGGCGTAGCGGCCGAAGACGACCGAGCGGCGGATGGACTCGGGCTCGATGCGCACGTCGTCGTCGAGGAGTTGGACGAAGTCGCTCTCGGGCCGCTGCAAGGTTTCGACCATGGCGCGGGCGAATCCGCCGGAGCCGCCCAGGTTGGGCTGGCGTACCACCTGCAGGGTCTCGCCCAAGCGTGCGGCGACCTCGGGGAACTCGGTCTCGTCCGAGACGAGCGCCGTGCCCTGATCGATGAGGAAGACGCGGTCGACGACGTCGAGCACATCCGGCGAATCGGCCAGGGCCTGCAGCGTCGTCACGCAGTAGTCGGGCTTGTTGAAGGTGGTGATACCGATGCTCGCCTTGCCGGCGCGCACGGGCTCCTGCTCGGTCGTCCACTGGGCGCCCTCGAACATCGCGTCGGTGCGGTCGGCGGCGACGTCGAACCAGATCCAGCCGCCGTCGCTGTACTGGTCGAGCACGAGGTCGAAGGTGCTGTCGACCCCATCGCCCCGGACCTCGCGGGTCTCGATGCGCTGCCGCGTGCCGCCGCCGGTGGAGCGGTAGACCAGGATCGTGGCATCCCCGGAGGTGCGCACGCTCAGGCGGACCTCGCGCACGGCCGTCCAGTGCTGCCAGTAGGCGGCGGGGAAGGCGTTGAAGTAGGTGCCGAACGAGACGCGGCGACCGGCGACGATGCGGGCCCGGTGCCGGTCGAGCACGTTGCTCAGCTGGGCGACGTTGGTGACCCGCACGGGCTCTTCGTCGATCGTCGACCACGTCTCGGGGTCGACGTACAGGGGGAGCAGATCGGGATCGCGGTCCAGGGGGAGCACCGCGTTCTGAAGGGTGTACGTCACGAAGAAGTCTTTCGTCGAAGGCGCGGGCCGTCGCGGCCAGCCCGCAGTCTACCCGGCGCCGTCGGGCCGGCCCTGAGCGTCGGCCCCGCCCGTCGCGACGCCGGGAGCGGGAGCGGCGCGGTTGCCGAGCCGCTCGCGCCAGGACCTGGACTGCCCCGCCCGCACCGCGCACAGCACGAGCAGCAAGAGCCCGGCGCCCGACAGCACGGAGCTCTCGAACAGCGACACCGTCAGTAGCGCGACGAGTGTCAACGGCGCCCACGTGTGCACGACCGCGCGACGCTCGCCCGCCACCAACCAGGCGCGCGCCAGGGCGAGCGCGCACAGGACGAGGAAGACGAGCAGTCCCGCCCAGCCCAGCTGCAGCAACACGTCGAGGTACGCGTTGAGCGCGGAGGCGTGCTGCTGGTCCAGACCGAAATTGAGGACGCTGAACGGTGCGGTGTCGGGCGGCCAGGGCCCGAACCACCCGAACCCGTGGACGGGACTGTCGTCGGAGAACCGGAGGATCTCGCCCCACAGATCGGTACGCAGCGACAAATCGTCGCGGCCGTCGAGGGCTGCGGCGATCGCCGCGCGTTGCGCCCAGGCGAGGGCGAGCGCCGCGAGGACCGCGACCCCGAGCGTCAGCTGAGCCGCGCGGCGCCGGCGCGGGGCCAGGGTGCGCACCGCCGCGAGTGCCGCGGCGGCCACGGCGGTGACCACCGCCACCAGGACGACCGTGGGGGAGCCGCTCAGCAGGGCGAGGCCCACCGAGAGCGCGACCGATGCCGCCGCCGTGGCGGGCCGGACCGACCGCGTGCGCCATTCCACGAGGAACGTCAGGAGCGCGATCACCGTCACGACGCCCAGGTCGTTGCGGCTGCCGAACAGCCCCTGGACCGGGCCGAGTTCGGTGATGTCGCCCCGGATGCCGAGGAACGGGATGGGGGTGTCCCACAGGATGCCGCTGAGCACCTCGAGCGCGAGCGAGGCCGCCAGCAGCCAGCGCAAGACGTCGCCGAGCGCCCGCACGCTCTGGTGGGCGTCGCGCACGTGCCCGATGACGACGCCGAGGAACGACACCCCCACCAGGGCCGCCCATCCCACGGCGGTGCGGGCGGCGTCGGTGCTCCACAGCACGCTGGCGCCCGCCCAGACCACGAACACCACGAGGGTCGTGGGAGCGAGGTGCAGCACCTCGATTTCGCGGCGGCGCACGATCAGCATGGCGACGCCGAGCGCGCACAGTCCCGTCAGGACGGTCGCATACGTGACGTCGCCGGCGAGGCCCCGGATCGCGGAGGCGCCGAAGACGGCCGCGAAGGATGCGATGGTGAACGCCCGCGCCAGCTCCGCCGACGCCAGGACCGGTCGGGGATCGGGGCGCGTGGGGGAGCGGTCGGCGCTCACGACCCCGATCTCTGGAGCTCGCCGCGCTCGATCGCGATGCTCTGCTCGGCGGGGCCCACGCCCACGAGCGGGGACTGCTTGATCTTCGACCCGAACAGCACGACGAACATCCATCCCCACAGCAGCAGCGGTGCCGACTCGGTGAGGCCCTGCACGACGAGGAGGCCGCCGATCAGCGTGGGCAGGAGCGTGAGCGGGGAGTAGGGGCGGTCGGCGCGCAGATCCCATCGCGGGCGGTCGACGGCGAAGAACCACGACCGCCAGACGTAGGCGAGGAACACCAGCGCCAGCAGGACGACGCCGACACCGCCCAGCTGCAGGTAGGCGTCGAGCCACATGCTGTGCGCCTGCACGACCGTCTGCCCGTGGTCGACGACCCACCCGTCGATCAGCGGCTCGGAGGCGATCCAGGGCGTGGAGAACCCCCAGCCGACGAGGGGGTGCTGGTCGGCACGCGCGAGCACGTCGGCCCAGATGCCCTCGCGTCCGGTCAGGTCGGCGCCGCGGCCGAGGATGCCGAAGACCCCGTCGCGCCCGAACCACAGGACGGCGCCCCCGCCGAGGCCGATGAGCGCGTACAGCACGTACCATCGCGTCCGCTCGCCGGGGCGGCGGGCGGTGCGCATCACCATCACCGTGGCCAGGACGAGCACGACGAACCCCGCGGCGATCACGGTCGTGGCGGAGCCGGCCCGCACGAACAGGAACGCGGCGACGACGATCCACCCGACCAGGAGGGATCGGCGCGGTGCCCCCGCGGCGATGCGGATGGCGAACACGATGATCGCCACGAGCATCGCGGCACCGAGGAGATTCGCGTTGCCGAAGATCCCCTGGATGCGACCTCCGTCGAACAGGTTGTCGCGCGACCAGTACACGATCGGATCCATGCGTCCCACGGGCAGGACGAATCCCGGCAGCAGAGGGCCGCGGACGAAGAGCGACACCGCCAGCTCGAACAGCAGCGAGAGTCCGACGATCCACTTGGCCGCCGAGGCGACCGCGCGGACGACGTCGCGCCACGCCAGCACCGCGCCGATGAACAGTCCCTGGAAGGTGGTGAGAGCTAGCAGCAGCCAGGTGAGGACGGATGCCGCCGGCCACGCGCTCCACGCCACCGAGGCCCCGGCCCACGCGACGTAGGCGAACGCGAGCCACGGAAGACGACGGACGGCGACGGGCGGTCGCACGACGATCCACACCACCGCCGACACGATCCCGGCGGCGACCACCACGACGCCGGTGGCGGTAGGGCCGATCGCGTTGACGACCCCGACACCGCCGAGGGCGAGGACCAGGACGAAGACGCACCACGCGCGGAGGAGCAGGTGACCCGTGGTCTCCCGCGTCGGAGCGGCCGGCAGCGCCGAGACCGGGTGACTGGTGTACATCGCCATGGTCAGATCAGGCTACCGTCCGCCGCTCTCCGGGCCGAGGGGGCAGCGCTAGGCTGGCGGCCGTGCTGGTTGAGATCTCGAACACGCCCCGTGACTACGCCTGGGGGAGCGCGACGCTCCTAGCCGACCTCGAGGGCCGCACGCCCTCGGGTGCCCCCGAGGCGGAGGTGTGGTTCGGCGATCACGCCGGTTCCCCGGCGCTCGTGCACGACGGGTCGGACCGGACGCTGGACACGTGGCTCGGCGACGTTGCGGCCGAGGCCGGAGTGCCCTCCCGTCTTCCCTACCTCCTGAAGCTCCTCGCTGCCGGGGCGCCCCTGTCGATCCAGGTGCACCCCTCGAAGCGTCAGGCTGTCGAGGGTTTCGCGCGCGAAGAGGCGGCCGGCGTGCCCGTCGACGCGGGTCACCGCAACTACAAGGACGACAACCACAAGCCCGAGGTCATCGTCGCTCTCAGCGAGACCTTCACGGCCCTCGCGGGCCTGCGCGACGTCACCGCGACGCGTCGGCTGGTCGCCGCGCTCGGCGACGGCGACGGGGTGCGCGCCCTCCGCGAGCGCTTGGACGCCGCCGAACCCGCTGCGGCTCTCCGCGCGGCGATCGCGTGGGCGCTCGGCGAGGCCGGCGCGGCGGAGATCGAGCAGATCGTGTCGGCTGCGGCATCCGCGGAGTCCGAGGAGTTCGCCGGCGAACTGGGCCTGACGCGGACGCTTGCCTCGGCCTACCCGGCCGACCCCGGCATCGTGGTCGCCCTTCTCATGAACCTCGTCGAACTGCGTCGCGGCGAGGCGATCTTCGTTCCCGCCGGTGTCTTGCACGCCTACGTCGCGGGCTTGGGCGTGGAGATCATGGCCGCCAGCGACAACGTGCTGCGCGGCGGCCTCACCCCCAAGCACATCGACGTCGCCGAGCTCCTCGCCCTCGTGGACTTCCGCCCGGCGGCCCCGCCCCTCCTCGCTCCCCGAGCGGCCGCGGACGGGACCGAGCTGTTCGCCCCCGGCATCCGCGATTTCGCCCTCGCTCACGTGACGGGCGCACACGTTCCCGCCGACGTGGTGCTGCGGGGTGTCTCGATCGCGCTGTCGGTCGCGGGGCGCGCCGTGGTGACGGGGGCCTCGGGTACCGCCATCGAATTGGCGCCCGGCCAGGCCGCGGTGGTCACTCCCGACGAGTCGCCCGTGACCGTCACCGGCGGCGAGGTCTTCGTCGCGATGCCGGGGGAGTGACGCGCGACACGCCGAGAGGACCGCGTGAAGGTTCACCTCGCCCTTGAGGGTTTACGATCCGCAGCTTGACCAATTCGAATGACACGGGTGTAATTACTCGTACGCGTCCGTGGGTCGAACGAGGGGGAGGACGAGATGGCGACATCGCAGTACCGGTCCGGTGTCCCGGACAACTGGTTCGTCGATCCGGTCGATCTGGGGGTTCCCGGTGTCCGTCGTGACATCGACGCCACCGAAGAGAACACCCTCGCGTGGCAGACCGACGCGCTGTGTTCGCAGACGGACCCCGAGGCCTTCTTCCCCGAGAAGGGCGGGTCGACCCGCGACGCCAAGCGCATCTGCACGTCGTGCGACGTTCGTTCGGAGTGCCTCGAGTACGCCCTCCAGAACGACGAGCGGTTCGGCATCTGGGGCGGCCTCAGCGAGCGCGAGCGCCGCAAGCTCAAGCGTCGCGCCTGACTCCCGGCATCCGAGCCTTCCTGAGGGATCCTCGACGGCTCGGCGCGGCGTCCGCGAACACCGGACACCCCGCCTAGGCTGACCACGCCATGCCCGCCCGTGTACACGCCGTCCTCGTGGTCCGCCCCGAAGGACGCATCCCCGCCGCTCCCCACCTCACGCGCACCCTCGAGGCGCTGGCCGCCCAGACTCGGCCGGTCGATGCCCTGACGATCGTGCTGTGCGGTGCAGATCCGGAGTTGACCCGCATCGCGGCGGCCTCCGGCGCGGAAGGCGTGATCACCGCCTCCCCGGGGACGCCGTTCGCCGCGGCGACCGCGTTGGCGAGCCCCCGTCTGACGGGGGACGCCGTCTGGCTCCTCGCCCAGGACACCGCGCCCGACCCCGATGCCCTGCTGCGCCTCGCGGGCGCGCTGGAGCTGTCGTCGTCGCTCGCCCTGGCCGCGCCGAAACTCGTCGCGTGGGACGACCCGGCCGAGATCGTCTCGCTGGGCGTGAGCGTGACCCGCTACGGCCGCAGTGTCGAACTCGCCGCCGGTGAACTGGACCAGGGCCAACGCGACGGGGATGCCGACGTGCTCGGCGTCGACGTCCGCGGGGTGCTCGTGCGCCGTGAGTCGTGGCGCGCGCTCGGCGGCCTCGACCCGGCCCTCGGCGGCGCGGACGAGGGACTCGACCTCGGCATCCGCGCGCGCTTGGCCGGCGACCGCGTCTCGCTCGTTCCCGCCGCACGGATCGCCGTGGCCGGCGACGGCGTCGCCGCGATGGCGCGGGGTCGCGCCCGCGCCCGCCGACGTGCCTTCGCCGAGCGCACCGCGCAACTGCACCGTCGGTTGGCGTACGCGCCGGCGGCCGCGGTCGTGCTGCATTGGCTGTCGTTCCTGCCGCTGGCGCTGTGGCGCACGATCGCCCACCTCGTGGCCAAGGTGCCTTACAAGGTCGTGCCGGAGTGGGGTGCCGCGATTCTCGTGATGGCCCGCCCGGCCGCCGTCGCCCGCGCCCGCCGACGGATCCGCACTCTGCGCACCGTCGGATGGTCCCGCATCGCGCCCCTGCGTGTCTCGCGGTCGGAGCTCCGGCTGCAGTGGGCGGGAGACGCGGCCGAGAGCGACGCGCCCGTGCGCTCCGAGCTGCGCTTCTTCGTCGGCGGCGGGGCGTGGGTCGTCCTCGGTGCCCTCGCGGTCTCCGCCCTGCTGTTCGCCCCTCTGCTGGCCTGGCCCGTCCTCGGCGGCGGCGCGCTCGCCCCCCTGCGGGCGAGCGTCGCCCAGCTGTGGCAGGACGCGGCCTGGGGAGCGCGTCCTCTCGGCCTGGACGTCGTCGGTCCCGCCGACCCGTTCTCGGCACTCATCGCCCTGATCGGATCCCTGTCCCCGGCCGAGCCGTCGCGGGCGCTCGTGGTGCTGTGGATCCTCGCCCTGCCGCTCGCGGTGCTGGGCGGGTGGTTCGCCGCCACACGCGTCACGGAATCCTCTCTCCTGCGCATCACCGCCGCGCTCGCCTGGGCGCTCGCCCCCACCTTCCTCGCCGCGCTCGTCGAGGGCCGGCCCGCCGCGCTCCTGCTGCATCTGCTGCTGCCGTGGCTCTTCTTCGCCGCGAGCGTCGCGCACCGGTCGTGGGCGCCCGCGGGAGCGGCATCCATCCTGCTCGTCGCCGTGCTGGCGTGCTCCCCCTCGCTGGCTCCGGCCGTCGTCGTGTTGTGGTCGGCCGCGCTCGTCGTGGTGGCCCTGGCGGCCCCGCGGGGGATCGCCCGCGTGGTGTGGCTCGTCATCCCCTCGATCGTGGTGTTCGCGCCGCTCATCTGGACCCAGGTCCGGCTCGGGAACCCCTGGGGACTGCTCGCGGATCCGGGTGTGCCCTTCGCGGGCGCCGAAGCCACCGCCGACCCCCTCGGACGTGCGCTCTTGGCCGCCGGGTTCCCCACCTCGGATCCGGGCGGGTGGGCCGCGCTCACCGGCGGTCCGGTGTGGTGGGTGGCGCTGCTCGCCGCCCCGCTCGCGGTGCTCGCCCTCCTGGCCGTGCTGACCCCCCGGTGGATCACGGCGACCAGCCTGCTCGTGATCGCGGCGACGGGCCTGGCGACCGCGTTCGCCGCCGTCGGGATCGCGGTGACGTTCGACCACTCCACGCCGGTGGCCCTGTGGCCCGGCGCGGGGCTGAGTGTCGCCTGGCTCGGCGTCGTGGGCGCGGCCGTGATCGCTTTGGATGCCGGTCTCGTCGAGCGCGTGCGCGTGTTGCGGCCGATCGGGGCGGTCGTGGCCCTCGCGGCCCTGCTCGTCGCCGTGGCGCCCTCGCTGACGGCCGTGACCACCGCATCTCCCCGCGCCGTGCTCACGAACGGCCCCGTCTCCACGCTCCCCGCCTTCGTCGCCGCGGAGGGGCGAGGGTCGACCGCGATGGGCACGATCGTGCTGGATCCCCGCGCTGACGGCTTGCGCGTCGACGTCGTATGGGGCGGCAGTGCGACCCTGACCGGGCAGAGCACGGTCGAGGCCACCCGCACGCAGGCCCGCCCCGCGGACGAGGAACTCGCCGCGCTCGCCGCCGACCTCGTCACTCCGTCCTCCGAAGACGCCGTCGCCGGCCTCGCGGCCCGCGGCATCGCGTTCGTGCTGCTCGAACCGGCTCCCGGGGGAGAGGACGACGTCATCCGCGGCGCCCGTCTGACCGCGGCGACCTCCCTCGACCAGCGCAACTCGCTCGACGGCGTCGGGTCGACCGCACGCGGCGAGCTGTGGCGCGTGACCTCCGAGGTCCAGCCGCGCGCCGGGCTCGATGCCCACCAGACCCGCGTGCAGCAGCTCGTCGCGGTCGGTTCGCTCGCGGCCCTGCTCGTCGCCCTGCTGCTGGCGGTTCCCACCGCCGCATCGCGGCGCGTCGCCCGCCGCACTCCGCGCACCGTCGGACCCGTCCGGGGAGGTACCCGATGAGCGATCGTCGCCTGGTCCGTTGGGCCACCACCAGCGCCCGTGTCGTCGCCGGCAGCGCCGTCGCCGCGGCCGTGGTCGTCGGAACGGTGGCCGGCATCGCCGCCCCGTGGCCGACCCGCGTGGCCGAACCGGTGCGGGTGCAGGTCACCCCGGCTCCCTCGGACACCGTCCTCGCGTGCGACGGGCCCGTCTTCGCCCTGGGGCGCACGGCAGAGTCGGCGGGCGCCCTGAGCGTCGCCGCCGCCCAGGAGACCGTGGCGGGACCGGAGGGGACGGGAGCGGACGTCTCGACCCTCGGCGGCGCGACCGCCGACGGATCGGGGGATGCCACGGCCTTCCGGGCGCCTCCGATCGACCGTGTCGCGACCCCCTACGCCGCCGCCGGTTCCGCCACCGTCGCCTCGAGCGACCTCACCGGATTCAGCGCCTCGGCGTGCCGCCCGCCGCTGGCGGAGTCCTGGCTGGTGGCGGGAGCGACCACGACGGGCGCGAACGACCTCGTCGTCCTCGGCAATCCCGGCGACGTCCCGGCGACCGTGCAGCTGTCGGTCTACGGCGCTCAGGGCGTCTCGACACCGCCGGGCGGCACCGGCCTCGTCGTCCCCGCCGGTGGGCAGCGCGTCCTCCCGCTCGCCGGCCTGCTGCTGGGCGAGGAGAGCCCGGTGGTGCGGGTCGTGGCCACCGGCGCGCCCGTGCACGCCTCGCTCCAGACGAGTCTCACCCGCGTCCTGCTCCCCGGGGGCAGCGATCAAGCCGCCCCGCTCGCGCAGGCCGCGACCGATCTCGTCATCCCCGGTGTTCAGGTGCTCACGACCGGCGAAGGGAACGCGGGCACGGTCCTGCGGCTGCTCTCGCCCGGCGCCGAGGCGTCGGCGACCGTGACGATCGCTCCCGTCGACGGTGGTGCGCCGGTGGGCGATCCCCGCACGCTCGCTCTGCCGGCCGGGACACCCACTTCGCTCGACCTGTCGGGACTGGCCTCGGGCGCCTACACGATCTCGGTCCAGGCGACCGAGCCCGTCGTCGGCGGCGCGTGGTCGACCACGGGTTTCGGGGAGGGCGCGGACTTCGCCTGGTATGCCCCGGCCCCCGCGTTCGCGGCATCCGGTCTCGTGGCGGTCGCCCCCGGTGCCGGGGGCACGCTCGTGATCGCCGCGGATGACGCGAGCGGACCGGCGTCGGTCTCGGTGACGCCGCAGTCCGGCGGGGTCCCCGTGACCGTCACGGTGCCCGCGGGAGGCTCCGTCGCGGTGCCGGTCACGGCCGGCGTGTACGAGCTCGCTCCGGACCGCGCGGTGCACGCGGCGGTCTCGTACGCGGCTCCCGGGGCGCTGGCCGGTTACCCGCTGTGGCCCGCCGACGCGGCGGCGGGAGCCCTGACGATCCTGCCCTGAGCAGCGGCGCCGCTCACAAGAAGCGGAAGCGCTCGGGGCCGAGATCCCATGGGTCGCGTTCGAGGTACTCGGCCGCTGCCCGGAACACGGCGCCCTCGATCATCATGCGGCGGTGCAGGTCGTCGTCGATGTGCGGGTGGCCGAGTCGCTCGATCGGAACGCGGTAGAGGATGATGCGCTTCTGCTCGCGCAGCACCTGCCAGCGGGGGATCGCTCCGGTGGCCGAGGGGGGCATGATGCCGATCTCGAACGACACGTCGCGCAGCTCGCTCCACGCCGACCGCAGGAATTCGGCGGCCGTGCTCACGGCGATGTCGAAACGCTCGATCCGGGTGTCCAGCGGGGGCAGGGGCGGCCGCACGACGGGGCTGCGGTTCTCGCGGCCGTGACGACCGTGGCGCGAGGGCCGCGCGACCGGCCGGGCCTCACGGGATCGACGACGCATGCGCCCATCCTACGGTCGAGGTGACCGTCGGGCCGTCGCGTGGTGGGCGACGATCCAGTCTTCCCGCGGTGACGGCGCGGCGGCCGGCGGGCGGTGCCATCATGAACGCCCGCCGACCCGCGGTTCATCGGGCGTCGGCGGATGCCAGGACCACGACCTTGCCCGCGATGCGGCCCTCGCTCGCCTCGGCGTGCAGGGCGGGGAGGCCGTCGAGCCCGATCCGACGGTCGACGCCGGCGACGAGTTCGCCGGCATCGACGAGCCTGACGATCTGCGCGAGGCGCTCACGGTTCGCTCGGACGAAGACGGTGGCCGCGCGCACGCCGCGCGTTTCGTCGGAAGGAGTGGTCATGAACGCGGTGGTGCTGACCACGGTGCCGCCGTCGCGGACGAGCGCCACCAGGCTCGCGAATTCCTCGGGGTCGAGCGGGGCGAGGTTGAGCAGGACGTCGACGGGCTCGGTCACCGCGTCGAGCAGGGACTGGGCCGCGTGGTCGATGATGACGTCCGGCCCTGCGGCCGCGACCGCCGCGACGCTGCGCGAGCTCGCGGTCGCGATCACGTGTGCACCGGCGCGCCGCGCGAGGCGGATCGCGTGCCCACCGACCGCTCCGCCGGCGCCCACGATGAGCAGACGCTGACCGGCATGCAGCCGACCGTCATTGAAGAGCGCCTGCCACGCGGTCAGGGCGACAGAAGGCAGGGCGGCCGCGTCGGCGAGGGGAACGCTGTGTGGTGCCGTGACGAGTGCGGCGGCGGGGGCGACGACGTACTCCGCGGCCCCGCCGTCGGCCTCCATCGGCAGGAACCCGATGACGCCCTGCCCGACCTCGAGGCCGGTGACGCCCGCGCCGAGCGCGTCGACGACGCCGGAGACGTCATACCCCGGGATGTGGGGGAGCGAGATCGGGATGGGGAGGAATCCGGCCCGCATCCCGTTGTCCGCGGCGTTGAATGCCGAGGCGGTCACACGCAGCCGCACCTGTCCCGCCGCGGGCGTCGGGATCTCGACCTCTTCGAGGCGGAGCACTTCGGGTCCGCCGACGTTATGGAACCGAACTGCCTTCATGATGATGTCCTTTCGTTGGTGCTTCGAACTCGAAGCATATGAGGACGGTAGCAGTGCTTCGAACTCGAAGCAAGGTAGGATCGACGCATGACCGATCTCCCTGCCGCCCTGAGTCCGCGGCAGCTCGACGCCTACTTCGCGTTCACCGAGGTGAGCAGCCTGGTGCGGCACGCCGTCGAGAAGCAGCTGCGAGAAGCGGGTGACCTCGGGTACGTGCAGTTCCAGCTGCTCGCCCGTCTCGGCGACGCTCCCGGAGGCGCGCTCCGCATGACCGATCTCGCGGACGGCGTCGTCTACAGCCGCAGCGGCCTCACCTACCAGGCGCAGCTGCTCGAGCAGCGCGGGCTCGTGACCCGCGCCCCGTCGCCCGAGGACGAGCGCAGCATCGTCGTGACACTCACCGACGCGGGCCGTGCGACGCTCGCGACGGTGTTCCCCGGCCACATCGAAGCCGTTCACCGTCTCCTGTTCGCAGCGCTCGACGATGCCGACGTCGAGGCGCTCGCGGACGTGTTGGGTCGCGCGGCGGCTCGCCTGCGCGCCGACCCACCCCGCTCGGCCGCGGCGCGGCGTCGTCGGCCCGGCGCGGCCCCGGCCTAGGCTGACCCGCGATGCGCGACAGACTCTGCTCGAAGGTGGGATGCGCCCGCGAGGCGATGAGCACCCTCACTTACGACTACGGCGACCAGATGGCCGCGCTCGGCCCCCTCGGCCGTGCGGGCGACCCGCACGCGCACGATCTGTGCGCGATCCACGCCGACCGCCTGTCGGTTCCCCGGGGCTGGGTCGTCGTGCGCCACGAGACCCTCCGGGCCTGACCCGGCCTCAGGCCTCAGGCGTCGGGCGCCGAGGTCAGGGACGCCGCCCGCTCGTTCTCGAGCAGGAGCGCCCGGTACTCCCTGTCGCGTCGCACCGCCGCCGCAGCGCGCACCAGCGTCTCGGGGTCGACCGCGGGCACGGGGGAGACGTACGGCTGCACCGACTGCGCCAGGCTCGCGGCGACGCGCGCGCGGGCGGCGGGCTCGAGCGCGTCGGCTCCGCGGACGAACTGCGCGACGCGGGCGGCCAGCCGGTCGGGGAGGCGTGAGACATCGGCGACCGCCGCCCACCCCTCCATCCCCGGGGGGACCCCCGGCGCCGCCGCCGGCAGCGGGCGCGTCCGCGTGCGCTCGCACGCCGTGCCGGCCATCAGGTCGCCGACTCGCTGGGCGCGCGGAGTGAACATCCCCACGACGGCGGCGATGCCGCCGAGCGTGAACCACAGCTCCAGCACGCCCACGAGCGCGCGGATGAACGCCTGGCGGAAGCCGGTGGCTCCGCCGTCGACGCGCACGATGCGCCCGCCCACCGCGAGGCGGCCGAGACTGCGCCCGCGGGAGAGTGTCTCGACCGTCGTCGGAACGACCACCATCACCGCCACGATGAGCACGATGACGCCGATGCGGAAAGCGCTGTCCGGAATCGTCCCACCGGCCACGAGGGCGGTGAGAAGGAGCGAGCCGGCCACGAGCAGCACGATGCCGACGACCATGTCGATGAGGCATCCCACCGCGCGCAGGAAGAACCCGAGCGGCTGCACGTCCAGTGCGACGGCCTCGCCGGTGAGCGTCTCGTCGGCCGCGGCGTGCACGAGCGTCGTCGCGGGACCGGGGACCGGAGGGGATGCCGCGGGCGAAGCCATGCGTACAGTTGATCACATGGACCTCGACGCCCTCACGGCCGCGCGCCGGCAGGAGTGGGCGCGGCTGGACGAGCTGGGCCGGACGCGGCGGCTGACCGGTCCCGAGGTCGACGAGCTCGTCACCCGGTACCGCGCGGCCTCGGCGGATCTCGCGGACATCAAGACGTCGGCGGGGCGCACGCCCCAGGGCGATTACGTCTCGATCCTGCTCGCGCGCACGCGGCTGCGTCTCACGGGTGTCCGCGAGAACGTGCTGCGCCAGGTGCCGCGCTTCTTCCTCCGGCAGCTCCCCGCGGCCCTGTACCGCGTGCGCTGGACGACGCTCGCCATCGCCGTCGGCTTCGTCGTGGTCGCCTCCCTCGTCGCCCTGTGGATCTCGTCGGATCCTCGCGCGGTGGCGGCGCTGGGCGCGCAGAGCGAGCTGCAGAACTACGCCGATCAGCAGTTCGTGCAGTACTACCGCGAGAACCCGAACGCCGTCTTCGCCGGCACGGTGTGGACCAACAACGCGTGGATCGCCGCGCAGTGCGTGCTCTTCGGCGTCACCGGCGTGTGGCCGCTCATGGTGATGATGCAGAACGCCATCGGCGTGGGCTCGTCGGCGGCGATCATGATCGCGTTCGACCGCTCTGATGTGTTCTTCCAGTTCATCCTCCCGCACGGTCTGCTCGAGCTCACGGCGATCTTCGTGGCCGGTGCGGCGGGCCTGCACATCTTCTGGGCCTGGGTCGCGCCCGGGCGGCGTACCCGCGCCGCCGCGCTCGCCGCCGAGGGGCGCGCGCTGGCGACCGTGGCCGTGGGGTTGGTCTTCGCGCTGGGGCTCTCGGGGCTCGTGGAGGGTTTCGTCACGCCGACGACCTGGCCCTGGCAGGTGAAGATCGCGATCGGCGCGGCCGCGCTGGGCGTGTTCCTGGTCTACATGCTGGTCGTGGGTCGCCGAGCGTTCAGGTCGGGCGAGACCGGCGACGTCACCGAGTACGAGGGCGGCACGCCGACGCTGGTCTCGGGCTGAGGCATCCGCGAATCTCGCTGTTCCCCCGCGCGTCATTTTTGATTCACTCAAAACAAGCTAGAGTGGGGGAATGCTCGACGATCGGACGGATGCCACCGCGGATGCCCTCATCCGCGGGGTGGGGCTGCGGGTGACGGCGACGCGTGTCGCGGTGCTCGAAGCCCTGCGCGCCCGCCCGCACGCCACCGCCGATGACGTCTTCGACGGCATCGTCGGAACCCTTCCCGGCACGAGCAAGCAGTCGGTGTACAACGCGCTCGGCGACTTCGCCGACGCGGGACTGGCCCGCCGCATCGAACCCGCCGGTCACGCCGGCACGTTCGAGCTGCGCGTCGGTGACAACCACCACCACGTGGTGTGCACCGGGTGCGGCCGGATCGACGACGTGGACTGCGTCGTCGGGTCGGCGCCGTGCCTGCACATGCCGGAGGGGAGCGGTTTCCTCATCGAGACCGCCGAGGTGACGTTCTGGGGCGTGTGTCCCGAGTGTCGAGCGAAGTCCGAAGCCGAAACACCGAGAGGATCCCGATGAGCGACACTCTGAACGGATGCCCCGTCTTCCACGACGGCCCCGCCCCCGACGACAACCGACTGCCGGTGGGCGAAGCCCCCGCCGACAGCGAGCCCGCGGGCGCGCTGCCCCACCCGACCCAGGGGTCGGCCAACCGCGTCTGGTGGCCCGAGAGCCTCAACGTGAAGATCCTCGCGAAGAACAACGCGCTGCGCGACCCGCTCGACGCGGGCTTCGACTACCGCGCCGCTTTCGAGGCGCTCGACCTGGATGCCGTGAAGAAGGACATCCAGCAGGTCATGACGACCTCGCAGGACTGGTGGCCCGCCGACTTCGGCCACTACGGTCCCCTGATGATCCGCATGGCGTGGCACAGCGCCGGCACGTACCGCGTGACGGACGGTCGCGGCGGCTCGGGCGCCGGCATGCAGCGCTTCGCACCGCTGAACAGCTGGCCCGACAACGTCAACCTCGACAAGGCCCGCCGCCTGCTGTGGCCGATCAAGAAGAAGTACGGCCAGTCCATCTCGTGGGCCGACCTCATGATCCTCGCCGGCAACGTCGCGCTGGAGGACATGGGCTTCCCGACCTTCGGCTTCGCCGGCGGTCGCACCGACGTGTGGGAGCCGGACGACGACGTGTACTGGGGCCCCGAGACCACGTGGCTCGGCGACGAGCGCTACACGGGCAACCGCGAGCTCGAGCGTCCGCTGGCCGCGGTGCAGATGGGCCTCATCTACGTCAACCCCGAGGGCCCCAACGGCAACCCCGACCCGCAGCTGTCGGCCCACGACATCCGCGAGACGTTCGGGCGCATGGCCATGAACGACGAGGAGACCGTCGCCCTCATCGCCGGCGGCCACACCTTCGGCAAGACCCACGGCGCCGCCAGCGACTCGCACGTCGGGCCGAACCCCGAGGCCGCCGACATCGAGGACCAGGGCCTCGGCTGGAAGAACAGCCACGGCACCGGCAAGGGCGACGACACGATCACCAGCGGTCTCGAGGTCACCTGGACCTACCACCCGACCCGCTGGGACAACGAGTTCTTCCACATCCTCTTCGCCTACGAGTGGGAGCTCTTCCAGAGCCCCGCGGGTGCTCACCAGTGGCGTCCGGTCAACGGCGGGGGAGCCGACATGGTTCCCGAGGCGCACTCGGACGGCCGCCGCGAGCCCCGCATGCTCACGAGCGACCTGGCCCTGCGCGTCGACCCGGCGTACGAGAAGATCTCGCGCCGCTTCGCCGAAGACCCCGCCGCCTTCCAGGATGCCTTCGCCCGCGCGTGGTTCAAGCTCACCCACCGCGACATGGGACCGCGTGCCCGCTACCTCGGGTCCGAGGTGCCGGCCGAGGTGCTCGACTGGCAGGACCCCGTGCCCGCCGTCGACCACCCGCTGATCGACGCCGCCGACGCGGCGGCGCTGAAGCAGCAGATCCTCGACAGCGGTCTGTCCGTGGCGCAGCTGGTGACCACGACGTGGGCCGCGGCCTCGACCTTCCGCGGCAGCGACAAGCGCGGCGGCGTCAACGGTGCGCGCATCCGCCTCGAGCCGCAGAAGAGCTGGACGGTCAACAATCCCGAGCAGCTGGCATCCGTGCTCTCGGTGATCGAGGGCATCAAGGCCGAGTTCGACGCGCAGGCGTCGGACGGCAAGAAGGTCTCGATCGCCGATCTGCTCGTGCTCGCCGGCAACGCCGGTGTCGAGCAGGCCGCCCGCGCGGGCGGCGTCGAGGTCGAGGTGCCCTTCACCCCCGGCCGCACCGACGCCACGCAGGAGGAGACCGACGTCGACTCGTTCCGCTGGCTCGAGCCGATCGCCGACGGCTTCCGCAACTACGCCTCGCGCGAGACGCGACTCCCGGCCGAGTTCCTGCTGCTGGACAAGGCGAACCTGCTCACGCTCACCGCGCCCGAGATGACCGTGCTCGTCGGCGGCCTCCGGGCGATCGGCGCGAACTGGGACGGCTCGGACTGGGGTGTCTTCACCGGCACCCCCGGCGCCCTGACGAACGACGTGTTCGTGAACCTCCTCGACCTCGGCACGACGTGGAAGCCGCTGGATTCCGGCAAGCACGCCTTCCAGGGGACGAAGGACGGCTCGGGCGAGACGGTCGGGATCGGCACGCGCGTCGACCTCGTGTTCGCCTCGAACTCGGAGCTCCGCGCGCTCGCCGAGGTGTACGCCTCCGACGACGCGAAGGAGAAGTTCGTGCGCGACTTCGTCGCCGCGTGGCGCAAGGTCACCGAGCTCGACCGGTTCGACCTGGTCTGAGTCCCGCGCCCCGAAGGCCCGTCCCCGCTGGGGGCGGGCCTCCCGCGTCTGCGCCGGATCTCCTCCGCCCCGATAAACGCCGTCCCTGTCGAGACACGCCACGACACCGCGTGTCTCGAGAGGAATGGCGTTTACCGGGGAAGGGCGCGGGGGACGGATGCCGCGCGTCAAGCGCGGGAGAGGCGGCGCAGACCCTCGTCGATCGAGACGCGGGGCGTCCAGTGCAGGTCGCGGCGGATCTCGGTCTGGTCGAACCAGTGGGCGGTGGAGAGCTGCTCGGCAAGGAAGCGCGTCATGGGCGGCTCGTCGGTGCCCGGGCGTACGGCCCAGACCCGCTCGACGAGCGATCCGGCCGCCCGGGCGAGACCGGCGGGCACGCTGAACGCCGGCGGCCGGACGCCCGCGGCGCGGCAGATGCCGGCGAGCAGATCGCCCACGGGCCGAGGCTCGCCATTGGTCAGCACGTAGGCGCGGCCGCTGACGTCGTCGACGCGCTCGAGGGCGGCGACGATCCCGCTCGCGGCGTTGTCGACGAACGTGGAGTCGATGAGTGCGGTGCCGCCGTTGAGCAGCGGCAACCGTCCGCGGCGCGCGCGATCCACGACCCGGGCGATGAGCTGCGTGTCGCCGGGACCCCAGACGATGTGCGGCCGGATGGCGACAACGGATGCCGTCGCCCCGGCGCGACCGAGGGCGAGCAACTCGGCCTCGGCCTTCGTGCGCGCGTACTCGCCGCGCGCGGCGACCGGGTCGGCGGGCTCGGCACCCACTCCGGCCAGGGCGTGGCCCGCATGGGCGACCGACGGTGAGGAGATGTGCACGATGCGCGACACGCCCGCGGCGGATGCCGCGTCCAGCAGCGTGCGGGTGCCCTCGACGTTCACGGCCTGGAACTCGGCCGGGTCTCCTGCGAGCGACACCTTCGCCGCCAGGTGAACCACGGCGTCGACCCCGGTGACGGCGGAGGCCGTGGCATCCGGGTCGGTCACCGAACCGAGGCGGTCGTCGGCGCCGGCCATCCCCGAGGGGCGGCGTTGGAGTGTCCGCACCTCGTGCCCGGCGTCCTGAAGAGCGACGACGACCGCGCGGCCGAGGAATCCGGACGCGCCGGTGGCGAGGACCTTCACGGCGCCGTCGGCCGCTCGCCGGCCAGGATCCGCTCCGCCCAGGCGGCGAGACGCGAGCGGTCGATCTTGGAGTTGTGCCGGATGTCGGTGGGCAGGGCGGGCACCACCAGCACGGCCGCCAGGGCCTGCGGCGTCGCCGCCCGCACGACCTCGGTGAGACCCGGGGATGCCACGCCCGCGCGCCGCACGCCCGGATCGCGTTCCACGACGGCGACGACGACCTGCCGACCGACGGGCCCGACGCCCACCGCCGCGGCACGCGAGACGCCCGAGACGGACTCGACGTCCTGCTCGATCGCGACGGGGGTGACCGGTCCGTGGGCCGTCGTGATGACGTGGGGCAACCGGCCCTCGACCCACAGGCGTCCGACGGCGTCGAGGTGGCCCACGTCGCCCGTGCGGTGCCAGCGCCCGGGCAGTGCGTCGAGGTCGCGACGCGCCTCGCGGTCGGTGAGGGAGAGGCGGAAGTAGCCGCGCTTGAGGTGCGGCGCGCTGATGACGACCTCGCCGGTCACGCCCGCATCGGTGACGGGAGAGCCGGTGGCTCGCCCCTCGGCGTCGAGGGCGGCGATGCGCACGCGGCCGCGGCCGATCGGTGTGCCCACGCACACCCCGCGATCGCCGGAGGCCGCGGCATCCTCGATCCCGGGCAGCGTGATGTCGGCGACGAGCAAGCACTCGGTCATGCCGTACGGCGTGTGCGCCGTCGCGTTCGGCATGAGCTCGTGCGCCCGTCGCAGCAGCGGGGTTCCCACGGGTGCGCCCGTGGACAGGAACGTGTGCACGCCGGCCAGGGCGGCGCGGTCCTCGGTCGTGAGCGCGCCGGCGGTGGCGACGACGTTGCGGACGGCGGCGGGGGAGAGGAACACGATGCGCGCGTCCGACGCGCGGACCGCTGCCGCGACAGCGCTCGCGGTGAGGGTGCGCGGCGCGGAGACGTCCATGTCGGGGGTGGCCGATCGCGTACCCAGGGCGGGGCCGAGGAGGGCGAACGGCGCGAAACCGGTGACGAGTCCCGTGTCCGGGCCGACGTCGAAGTGCGTGGCCAACGCGTCGCGCAGCGAAGAGAGCTGCCGGTGGGTGTACACGACGCCCTTGGCGGGGCCCGTCGATCCCGACGTGAACAGCACCGCGGCGTCGGCGTCGATGTGCGGGGGAGCGGGCAGTTCGCGCCCGCGGCCGGCGAGGGCCACCTCGGACAGGCTCGCCTCCACGCCCAGGGCGCGCGCGGCAGCGGTCGGCAGCGCTGCGGCGGAGAGGCGGCGTCCCGGCCAGCCCAGGGCGCGCGCGGCGGCGAGGCCGGTGACCTCGCCGATCACGACGTCGGGTACCGCACCCCGCACGGCGCGCGAGAGACCCCGGATGCCGAGCCCGCGGTCGGCCACGACGACGACGGCGCCGATGCGCAGACACGCGTACAGCACGGCGGTGAGGGTCGGTCCCGGCGGGACGAGGAGCGAGACGCGGTCGCCGGCGCGGACGCCGATCGCGTCGAGTCCCGCGGCGAGTTCGTCGACGCGGGCGGCGAGCTGTCGCCAGCTCACCCGGAGCGGGGCGCGGCCGGGGCGAGCGGCCATGTCGATCACCGCGACGTCGTCGTCGGCGCGGCGGGTCGTGAGCGCGTCCCACAGGGGAGCGGGAGCCGCGTCGTCGTCCCCGAGGGCGTCGTCGGCGGGCGGTGCGGACTCGGGGGAGCCGGCATCCGGGCCCGGTACGACCTTCTCGGCGAGCCAGTCCAGGACCGCCTCGGCGTACGGTCGCTCCTCGGCGACGAGGTGCCCCGCCCCCTCGTAGCGGTGCACGTCGGCGTGCGGGAGACGGTCGACGAGATCGTCGAGGTGCACCTCGCCGAACACGGGGTCCTTCGGCCCGCGCAGCAGCAGGGCCGGGACGTCGAGGTCGCGCAGGCCCGCCGAGAGGCGGCGGAGGGCGGGCGTGCTCTCGTCCGACGCCGTGGCGGGGATGTCGGCGACGAACCCGCCGATGCCCCGTCGGCGTTCGACCGTGGCGTAGGGCGTGCGGAACGCGGCCCGTACCGCCGGGTCGAGGTCGGCGAGGGCGAGGGTCGTGTCGAGGAACGCCGTCGTGCCGGTCGTGCCGGCCGCGAGCATCCCCCGGGCCGTGGCGACCCGGAGCGGGAACGGCAGCAGCGCGTCCTCGGCGTGGTGCACGGCGGTGTTGAGAGCGATGACCGCCGCGAGACCGTCGCGATTCTCGACCGCCCACCCGAGCGAGACGGGACCGCCCCAGTCGTGGCCGATCGTGACGACAGGGGTGCGGATGCCGGCCGCCTCGACGAGGGCGGAGAGGTCGGCGATGCGTTGTGCGAGCGTCCGGCGCACGTCGGTGCGCTCGGAGAAGCCCATCTCGAGCTGGTCGACGGCCACGACGCGCCAGGCGGGCGCGCCCGCGTCGGCGCGGACGAGCGAGGCGGTCACCAACGCGCGCCACAGGTACGACCACGTCGGGTTGCCGTGGACGGCCACGATGGTGCCGACCGGGGTGATGCCGCGCTCGTCGAGCAGGTCGCCGGTGTCGAGGATGTGCCACGTGCGGCGTCGGCCCGCGTCGGCGCCGGTGCCCTCGACGTCGATGAGTCGGGAGAAGGCCGGGTCCAGGCCGGGGAGCCCGGCGGGAGGGAGAGTCGCCCGCAGACCGGTGACCGTCACCAGGCCAGCTCCAACATCCCGGTGTTCAGCCCGGAGCCCACTCCCATCAGCAGCACGCGATCGCCGCGACGCAGGGTCTTCTGCTCCTCGGCCAGGGTGATCGGGATGGAGGCCGGGCCCACGTTGCCCAGGTTCGGGTAGGTCACCGGCACGCGGCTCCGGTCGAGCTTGGCCGCGCGGACGATCGCGGAGGTGTGCACCGACGAGACCTGGTGGGTGATGTAGCGGTCCATGCCCGTCCATGAGAACTCGCCCTTGGCCTCTTTCCAGGCCGACACGACGAGGTCGAGGCCGCCCTTGAGCAGGGCTTTCGCGTCCGTGAACATGCCGTCGACGCTGCCCACGCACAGGTCGTAGAACTGCGTCGCGGCGCGCGTGACCCCACCGACGATGCGGTGACCCTCGGGGTGGTCGCTGGCGCGGCCGAGCACCGCCGCCGCCGCGCCGGAACCGAGCGTGAGCGAGGCGAACTCCTGCATGAAGGCGTCGCGATCGAGGTCTTCGCGCACGAGCCGGTTGATCGTGTTGACCTGGATCTCGTCGGCATCCTCGCCGTTGACGATGAGCGCGTACCGCACCTGGCCGGACTGGATCATGCCCGCCGCCAGGCTCATGCCGTTGATGAAGCCGAGGCAGGCGTTGGCGACGTCGAAGTTGATCGCCGAGCTCGGCAGCCCCAGGCCGTGGTGGAGGCGGACCGCCACCGAGGGCTCGAGGTGCTTGCGCGTGACGGAGGTGTTGATGATGAGGCCGATCTCACTCGGGTCGACGCCCGCCTCGGCCAGCGCTTGCTTGCCCGCCGCGATCGTCGCCTCGTCGGAGGATTCTCCCTCGGCCCAGTTGCGGCGCTCCACGACACCGGCCACCCGGCGCAGCAGCCCCGGTTTGAGCTTGAGCCGCGTCAGCGCGGGGGCGAGCCTCTCCTCGATGTCGTCAGAGGTGGTCACTCGGCTGGGCAGCACGCTCGCCACCGACACGAGGGCCACATCGTCGAAGCGAGTGGTGGCGTTTCCTGGCAAGAGAGCTCCCGCATCCTGTGCGTAGACGGCGCAGCCGGGCGCGGAGGGACACGCCGGCGGCTGGAAGGGTACCCCCCAGGATAAGCCGCGACGTATGCGGACGGGTGCATGGCGGAGCGGTGTGCTAGTCCCGGATGCCGCGACCCGGTGCGTCAGAGGCGCCCGGCGGCCTTGAGGGCGAGGTAGCGGTCCGCCACGAGAGGGGGGAGGTCGTCGGCCGACGCCGTCACCGCATCGCCCCCCGCGCGGACGACCGCCGCGCGCACGCGTTCGGCGTCCGAGCGCGCGCGTTCGATCGCGGCGGCGGCGTACACGGCCGCGGCGTCGTCGCGTGCCGGGGGTTCTCCCGGACCGTCGGTGGCGGTGGCCACGAGCAGACGCGAGCGCGCCGCGACGGCCGGGAGCGAGGCGAGGAACGCGCGCGCCGCCTCCGGGTCGTCGGCGGCGGTGAGGAGCACCACGAGCGCGGGGCGCTGGGTCAGACCGCGCACCTGGGCGAACGCGGCATCCCAATCGGTGTCGATGAGCTGCGGGTCCACGGTGGCCATCGCGTCCACGAGTGCGGGGAGCAGTTGCGCTCCGTCGACGCGCGTGACCCGGGCGCGGGTCACCCGGTCGAACATGAGCAGGTGCACGTGGTCTCCGGCGCGTGTCGCCAGGGCCGAGAGGAGCAGGGCGGCCTCCATCGCGGCATCCAGACGCGCGCCGTCGCCGACGCGTGCCGCGGCCGTGCGACCCGTATCGATGACGATCACGACGTGCCGGTCGCGTTCGGGGCGCCACGTGCGCAGCATCGTCGTGCCCGCGCGCGCGGTGGCCCGCCAGTCGATCGAGCGCACATCGTCTCCGCGCACGTACTCGCGCAGGCTGTCGAACTCGGTGCCCTGCCCGCGCACCTGCAGCGACGTGTTGCCATCGAGTTCGCGCAGCCGCGCCAGCCGCGAGGGGAGGTGCCGTCGCGAGGTGAAGGGCGGGAGCACGCGCAGCCGCGCCGGTGCCGCGAGCGTCGCTTGCCGCCCCCCGAGCCCCAGGGGACCCTGAGAGCGCACGACGACGAACTCGCTGCGCAGCTCTCCGCGCCGCCGCGGCAGCAGCGACAGAGCAGCACCCCGGCGCTCACCGGGAGGGACCACCAGGTGCAGTCGCTCGGGCGGGGCGCCCGCCGTCGGCTGCCACGCGTC
The DNA here is from genome assembly GCF_058214835.1 of Microbacterium sp. SCPM-O-B-15248 (M128). Lineage (NCBI taxonomy): Bacteria > Bacillati > Actinomycetota > Actinomycetes > Micrococcales > Microbacteriaceae > Microbacterium > Microbacterium sp. SCPM-O-B-15248 (M128). The sequence continues at coordinate 49,438 of NZ_JBYQLI010000011.1, forward strand.
GCGCACCCGGGCGCGCAGCGTCCGTCGGCCGGTGTTGCGCACGCGCAGCTCGCCCGCGACGGGCTGATCGCGCAGGGCGCGGTCCGGCAAGCGGCGCGTGATCTCGAGCGCACGCGCGTCGGCGGCCAGGAGCGTGTCGGCCGCGGCCAGTCCGGCACACAGCACCAGCCACCCGCCGACCACGGCCCAGGGCGCCGCGCCGGCGGCGTGCAGCAGGATCAGCGGGATCACCCCGAGCGCGACGAGCAGGGCCAGACGGCCGGTGACGTACATCAGAGCGGGACGCGCGTCTGCTGCAGGACCGAGGTGAGGACGGCATCCACCGAGACGCCCTCGATCTCGGCCTCGGGCCGCAGCCGGATCCGGTGCCGCCACACGGGGACGAGCATCGTCTGGACGTGGTCGGGCGTGATCGCGGGCGAGCCGACGAGCCACGCCCACGCCTTCGCCGCCGCGAGCAGACCGGTCGACGCGCGCGGGCTCACGCCGAGCAGCACCGACGGGCTCTGCCGCGTGGCGCGGGCGAGGTCGACGACGTAGCCGAGCACGTCGTCGGCGACGGCGACCGACGCGGCGGCGCGCTGCGCCGCGAGGATCTCGGCCGGGGTGACCACGGCATCCATCCCCGCCTCGCCCAGCCGGCGCGGGTCGAACCCGCCCGCGTGCCGGCGCAGCACGTCGACCTCGGCGTCGCGGCCGGGGAGGTCGACCACGAGCTTCAGCAGGAAGCGGTCGAGCTGCGCCTCGGGCAGTGTGTAGGTGCCCTCGTGCTCGACGGGATTCTGGGTCGCGGCGACGAGGAACGGATCGGGGAGCGGGCGGCTCGCTCCGTCGGACGAGACCTGCCGCTCCTCCATGGCCTCCAGCAGGGCCGCCTGCGTCTTGGGGGGCGTGCGGTTGATCTCGTCGGCGAGCAGGACGTGCGTGAAGACCGGCCCCGCGCGGAACTCGAACTCGCCCGAGCGTGCGTCGTACACGAGCGAACCGGTGACGTCGCCCGGCATGAGGTCGGGGGTGAACTGCACACGGTGGGTGTCCAGGCCGAGCGCGCGGCTGAAGGAGCGCACGAGCAGGGTCTTGGCCACACCCGGGACGCCCTCCAGCAGGACGTGGCCGCGCGCCAGCAGAGCGATGAGCAGCCCCGTGACGGTCCCGTCCTGCCCGACGACGGCCTTGCCGACCTCGGCGCGCACCCGGTGCATCGCCTGCCGCAGGTCGGCATCGCCCGGTGACGGTGCGGGCGCAGCGCTCGGCGTCGGGGCGACGGCCTCGGACGCCGGCATCGCGGCGCCGGCCGGGTCGGGGGAGCCGAGAGGACTGTCGGTCATCGGGGGTTCCTTTCCGTGGGGAGGGTGGCGCGGACGCTCGTCTCGAGGTCGCGCAGGCGATCGCTCGCGGCGACGAGCTCGCGGTCGGTGCCGGGAAGATCGTCGATCAGGATGCCGTGCACCACCGCGCGGTCGGCGGCGAGCCGCTCGGCCACGGCGTCGGCGAGGTGCTCGGCGGGCGTGCGCGCGGACATGCCCAGGAGGCGCACGAGGCGGCGTCGCGTGGCGCGCCGCAGCTCGTCGAGGGCGTGCGCCGCATCGCCGGAGGCGGCGTACAGCCGCGCGCGGCCCTCGGTCGTCTCGGTGGCCCGCACCGTGACCGGCAGACGCTCGGCGACGAGGGGGCCGAATCGCCGACCGCGCCAGAAAGCGGCCGTCAGCCCCGCGAGCAGCAGCAACACCAACGCCGGTGTCACCCACGAGGGAGTGAGGTCGCCGATCGTGGGCGCAGCCACCCCGGTGTCGGCATCCGACGGGGACGGCACGTACCAGACGAGCGAGGCGGAGCGGCCGAGCAGGCCGACGGCCAGGGCGGCGTTTCCCTCGAGCGGCAGCGCCCGGTTCGTGACCACGGACAGCCCGTCGACCGCCGCGGCCGTGAGGTCGCCGCTCCCCGAGACGAGGACGCCGTATCCGTCCTCCGCCGGGTAGCAGCCGGTCACGCCCTCCCCGGGCACGTACAGTTCGCCGGCGCGGGAGGGGCCCGCCGTCCGCGGCACGGCCGCCTCGCACCCGGGGTCGACGGTGCGCTCCTCGACGACGCCGCCGAGCGAAGAACCGTTCAGCAGCACGTCGAGACTGCGCGAGCGCGGTTCGATCAGCACGACGTCGCGGGCCTTCGCGCCGAGGCTGCGGAGGGTTCCGTCCGAGAGCATCGGCGCGTCGCGCATGACGAGGGTCGACGGGGTCGCGGCGAGCTCCCGCTCGGCGGCGGCCCGGTCGCGCGCCACGACGACGCGCACCCCCTGCTGCTCGAGGATCCGGACGAGCGCACGGGTCCCGTCGGGCGCCGGGGACTCGGGGTCGAGCGCGTTTCGCTGCGTCCAGCCGCCGTACACCAGCGTCGTCCCGAACAGTCCGATCAGCACGAGGGCCGAGATCAGCGCGATCCACCCGGCGCCGACGCGGCGACGAGCCGTCGGGGAGAGAGCGGTCGTGGTCACGGCGCCACCCCCGCGGCATCCACCCCGACGACCCGGGCGCGCACGGCCGCCTCGTCGAGCTGAGAGATGAGGCGGTACGACTCCGCGGTGCCGTGCCGCCCGAGGTACCGCACGTCGTCGAACGCGGCGGCGCCCTCGGCGGGCTGGGCGCCCAGGACGGGGAGGGCGTCGGCCGCAGACCGTGCGAACAGCCGCGCCGTGGCTCCGGGCGGCGGATCCACGATCCCGCGCTCGCCGAGGCCGCGCGCGAAGGCGCGGAAGCGCAGCACCACCGCCGCGTCCCAGTCCTCGCGGTCGGCCGCCGCGACGGCGTCATCGCGGAGCTGCTCGGCGGAACGTGCGTCGTCGTCGTCGAACAGGGCCCGTGCCGCGGTCCGTGCGCGCACGAGCGCCCGGGGACGTCCCCACACCAGCACTCCCACGACGATCGCCGCGATGACGACGACCGCGAGCACGACGAACGCCCACGGGCCCCAGTCGCCGGAGGCGGGGGCCGAGAAGAGGCGCTCGAGGAACTCCAGCACGGCGCGCACCAGGCGGTCGAAGAACGTCGGCTCGGCGGCCTGGTACACGGGATCGGCGAGTTCGCGCTCGGCCCACTGGCGTGCCTCGTCGGCGTCGGGCAGCAGCGGCGAGAAGGCCGGCCTCGGCCAGAGAATCGGGCTCACGATTCCGCGGGCGGGCTGCCGGGCGGGGCCCACGCGGTCGGGTCGGCCGGCGGCGTCGCGGGCGGGGCCCACGCGGTCGGGTCGGCGGGCGGGGCCGGGGCGGTGTCGATGGTCGTGTGCGGTGCGGCAGAGGGCTGCGGCGGTGCGGCGGTGTACGGCGGTGAGGCGGCCGGCGGCGCGGGGGCGGGGGCGGGGGCCCCGGCCGGGGACGGCGGCGCGGCCCATGCGGCAGCGCCCGACGGCGTTCCGGGCGCTCCGGCCGGCGGGCCCCAGGCGGGCGCCGGGGACCAGGTGCGGCCCGCACCCACGCGGTACGGGTCGGGGAGATCCTGTGTGCCCGAGTCTCGCGCGTCGACGTAGGCGAAGAGGTCGTGGTCGAGACCCTCCACGCGCATGCGGGCGTCGACGTAGACCAGCACGGCCGACGTCGACTGCACCACGACCGCGATGCACTGCACGAGCAGGATGCCGACCTGCCCGACCAGCTGGATGACGACGAACGCGATGAGGGCACTGGGGTCGGAGGCACCGGTGGGGGCGACGATCGTGGAGATCCCCCCGGAGAGGAGGCCCAGTGGGATCGAGATGACCTGTCCCACGACCCCGAACGCGAGGGAGATGATGACGATCACGCCGAACGTCGGCCAGAACCGGCGCCGCGTCAGCACCCAGGACCGGGCGATGGCCCGGCGGATACCGACGCCCTCGAGGATCATCGCGGACGGGACGAGGAAGAGCTTCGTCGCCAGCCACAGGTACAGCGGGATGAGCCCGAGCGCGAAGAGGATGCCGGCCACGATCCCGAGCGGAAGCAGCACGAGACCGAGGAGGACGGCGATCCCGCCGAGCAGTGCCAGGACGACGGCCATGGCCAGCAAGATGAGGAGCGAGTAGCCGATGAGTCGGAGGAACACCGGCCGCACGCGACGCCATGCGTCGCGGAGCGTCGGCTTCTCGGCGACCACGGCCGAGGCGACCTCGGAGACGACGACGGCCTGCACGAGAACGCTGAGAGCGCCGGCGAGGGCGCCCAGGACGAGAGCAGCGAGGCCGGTGAGGGCGATCGACCCGACCATGACGGTGTCGAACTCCTCGGTGCCCTCGACCAGCGTGTCGAGCCGCGCGAAGGTCGCGATGGCGACCGCGGCGACCGCGACGCTGACGATGACGTAGGCGAGCGTCTGCACGAGAAGGGCGAACCCGAGGAGGACCCGCGGGTTGTGCCGGAGGGCCACGAAGGACCGACCGAGGATGGTGCCGAAACCGTAGGGGTGGAGCGGCACGATGCCGGCGCGCGAGGCCGGCGTCCAGGCGGGGTACGCGGTCACGATGGCGCCTCCTCGGCGGTCGGCTGTGTCCTTCATCGTGTCACACACCCCCCGCACGCTCGGCCGCACCGCGGACACGTCGACTACGCTCGGGGTGATGCGCCCCCACCCGCGGCGCCTTGCCCGTTCTCGAACGGGTCCGAGACGGAAGACGTACACCCGATGACTTCACGGATCCTGGTGGTCGACGATGACACCGCGCTGGCCGAGATGATCGGCATCGTGCTGCGCACCGAGGGATTCGAGACGGTGTTCTGCGCCGACGGTGCGCACGCGGTCGAGGCCTGGCGCACCGAGCGCCCCGACCTCATCCTCCTCGACCTCATGCTCCCGGGCGTCGACGGCATCGAGATCTGCACCCGCGTGCGGGCGGAGTCCGGCATCCCGATCATCATGCTCACGGCGCGCACCGACACCGCCGACGTCGTCAAGGGTCTCGAGTCCGGCGCCGACGACTACATCGTCAAGCCGTTCAATCCGAAAGAACTCGTCGCCCGCATCCGTACGCGGCTGCGCCCCACCCAGGCCGCGGTCGACGAGACGCTGCGCATCGGCGACCTCGTCGTCGACGTCGCGGCGCACGAGGTCCGCCGCGGCGACACGCCGATCGCGCTCACGCCGTTGGAGTTCGAACTCCTCGTCGCGCTCGCCGAGAAGCCGCAGCAGGTCTTCTCGCGCGAGATGCTCCTCGAGCAGGTGTGGGGCTACCACTACAAGGCCGACACCCGCTTGGTGAACGTGCACGTGCAGCGCCTGCGGGCCAAGATCGAGGCCGACCCCGACAACCCGCGCATCGTGACCACCGTGCGCGGGGTCGGCTACCGCGCCGGCGCGGTGGCTTGAGGCCCGCATGACGGGCGCGGTGCGCGCAGTTCCGGTCTCGCGGATCAGGCGGCCGATCGATTGGCGCGACATCCGTGACCGCCTCGCGACCCTGTGGCGGCGATCGCTGCGGTTCCGCACGATCGTCATCACGGTCGCGCTGACCGCCGCGACGATCCTCGTCACGTGCGTGGCGATGGCCCTGGTCATCCAGAACGAGCTGTTCACCGCCCGCAAGGACCAGGTGCTCCTCGAGGCGCAGCGCGCGACGGCCGCGGCCCAGGCCACGCTCGACGCCGCGGTGGACTCCACGGATCCCGCCGCGGCGCAGACGCTGATGAACGGCATCGCCACGCGCCTGTCGCAGCAGTCCTCCAGCGACCTCATCGCCCTCTACCGCATCGGGCCGCCGTCGCCGCTGGCCCCGCAGCCCTTCATCTCTCCGGCTTTCGACTCCTCGATCGTCACCCAGGCGCTGCGCACCCAGGTGCAGTCCAACCCCGATCTGCAGTGGTGGCAGTCGGTGGCGCTGCCCTCGGACGACGGCCGCATCGTGCCCGGCATCCTTGTCGGTCATCAGCTCCGGTTCCCCGCCGAGGACGGCGTCGACTACTACGAGCTGTACATGGGCTACGACCTCGCCAGCGCGTCGCAGACCCTCGCGTTCGTCCAGGTCCTGCTGTGGGTGGTGGGGCTGGTGCTCGTGGTGCTGATCGGCGCGATCGCGTGGGTCGTGCTGCGGTCGGTCACGACTCCGATCGCGGATGCCGCCGAGACCAGCGCCAAGCTCGCCGCGGGCGACCTGGGCGTCCGGCTGCCGGTGCGCGGCGAGGACGAACTGGCGACGTTGAACCGGTCGTTCAACGCGATGGCCGACAGCATCGAGTCGCAGATCAAGGAACTCGCCGATCTCTCGCTCGTGCAGCAGAGGTTCGTGTCCGACGTCTCGCACGAGCTGCGCACACCGCTGACCACGATCCGCCTCGCCGCCGACATGATCAACGACCAGCGCGGGGAGTTCGAGCCGGCCACGGCGCGCGCCGCCGAGCTGCTGCACGCGCAGGTGCAGCGCTTCGAGGTGCTCCTGGGCGATCTGCTCGAGATCAGCCGGTACGACGCCGGATCCGTTCAACTCGAGCTCGAGCCCACCAGCATGGCGCACCTCGCCGAAGACGTCATCGCGTCGATGGAGCAGCTCGCCCAGCAGCACGGCAGTGACGTGCGGCTGGTCGCGCCCGGCGGCTACACGCCCATCGACATGGACGCCCGGCGCGTCCGCCGCGTCGTGCGCAACCTGCTCGGCAACGCCATCGAGCACGGCGAGGGCCGTCCCATCGTCGTCTCGGTCGACAGCGACCGGGATGCCGTGGCCCTCAGCGTGCGCGACTTCGGTCTGGGCATGCGCGCCGAAGACGTCGAGCGCGTGTTCGACCGGTTCTGGCGGGCCGACCCCTCCCGCGTCCGTACGATCGGGGGGACGGGCCTCGGGCTCTCGATCGCCCTGGGAGACGCCCGCCTGCACGGGGGCACGCTGTCGGTGTGGTCCGAGCTCGGTCGCGGATCGAACTTCCTGCTCACCCTCCCGCGCGACGGCCGCCCGCTCGGCGGGTCGCCGCTGCCGCTCGTGCCCGAGGACGAACAGGGCGGCGCGCTCGAAGCGCTCGGCCTCACCCAGCCGATCTCCCTCGGACGGACGGGGAGGACCCCCTCGTGAAGCGCGCACTCGCCGGCCTCGGACTCCTGCTGGTGCTGGCCCTCACCGCCTGCACCGGTCTTCCCACGACCGGCTACGTCAACCCCGGCCGCGGGCCGCAGGGCGACGACTCCCAGGCCTTCGCCTTCGTCCCCGACGGACCGCAGGACGACGCCTCTCCCGCCGAGATCGTCGAGGGGTTCCTGCGGGCCGGGTCCGGCCCGGCCGACGACTGGGCGACGGCGAAGCTCTTCCTCGCCCCGGGGACGCAGTGGGACCCGCGCACCCGCGTGACGATCGACCGCCTCGCCGACCGTCGCGCGACCGCCGTGCCCGACGGCTCGTCGGTGGGGGTGCAACTGTCCACCGTCGCCGGTGTGGATGCCAACGGGGCCTACTCCCCGGCGGTGAACGGTGCCACTCAGACCCTGTCGTTCAGCCTCGCGCGCGTCGACGACCAGTGGCGCATCACGTCCGCGCCCGACGGCGTCGTTCTCTACGAAGAGGTTTTCCCGACCGTCTACCAGGCGGCATCCGTGGCGTACTTCGATCCGACGTGGAGCTTCATCGTGCCCGACGTGCGGTGGTTCCCGCGCCCGCTCGTGGCCAGTCGTGTGACCACGGCGCTCGTCGACGGGCAGCCCAGCGGGTGGCTCGCGGGTGCCGTGCGCAGCGCATTCCCCGACGAGCTGTCGCTGGTGGGGCGCTCGGTGACCCTGTCCTCTCGCGGCGTCGCCCAGGTGCAGTTGCCCCGGGCGGCGCTGAGCCTGGATCGGACGACCCTGGACCGCATGCAGACCCAGCTGGCGCGCAGCCTCGTCACGGCCGGAATCAGCGAAGTCCAGATGACGGTGGACGGGACTCCCATCGCCGCCAGCGAGCTGCCGGTGAAGGTGACGCGCGTCGACCCGTCGCCCGCGGTGCTGACGGCCGACGGCAGCTTCGGGGTCCTCAGCGGCGAGGCCGTCGAGACCATTCCCGCCCTGTCGGACGCGGTGGAGTCGCTCGCCCCGACCAGCATCGAGCTGGAGGCCGATCGCAGCCTCGCGGCCGTCCTGACGCAGCAGGGCACCGTCGCCAGCGCCCTCGCGGACGGGGCGACCTACCTGCTCGACGATCGGCCGGGCCTGCTCCCGCCGTCGATCGACGCCGAGGGAGCGATCTGGAGCGTCCCGCGCACCGCTCCCTCCCAGCTGCGCGCCTACACTCCCCAGGGCGTGCCCCGCGACATCGGGAACGCCTGGCCGGACGCGTCGGAGGTCGTGGCGTTCCAGATCTCCCGCGACGGCACGCGGATCGCCGCGGTCGTGACCGTCGCGGGCGTGCGTGAGGTGTGGCTGGCCGGCATCGTCCGCGAGGGGACGACGGTCAACCTCGGACCGCCGCACGTGCTCTCGTTCTCGGAACCGGGTGCGTTCGACCTCGCGTGGCTCGACGACACCACGGTGGGCGTGTTGACCTCCGTCGAGGGTGCCGCTCGTCTCGACGAGCTCAGCGTCGGCGGGCGCGGCACGGTCGGACCGGTCCCCGAGAACGCCCGGGCGATCGCGGGCGGGAGCGCGAGTGTGCGCATCCTCGATGATTCCGGGCGCCTGTTCAGCCGCCGCGGCAGCTCGTGGACGCTCGTGGCCAGCGACATCCGCGTGCTCGCGGTGCAGCAGGGCACGACGTCCTGACCGCTCCTGCCGAGGCGCCGTCTTCGGCCGGCTGTCCACGGATCGTGCGACCGCGCCCCCACGGAGCCCGGGAGACCCGGCATCCTGACGTCGTGACCGCTCCACTCCCGACGTTGTCGTCGCACGGATGGCGTGCGGCGGCGTTCGACGCCCTCGCGTTCTGGTTCCCGGTGGCGTGCGCGGGCTGCGGCGCGCTCGACGTCGAGGTGTGCGACGAATGCCGCGCGTCGCTCGCGCCCCGCGTGCGGCGGCGTCTGCTCACCGTGGATGTCGAGGTGGTGAGCGCGGTGCGATTCGACGGTCCGGCCGCCCGGATGATCCGCGCCCTCAAGACGGACGGGCGGACGGGACTGGCGCGTGCGCTCGGCCCCGCCCTCGCCGCGGCACTCGCCGTCGTGCCCGCCGGCGCGACCGTGACGACGGTGCCCGCCTCGCGCGCGGCCGATCGGCGACGCGGATACCGCCCGGTCGACCTTCTCGTGCGCCGCGCGGGGGTACGCCCCGTCCCGCTCCTGCGGATGCGGCGCACCGCGGCCGATCAGCGCGGACTCGACCGTCGCGCTCGGCAGGTGAATGTCTCCGGTGCCTTCGTCGCGCGCCGTCCTCCTCCGGGTCCGGTCGTGATCGTGGACGACGTCGTGACCACGGGGGCGACCTTGACCGAGGCGGTCCAGGCGCTGCGGGCCGCGGGAGCGGACGAGGTTCTCGCCGTCACGCTCGCAGACACGCCGAGACGCAGCGGATCCTCACATGAATCGGAGGTGATTGGTACGTGACAGGTCAGTGTCGCGCCACTACCGTGGGGATGACTGAAGGCGACGGCTGTTCCGCCCTTAGACCGGGCGGAACCCGGAACAAGGAGGTCACGGATGGACACCAGCATCGTCGGCGTGGGAGTCGGTATCACCGATCGATTCCGCACGGTGGTCGAAGAGAAGGTCAGCCGGATCGAGCACCTCGCGCCCCGCGCGACGTCGCTCGAAGTGAAGGTCACCCACCGCTCCTATCGCAACGGGCGCATGGAGGATGACACGGTCGAACTCACCCTCGACGGGAAGGGCCCCGTCGTGCGGGCCGAGGCGACCGACACCGACAAGTTCGCCGCTCTCGATCTGGCCGTCGACAAGATCTCGGAGCAGGTCCGTCGGGCGAAGCAGAAGCGCGTCGATGCGCGGAACCACCCGCGCGGAGCGAAGTTCGAGAAGGGAACGGGAGAGCTCTCGGGCATCGACGTCCAGCCCGCCTCGGTCGACGTGCTGCACGCCGTCGCCACGGGTGAGGTCCCCGTGCTCTCCGGTGCGGAGTCGGAAGAGGACTACTCGCCCGTCGTCATCCGGCAGAAGCAGTTCGACGCCGAGTGGATGACGGTCGAAGACGCCGTCGACCGCATGGAGCTCGTCGGCCACGACTTCTTCTTGTTCATCGACGCCCGCTCCGACCACCCCAGCGTGGTCTATCGCCGCAAGGGCTGGGACTACGGCGTCATCGCCTTGGGGACGCAGGCGTCGCCCGAGGAGCGCGTCGCGTCCTGATCACGAACGCACGAAGCGGGGCCCCGTCCATCGGACGGGGCCCCGCTTCGTGCGTATCGGCGACGGCTCAGCCGTCGAAGATGTCGCCCAGCAGGGAACCGATGACGAGGCCGCCGAGCATGCCGCCGACCATGTTGCCGCCGCCCATGCCGCCGCCGCGGCCGGATCCGCCGCCACCGTACCCGTTGCCGCCCCAGTCATCGGGCCGGGACTGCTCGATGTCGCGCTGCGCGAGCTGGAGGGACTCGGATGCCAGCCCTCCGGTCCGTCGCGCGGTGGCCAGCACCGTCTCGCGCTGCTCCTCGGGGATCGGGCCCAGGGGCAGTCCCGCGCGCAGCCGCTCGGCCTCGACGAATCGCGTGCGGGCATCCGCACCGATCCAGCCGCGGTGGCCGGTGATGAGGCCGCGGGCCACGGCGAGCTGACGGTCGGCGTCGTCGATCGCGTGCTCGACCTGCTCTTGCGAGGGGACCGGCCGCGCGGCACGCTCGCGCGCGAGATCGAGGTCGGCGTTCGCCTGACGCAGCGAAGAGAGTGCGGCGAACGGGTCGGTGCGCGCTCCGGCGGCGGGGAGGGCCGCGAGCTCGCGCTCGAGGGTCGCCATCGCCTGCAGGACGACGGGCGTCTGCGGACCGCGCCGCGCCTCGACGAGGTCGCCGCGAGAATCGTCGATCACGGCGGCGAGCGTCGACTCGGCGCGCAACGCCTCGATCTCGAAGGTGTCGACGGCATCCAGCAGGGACTCGGCACGCCGGACCGCCTCGGTCGACGCCTCGAGCGCCACCGACGCCTGCTCGCGCTGACCGGCCTCACGGCGCCGCTCGGAGACCCCTGCGGTGTGCACGGCGAAGTCGAGCAGCTGCTGGACTTCTTCGGGATTGCCGGCGACCTGCTGCAGGGCGGAGTGGCTGTAGCGCTGCGCGAGCCGCTCGACCACCTCGCGGGCGTGCGGCACGCGTTCGGCCAGCCGGTCGCGGTCGGCGCGCACGCGCGCGAGAGTCTCGGGCGCGCGGCGCACGGCGTCGATCTTGGGCCGGAGCACCGCGGTGCGCTCTTCGAGGAGGTCTTCCGCCCACTGCGACAGCTGGATGATGCGCCCGTTGCGGGTGCGCAGCTCGTCCTTGGTGTCGGGGATCTCGTCGTGATTGAGCTGGTGCAGCTGGAACGCCTCGGCCAGGTGCACCTTGACCGACTGCAGCGCGGCCGCGAGGTCTTCGGTCGCCTTGTCGCCCAGCTCGGCGCGGGCGAAATCCAGCTCGTCGGACGTCAGGCGGACGCGTTCGTCAGCGGCGACGATGGCGAGCTCCGCGCGGCGTGCCAGATCCGCATCCGCGGCATCCTGCTCTTCGCGCTTCCTCTTACCCCAGAAACCGGCCATGGGTCGATCCTAGGCCGGGCACCCGTGCGGGAGCCGGGTGTTCGCTTGAGGCGCGAGGACGGGGTGAAAGCCAGCAGGCTCGCAGGTCACGAACGGGTAACACGGATAACATGGGCGTGTATGCCTGTGCGCAGGCCGACGTCCAGGGGGGCGTCGCACCCGACAGATGGAGATGCTTCGTGGCCAATCCGCTCGAGAAACTGCTGCGCGCCGGAGAGGGGCGCATCCTCCGCCGACTGCAGGGCGTCGTGAAGGCGACCGGTGCCCTCGAGGAGGACTACGAGCAGCTCACCGACGAAGAACTGCGCAACGAGACCGTCGAGCTGCGCGCGCGGTACGAGGCGGGCGAGACGCTCGACCAGCTCATGCCCGAGGCCTTCGCGGCGGTCCGCGAGGCGGCCAAGCGCACGCTCGGACAGCGTCCGTACGACGTCCAGATCATGGGCGGCGCGGCCCTGCACCTCGGAAACATCGCCGAGATGAAGACCGGTGAGGGAAAGACGCTCACCGCGGCCCTGCCGGCCTACCTCAACGCGATCGCGGGCAAGGGCGTCCACGTCGTCACGGTCAACGACTTCCTCGCGAGCTACCAGTCCGAGCTCATGGGTCGCGTGTACCGCGCCCTCGGCATGACGACCGGCACCATCGTGTCGGGTCAGACCCCCGAGATCCGTCGTGAGCAGTACGCCGCCGACATCAGCTACGGCACGAACAACGAGTTCGGCTTCGACTACCTGCGCGACAACATGGCGTGGCGCAGCGAGGACCTGGTGCAGCGCGGTCACTTCTACGCCATCGTCGACGAGGTGGACTCGATCCTCATCGACGAGGCGCGCACCCCGCTGATCATCTCGGGTCCGGCCTCCGGCGAGGCCAACCGCTGGTTCACCGAGTTCGCCAAGCTCGCGCGCACCCTCGAAGCGGGCGTCGACTACGAGGTCGACGAGAAGAAGCGCACCATCGGCGTGCTCGAGCCCGGGATCGAGAAGGTCGAGGACTACCTCGGCATCGACAACCTCTACGAATCGGCGAACACCCCGCTGATCTCGTTCCTGAACAACTCGATCAAGGCGATCGCCCTGTTCAAGCGCGACACCGACTACGTCGTGATGAACGACGAGGTCATGATCGTCGACGAGCACACCGGGCGCATCCTCGTCGGGCGCCGCTACAACGAAGGCATCCACCAGGCCATCGAGGCCAAGGAAGGCGTGCCGGTCAAGGCCGAGAACCAGACACTGGCCACGGTCACGCTGCAGAACTACTTCCGCTTGTACGACAAGCTCTCCGGCATGACCGGTACCGCCGAGACCGAGGCGGCGGAGTTCATGTCGACCTACAAGCTCGGCGTGGTCCCGATCCCGACGAACAAGCCCATGATCCGCAAGGATCAGGCCGACCTCGTCTACAAGAACGAGACGGCGAAGTTTGCCCAGGTCGTCGAGGACATCGTCGAGCGCCACGCGAAGGGCCAGCCGGTCCTCGTCGGCACGACGAGCGTCGAGAAGAGCGAGTACCTCTCGCGGCTGCTGTCCAAGAAGGGCGTGCGTCACGAGGTCCTCAACGCCAAGAACCACGCGCGCGAGGCCGAGATCGTCGCCCGCGCCGGGCGTCTGGGCGCGGTCACGGTCGCCACGAACATGGCCGGTCGCGGAACCGACATCATGCTCGGTGGAAACGCGGAGTTCCTCGCCGTGCAAGAGATGAAGGCGAAGGGACTCGACCCGGTCGAGACCCCCGAGGCGTACGAGTCCGAGTGGGATTCGGTCTACCAGTCCATGCGCGACACCGTCGCCGAGGAGGCCGCGAAGGTCACCGAGGCGGGCGGCCTGTATGTCCTCGGGACCGAGCGCCACGAGTCGCGTCGCATCGACAACCAGCTGCGCGGCCGCTCGGGCCGTCAGGGCGACCCCGGCGAGAGCCGCTTCTACCTCTCGCTCACCGACGACCTGATGCGCCTGTTCCAGTCGGGCGCCGCCGAGGCGATCCTCTCCCGCACGAACTTCCCCGACGACGTCGCGATCGAGTCCGGGCTCGTCTCGCGCGCGATCAAGAGCGCCCAGTCGCAGGTCGAGGCCCGCAACGCCGAGATGCGTAAGAACGTGCTGAAGTACGACGACGTCCTCAACCGCCAGCGTGAGGCCATCTACGCCGACCGCCGTCACATGCTCCAGGGCGACGACATCGCCGACCGCGTGCAGCACTTCATCGAGGATGCCATCACGGCGATCATCGACGACCACACCGGCAGCGGCCACACCGAGTCGTGGGACTTCGACGCGCTGTGGACCGAGCTGAAGACGATGTATCCGGTGAGCGTCACGATCGACGAGGTCGTCGCCGAAGCCGGCGGCAACAAGGGTCGCATCACCCCCGAGGGCCTCAAGCGCGAGATCATCTCGGACGCGCGCATCGCGTACGAGAACCGCGAGCAGACCCTCGGTGCCCCGGCGCTCCGCGAGCTCGAGCGTCGCGTCGTCCTGCAGGTGCTCGACCGCCGCTGGCGTGAGCACCTCTACGAGATGGACTACCTCAAGGACGGCATCGGTCTGCGCGCGATGGCCCAGCGCGACCCGCTCATCGAGTACCAGCGCGAGGGGTACCAGATGTTCCAGTCGATGATGGGGCAGATCAAGGAGGAATCCGCCGGATTCCTCTACAACCTCGAGGTCGAGGTCCGCAAGGGAGACGGCGAAGAGGTCACGCAGGTCGAGGCCAAGGGCCTCGCGCCCGCCCCCGTCGAGGGTCAGCGTCTGGAGTACTCCGCGGCGAACGACGCGGGCGAGGTCGAGGTCCGCAACGACCGCGGCCAGGTGCAGCAGGCGGCGACCAACCGCCTGCGTCAGGCCGGTCAGGCCGCCGCCCCCGCCGCCGACGCGCCCGCCGGTCCGCGCGGAGCCTTCGGCCAGCGCACCGACGCCGCCGAGCCCGCCGCAGGCAACCGCGCCGATCGTCGCGCCGCCGGCAAGAAGAAGTAACCCGCACGCGGATGCCGTGCTCCCGCCGTCTCGCGGGGGCACGGCATCCGTGCGTCCGGGAAGGCCACCGATGGTCGATTGGCCGGATCGCCGCGGGGATATCCTGAACCGATGAGCCCGCTGCGCCCCCTCGATCAGTCGTCGAAGCTGAAGGACGTCCTCTACGAGATCCGTGGGGAGGCCCTCGTCGAGGCCGATCGGCTCGAGGCCGAAGGGCACTCGATCCTCAAGCTCAACACCGGCAACCCGGCGATCTTCGGTTTCGAGGCGCCGCACCAGATCGTGCGCGACATGATCGCCTCGGTGCCCCACGCCCACGGCTACAGCGACAGCCGCGGCATCCTGTCCGCCCGCCGTGCGGTCGTCTCGCGGTACGAGCAGGAGCCCGGTTTCCCGCACGTCGATCCCGATCACGTGTACCTCGGCAACGGCGTGTCCGAACTGATCACGATGACGATGCAGGCGCTCCTCGACGAAGGCGACGAGGTGCTGATCCCCGCCCCCGACTACCCGCTGTGGACGGCGATGACGAGCCTCGGCGGTGGCACGCCCGTGCACTACCTGTGCGACGAGACCCGCGAGTGGCAGCCCGATCTCGAGGACATCCGCTCGAAGGTCACCCCGCGCACCAAGGCGATCGTCGTGATCAACCCGAACAACCCCACCGGCGCGGTGTACTCGCGCGAGGTTCTCGAGGGGCTCGCCGCGATCGCCCGCGAACACTCGCTGCTGGTGCTCGCCGACGAGATCTACGACCGCATCGTGTTCGACGACGCCGTGCACATCCCGATGGCCACCGTCGCGCCCGACCTGCTGTGCCTGACCTTCAACGGCCTGTCCAAGACCTACCGCGTCGCGGGCTACCGTTCGGGCTGGCTCGTCATCACCGGTCCCCAGGACCACGCCGAGGGGTTCCTGCACGGCATCAACCTGCTGGCATCCACCCGTCTGTGCCCGAACGTGCCCGCGCAGTTCGCCGTCCAGGCGGCGCTGTCCGGCGTGCAGTCGATCGACGGACTCATCGCCCCGACCGGCCGTCTGCACGAGCAGCGGGATGCCGCGTGGCAGGGCCTCGAAGCGATCCCGGGCGTGTCGTGCGTGCTGCCGCGCGGTGCGCTGTACGCCTTCCCGCGGTTCGATCCCGACGTGTACGAGATCCCCGACGACGCCAAGTTCGTCCACGACTTCCTGATCGCCGAGCACGTGCTGCTCGTGCAGGGATCGGGCTTCAACTGGCCCGCGACCGACCACGTGCGCATCGTGACGCTCCCCGAGGCGCGCGTGATCTCGGATGCCATCGAGCGCCTGGGCAACTTCTTGGCCTCTTGGCGGCCCTGAGCCGGGGTCAGAGCAGCGCCAGCGCGGTCACGCGCCAGCGTCCGTCCAGGCCTTCCACGCGCAGAGCGATCGCGCGTGTACGGGTGCGGGCGGAGGCGATGACGGTCGCTTCGACGACCCCGTCGGACGGCGAGAAGAGGTGCACCGACCGGATCTGGTGCACGTCGCGCGGGGTCGGCATGCGTCGCGCGCTGCGCGCGCGGGCCGCGAGCCCCGCGCGCACCACGATGGCGCGGTAGACCTCCTCGGTCGTCCACCGCGCCAGCTGCTCCGCTTCGCGCACCCCCGCGAACACCTCGAGCACGCCGCGGACGACGTTGCGGGTGAAGACCTCGGCGGAGGGCAGGTGCTCGGACGAGGTGCGCTGCGGGGCGAAGGACGACTCGGAGCGAACGGCGGCCGAGGTGCGCGCCGGGCCGCGGGGGAGGGGAACGGGCATGGGGGGCTTCCGTCTCAGGGCTACCGGTGGGATCAGTGGCCCCGACCGTAGGGGAGCCCGTGGGTGTCGGCGAGCGTCACCGACCCCGCCGACCGGCGTGATCCACGGGTGAAAGAGGACCGCTGATCAGTCGGGATGGCGCACGTCGCCGTGGCCCCACAGCTCGGGGAAGCTCGCGGTCTGCGACTGCAGCCAGAGCGCCGTTCTGCGGGCGTTCTCGGCTTGATCGTCGAGGTAGCCCTCCACGCTGTCGAGCTCGACGCGGCAGGTCTCGGGGTCGCCGATCCACACCCCGCGGATCCGGCCCTCCGTCACGAGCGACAGCACCGTCGCGACGTCGATCCCCAGCACCCGGGCCACGGACTCGGGGGTCGCGAACCGGTCGGGAGGTGAGGGGGCCTCGGACACGCGATCATTATGTCCCCCGAGTGCCCGATCCGACTCCTTCACCCGCAGATGTTCACCCGACGCCGCGCCCGTCGCCACGCGACTCCCGCGCCCGGAGACACCGTCGTGAAGCGCCGCGTTCGTGAACCGCTAACCTCGCGATCCCCCGCCGGTGATCATCGATCCCTACGGTCGCACGTGGTTCCCCACGCCTATCTAGGAGATCGCCATGTCTGCGCGCCCGTTGTCCATGTCGGCGCTGTCCAGCGCCCTCGCCGCCGCGATCGTCGGGGCGCTCATCCCCCTCGCGGCGATCGCACCCGCTCAGGCCGACACCGGAGGCTCGGGCGTCGTCATCAACGAGGCCTACCTCAAGGGCGGCAGCGCGAACGCGCCGTACGCGAAGAAGTTCGTCGAGCTATACAACCCGGGTGGGGTCGACGTCGACCTGTCCAGCTGGTCATTGCAGTACCGTTCGGCCACCGGCACCGGCGCATCCAACGGGGTGGGCGCGCTCAGCGGCACGATCAAGGCGCACGCGTACTTCCTCGTCCAGCTCAACGGCAACGGGTCCACCGGAGCGGCGCTGCCCACTCCCGACCTCGACCTCGCGGGCAAGATCACGCCGTCGGGTACGACCGGCACGCTCATCCTCGCCAAGACCACGAGCGCGGTCACCGCTCCCACCGGCAGCGTCACGAACCAGACCGCGATCGCCGACCTCCTCGGTTACGGCGCCTCGAACACGTTCGAGGGCAGCGTGGCCACCGTGACCGGCGCGAACAGCGTGCCGAACTCGCTCGCTCGCACCGGGTTCGCCGACACCGATGACAACGGCGCCGACTTCACCCAGCCCAGCGCGATCACGCCGCAGAACTCCGCATCGACGACGCCCTCGCCGTCGCCGTCGCCGTCCGCTTCTCCGTCCGCATCCCCCTCTGCGTCGCCCAGCGCATCGCCGAGCCCGTCACCGTCGACGCCCGCGGCATCCGTCACCCCGATCGCGACCATCCAGGGCACCGGTGATTCCTCGCCCCTGACCGGGCAGAGCGTCACCACGCGCGGTGTCGTCACGGCGGCG
Source organism: Microbacterium sp. SCPM-O-B-15248 (M128) (assembly GCF_058214835.1). Lineage (NCBI taxonomy): Bacteria > Bacillati > Actinomycetota > Actinomycetes > Micrococcales > Microbacteriaceae > Microbacterium > Microbacterium sp. SCPM-O-B-15248 (M128). The sequence continues at coordinate 67,249 of NZ_JBYQLI010000011.1, forward strand.
TACCCCACCGGCGGTTTCGCCGGGTACTACGTCCAGACCGAGGGGACGGGCGGCGCGGTCGACCTCGCCACCCACACCGCCTCCGACGGCCTGTTCATCTATTCGCCGTCGACCGTGTCCCAGGTCGCCGTCGGCGACCTCGTGCAGGTCACCGGAACCGTCGCGGAGTACTTCGGCCTCACCCAGCTGTCGGTCGCCGCGGGCGGTCTGAGCAAGGTCGGCACCGGCAGCGTCACCCCCGCCACCGTCGCCGTCCCCCGTGAAGCGTCGCAGCGCGAGGCGCTCGAGGGCATGCTCGTCGCTCCGCAGGGCGACTACACCGTCAGCAACACGTACTCGACCAATCAGTACGGCGAGATCGGCCTGGCCACCGGCACGAAGCCGCTCATCACGCCCACCGAGATCGCTCGCCCCGGAACGGCGGACTACACCGCCGCGGTGGCCGACAACGCCGCGCGCGCGGTCACGCTCGATGACGGCGCGACGATCAACTTCCTGGGCAGCACCGCCAACAAGGCGATCCCGCTGCCGTACCTGAGCAAGACCACCGTCTCGGTCGGCGCTGCGGCGACGTTCACGCGACCGGTGGTGCTCGACTACCGCAACAACGCCTGGAAGTTCCAGCCGACCACGCAGCTGACCGCCGACAACGACGCCTCGGTGTCTCCGGCGGCTTTCTCCCGCGTGCGTGCCGAGGCTCCCGCTGCGGTGGGCGGCGATATCAAGGTCGCGACCTTCAACGTCCTGAACTACTTCACCACCACGGGTGACACTCTCTCCGGCTGCTCCTTCTACAACGACCGCGCCGGTAACCCGATCACCGTCAACACGGGCTGCGACGCCCGCGGCGCCGCGAACGCCACGAACCTGCAGCGCCAGCAGGACAAGATCGTCACGGCGATCACCGCCCTCGGCGCCGACGTCGTGAGCCTCGAGGAGATCGAGAACTCCGCCGCCTTCGGCAAGAACCGCGACACCGCGCTCAGCACCCTCACCGCGGCACTGAACACCGCGGCCGGCAGCGACGTGTGGGCCTTCGTGGCATCCCCGTCTGCCCTGCCGGCGACGGAGGACGTCATCCGGACCGCCTTCATCTACAAGAAAGCGGCGGTGCGGACCGAGGGCGACTCGCGCATCCTCACCACGGGTTCGGCCTTCGACAACGCTCGCCGCCCGCTCGCGCAGAAGTTCGGCCTCGTCGGAAAGGGCGACGACTCGGAGTTCATCGCGATCGTCAACCACTTCAAGTCGAAGGGGTCGGGGAGTGGCGAGAACGCCGACAAGGGCGACGGTCAGGGCGCCTCGAACGCCTCGCGCGTCGCGCAGGCCGGTGACCTGGTGTCCTTCGCGGACGGTCTGAAGAGCGAGTGGGGCACCGACAAGGTGTTCCTGATGGGCGACTTCAACGCCTACTCGAAGGAAGACCCGATCGCTGTCCTCACCACCGCCGGCTACATCGACCAGGGGTCGAAGTCGGGCAAGTACTCCTACTCGTTCAGCGGACAGAGCGGATCGCTCGACCACGTCTTCGCGTCGGCGTCGGCCGACTCGCGCGTCCGCGGCGCCGACATCTGGAACATCAACTCGGGTGAGTCGATCGCTCTGGAGTACAGCCGCTACAACTACAACGCGACGAACTTCTACGACACCTCCGCGTTCCGCTCCAGCGACCACGACCCCGTCATCGTCGGCGTCGACCTCACCCCCACCGCGACGGTGAACCTGGTCGACATCAACGACTTCCACGGGCGCATCGACGCCAACACCCCGCAGTTCGCCGGCACCGTCGAGCAGCTGCGCGCCCAGTACGGAGAGGCCAACACCCTCTTCCTCTCCAGCGGCGACAACATCGGCGCCTCGCCGTTCGCGTCGGCCTCTCAGGACGACCAGCCGACGATCGACGTGCTCAACGCGCTCGACCTGAAGGCCTCCGCCATCGGCAACCACGAGTTGGACCGCGGCTTCGCCGACCTCGTCGACCGCGTGGTCGGCACGGGCCCCAACGCGAAGTTCGCCTACCTCGGTGCCAACGTGTACCGCAAGGGGACGACCACCCCGGCGCTGCCCGAGTACGCGATCAGCACGGTGTCGGGTCTGCGGGTCGGCGTCATCGGCACGGTCACGCAGGAGACCCCGGCGCTCGTCTCGCCCGGCGGCATCAGTGAACTCGACTTCGGCGACCCCGTCGAGGCCACCAACCGCGTCGCGGCCCAGCTGACCGACGGCGACCCCGCCAACGGGGAAGCGGACGTCATCGTCGCCGCCTACCACGAGGGCGCCGGCGCCGGCACCCCCGACGGGGCGACCCTGCAGCAGGAGATCGCCGCGGGCGGTCCGTTCGCCGAGATCGTCACCGAGACCTCGGCGAAGGTCGACGCGATCTTCACCGGGCACACGCACAAGACGTACGCGTGGGACGCTCCGGTCCCCGGAGTCGAAGGTCGCACGCGCCCGGTCATCCAGACCGGGAACTACGGCGAGAACATCGGCAACGTCGTCCTGACGGTGTCCGACACGACCGGCGACGTGCTCTCCTACACGGGTGCCAACGTCGCCCGCACCAAGGTGGCCACGAACACGCTCGTGTCGACCTACCCGCGGGTCGCCCAGGTCAAGAGCATCACGGATGCCGCCCTGGCCGCGGCCGCGCAGATCGGCAACCAGCCCGTCGGGTCGGTGTCGAAGGACATCACGACCGCGTTCGCCGGTGGCGCCTACACCAACGGTGTGTACGGTGGCGGCTCCCGCGACGACCGTTCGAAGGAGTCGACGCTCGGCAACCTCGTGGCCGACTCGCTCGTGGCCAGCCTCGGTACGGCCGAGCGGGGCGGCGCGCAGATCGGTGTGGTGAACCCGGGCGGCCTGCGCGCCGACCTGGCGTACGCTCCCGACGGCGTGGTCACCTACGCCGAAGCCAACGCGGTGCTCCCGTTCGTGAACAACCTGTGGACGACCTCGCTGACCGGCGCGCAGTTCAAGACCCTGCTCGAGCAGCAGTGGCAGACCAACCCGGACGGGACGGTGCCCTCTCGGCCCTTCCTGAAGCTCGGTCTGTCGAAGAACGTCGCATACACCTTCGACGCCTCCCGCGCGGCCGGCGACCGGGTCACTTCGATCTCGGTCGACGGCGCGCCGATCGACCCCACCGCCTCGTACCGCATCGGGTCGTTCAGCTTCCTCGTGCAGGGCGGCGACAACTTCCGGATCTTCACTCAGGGAACCGGAACGAAGGACTCCGGCCTCATCGACCGCGACGCGTGGATCGACTACGTGAAGGCGAACCCCGGGCTCGCTCCCGACTTCGCTCGGCGCTCGGCCCAGGTGACCGGCATCCCGTCGGCCCCCGTCACGGCTACGTCCTCGCTCTCGCTCGCGGTGTCGGGTCTGGACCTCACCTCCACCGGTAGCCCCGTCAACACCACGGCGACGGTCGAGTGGGTCGGGAGCTCCGCCACGTTCGCACCCGTGACGGTGTCGGGCGGCGCGGCGAACCTCGCCCTGACGGTGCCCGCCGACGCGGTCGCCGCCAGCCAGATCATCGTGCGGGCACAGCCCAGCGGCAGCGTCGTGCGCATCCCCGTCTCCGTGGCGGTCGACCGGGACGCGCCTCAGGTCGCACTTTCCGTGAGCGGTCGCACCGTGACGGTCTCGGCGACGGATGCCGGTTCGGGTGTCGCCTCGACCGAGTACCGGGTGGACGGCGGCGTCTGGACGGCGTACTCCGCCGCCCTGACCCTCGATTCCCGGGGACACACCGTTCAGGCGCGTGCCACCGACAAGGCCGGCAACGTCTCCGCCGTCGCCTCGGCGTCGCTGGCGTCGGTGGGCTCGACCGATGCGCCGGTGCTGACCGCGCGCGGGACGGCGCGGACCGTCGTCGTGGGCGACACCGCAGCGCCGGGTGGCGTCTCGGTCGCCGATGGGTCCGGGCACGCGATGTCGGGCGTCTCGGTGACCTTCACCGTCTCGGGGCCGGCCACGTTCGCCGGTGGCAAGACGAGCGTGCGGGTCACCTCGGACGCTCTCGGTCTGGCCGCCGCTCCGTCGGTGACGGCCTCGGGCGTCGGCACCGTGACGATCACCGCCGCGGCTTCCCGGGCGACGACGGTCACCCTCCCCGCGCTCACGGTCGTGGCGAAGGCGACCGCCCTCACCATCGACGGCACCGCGACGGCCGCCGTCGTCGGGGGCAAAGCGCGCCTCACGGTCACCGTGAAGAACACCTCGCCCGAGACGGTCACCGTGCGGGTGAAGAGCGCGTACGGCACGAAGACGCTCTCGTCCCTCGCCCCGGGGGCCTCGGCCGAGGCGATCTTCAAGACGGCGCTGACCTCGCTCCCGGCGGGCGCGGCGACCGTCGAGATCGCCGGCGCGTCGGGTGCCAACACCGTCGCGCTCTCCTACACGGCGACGCGGTGAGCGTCGTCACCGGTATCGCCTTCACCCAGGAACGGAACACCTGATCATGAACAAGTCCACTCCCGCCGACGGCGTCTCACGGCGGTCATTCACCACCGCCCTCGCCTGGAGCGTCCCGGTCGTGGCGGTCGCGGTCGCCGCTCCCGCGGCCTCCGCTTCCGGTCAGATCACGGCGAGCGCGTACGACATCTCCGACGTCGAGGTGGGTGACTCGTTCCCGCTGTCGATCGACGTGGCACGGGACGGCATGCCGCTGGCCGACGGCTCCGTCGTGACGGTGAGCCTCACCGACACCGACGTGCTCGAGTTCGACCCCGACGCGGACGGATACGTCTCTCCGACGTTCGCCACCGTGCCGACCGTCGGAGGGACGGCCAACGCCATCGTTCTGGTGCGCTCCTTCGGGGTCACCACCGGCGCGGTCGCGTACGGCTCGTCGCAGGCCACCTACACGGTGGGCGTGACGCAGGCCTGACCCCCTCCGCCGCTGCCCCGGGTGCGTGCACCCGGGGCAGCGGCATTCCCGTGGGATGCGGGCCTCTAGTGTGGAGGGGTGTCGACACTCAGCGAACTCGTCTACGCCCAGGGCCGCTCCAGCGAGGCCGATGTCGAGTGGCTGCACCGGCTCGCCGGTGACGGGCAGCTGCTGGCCGACCTCGCTTTCGCCGACATTGTGATCTGGGTTCCCACCCCCGACGACTCGTTCGTCGCCGTCGCGCACACCCGGCCCGGGGGAGCGGCGACGCTGTTCTACCGCGACATCGTCGGCGACCGCGTGCGCCCCCAGTGGCGGACGCAGGTGCGCGAGGCGTTCCAGAGCGGACGCATCGTCGACTCGGCATCCCCCGACTGGTTCGAAGAGACCCCGACGCGCGTGCGCGCGGTGCCCATCGTGCGCGAGCTCTCCCGCGAAGGGCACGCCGTGGCGACCGTGGGCGTGCTGACCCGCCACACCAACCTCGGCGAGACCCGCACCCCCTCACGCCAGCAGATCACCTTCAACGACTGCGCCGACGACCTGTTCGGCATGATCTCGTCGGCGGAGTTCCCCGATCTGAAGGCCCCCACCTCGCCGCGGCGCGGTGCGCCCCGTGCCTCCGACGGCCTGATCCGCCTCGACGTCGACGGGATCACCACGTTCGCGAGCCCCAACGCGCTCTCGGCGTTCAATCGCATGGGCTTCGACGACGAGCTCGAGGGGGAGTCCCTCGCCGAGGTCACCGAGCGCATCCTCCCCGCCAAGCGCCAGGACGTCGACGAGTCGCTCCCCATCGTGGTCACCGGTCGGGCGCCGTGGCGCGCCGACATCGAGGCGCGGGGCGTCCAGGTGTCGCTGCGGACGATCCCGCTCCGCGACCGGGGGACGCGGATCGGCGCGATCGTGCTCAGCCGCGACGTCACCGAGATCCGCCACCAGGAGCAGGAGCTCATCACCAAGGACGCGACGATCCGCGAGATCCATCACCGCGTCAAGAACAACCTCCAGACCGTGGCATCCCTCTTGCGCATCCAGGCGCGGCGCACGCACTCCGACGAAGCCCGGGATGCCTTGACCCAGGCCATGCGGCGCGTCTCGGCGATCGCGGTGGTCCACGACACCCTGTCCGAGGGGCTGGCGCAGAACGTCGACTTCGACGACGTGTTCGCGCGCGTGCTGAAGCTCGTCGCCGAGGTGGCGGCGGCCCCGAACACCCGTGCCCGCACACGCAGCACCGGCCGGTTCGGAACGCTGCCCAGCGAGTACGCCACCCCCCTCGCTCTGGCGCTGACCGAACTCGTCACGAACGCCGTCGAGCACGGACTGGCCGGCCAGGAGGGCGACGTCGAGATCTCGGCCGAGCGCGGCGACGAGATGCTCGAGGTGCGCGTACGCGACACCGGTGTCGGTCTCCCCGAGGGGCAGGTCGGCCGGGGCCTCGGCACGCAGATCGTGCGGACGCTGATCCAGGGCGAACTCGGCGGCACGATCGACTGGCACACCCTGATGGGCAACGGCACCGAGGTCACGATCGAGATCCCGCTGCGCTACATCGACCGCTCGGCGGGCTGACCGCCGCGGGGTCGCACGCTCAGCGATGCGCGCAACCTCCGAGGGCGGGGGAGGAACCCGCTGAGGTTGTGCGCATCACTGATTCTGTGACCCGCCGGAAACGACGAAACCCACCCCGAGGGGTGGGTTTCGTCTCTGCCGAGACCGTCGTCAGGACGCGCGGCGGGCGCGCGCGGCGCGACGCTTGAGGGCTCGGCGCTCGTCCTCGGAGAGGCCGCCCCACACGCCCGAGTCCTGGCCGGACTCGAGGGCGTACTGCAGGCAGACCTCGGTGACGGTGCAGCGCGCGCAGACCGACTTGGCCTTCTCGATCTGGTCGACCGCGGGTCCGGTGTTGCCCACGGGGAAGAACAGCTCGGGGTCGACGGTCAGGCAGGCTGCTTTGTCGCGCCAATCCATAGGGGTGCTCCTTGTTGCGGAAGATTTTTCATCGGCGGGCACCGGGGTTCGGGTCCGGTACCCTGGTGGGAACGCGAGCGATCGCTCGCCCCACGTCGCTGTGGGAGCACACGGCTTTTCCCATGCTCCCACAGCGCTTCCGGCCGATCAAGAGGTAACCGGCAGGTTTCCAGGTTGCAACGCCGGGGAAACACTCGTCGGGAAGGATGCGGTGATGCCGGTTCGTCTTCTGGCAGCTCTCGTGCTCGGACTCGAGGCGGTCGGCATCCTGGCCCTCGCCGGGTGGCAGGTGGTCGCGCTCGTGGGCGGAGACACCGATTCGGTCGTCAGCTCGCTCGCGCTCATCGTGCTCACCGTCATCGGCGCGGCTGCGATCGGGGCGTTCGCCGTCGCGACAGCGCGCGACGTCTCGGCCGGGCGCTCCGGCGGCATCGTGACGCAGCTGCTGATCCTGTCGGTCGCGATCGGCGCCGTGACGGGGGAGTGGGCGTCCGCCACGGCCGCGCTGCTCATCGCCGCGCCGGCCGTCGTGGGCCTCGTCCTGCTCGTGCTCGCCGTACGAGCCGCGGCCCCGCGACGACGCGACGACACCTGACGCACGGCGTCGCCGCCCCCCCGGTCGACCCCGGATCCATTCGCCGTGCCGCGGTCCATCCACCGTCCCGCGCGTGCGCGTGGGCGCGGTCGCGCGGGCACAACGAAGGAGAACCGTGTCCCGCGTCGTTCGGCCGCCGCGTCATCACGGGCCGCAGCCGTCTTCCGGGTTCGGATCTCCTTCGTCGTGTCTGCGGGCGTGCTCCGCCGCGCGGCGTCGAGTCGTGTCCGCGGGCGGGCTCTGACGTGGAGCGTCGAAGGGCGAGGGGGAGACCGGTGGGTCAGGCGGTGGCCAGGCCCAGGGCCTTGCGCAGGCGTGCGACGTGGCCGGTGGCCTTGACGTTGTACTGCGCCTCGACGATGCGGCCCTCTTCGTCGACGACGAAGGTGGAACGGAGCACGCCGGTGATGGTCTTGCCGTAGTTCTGCTTCTCGCCCCACGCACCGTACGCCTCGTGCACCGCGTGGTCGGGGTCGCTCAGCAGCGGGAAGGTGAGTCCGTCGCTGTCGCGGAAGGAGCGCAGCTTCTCGGGGGTGTCGCGAGAGACGCCGAGCACGGTGTACCCCGCGCCCTGCAGCGACGCGAGGCTGTCGCGGAAGTCGCACGCCTGCGTCGTGCACCCGGGTGTCTGCGCCGCGGGGTAGAAGTACACGATCACGCGGCGACCGCGGAAGTCGCTCAGCGAGACGGGGTGCTCGTCCTGGTCGAGCAGGGTGAAATCGGGAGCGGCCTGGCCGGCTTCGAGAATCGTCACCCCTCCAGCCTAGAACGCTCGATGGACTGGAACGTCGTGAGCAGCCGTTGCAGCGAGTCCAGTCGTGCCGCCGCTCCCGGACCCAGGCGACCGGATGCCACGGCCTCGATGATCGCGCAGTCGGGGGCGTCGGGCAGGTGCGTGCAGCCGCGCGGGCACTCCTCGGCCACTTCGGCGAGGTCGGTGAAGGCGGCGAGGACGTTCGCGGGGTTGACGTGCCCCAGGCCGAACGAGCGCACGCCCGGGGTGTCGATGACCCACCCCGACCCGGCCGGGCCGCGGTAGCGCAGCGAGACCGTCGACGACGAGGTGTGGCGCCCTCGCCCCGTCACCTCGTTGACGTGACCCGTCGCGCGCACCGAGCCCGTCAGCGCGTTCACGAGCGTGGACTTGCCGACGCCGGAGTGCCCGACGAACACCGTCGAGTGCCCGACGAGGGCCTCGCCGATGCGCTCGAGCGGCATGGCGTCCTGCCCGCTGGTGAACACGCGGAGGTCGACGCCGTCGAAGTGCGCGAGGAACTCGCTCGGGTCGGCCAGGTCGGTCTTGGTCACCACGAGCAACGGACGGATGCCGGCATCCAGGGCAGCGACGAGGTACCGGTCGACGAGGCGTTCGCGCGGCTCGGGGTCGGCGGCGGCGACGACGACGAGCATCTGGTCGGCGTTGGCCACGATGACGCGCTCGACCTGATCGGTGTCGTCGGCGCTGCGGCGGAGCAGCGACGTGCGCTCCTCGATCCCGATGATGCGGCCGAGCGTCCCCTCGGTGCCCGAGAGATCGCCGACCACGCGGGCGCGGTCGCCGTTGACGATGGCCTGCTTGCGGAGCTCGCGGGCCCGCGTGACGAGCACACGGCGCTCGTCGGGGCCGTCCTCGTCGATCAGCACCGTGTACCGGCCGCGATCGACGGCCAGGACCCGGGCGATGCGGGCGTCGGCGTGCGCCGGTCGGCGCTTCGTGCGCGGCCGGTTCCCCTTGGGATTCGGGCGGACCCGGACCGACGACTCGTCGAATTCCGGTTCGTCGTCGTCGGCGGCGTCGTCGAGCCAGCTCACGCGTCAGCCCGAGACATCGGTGCCCAGCATCGCGTGCCAGAGGGCGGCGAACTGCGGCAGGGTCTTCGCCGTGGTGCCGATGTCATCGATCACGACGCCCGGGGTGCGCAAGCCGATGAGGGCGCCCGTCGTGGCCATCCGGTGGTCGTGGTGCGCCCTCCACCCGCCGCCGTGGAGAGGAGCGGGGACGATGCGGATGCCGTCCTCGAGCTCGTGCGCCTCGCCCCCGAGGCTGCGCAGGTTGCCCACGAGGGCGGCGATGCGGTCGGTCTCGTGGCCGCGGATGTGCCCGATCCCGTGCAGGGTCGTGGGGCCGTCGGCGAACGCGGCGAGCCCGAAGATCGTGGGCGCCAGCTCACCCGCGGCGGCCAGGTCGAGCTCGGCGCCGACGATGCGGTCGCCGGCCGTGACGGTGAGGGTGCCGCCGCGCCGGCTGACGTGGGCGCCCATCTCGCCGAGGATCTCGGGGAGGAGCGCACCGGGCTGCGTGCTGTGCGCCGGCCATCCGGTGATCGCGACGGAGCCGCCGGCGACCATCGCCGCCGCGAGGAACGGGGCGGCGTTGGAGAGGTCGGGCTCGATCGCGATGTCCTTCGCGCGCACGGGGCCCGCGGGGACGATCCACTCGCCCGTGGACGGACGCTCGACGTGGACGCCGCGGTGGGCGAGCGCTTCGATGGTCATGTCGATGTGCGGCAGGCTCGGCAGGCGCGAGCCCACGTGCCGGAGGTGCAGGCCGACGTCGAAGCGCGGCGCGGCCAGAAGCAGCCCCGACACGAACTGGCTCGACTGGCTCGCGTCGATCTCGACCTCGCCGCCGCGCACCTGTCCGTGCCCGCGGACGGTGAAGGGCAGGGTCCAGTTGCCCCCGTCGTCGATGTCGACGCCGACCTCGCGCAGGGCCGAGATCATCGCGCCCATCGGGCGGTGCAGGGCGCTCTCGTGGGCCGTGAGATGCACGTCGCCGCGGGAGAGTCCGGCGACGGGCGTCACGAAGCGCATGACGGTGCCGGCCTGACCGCAATCCACGGTCGTGCCGCCGGTGAAGGCGGCGGGAGGCGTCACGCGCAGGTCGGGCCCGAAGGGCGAACCCTCGTCGATCTCTTCGATCCCCACGCCCAGGACACGCAGCGCGTCGATCATGCGGGCGGAGTCGTCGGAGTGCAGGGGCGCGTGCAGGACACCCGGGCCGTCGGCGAGCGCCGCCAACACGAGCTCGCGGTTGGTCAGCGACTTCGAGCCGGGGACGGTCACCGTGGCATCCACCGCCGTGTCGGCGACGGGCGCGGCCCATTCTCCGCGCGGCGCGGCGGTCGGGGAAAGGGGGGAATACCCGTGGTCGCTCATCGGTTCCTACCCTACTGAAAGGGGGACGACACATGACCGCACTTCTCCAGCGTCCGGCGCTGCAGTGGGCGTCGGGAACGCCCGACGTAGACTTGCGCCTGATGGACGACACGGCAGATGCGACGGAGCCTCGCGCGCAGTTCGAAGAGCAGGCGCTGCCCTTCATGGATCAGCTCTATGCGGCGGCGATGCGCATGACGCGCAACCCGGCCGACGCGGCCGACCTCGTGCAGGAGACCTTCGTCAAGGCCTTCGGTTCGTGGTCGACGTTCACCCAGGGCACCAACCTCAAGGCGTGGCTGTACCGCATCCTCACGAACACGTACATCAACACGTACCGCAAGAAGCAGCGCGAGCCCTATCAGAGCGCCATCGACGACCTCGAGGACTGGCAACTCGGCGGGGCCGAGTCCACCACGGCCACGAGCGCCCGCTCGGCCGAGGCCGAAGCGATCGACCACATGCCCGCGTCCGTCGTCAAGGACGCCCTGCAGTCGATCCCCGAGGATTTCCGGATGGCGGTGTACCTCGCCGACGTCGAGGGCTTCGCCTACCAGGAGATCGCCGACATCATGAAGACTCCGATCGGCACGGTCATGAGCCGTCTGCACCGCGGCAGGCGGCTGCTGCGCGACCTGCTGTCGGATTATGCGAAGGAGCGCGGCATCCAGGCCGCGACGGGAGTGAAGAAATGAGCGACTGCGGCTGCGACAAGGCCCGACGCGATCTGGAGGAGTACCTCCGGAACGAGGTCTGCAAGACCGAGCACAACGACATCCGCGAGCACCTCGAGAACTGCCCCGGATGCCAGGACGAAGCGCTCGTGGCCCGGACCCTCACCGAGGTCGTGGCGCGGGCGTGCAAGGAGACCGCGCCGGACGAGTTGCGCGACCAGGTGCTGTCGCGCCTGCGTTCCATCCAAGCGACCCACTGAGACCCTCGGGCGGAGTGTCCCCGGTCGTCTCTAGGCTGGGAGCATGGCTCCGACGCAGACCTCGACCCTTCCGCTGGACACCGCCTCCTCGAACGCATTGGCCGAATCCGGCCTCGAGTACGCCCTTGTCGACCCCGACGGAGACGCCTTCGCACCGTTCCTGAGGTCGGTGTCGCGGGGATTCCTCGGCGAGGAGCCGACCGCCGAAGAGGTCGAGAGCGCGCGGAAGTCGTTGCGCGATCGTCGACTCACGGGAGTGTTCGACCGCGCGGGCGCCGTTCCCGAGGCTCCCGTCGCCACCGTGGATTCGTGGGCGAGCGAGCTCACCGTCTCGCCGGGCCGCACGCTCCCGCTCTGGTCGATCAGCGCGGTCACGGTCGCGCCCACGCACCGCCGCCGCGGGATCGCACGGGCGATGCTCACCGGCGAACTGCGCACGGCCGCCGCCGCGGGGTACGCCCTGGCGGGTCTCACCGTGACCGAGGCCACGATCTACGGGCGGTGGGGCTTCTCTCCCGCCGCCTGGGCATCGGACGTCGTCGTGGACACCAGCCGCGCCCGCTGGACGGGTCCGGTCGCACCGGGGCGTCTGGACTTCGTCGCACCCGAGAGCCTGCCCGAGCGGCTGGCCGCGGTGCACGAGCGCATCCGCGTGCGCCGACCGGGCGCGGTCCCCGGGTGGGAGGGCCGTTGGCGCGGTGTCGCCGGGCTGACGCCCGAGTCGAAGGATGCCAAGAAGATCCGCGCCGTGGCGTACCGCGACCTCGACGGCGTCGAGCGGGGCATCCTGGTGTACACGCTCGACGAGCGCGAGGACTACACCGCCCACGACCTGCAGGTGCGCGCGCTGTTCGCCGACGGCGACGAGGCGCTCGCTGCGCTGTGGCGATTCGCCCTCGAACACGACCTCGTCGCCCGCGTGAAGGCCGATCTGCAGCCGCCGGCCCCGCCAGTGCAGTGGATGATCTCCGACCGCCGGGCGGTCACGGCCACCCTCACCGACCACCACTGGCTCAGGGTGCTCGACGTGCCGCGGGCTCTGGCATCCCGTGACTACTCGGGCGCGCTCGACATGGTCTTCGGGATCGACGACCCCCTCGGCTTCGCACACGGCGCGTGGGCCGTGCGCATCGACGCCGGCGGGGCCGCGGTCGTGGAACCCACCGACGCCGAGCCCGACGTGCGGATGCCGGTCGGGGCGCTCGCCTCGCTGCTGCTCGGGGGCGTGCGCGCCACCGAACTGGCCTCGGCCGGACTGGTCGCGGGGGAGCCCGCCCGACTCGGCGAGATCGACGGCGCGTTCGCTCCTGCCGCCACGCCCCTCCTGGACATCTGGTACTGAGTGCTGCCCACAGAGTCGCCAAGTAGCATCCCGCCGATGTCCGACGCTCCGCCCGACCCCGCCGCCCCGGCGCGCGGTCGGCGTACCCGCGAACGCGGGGCCGCATTCGTTCGGGCCGTCCGACGGTACCTCGCGCTGCATCCGGTCTCGTCCGCGTTCGTCGTCGTGGTGCTGTCCACGGCCGCCCTGACGGGCACGCTATGGGGACAGGACGCGTCGGTCTGGGGGGCCGGGCCCCTCGCGACCTTCACCGTCGGTCGCTGGTGGACGGTGATCACCGCGCTCGTGATCCCGGACTCGCCGATCGACGCCGTCGTGTCGGTGGCGCTCGCGCTGACGGCGCTCGCGTACGCCGAACGCTTGCTCGGGTCGCGACGCACGGCCGTGCTCCTCGGGGTCCTCGGCGTGGGCGGGCTGCTGACGGGGATCGGCTTCCACGCCGCCGCGTGGGCGGTGACCGACCTGCGCCCCGTGGTGGCCGCCGAAGTGCCGGTCCTCGATCCCACCACCCCGATCGCCGGGGTGGTCATGGCCGCGTCCGCCTTCGCGCCCACGCTGTGGCGTCGCCGCCTCCGGCTCGTGGGGTTCGCGACCCTCGCGCTGTTCGCCCTCTACGCCGGCGACGCCGACTCGTGGTACCGCGTGACCGCTGCGGTGATCGGTCTGGGCGTGGGCGAGATCCTCGCGCGTGGGCGGGAGCGGCGCGCGTGGCACCGCAGCTCCACGCGCGAGACGCGCACCCTGCTCGCGCTCCTCGTTGAGGTCGTGGGGAGCGGCCCTCTCGTCGCCCTCGTGAGCGGCGGCGGTCGTGGGCCCCTGTCCCTCGTGGTCGACGCCTACACCCAGTACGACGACGAGCTCCTCGCGCGCTGCGGCCGGGTCTCGTCCGCGGTGTGCGACGAGCAGCTGGCGCTGCTGATGACGCGCGGGCTCGGTCCTGCCCTGTTGGCCGTGACGCCGCTCGTCCTGATGCTGGTGGCCGCGTGGGGGCTGCGGCTCGGCCGCCGTGCGGCGCTCATCCTGGCGGTGCTCGCGCTCACGGCATCCGCGGTCATCCCCGTCGTGTCGCTCGTGGACGGCCGCTTGCGCATCGACCCGTGGGTGGACGGCAGCGGCGCCGAGTACGTCCTGTGGGCGCTGGCGACGGTGGCCATCCCGTTGACGCTCGCCGTCGTGCTGCTCGTCGCCCGCGGACGCTTCCCGGTGCGGGCCACCCGGCGCGCCGCCCGCACGGTCGCCGGGGTGATCGGCGTCGCGTTCCTCGCCTGCGCGACGGCGTTCTTCATCATCGAGTCGCTGGGGCGCCGCGCCTTCGACCGGGACCCGTCGATCCCCGACCTCGTCCTGCTCACCCTGCGGCGCTTCCTTCCGCCGGCGTACACGAACCCGGCGGGCTCCGGCACGTTCCCCCACCACGGTCCGGCGCTCTTCGCGTATCAGTGGGTGGGCGTGCTGTTCTGGGCCATCGCGATCGGCGCGATCCTCTGGCTCTATCGGCGGGTACAGCGTCCTGATCCCGGCGACACCCTCCGGTACCGCGAACTGCTGCGGCGGGGGAGCGACACCCTGGGTTTCCTCGGCACTTGGTCCGGCAACCGGCACTGGTATTCCGAGGACCGCGAGTGCGCGGTGGCCTATCGCCTCGTGGGCGACGTCGCGCTCGCCGTCGCCGATCCGGTCGCGCCGGCGGCTCGCCGGCCGGAAGTGCTGCGCACGTTCTCGGAATTCTGCGTCGAGCACGGGTGGATCCCGGCCTTCTACAGCGTTCACGCGGACACCGCCGCCGACCTCGAGGGCCTCGGTTGGCGCCATGTGCCGGTCGGCGTCGAGACCGTCATGGATCTGCCCGGTCTGACGTTCGCGGGCAAGGCGTGGCAGAAGGTGCGTCAGCCGCTCACCCGCGCCGAGCGCGAGGGCTACACCGCGGTCTGGACGCGCTGGCACGAGCTCACCGTCTCGCAGGCCTCTCAGATCATCGCGATCGACGAGGAATGGGTCGCCGATCGGGCGCTCCCCGAGATGGGCTTCACGTTGGGCTCCCTCGACGAGCTGCGCGACCGCGATGTGCGGCTGCTCCTGGCGGTCGGGCCCGACGGTCGCATCGAGGCCGTCACGAGCTGGATGCCGTCCTGGACCGACGGCGCGGTGACCGGATGGACGCTCGACTTCATGCGCCGACGCGCCGACGGCCCCAACGGGATGATGGAGTTCCTCATCGCCAAGGCCGCCCTGCAGCTGCAGGAGGAGGGCGCGGCGGTCCTGAGTCTGTCGGGGGCTCCGCTGGCCGAGGCGCCGGATGCGCCCATGGACGGCGACCCCGCGCCGTTGCGCGCGCTGCTGCGCTGGCTGGCCGAGGTTCTCGAACCCGCGTACGGGTTCGCTTCGCTGTTCCGTTTCAAGGGCAAGTTCCGCCCGCGCTACCGCGAGCTCACGCTGGCGTACCGCGATCCGCTGCACCTGCCCGCCATCGGCGCCGCCGTCGGTCGCGCCTATCTGCCGGATGCGTCCCGTCGTGAGATCGTCGCTCTGGCCCGGACCGCGTGGGGAGGCCGTCGGTGATCCGATTCGTGCTGTCATTCGAACTCATCGATTCGCCGCTGCTCATCGTGTGCGCCGTGATCGCCGCCCTCGGCGCGGTGGCGGTCATCGTGTGGCCTCCGCGCCGTCTCGTGCGCACCCTCATGATCGGCCTCGGGACCGGAGTCGTCATGTACGGCGTGGCTCGGGTCCTCGAGCACTTCGGCGTCTTCCAAGGGCCGTTGCCGTCCGGCGCGGGCCTCTGGGCAGCCGGAGGCGTCGCCGCCGCGGCGGTGGGCGTCGTGGGGATCTGCCGCCGACCCTGGGGGCGGCGGATCGTCGGTTCCGTCACGGTCCTCGCCTCGCTGTTGGCCGCGGCGCTGGGGGTCAACGCCTCCTACGGAGTGACGCACAACCTCGCCGCCATCCTCGGTGTGCAGGCCCTCGATCCGGCCTCCCTCCCACAGCAGAATGCCGCCGCGGGAGACCCCGCGGCCCTCTACCAGGCCTGGGAGCCCCCGGCCGATATGCCCGCGAAGGGAACGGTGAGCGCCCTGACCGGCAGCACCAAGATCCCCACGGGACAGTACGCCGCACGCGACGCGTCGCTGTATCTTCCCCCTGCCGCTCAGGTCGCGAACCCCCCGGCGTTGCCCCTTCTGGTGTTCATGATGGGACAGCCCGGCTCGCCGGACCCCACCGCGCTGGCGAAGGCCCTCGACGCCTTCGCGTCGACGAACAAGGGTCTCGCTCCGATCGCGATCGTGGTGGACCAGCTCACCGCGCCCGACCGCGACCCGGCCTGCGTCGACTCCGCGAAGTTCGGCGCCGTCGCCACGTACATCAACCAGCTCGTGCCGCAGTGGGCCGAACAGAACCTCAACATCGTCAAGGACCACCGGTACTGGACGATCGGCGGTTTCTCCAACGGCGGCTCCTGCGCAGTCATGTACGGCGCGAAGTACCCCCATGTCTGGGGGCAGATGCTCGACGTCATGGGAAACGAGTTCCCCGGTTCCGAGCACGTCGACCAGACGGTGGCGGACGTCTACAACGGCGACGCCGCCGCGTTCCAGGCGAACAAGCCGTCGGTGATCATGAGTTCCGCACCGGCGGGCACCTACGCCGGTCACACCGCGATCTTCACGTGGGGCAGTCTCGACACCACGTACGGTCCCGGTCAGCTCGCGAACTCCCAGGTGGCCCAGGCGGCGGGTTTCACCGTGCTGACCCACATCGTCGAGGGAGCGGGACACACCGGCGAGGCGCTCGACGGGAGCCTCGCGTTCGCGATCCCGGCGCTGGCCCCGACGCTCGGCCTCGCCGCCCCGGCATCCTGAACTCGACGACGACGAGGGGGCCCGGTCGATGACCGGGCCCCCTCGTCGTCGGTGCGCTCAGCTCGTGAGCGCCGCCTTCATGATCTCGGCGTGCTCGTTGGCGTGCACCTTCGGCGAACCCGTCGCCGTCGATGCCGCCGAGGCGCGGGAGATGACCCGGATGCCACGGCCGCGCAGCTGGTCGGCGACCTCGAGAGCGACGAACGGCCACGCGCCCTGGTTCTCGGGCTCGTCCTGCACCCAGACCAGCTCGGCGTTCGGGTACTGCGCGAGCACGGTGTTCAGGTCGTCGATCGGTGCCGGGTAGTACTGCTCGAGACGCACGAGAGCGATCTCGGGGTTCGGGTTCTTGTCGAGCTCGGCGCGGAGATCCCAGTGGATCTTGCCAGCGTGCAGCAGCACGCGCGTCACCGCGCCACGGTCGATGCCGCGGTCGTCGTCGAGCACCGGCTCGAACCGGCCCTCGAGGAAGTCCTCGACGGGGCTGGTCGCACCGCGCAACCGCAGCATCGCCTTCGGGGTGAAGACGACCAGGGGCCGGCGCGGACGCTGGTAGGCCTGGCGGCGCAGCAGGTGGAAGTACGACGCGGGGGTCGAGGGGCGCGCCACGATCATGTTGTCCTGCGCGCACATCTGCAGGTAGCGCTCGATGCGCGCCGACGAGTGGTCGGGGCCCTGTCCCTCGTAGCCGTGGGGGAGCAGCAGGACGACGCTCGACTGCTGCGCCCACTTCTGGTCGGCCGACGAGATGAACTCGTCGATGACGGACTGCGCGCCGTTGGCGAAGTCGCCGAACTGCGCCTCCCAGAGCACGAGGGCGTCCGCGCGCTCGACCGAGTAGCCGTACTCGAACGCCATGGCGGCGTATTCGCTCAGCAGCGAGTCATAGACCCAGAAACGGCCCTGGTTCTCGCTGAGGTTGGCCAGCGGCAGCCACTCCTGGCCGTTGGAGCGGTCGTGCAGCACCGCGTGACGCTGCACGAACGTGCCGCGACGCGAGTCCTGACCGGCCAGGCGCACCGGGGTGCCCTCCATCAGCACCGAACCGAAGGCGAGCAGCTCGCCGAAGGCCCAGTCGATCCCGCCGTTGCGGCTCATGTCCAGGCGCTTCTCGAGCAGCTGCTGCAGCTTGTTGTGCACCGTGAAGCCGTCGGGCTTGTTCACGAACGCGTCGCCGATGTGGTTCACGACCTCGCGGGAGACACCCGTGGTCTCGGGGGCCCCGACGACGATCTCGTCGGACGCATCGGTCGGGACGACGGGGGTGGACCCGGTCTCGGCGGCGTGCGTGTCGGCGAAAGCGACTTCGAGGCGACTTTGGAAGTCGCGTTTGGCCTGCTCGTACTCGTCCTCGGTGATGTCACCGCGGCCGACGAGCGACTCGGTGTACAGGCGGCGCACGGAGCGCTTGGCCTCGATGAGGTTGGTCATCAGCGGCTGCGTCATCGAGGGGTCGTCGCCCTCGTTGTGCCCGCGGCGGCGGTAGCAGACGAGGTCGATCACGATGTCGCGGTGGAATTCCTCGCGGTAGAGGAATGCGAGATCCGCGGCGCGCACGACGGCCTCGGGGTCGTCGCCGTTGACGTGCAGGATCGGAGCCTGGATGGTCTTGGCGACGTCGGTGGCGTACACCGAGGTGCGGGCGTCGGTGGGCGTGGTCGTGAAGCCGACCTGATTGTTCACCACGACGTGGATCGTTCCGCCGGTGCGGTAGCCGCGCAGCTGCGACATCTGCAGCGTCTCGACGACGACGCCCTGGCCGGCGAAGGCCGCGTCGCCGTGCACGAGGATCGGCAGCCACGAGAACGTCCCGATGGGCTTGCGGTCCTGCTTGGCGCGGACGATGCCTTCGAGCACGCCGTCGACGGTCTCGAGGTGCGAGGGGTTGGCGGCGAGGTAGACCGGCAGTTCGTCGCCCGAGTCGCCGACGAACGTGCCTTCGGTGCCGAGGTGGTACTTCACGTCGCCCGAGCCGCGCTTGCTGCCCACGGCCACGGCGCCCTCGAACTCGCGGAACACCTGACCGTAGGTCTTTCCGGCGATGTTGGTCAGCACGTTGAGGCGACCGCGGTGGGCCATCCCGATCGCGGCACCGTCCATACCCGCGGAGGCGGCGCCCTGCAGGATCTGGTCGAGCAGCGGGATCAGCGACTCGCCGCCCTCGAGGCTGAAGCGCTTCTGGCCGACGTACTTCGTCTGCAGGAACGTCTCGAAAGCCTCGGCCTGGTTCAGCTTGGAGAGGATGCGCAGCTGCTCGTCGTGGCCGGGCTTGGTGTACTTGACCTCGATGTTGCTCTGGAACCACTGGCGCTGCGCGGGGTCCTGGATGTGCATGTACTCCACGCCCATGGTGCGGCAGTAGGAGTCGCGCAGGACGCCGAGGATGTCGCGGAGCTTGGCGACGCGCTTGGCGCCGAGACCGCCGGTGACGAACTCGCGGTCGAGGTCCCAGAACGTCAGACCGTGCGACTCGATCTCGAGGTCGGGGTGCGTGCGCTGGACGTACTCGAGCGGGTCGATGTCGGCCATGAGGTGGCCGCGGACGCGGTAGGAGTTGATGAGCTCCTGCACGCGGGCGCTCTTGTCGATGCGCTCGGACAGGTCGACGCTGATGTCGGCCGCCCAGTGGATCGGCGCGTACGGGATGCGCAGCGCCGCGAAGATGGCGTCGTAGAAGCCGCGCTGGCCGATGAGCAGCTCGTGCACCTTCTTGAGGAACTCGCCCGAGCCCGCACCTTGGATGACGCGGTGGTCGTACGTGCTGGTGAGCGTGATCGTCTTGCCGATCGCCAGTTCGTTGAGCGTCTTCTCGCTCGCGCCCTGGAACTCCGCGGGGTACTCGAGCGCGCCGGCGCCGATGATGGCGCCCTGGCCGCGCATGAGGCGGGGGACCGAGTGGACGGTGCCGATGCCGCCGGGGTTGGTGAGCGAGATCGTCGTGCCCTGGAAGTCGGCGGGCGTGAGCTTGTTCGATCGCGCGCGGCGGACGAGATCTTCGTACGACGCGAGGAACTCGCTGAACGACAGCGTGTCGGCGCGCTTGATGCTGGGGACCAGCAGCGCGCGCGTGCCGTCGGGCTTGGGCATGTCGATCGCGATGCCGAGGTTGACGTGCGCGGGGGCGACGACCGACGGCTTGCCGTCGATCTCGGCGTAGAAGACGTTCTGGCTCGGGAACTCCTTGAGCGCCTGGATGAGCGCCCACCCGATGAGGTGCGTGAAGCTGACCTTGCCGCCGCGGGTGCGCGACATGTGGTTGTTGATGACGATGCGGTTGTCGATCATCAGCTTGGCCGGGATCGTCCGCACGCTCGTCGCGGTGGGCACCGTGAGCGAGTCGTCCATGTTGCTCGCGAGCGCCTTCGGCATGCCCTTGAGAACAGTGACGCGGTCTTCTTCGGTGCTCTCGGAACCGGCCGAGGGCATCGGGCTGGGGGCCTGCGCCGGGATCGGCTGCGGCGCCGCGGGCTTCGCGGTCGTGCGTGCCACCGGCGCCTGACCGACCACCGGAATCGGCGCGGTCACCGGCTTCGGCTCCGACGGCGGGGCCGCGGCCTCGGCGGATCCGTCGACGACCGGGTGGTACGCCTCCAGGATCGGCCACCAGGCCTTGTCTACGGAGTGCTTGTCGACCGTGAACTGTTCGTAGAGCTCGTCTACGAGCCACTCGTTCGCGCCGAACTCGCCCTCGCTCGAAGTACCGACGCCCGTCACCTGGCTCGACACAGTCGATCGCCTGCTTTCCTCGATGAAGATTCCTGTGGATGCACGCAGTCGTCCTCGTTGCGCACTCGCTCCAGCCTAGCCGAGGTTCCTGGCGGCGCTCCGGGCTCTTGTGGGACTTCGGATGTGGTGAGGTGGATGCCATGGAGTTCTCCGGTGCACAGCCCGATGTCGATCTGACCTACTCGGATGTCTTCCTCGTCCCGCGTCATTCCGACGTCGGCAGCCGGCTCGGGGTCGATCTGGCTCCCGGCGACGGCAGCGGTGCGACGCTTCCGCTCGTCTCGGCCAACATGAACTCGGTCACCGGCCCGCGGCTGGCGGCGACGCTCGCCCGGCGGGGCGGACTCGGCGTGCTGCCGCAGGACATGTCCCTGCCCCGGTTGGTCGAGGCGGTGCAGTGGGTCAAGGCGCAACCGGCCGCGTGGGACGCGGCCCTGGTGTTCCCGCCGTCCGCGACCGTCGCCGACGCGCGGCTCGTCCTGCCGGCCGTGGCCGGACGGGGGATCGTCGTCGCCGAGCAGCGCGCGGACGGCACCGTCGGGCTCGACGGCTTTCGCGGGATCGTGCCCGCCCCGCGCCTGGCGACCGCGCTCCCGGATGCCACCCTGGGCGACATCGCCCGCACCGACGCCCCGCTGGTGGAGGTCTCCCGCATCGGGGATCCGCACGAGGTGTTCGAGCTCGTCGGGTCGGCGGACATCGTGGCGGTCGTGGACGGGGACCGCATCGTCGGGACGCTGTCGGCGCGGAGCGCGCTGCGCGACTCGGTGTACCGCCCCGGTGTGGACGCCGACGGTCGCCTGATCGTCGCCGCGGCCGTCGGGATCAACGGCGACGTCGCGGGCAAGGCGCGGGCGCTCGCCGCTGCCGGCGTCGACGTCCTCGTGGTCGACACCGCCCACGGTCATCAGGAGCAGATGCTGCGCGCGCTCCGCGAGGTCGCGGCGCTGGAGCTCGGCATCCCGATCGCGGCGGGCAACGTCGTCACCGCCGACGGCGTGCGCGATCTGACGCGAGCGGGCGCCTCGATCCTCAAGGTCGGCGTCGGCCCCGGAGCGATGTGCACCACGCGCATGATGACCGCGGTCGGCCGTCCGCAGTTCTCGGCGGTGCTCGAGACGGCCGAGGCCGCCCGGGCCGCCGGAGCGCACGTGTGGGCCGACGGCGGCGTGCGCTACCCGCGCGACGTGGCCCTGGCTCTGGCCGCGGGGGCGGCGTCGGTCATGATCGGCTCGTGGTTCGCGGGCACGATCGAGTCGCCCGGGCGTCTGCGCACGGACGACGACGGCCGGATCTACAAAGAGTCGTGGGGGATGGCCTCCACGAAGGCGGTGCAGGGGCGATTCCAGGGGCTGGACGCGTTCGAGCGCGCACGCAAGGAGCTCTTCGCCGAGGGGATCTCGTCGTCGCGGATCTACCTCGACCCCCAGCGTCCGGGCGTCGAAGACCTGCTCGACATGATCACGTCGGGCGTGCGGTCCTCGTTCACGTACGCCGGAGCCGCCACAGTGCCGCAGTTCCACGAGCGGGCTCGCGTCGGGCTGCAGTCGGCCGCGGGCTACGAGGAGGGCAAGGCGCTTCCGGTCAGCTGGTGACCGCGTCGGCCGCCGTCACGTCGGCCTCGAGCGTGATCCACGCGCCGAGCTGGACCGACAGGTCGAGGTCGTCGCCCTCGGCTCTCGCCGGTCGGCGGGGGTCGGCCGCGAAACGCCCGCCGCGACGCCCCTCCCAGAGGGTCTCGGCATTGCGACTCACCAGTCGCCGGGCGCGGGCGGCATCCTCTTCGTCCAGGCGCGTCGCCGCGACGGCGAGATAGCGAGCCAGGATGCCGGCGAACAGCCCTCCGTCGCCTCCCCCGGCCGCGGGGAACAGGCCGTCGTCCGCGGCGCACCAGCGCTCGACGGCCCGCACCACAGCGGCGGCCCGCGGTCGGTCGCCGAGGGCGACGGCGGCACCGATCGCCACGCCCTGGTTGTAGGTCCACAGCTCGGACCGCACCACCCCGTGCTCGATGCCGTCCCGCACCAGTCCGGTGCCCGGCTCGTCGAGGGTCGTGGCCATCCACTCGTTCAGCTGCAGCGCGCTCCGACGGTGGCGGCTGGGGGCGAGGACCATCGCCGCCGGTCCGTTGGCGGGGGCGTTGTAGAGCACGCTGCCGGTGCGCCAGGGGAGGGCGCCCACGGCCGGATCGATCGCGCGCTCCAGGACTCGTGCGATGCGGGCGCGCGCGTGGCCGTGCGGGCGCGCCTCGGCCAGGGCGAGCGCCATCCACGCGATGTCGTCGTAGTAGGGGGTGATCCAGGTGCCCGCGGTGCGGACCGTGATTCCGCGCAGCAGGTCACCGATGAGACGACGACGCGCGGCGGTGGGCCGGTGCCGCTCGGCTTCGCACAGCGCGTGCACGAGGTGGGCGTGCCACCAGTAGTGCCACGTCCTTGCGCCGTCTCCGGTGGTCGCGGC
The DNA here is from genome assembly GCF_058214835.1 of Microbacterium sp. SCPM-O-B-15248 (M128). Taxonomy (NCBI): domain Bacteria; kingdom Bacillati; phylum Actinomycetota; class Actinomycetes; order Micrococcales; family Microbacteriaceae; genus Microbacterium; species Microbacterium sp. SCPM-O-B-15248 (M128). Next base: position 90,190 of record NZ_JBYQLI010000011.1, read on the forward strand.
GTGCGCCCATGCGACCGGTCCGTAGCGGCGGAGGTACGCGGCGAGCACGGCGTCTTCCGCGGCGGCGGCCTTTCGCTGGAGGGAGGAGGTGGCGGCATCCATCCCCCCATCCTGGGGGTCCGACCGGGATGCCGCCCGCCCGGTGCCGCGGACGCCGGGAGGCCATAGAATCGGGGCACGATGGACGACCCTCCCAGTTGTAGACCCGAGCCCCGACGACCCTCTCCCGCCGTGAGCGGGGGTGACGCGTGATGGACTACGTCATGCTGGGCGTGGGGCTGCTTCTCACGGTCGGGACGGGACTCTTCGTCGCCAGCGAGTTCGCCCTGGTCAATCTCGACCGCGCCGACTTGGAATCGCGGCGCGCCGCGGGCGAATCCCGGCTGTCGCTGACGATCGATGCCCTGCGCATCACCTCGACCCACCTTTCGAGCGCGCAACTGGGCATCACCCTGACGACGCTGCTGACCGGTTACACGATGGAACCGGCGATCTCCAACTTGCTCCGCCCCGTCTTCGTCGCGTGGTCGCTGCCCGAAGCCGTGCTCGTGCCGCTCGCGGCCGTCGTCGGCGTCGGCTTCGCGACAGTGCTGTCGATGATCCTCGGCGAGCTCGTCCCCAAGAACTTCGCCCTGGCGATCCCGCGACAGACGGCGAAGCTCGTGATGCCGTTCCAGGTCGCCTTCACCGCGGTGTTCCGCCCCGCGGTCGCCGTCCTCAACGGCAGCGCCAACGGCGTCCTGCGGGCGACGGGCATCGAGCCGAAGGAAGAGCTCTCCGGAGCGCGCACCGCCGAAGAGCTGTCGAGCCTGGTGAAGCGGTCCGCGAGCGCCGGCATGCTCGAGCAGGACACCGCCTCGCTCCTCGACCGCAGCCTCACGTTCGCGCGGCTGAGCGCCGCCGATGTCATGACCCCGCGGCCGAGCGTGCACGCGCTCGCCGCCGGTGAGCCCACCGACGCCGTCATCCAGCTCGCCCGGCGCACGGGCCACAGCCGTTTCCCCGTCTACGACGAGTCAATGGACGACATCATCGGGGTCGTGCACCTCAAGGCCGCCGTGGGCGTGCCGCGCGACCGCCGCGCCGACGTCCCCGTCGCCGCCCTCGCGACCGAGCCGCTGCGCGTTCCCGAGACGGTGCACCTGGACACCCTCGTGGCCGAGCTGCGGTCCCGCGGGTACCAGATGGCGATCGTCGTGGACGAGTACGGCGGGACGGCCGGGGTCGTGACTCTGGAGGACCTCGTCGAAGAGATCGTCGGCGAGGTCCTCGACGAGCACGACCGATCGCGGGCGGGCATCGTGCGCTCCGCGGCATCCGTCACCTTCCCCGGCGACCTGCGTCCGGACGAACTCCTCGACCGCGCCGGCGTGCGCGTGCCCGAGGGAGAGGTCTACGACACCGTCGGCGGCTTCCTCATGGCCGAGCTCGAGCGCATCCCCGCAGTGGGGGACACGGTCGCCATCGATGACGGCATCCTGACCGTCCACCGCATGGACGGCCGACGCGTCGACCGTGTGCAGTTCACCCCGACCCCCACCGAAGAAGGAGTCGACGACCTCGTGCGTGCGGCTCGAGGAGGTGACCAGCGATGAGCGACTGGGCCGGAATCGCGTGGCTCGTGGTGCTGCTGATCGCGAACGCCTTCTTCGTCGGATCCGAGTTCGCCGTCATCTCGGCGCGCCGCTCGCAGGTCGAACCGCTCGCCGAACGCGGCTCCCGGGCGGCCAAGACCGCGCTGTACGCCATGGAGCACGCGACGCTGATGCTCGCGACCTGCCAGCTCGGCATCACGATCTGCTCGCTGCTGATCCTGAACGTCTCGGAGCCGGCGATCCACCACCTCCTCGCGGAGCCGCTCGGTCTGACGGGGCTGTCCGAGACCGCCGTCGACATCGCCGGTTTCGTCGTGGCGCTGCTGCTGGTGTCGTACCTGCACGTCGTCTTCGGCGAGATGGTGCCGAAGAACCTCGCGTTCTCGCTGCCGGACCGGGCGGTGCTGATGCTCGCGCCGCCGCTGGTGGCGGTCTCGAAGGCGTTCTACCCGATCATCGTCGCGCTGAACTGGATCGCCAATCACGTGGTGCGGCTGTTCCGGGTCGAACCCAAGGACGAAGCGACCTCGACCTACACGCTCGACGAGGTGGCCACGATCGTGAACCAGTCGCGCCGTGAGGGCGTGTTGGACGACGCCGCGGGCACCGTGACCGCGGTGGTGGAGTTCACCGAGAAGAAGGCGGCCGACATCGCGGTGCCGATGGCGCAGCTGGTGACGCTGCCCGAGCACACGACTCCCGCCGAGATCGAGCGGGCGGTGGCCCGGCACGGCTACTCCCGCTATGTGATCGTCGACGAGCACGGACACCCGACCGGGTACGTCCACCTCAAGGACGTCCTCCGCGTCGCCGAAGGACCCGACGACGAAGCCGACATGGCGCGGCCCATCCCGGCCAAGCGCATCCACCACATGGTGTCGGTGCTCGAGTCCACCGATCTCGAGGACGCCCTCGCGCTCATGCGGCGATCGGGCCGCCACCTCGCGCAGGTGCGCGACGACGCCGGCGACGTACGGGCGGTGCTGTTCCTCGAGGACGTCATCGAAGAGCTGGTCGGCGAGGTGCAGGATGCCACGGCCCGCCGCCGCTTCGCGTGAGGTGCGCGGCGGCCGGGCGGTGGCATCCGGGTCCGCGCCGGCTCGCGCATGATCTCAGCGATGCGCACGACCTCCGTTGATCTCGGGGCGTCCCGGCTGAGGTCGTGCGCATCGCAGAGGATGCGACCTCAGTAGGCCCGGAGGTACTGGGGCGGGGCGGGCACGGCGACGCCGAGTTCGGCCGCGGCGCGGAGGGCGTAGTGCGGGTCGCGCAGCCACTCGCGTGCGGCGAGCACCGCGTCGGCGCGCCCGTCGGCGACGACGGCCTCGGCGAGCGCGGCGTCGTCGATCATTCCGACGGCGGCGACGAGGAGCCCGGTCTCGCGCCGGACGGTCTCGGCGAGCGGGACCTGGTAGCCGGGGCCGGTCTCGATGTGCTGGTGCGGCACGAGCCCGCCGCTGGAGATGTCGACGAGGTCGGCGCCGAGGGACGCCACACGCTCGGCCGCGCGGACCGTGTCGTCGATGTCCCACCCGCCGTCGGCGGCATCCGTCCCCGAGAACCGTACGAACACCGCGGCCGCCGGGGCGGCCTCGCGCACCGCCGCGGTGACACGTTCGAGCAGGCGTACGCGGCCGTCGAACGAGCCGCCGTACTCGTCGTCGCGGTGGTTGCTCAGCGGCGAGAGGAACTGGTGCAGCAGGTACCCGTGGGCCGCGTGGATCTCGAGCACCTCGAAGCCGGCCGCGATCGCGCGGCGCGCGGCATCGGCGAAGTCCTGCACGACCCGGTCGATTCCGGCGAGGTCGAGCGCGCGCGGCTCGGCGAAGCCGGGGTACGCGAGGGCGGAGGGGGCGACCGTCGTCCAGCCGCCGTCCTCGAGTGCGACCGAGCCGCGACCGCCGCCGAACGGCGGGGTGGTGGAGGCCTTGCGTCCCGCGTGTCCCAGCTGCACGCCCGCGACGGCGCCGCGCGCACGGATCGCGGCGACGATCGGGGCCCACGCCTCGACCTGCGCCTCGTTCCACAGCCCGACGTCGGCGGGGGAGATGCGGCCCTCCGGCGACACGGCGGTCGCCTCGGCGATGACGAGGCCCGCCCCTCCCGCGGCGAACTGCGCGAGGTGCACGTGGTGCCAGTCGTTCGGGATGCCGTCGACGGCGCTGTACTGGCACATCGGCGAGACCCACAGGCGATTGCGCATCTCGATACCGCGGACGGTCAAGGGAGTGAAGAGGGTGCTCACATCGGACCTTCGGGCTCTAGGGTGACGCCATGACGGCGAGGGACTGGACGGGGCTCGAGGCAGCCCGCACACTTCGGAAGCCAACCGGCGACGACGACAAGTATTCCCGCGGGGTCGTGGGCATGCGGACGGGATCCGCGCGGTATCCCGGTGCCGCGGTTCTGGGAGTCGAGGCCGCGTGGCGCACGGGAACCGGGATGGTGCGGTACCTCGGTCCGGCGCGCGCCCAGGACTTCGTGCTGCAGCGACGCCCCGAGACCGTGACCGCCGACGGTCGCGTGCAGGCGTGGGTCATCGGGTCGGGAACGGATGCCGCCGAGCGCGACGCTTCCGAGACGGCGGCGCTGCGCGGCATCCTCGCGGGCTCGGAACCCGTCGTCGCGGACGCGGGCGCGCTCGACCTGGTGGCGTCGGCCTCCGCGCCGGTGATCGTCACACCGCACGCCCGAGAGCTGGCGCGGTTGCGGGAGGCCCTCGGGCTCGAGGCCCGGACGGCGGCGGACGACGACGCCCGTGAAGCCCTCGCTCGCGAGACGGCGGACCGCCTCGGCGGGGTCGTGTTGTCCAAGGGTGCGGTGACGGTCGTCGCGGCGCCCGGCGGGTGGGTACAGCGTGTGCGCACCGGGACGCCCTGGCTCGCGACGGCCGGAACGGGCGACGTTCTGGCGGGCGTGCTCGGCGCCGTCGTGGCCGCCGCGGTCGCGGACGGTCGCACCGCGCCGGACGACCTCGCCGCGTGTGCGGCGACGGCGGCGTGGCTGCACGGAACGGCCGGTACCGCCGCCGCCGCGCGGCACGGGGGAGGCGGCGGCCCGATCACGGCGTTCGACGTGGCGGAGGCGCTGCCGCCGGTCGTCGCCGCGCTCCTCGGCACCGAGTGACGGACTCGATCGCATAACGGTTGCCCGGCGGAGGACGCCGCGGGCCGCGGCGTCGCGCGGTGGGCGGCATCCGTCCGTCGGGGGCGCCGGAGCCCGCCCGCTTAGGATGATCCGGTGGTGAGGCGTGTCGTCGTTCTGTTGCTGGCGTTCGTCGCCGTTCACGTCACGGTGGGGATCCTGGGCTATCAGCAGCCCAACGAACCCATGGGTGACGTGTATCTGGTGTACGAACCGTGGTCGCGCTGCGCGCTCTTCGGGGGGATCGACGTCACCTCCTGCACGCGCTCGGACATGTGGGAATGGCCCGGCATCACCGAGAAGTGGATCTACCCGCAGCTCGCGTTCCTGCCGATGACGTTCGCGTGGCTGTTCGCCTGGGCCGTGGGATACACGCCGGCGTGGGCGATCACGGTGTCGCTGTTCAACCTCGTCGCCTTCGTGATCCTCGTCGGCCGCGGCCGCTCGCGCGGTCGGGTGCTCGCCGCCTGGTTCTGGCTCGCCGCCATCCTGCTGGTCGGCCCGGTGGGGCTGTACCGGATCGACGGCATCACCGTCCCCCTGGCGATCCTCGGCAGCATCTGGCTCGTCCGGCGGCCGTTCCTGGCCTCCGTCCTGCTGTCGATCGCGGTGTGGATGAAGGTGTGGCCCGCGGCGATCCTGGCCGCAGGCTTCGTGGCGGTGCGTCGCCGCCTCGCCCTGATCTGGGGTGCCGTCGCGGTCTCGCTGGCGACGATCATCCCGGTCGTGGCTCTGGGCGGTGCGCCCTACGTGTTCGGGTTCGTGGGCGACCAGACCTCCCGCGGCATCCAGATGGAGGCCCCCGTCGGCGGGCTGTACATGTTCCTGGCGTCGTTCTACGTCCCCGGCTCCGAGGTCTACTACGACGGCGGGGTGCTCACCTTCCAGGTTTCGGGCCCGGGTTCCGACATCGTGATCGCGGTCATGACCCCGCTCATGCTGCTCGTGATGGCCGCCGTGGCGGTCATCGGGGCGCAGAAGATGTGGCGCGGTGCGACGTTCCTCAGCGTGTTCCCGCCGCTCTCGCTCGCGCTGGTGGCGGCGTTCATCGCCCTGAACAAGGTCGGTTCGCCGCAGTACTACGTCTGGCTGTTCGCACCGGTCGTGCTGGGCCTCATGCTCGACCGTCGCCGGTGGTACGGCTTCGCCGCGATGACGCTGGCGATCTGCGGTCTCACGCAGTGGGTGTACCCGCTCGTGTACGACGGGCTCATGGCCACGCACCCGGCGCCGTTCCCGGTGATCCTGCTGGAGCTGCGCAACCTCCTCGCGCTCGTGCTCATGGTGTGGGCGATCGTCCGGGTCGTGCGGGTGGCCACCGGTCGCGTCCCGCACCCGGCCTCCCTGCGCGACTGGGTGCTCGGGCGCCGCCCCGTTCCCGCCCGCGTCGCGGCGAAGTAGCCTCGAGTCATGCTCATCGCGTTCTCGGTCGCCCCGTCCGGTGTCGGTACCGCTGCGGCGGAGAATGCCGACGGGTCCGTGCACGACGCCGTGGCCGCCGCGGTCGCCGTGGTCCGCGCCTCGGGCCTGCCCCACCGGACGACCTCGATGTTCACCGAGGTCGAGGGCGAGTGGGACGAGGTGTTCGACGTCGTCAAGCGGGCGACGGATGCCGTGATGCCCTACGGCTCGCGCGTCTCGCTCGTGCTCAAGGCCGACATCCGCCCGGGGCGCACGGGCGAGATCGACGGCAAGATCGAGCGGCTCGAGCGCGCGATCGACGACGCGTCCTGACTCCGGCGGCCCGCGCGGGCACGCACCGCGCCGAAACGATTCGACACCGCGCGCCGCCGCGGACTACCATCGGCGAGTGACCTCTCAGACGACCTCGAGGGGTGCGGCGACGCGGGCGCTCCTCTCTCTCGCCATCGGCAGCTTCGGTATCGGCATGACCGAGTTCGTGGTGATGGGGCTGCTCCCCAACATCGCGCGCGATCTCGCCCCCTCCGCATGGGCGGCCTCTCCCGACGACGCGATCGCCCAGGCGGGCTGGCTCGTGTCGCTGTACGCGCTCGGCGTGGTCGTCGGAGCGCCGACGATCGCGGGGTCGGTGGCGCGATTCCCCCGGCATCGCGTGATGATCGCGCTCGCCGCGGCGCTGACCTTCTTCACCGTGCTGACCGTGATCGCGCCCACGTTCGAACTCGTCGCGGCCTCCCGCTTCCTCGCCGGCCTCCCGCACGGCGCGTACTTCGGCATCGGTGCGCTCGTGGCCGCCGACGCCCTCGGGCCCGGTAATCGCGCGAAGGGCGTCGCCTTCGTCCTCACCGGGCTCACGATCGCGAACGTGGTCGGCGTTCCCCTGGGGACCCTCCTCGGACAGCAGGTCGGCTGGCGTGCGGCGTTCGCGGTGGTCGCGGCGATCTTCCTGCTCGCGACGATCTGCATCGCGTTCTTCGTGCCGGCCCACCCGGGGATGCCGGGGCGGCGATTGCGCGACGAGTTGCGCGTGTTCCGTCTCGGGCAGGTGTGGTTCGCGCTCGGCATCGGCGCGGTCGGGTTCGGCGGCTTCTTCGCGATGTACAGCTACATCGCGCCCATGGTCACCGACGTGGCGGGTCAGCCGGAGTGGGCGGTCTCGGTCGTCCTCGTGCTCGTGGGCGTCGGGATGACGATCGGCAACATCGTCGGGGGCGCCCTGGCCGACAAGGATCTCCGGTTCTGGCTGTTCGCCGGACTCATCGCGCTGGGCCTGGCCTCGGTGGGACTCGCCCTCACGGCGGGGTGGATCGTGAGCCTCGTCCTCTTCGCGTTCCTCGTCGCGTTCTTCGGTTCGGCGCTCAGCCCCTCGATCCAGACACGGCTCATGGACGTGGCCGAGGACAACCAGTCCATCGCGGCGGCGTTGAACCACTCCGCGCTGAACATCGGCAACAGCCTCGGCGCGTTCCTCGGCGGGCTCGTCATCGCCGCGGGACTCGGCCTCGTCGCCCCCGCCTGGGTGGGGGGCGCGCTGGCGCTGGGCGGATTGATCGTGGCCGTGATCTCGTTCCGCGTCGAAGACCGCAGTGGGCGTCACCCCGCGCACCGGATGCCGGCCGCCGAGGCCGCGCAGACCGCGATCACCGGCTCGATCCCGACGCAGGGCTGACTCGCGGTGCCGCTGCCGGCGGCATCCGGGCTCAGGCCGCGAAGAGCCGCCGCAGGTGGTGGTCGACGGCGGCGGTCTCGATGAGGAAGCCGTCGTGGCCGAAGTCGCTCGAGAGCACGACCGCCTGATCCCCATCGAGGGTGTTCGGGATGCCGCGGGCGATGCGGTGCTGCCCGTCCACCGGGAAGAGGCGGTCGGTGTCGACGCCGAGCACGAGGGTCGTCGCGGTGACGCGCCGCAGGGCGTCCTCGACCCCCTCGCGGTCGCGGCCGACGTCGTGCGAGTTCATCGCCTCGACCAGGGTGAGGTAGCTGTTGGCGTCGAACCGTCGCGTGAACTTGTTGCCGTGGAAGTCGAGGTAGGACTCCACCGCGAAGCGTCCGCCGTGGCCCAGGGGGCTGACGCCCGACTGCCACGACCGCTGGAAGCGCTGGTTGAGCTCGGTGGGGCTGCGGTAGTTCAGCAGTGCCATGCGCCGGGCCAGGGCGAGTCCCCGGTGGGGCCCGTCGCCGTCGCCCGCGTCGTAGAACTCGCCGCTCGCGAATCGGGGGTCCATCCGGATCGTGTCGACCTGCACCGTGTTCAGGGCGATCTGGTCGGCGGTCGTGACCGGCGGGGCCGAGAGGATGGCGGCGCGCTCGACCCGGTCGGGGAGCCCCACCGCCCACTCCAGCGCGTGCATGCCCCCCATCGAACCGCCGATCACCGCCGACCAGCGATCGATGCCGAGCGCGTCGGCCAGGAGAGCCTGCGCCCCCACCTGGTCGCGGATCGTGAGGTACGGGAAGCGCGAGGCCCACTCGTACCCGTCGGGGGCGATGCTGGCCGGTCCCGTCGAGCCCTGGCATCCACCCAGCACGTTCGGAGCCACGACGAACCAGCGGTCGGTGTCGATGGCGGCGCCCGGGCCCACGAGATCGCCCCACCAGCCCGCGGTGGGGTGACCGGGACCCGCGGCCCCGCGGACGTGGCTGTCGCCGGTCAGCGCGTGGGGGATCAGGACGGCGTTGTCGCGGGCGGGGGAGAGTTCGCCCCAGGTCTCGTACGCGAGGCGGAAGCCCGGCAGGCTCTCACCGTTCTCGGTGCGGAACTCCCCGAACGCCGCGAAACGCCGATCGCCCGCGGGATCGCCGTCGCGCCACGCGCCGGTGGCCGGCGGGCGCCCGAGCAGGGACCGCGCGTCGGCCTCCGTGATCGGCGCCGAGGGCACCGTGTCTTCGGAGATCTGCCAGTCCATGGCATCCATTCTCCCGGCTCGCGCGGGGTGCGTACCGACTGTTACGCGCTTGTCCAGCCCCCGTCCGGGCCTGCGTCCGCGCGGGGCGGAGGAGATCCGCGGAGCGGAGGATGCCTCGCCCGTGCGGGGTCCTCCCTCCGCCGAATCTCCTCCCGGTGTGCGGCCGGGACCGAGGCCGGGGAGGGCGCGGGCCACGGGGCGGCCCGGGGACCATCGTGCGGCGTCGGAGGGCGCGTGACGCGCGGGCGGGGCCACACGCGACGACGCCCCGACCCGGTGGACCGGATCGGGGCGTCGAGGGGACGCGTCAGGCGCGCGCGGCCTCCGACAGGCGCCGCGCGGCGGCGAGGGCCTGGTCGAGGTCGGCCTTCAGGTCGGCGATGTTCTCGAGACCGACCGACAGGCGCACGAGACCCGGGGTGACCCCCGAGGTCAGCTGCTGCTCGGGGGTGAGCTGCGAGTGCGTCGTGGAGGCCGGGTGGATGACGAGCGAGCGCACGTCGCCGATGTTGGCGAGGTGGCTGAACAGCTCCAGCGAGTTGACGAACTCGCGGCCCGCCTCGACACCGCCCTTGAGCTCGAACGACAGCACCGCGCCGACGCCCTTGGGTGCGTAGTTGTTGGCGGCGGCGTACCAGGGCGACGTGGGCAGACCCGAGTAGTTCACGCTCGCGACGTCGTCGTGGCTCTCGAGCCACTCGGCGATCTCCTGCGCGTTCTGCACGTGGCGCTCGATGCGCAGCGACAAGGTTTCGAGGCCCTGGATGAGCAGCCACGCGCTGTGCGGAGCGATCGAGGCGCCGAGGTCGCGCAGCAGCTGCACGCGGGCCTTGATGATGTACGCGAGGCCGTCGCCGACCGCGGTGGTGTAGCTCGCACCGTGGTACGAGGGGTCGGGCTCGGTGAGACCGGGGAACTTCTCGACGTTCTGCGACCAGGCGAAGGTTCCGCCGTCGACGATGACGCCGCCGATCGTGGTGCCGTGGCCGCCGATGAACTTCGTCGCGGAGTGCACGACGATGTCGGCGCCGTGCTCGAACGGACGGATGAGGTACGGCGTCGCGATCGTGTTGTCGACGATGAGCGGGACGCCGCTCTCGTGGGCGACGTCGGCGACCGTGCGGATGTCGAGCACGTTGATCTTCGGGTTGCCGATCGTCTCGGCGAAGAAGAGCTTCGTGTTCGGGCGGACCGCCGCGCGCCACTCCTCGGAGTCGTCCTGGTTCTCGACGAAGGTCGTCTCGATGCCGAGCTTGGCGAGGGTGTACTTGAAGAGGTTGTACGTGCCGCCGTAGATCGAGCTCGACGAGACGATGTGGTCGCCGGCTTGCGCGATGTTGAGCACGGCGAACGTCTCGGCCGCCTGGCCGCTCGCGACCAGGAGGGCGCCGGTGCCCCCCTCCAGCGCGGCGATGCGCTGCTCGACGACGTCCTGGGTGGGGTTCTGGATGCGGGTGTAGATGTTGCCGAACTCCGCCAGCGCGAAGAGGTTCGCGGCGTGGTCGGCGTTGTCGAACACGTACGACGTCGTCTGGTAGATCGGAGTGGCGCGGGCCTTGGTCACAGGGTCGGGCTGGGCACCCGTGTGGATCTGCTTGGTCTCGAAACGCCAGTTCTCGGGTGCGGACACGGCTTCTCCTTCGGAAATCTCGGGGGCCGACGACGGATGCCACGGCCTGCTGAGAGCGTAGAGAGAGCCGCCGACACCGACAACAGGGGCGGACACGCGCCGTAACGTTCGCGGCGACTCCGTGTCGCCGGCCGCGGGTAGCGTGGATGCCATGACGCGACGCGCAGTGGTGACCGGGGCCAGTTCGGGGATCGGCGAGGCGACCGCGCGGGAGCTGCGCGCCCGCGGGTGGGACGTCGTGGGGGTGGCACGTCGTGCCGAGCGCCTGACCGCGCTCGAGGCCGAGACGGGGATCGTCGCCCACGTGGCCGACCTCACCGACGGTGACGCGGTCGCCACGCTCGCCGCGTGGCTCGACGAGACCGGCGGTGTCGACGCCCTCGTGCACGTCGCCGGCGGGGCGCGCGGCGCGGACCGCGTCGAAGACGGCGACCCCGAGGATTGGCGGTGGATGTTCGAGGCCAACGTGTTGTCGTCGCAGCGGCTCGTGGCATCCCTGCTCCCGCTCCTGCGGCGCGCGGCCGAGCGGGACGGACACGCCGACCTGCTGTTCGTCACCTCCACGGCCGCGCAGACCGCCTACCCCGGCGGAGCGGGCTACAACGCCGCGAAGGCGGGGGAGTCGATGCTCGTCGGCGCGCTCCGGCAGGAGCTGAACGGCGAACCGTTGCGGGTCATCGAGATCGCGCCGGGCATGGTGCGCACCGAGGAGTTCACCGTCAACCGCCTGGGCGGCGACCAGGCGGGGGCCGACAAGCTGTACGAAGGCGTCGAAGCCCCGCTCGTGGCCGTGGACGTCGCCGACGTCATCGCCTACGCGCTCGAGGCGCCCGGACACGTCAACCTCGACCTCGTGACGATGCGCCCGGTCGCGCAGTCCGCGCAGCACCTGCTGGCGCGCGGTCCGCTGCGGGTGCGCTGACCCCGAGCGCTCAGGCGACCTCGCCGCGCGCCGCCCCCGCGGCGGCCTCGCCCTCCGCACTGTCGGCGAACGCGACCTTCGGGACGAACAGCAGCAGGATCGCGGCGACGAATCCGCCGGCCGCGCAGATTCCCCACACGGTCAGGTATCCCGCCAGCGGCGCGGCCGTCGCCGCCACCGCGGCTCCCGCGCCCCCGGCGAGGACGACGCCGAACACCGCCGACGACATCGTCCCTCCGACGGTCTTCGTGGTGTTGGTGAGGGCGGATGCCACGCCCGTCTGCCCGCGCGGAGCCGCCGCCGCGGCTGCCGCCGGCATCGCCGCGACGAGCGCCCCCGAGCCGAGGCCCGCGATCGCCAGACACAGCAGCACCTGCCACAGCTCGACGTGGAGGGGCAGGAGCAGGGCGTATCCGAGGCCGACGAGCACCGCGGCGCCGATGAGGACGACGCGCGGGCTCGCCCGGCGGGAGGTGACCGCGAACAGCACCGCCCCGACGATGAGCGACACGAGGTACACGCCTATGACGTTCGAGCGGTCCGTGGCATCCAGTCCGAGTCCGTAGCCGAGGGCGCGATCCGTGCCGGCGTACGTGGCCAGCGGTCCCTGTGCGCCGAGCAGGCTGATGCCGACGAGGAACGACGTGGCCTGCACGGGCCACATCTCGGGGCGGCGGAGCACGCGGATGTCGACCGCGGGATCGGGGCGGCCGAGCTCGTACCGCGCGAACACGACGAGCAAGACCACCCCGAGTACGAGGAGCGGGACGATCACCGCCGGCCCCGGGCCCGCGGGCAGGCGCACGAACGACAGTGCGCCGGTGAGGCACAGCAGGGCGGCGGCGAGCATCACGAACCCGCCGATGTCGAGGCGGCGACGCCCCGGCATCCGTTCCGATTCGGGGACGCCGAGCCAGATGACGACGCACACGAGGGTAACGGCGATCGCCGGGACCGTGAGGGCGAGGCGCAGATCGCCGCCGGTCGCGGCGAACAAGCGTCCGGCGGCGAGGGCGCCGATGATGGCTCCGGCCTGGAGCCCCACGACCAACAGGCCCGCCGCACGCCGCGTCTGCGAGACACCGCGGCTCTGCCGGCGTCCGCGATCGAAGATGAGCGCGATCTCCAGCGGCAGCCATACGACGTAGAAGCCCTGCAGGGCCCACGCGAGGAGGAACGCGGGGAACGTGTCGGCGAACACCAGCCACCAGCTCGCCGCCGCGGTCGCCAGGGCGGAGGCCAGCAGGATCTTCTTGTGGCCGAAGACGTCGCCGAGCTTCGCCAGCACGGGGAGGACGAGGGCGGAGAGCAGCAGCTGTGCCGCTTCGAACCAGTTGACGTCGGCGTCGCGGATGCCCAGGTGCACGACGATGTCGGGCAGCAGCGGCACGTAGTACCCCTGCAGGATGCCGCTGGCGAGCTCGACCAGCACGAACCACCCGATGAGTCCCGCGGTCACCCCGAGCGCGGACCCGCGCACCCGACCGACCGCGCCGGAGACGCGCGACATGGCGTGAGGCTAGCACCGCGCGAGGCGGCATCCGGGATTCACCCTAGGGTGAAAGACACACGAAGAGAGGGGATCCGCGTGGCGGAGACGACGGATGAGCGCGAACGGCTGACCTGGGAGGACTTCGGCGTCGCGACGCGAGAGATCTCCCGCGCCATCGTCGCCGACGGATTCCGGCCCGAGGTGGTCGTCGCGATCGCCCGCGGCGGGCTGCTCCCGGGCGGCGCGATCGCCTACGGCCTGGGCGTGAAGAACTGCGGCGCGCTGAACGTGGAGTTCTACACCGGCGTCGGGACCGTCCTCGACGCGCCCGAGGTACTGCCCCCCGCGCTGGACCTGTCGTACCTCGCGGGCCGCCGCGTGCTGCTCGTCGACGACGTCGCCGACAGCGGCCGCACCCTCGACCTGGCGGTGAAGCTCCTCGACCGGCACGGTGCCGATGCCCGCTCGGCGGTCATCTATTCGAAGCCGACGACGATCATCGCCCCCGACTACTCGTGGAAGGACACCTCGCTGTGGATCGACTTCCCGTGGTCGTTCCAGGGGTCGGTGCACGAGGAAGACGCCGCGTGACGGCGAAGTCCCTCGCCGAGCTCGCCGACGCGGGCCTCATCGACGCCTCGTGGGTGGAGCCCCTCGCACCGGTGGCGGAGGACATCGCCGCGCTCGGCGAGCGGCTCCGCGCCGAGGGGAACCCGTACCTTCCCGCGGGCGACCTGGTGCTGCGGGCGTTCCGTACCCCGATCGACGCGGTGCGCGTGCTCGTCGTGGGGCAGGACCCGTACCCCACCCCGGGCCACCCGATCGGCCTGTCGTTCGCCGTCGACCCGCACGTGCGGCCGCTCCCGCGCAGCCTGTCGAACATCTACCGTGAGCTGTCGGACGACCTCGGCATCGCGCCCGCGCCGCACGGCGACCTGTCGGCCTGGGGAGAGCAGGGCGTCATGCTGCTCAACAGGGTCCTGACCGTCGCGCCCGGTGCCCCCGCGTCTCACCGCGGCTGGGGGTGGGAGCGCGTCACCGAGCACGCGATCCGCCGCCTCGTCGCCCGGGACGCGCCGCTCGTGGCCGTGCTGTGGGGGCGGGATGCCGCGAACCTCACGCCCCTGCTCGGCGACACCGCGATCGTGGCATCCGCTCATCCCTCGCCGCTGTCGGCCAGTCGGGGTTTCTTCGGCTCCCGCCCGTTCTCGCGCGTCAACGCGCTGCTCGAGCAGCAGGGCGCGGCTCCCGTGGACTGGCGTCTGCCCGCCTGAGCGGCTCGGCGGTCATCCGCCCGAAACCCGCCGCCCCGTAAAGTGGCGTGCGTGTTGGAAGAGGAGTACGAGAAGACCCGACGCCGGCTCCCCGCGCACCTGCGGCGGGCGCCCGAGCCGGAGCGGCCGTTCGCGTACGAGATCCGCCGCGTGACCGAGGCGGACATCCCCGACATCCGCGAGATCTACAACTACTACGTGCGCAACTCCGTGGTCACCTTCGACGAGAAGGCCTGGTCGATCGCGAAGTGGCGCGAGAAGTTCACGACGCTCCACAAGCTGGATCTGCCGTTCCTCGTCGCGCAATCGCCGAGCGGCCAGATCCTCGGCTACGCCCTCGTGCAGCCGTGGCAATCGAAGTCGGCGTACCGGTACACCGTCGAGAACTCGATCTACCTGGGGCAGGCCGCCGCGGGCAAGGGTCTCGGGCGCGCGCTTCTGGAAGCGCTCATCGACGCGTGTGCCGAGAAGGGCATCCGCGAGATGGTCGCGGCCATCAGTGACAAGGGGGCGGACGCCTCGATCGCCCTGCATGAGAAACTCGGTTTCGTCGAGGTCGGCCGCATGGGCCGGGTCGGCTTCAAGTTCGGCCGCTGGCTCGGCGTGGTCTATCTGCAGAAGAGCATCCCCTCGAAGAAAAAGCGCCGGAAGCTCTTCGGCTGAGGCCGGAGTCACCCACGCGCGGCGGGGGACCGAAGTCAGCCACGCGCGGCAGGGGCCGGAGTCAGCCGCGCGCGGCTGAGGCCGGAGTCACCCACGCGCGGTAGGGGCCGGAGTCAGCCACGCGCGGCGGGAGCCGCCTGACGCACCTCGTCGACGAGCGTCCGCCACGGCCCCGCGATCTGCCCGTCGCCCAAGCGCGCCTGGTGGACGGTGGAGTCGCCGCGTTGCACCTCGATGCGCCACTGGTAGCGGTCAGCCCCCGACGCGGGCGGGGGAGGCGCGTCCCACGGGCACCTCTCCACGAGCTCCCGCCACCGCGGGCGGCTGTCGGGGTCGGGTTCGGCGCGCCAGCGTTTCGACAGGCCCGCGATGCCGCCGGAACGCACGACGACCACGACGAAACGCGCGTCGTCGGGGCCGTCAGGTCGTGGCATCCTCTTCGACGCCCACTCCCGCCCACGCGGCTCGGACGGCGTCGACCTCCTCCGACTCCTCACCGTACTCCGCCGCCGCGGTCGCTCGCGTGGCCGCGGCGAAGGCGGCAAAGTCAGCGGTGAGCGGCAGCGTTCCCGACGTGAGGGTGCGGTACCAGATGAGCCCCGCGCGCTCCCACGCGAAGCCGCCCAGGCGGGTGGCCAGCAGGAAGAAGGCCCGGTTCGGGATGCCCGAATTGATGTGCACGCCGCCGTTGTCGTCGTCGGTCTCGACATAGTCGCGCACGTGCCCGGGCTGGGGATCCGCGCCGAGCACGTCGTCGTCGTAGGCGGTTCCCGGTGCCGACATCGAGCGCAGCGCCACGCCCTGGACGGCGTCGGCGAAGATCCCCGCCCCGACGAGCCACGACGCCTCGTCGGCGCGCTGCCCCCGCGCGTGCTGCTCGGCGAGCACGCCGAAGACGTCGGAGAGCGATTCGTTCAGTGCCCCCGACTGCCCCTGGTATTCCAGGCCCCCGGCGGCCTCGGTGACGCCGTGCCCGAGTTCGTGCGCGATGACGCTGAGAGACCGGGTGAACCCGATGAACACGTCGCCGTCGCCGTCGCCGAACACCATCCGCTCGCCGTTCCAGAAGGCGTTGTCGTAGTCGTCGCCGAAGTGGACGGTGGCCGACAGCGAGCCGCCCGCGCCGTCGATGGCGTTGCGCGCGAAGGCATCCCAGAAGAAGTCGAACGTCGCGCCGAGTCCGTCATAGGCCTCGTCGACCGCGCGGTCACCGGTCGGCGCATCGTCTTCGGTCCGCACCCGTCGACCGGGCAGACGTTCGCTGTTGCCGGCGTCGGAGATCACGCGGTCGGGGGCTGGCCCGGTTTCGGCGACGAGCGCTCCGCCGTCGATCGACAGCCGCAGGCGCGTGCGTGTCGAGCGCTCGGGGCGGGGGATCGCGAGGGTTTTCCGCGCGGCGGCGGCGGCGCGCGCGAGGCGGGGATCGTCGGTGGAAGCGAGCCGATCGAGCAGGAACGGGGGAACGATGCCGGGGGTCATGGGCAGAGGCTAGCGCCGGCCGCCGACATCGCGGCATCCGTTGCCTCGACGGCAGGGGATGCCGCGGAAACAGGGCGATTCTGCCGGGATCGGCCTGTTGTGGGTGCCCAGCCTGTTCTGGTGACGGCCTGAGGTGGGGGTGCGGCGTTGGGGCCGCGGCGTCGAGGTTGGGGCCGCGGCGTCGGGGTGGGACTGCCGCGTCCGGGCCGTGGCACGCGTTGCATCGAGAACAGGGGATGCCGCGGAAACAGGGTGATCCGGCCGGGATCGGCCTGTTCTCGCCGCGCAGCCTGTTCTGGTCACGGCCTGGGGACCGGCCGCGGCGTCGAGGTTCGGCCGCGGCGTCCGGGTGGGGCCGCGGCGTCCGGAACGCGGCATCCGCGCGCTGAAAACAGGGGATGCCGCGGAAACAGGGTGATCCGGCCGGGATCGGCCTGTTCTCGGTGCGCAGCCTGTTTTCGTGACGGTGCTCAGGCGGGGAGGGTGGGCACCGACGCCAGCAGCCGGCGCGTATATGCGGCTTGCGGCTGCAGCAGGACCTTCTCGGTGGGGCCCTGTTCGACGACCCGGCCGTCCTTCATCACCACGACCTGGTCGCACACGTTCTGCACGACGCCGATGTCGTGCGAGACGAGCACGAGCGTCATGTGTTCCTCCGCCCGCAGCTGTGCGATGAGCCGCAGGATCTGCGCCCGCACCGTCACGTCGAGCGCCGACAGCGGCTCGTCGCCGACGAGGATGCGGGGACGGTGCACGATCGCCCGGGCGAGGGCGATCCGCTGACGCTGCCCGCCCGAGAACTCGTGCGGGAACCGCTCGGCCACGTCGGCGTCGAGACCGACCTGTTCGAGCACCTCGCGCACACGCGCCCGTCGATCGCCCTCGATTCCCAGAGCCCACAGGGGCTCGCCGACGATGCGTCCAACGCTCATGCGCGGGTCCAGCGAGGCGTACGGGTCCTGGAGCACGATGCCCGTGGCCCGTCGCAGCCAGTGCAGCGACCGCGCGGAGCCGCCCGCGTCGACCGCGCGCCCCTCGACCTCGACCGTTCCGGCCGTGGGGGCGTCGAGTCCGAGCAGCAGACGCACGAGGGTGGACTTGCCCGAGCCGGACTCGCCGATGATCCCCACCGCCGACCCGGCGCGC
This sequence comes from Microbacterium sp. SCPM-O-B-15248 (M128), assembly GCF_058214835.1. Taxonomy (NCBI): domain Bacteria; kingdom Bacillati; phylum Actinomycetota; class Actinomycetes; order Micrococcales; family Microbacteriaceae; genus Microbacterium; species Microbacterium sp. SCPM-O-B-15248 (M128). The sequence goes on from NZ_JBYQLI010000011.1 coordinate 107,863, forward strand.
ACCGAGACGTCGACGTCGAGCAGTCCCGCGGTGCGTTCGGCACGGCCGAAGCCGCGGGTGCGGGGGGTGAGGTAGGTGCGCGAGAGTCCGCGCGCGTGCAGGATCGTGTCGCTCATCCGCTCTCCCGTTCGCTTTCGGGTCGGCCCCGATCGATCTCCGGATGCCACACGGTCGCGGTCGCATCGCGCAGCAGGGCCTGCGTCACCGGGGACGCCGGAGCGCGCAGCAGGTCGGCGACCGCCCCCTGCTCCACGACCCGGCCGTGCTCCAGGACGACGGCGTGCGTGGCGACCTGCGCGAGCACGGCGAGGTCGTGGGTGATGAAGACGAGCGACATTCCGGCATCCTGGGCCAGGGAGCGCAAGAGCGACAGGATGCCGGCCTGGATCGTCACGTCGAGGGCGGTGGTCGGTTCGTCGGCGATGAGCAGGCGCGGACGGCACGCCAGCGCCATGGCGATGGCCACGCGCTGGCGCTGGCCGCCCGAGAGCTGGTGCGGGTAGCGCGAGACGATCCGCTCGGGTTCGGGCAGTGCCACCCGCGCGGCCTCGATGACGGCCCGCCGCAGGGCCTCCCTCCGCGAGACGCCCTCGTGGATGCGGATCGACTCGCCGATCTGGCGCCCGACGGTGCGGATGGGGTTGAGGGCCGTCCGCGGTTCCTGGAACACGATGCCGATGTCGTCGCCGCGGAGCCGGGCGAGCTCGCGGTCGGGCAGGCCGAGGATCTCGCGGCCGTTCCAGCGGATGCTGCCCGAGACGGTCGCGGCATCCGGGAGCAGACCCAGTACCGCCAGGGCCGTGAGGGACTTGCCCGAGCCCGACTCGCCGATGAGTCCGACCCGCGCGCCGTCGGGCACCGCGAAGCTCACGCCGTCGACGACCGAGCGGCCGCCGATCTCGATGCGCAGTCCCTCGACCTCGAGACTCATGACACCACCACCGGGACGTGCGTGCGGGCCTGCGGGGTGCGTTCGGAGAGCGTCGGGTCGGCGGCATCGCGGAGCGCGTCGCCGAGCAGGTTCAGCCCGAGCACCGTCACCGTGATCGCCAGGCCCGGCCACACCACCGCGAGCGGGTGGACGGAGATGTACGCCTGCAGATCGCTCAGCAGCACGCCCCACGACGGCTGCGTGATCGGGGCGCCGAAGCCGAGGTACGACAGCCCCGCTTCGGCCAGGACGGCCACGGCCATGCCCCACGACAACTGCACGATGAAGACGGGGGCGACGTTGGGGAGCAGGTGGCGCACGAGATTCTGCAGGGGGGTCAGCCCGCTCGCGCGACCGGCCAGGACGAAGTCGCTGTGCAGCACCCGCCGCAGCTCGGGTCGAGTGACGCGGGCGATGTTCACGCCGAAGCCGATCCCGACCGACCAGATGACGACGCCGAGGGAGCCGCCCCACACCGCGGTGATCATCATCGCGATGATGAGTACGGGGAAGGCGACCAGGATGTCGACGAGCACCGCCACGCTCTCGCGCACCCACCGCGCGGTGAGCGCCCCGAGAGCGGCGAGGGCGATCCCGAGCAGCGAAGCGACGACCCCCGCGCCCACCGCGACCACCACGGTCGTGCGTGCGCCCGCCATCAGCAGGCTCAGGATGTCGCGGCCGTTCCCGTCGGTGCCCAGCACGTGCAGCCATGACGGGTCGGCCCAGCGCGCTCGCGCGTCGACGCTCGCGGGATCGAACGGCGTCCACACCAGCGACACGAGCGCCGTGAGAGCGATGGCGACGACGACCAGGATGCCGAAGCGCCCGGTGCCGATGCTCCAGAGCCGGCGCAGCGTCCTCACGAGGCCTCCCTCTGCCGCGGGTCGATGAGGCGGTGCACGAGGTCGACGAGGAAGCCGATGACGAGCACGAACGCCGTGAGAGCGAGCAGTTCGCCCTGCACCTTGGGGAGGTCGCGAGCGGCGACATCGGCGACGAGCATCCGTCCCACACCCGGAAGGGTGAACAACTGCTCGATCACGACCGCGCCCACGATGATTCCGGCGATCTGCAGGCCCAGCACCGTCACCACCGAGAGGCCCACGTTGGGCAGGCCGTGGCGCAGCAGCGCACGCGTGCGGGTCAGGCCTTTGGCGGCGGCGGTGCGGACGTAGTCCTGGCCCATCGCCTGGAGCGTCGCGCTGCGGACGAATCGCAGCAGCATCGCACCCTCGACGACACCGATCGTGACCGCGGGCAGCACGAGCGCGCGGAACGCCGCGGCCGGGTCGCCCCAGCCCGCGCGCGGGAAGCCCTGCGGGGGGAGCCATCCGAGCCACACGGCGAAGACGACCACGAGCATCATTCCCGCCCACACCACCGGGACGGCCGCGAGGGCCTGCGAGCCGACGCTGAGGGCGGTGCCGTCGGGACGCCCGCGACGCACGGCCGACAGCACCCCGAACGGCAGCCCCACGGCGAGGGCGACGGTCATCGAGAGGGCCGCGAGCGGCGCGGTGACCTGCGCCTTGTCGAGCAGCTCGGCGGTCACCGAGGCCCCCGTGACGAGGGATGAGCCCAGGTCGCCGCGGAGGATCCCGGCGATCCAGTCGAGGTACTGCTGCCACAGCGGTTGCGTGAGCCCGAGGCTCTCGCGCAGCGCGTCGACCTGCTCGGACGTGGCTTGAGTGCCCGCGATGAGGAGCGCCACGTCGCCGGGAAGGACCCGCAGCGACAGGAAGATCAGCGCACTGGACACGGCCAGGCCCAGGACGAGCAGGCCCAGCCGTGTCAGCGCGTACCGGATCACTCCGACGAGACCGTCACACCCGCGAGGGGCAGGCGCACGTTGAGGGAGTTCTTCGGGAAGTTCGCCACGTTCGTCGCGACCGCGGTGAGCGGCGTCGAGAGGAACAGCCAGTCGGCGGCATCCTCGTCCGAGACGATCCGGGCGGCCTCGCTCAGCAGGTCCGCCGAGGTCTGCTCGTCGGTCGTCGCCAGTGCCTGGGCGTAGAGGCTCTGCACCTGCGCGTTGTCGTAGCCGAAGTAGTACGACGGGTCGGCCCAGTTGCCGAAGTCGCGCGCCTCGACGTGCCGCACGAAGCTCAGGTCGTAGTCGTGGTTGGTGTAGACGTTCTGCAGCCACGTGCCGAAGTCGACCGACTGCACCTGGAGCGTCACACCGATATCGGCGAACGACGAGACCAGGAACGTCGCGATCGAGGTCGGGTAGACGCTCGGGATCGTGAGGGTGAGGTTCACGTTCTCGGCCCCCGCTTCGGCGAGCAGCTCGCGCGCGCGGTCGGGGTTGTACGAGATGCTGCCCGAGAGGTCTTCGTATCCGGGGTCGAGCGGCGGGATCGGGCCGAAGAGGGTCTGGCCGGCGCCGAGGGTGTCGATGAGCGCCTGGTGGTCGATCGCCAGCCGCAGGGCTTCGCGGACGCGCTGGTCGTTCAGGGGCGCGCGGGCGTTGTTGAAGGCCAGCGTGCCCTTGTCGGTGGTCAGCCCCGACTCGATCTGGAAGTTGCCGGTGCCGTCGAGCTGACCCTGCAGCTCGGGGTCGATCTCGAGGGCGACGTCGACGTCTCCGCTGACGGCCGCGTTGATCGCCGCGCTCTGGTCGGGGATGTAATCGAGCACGACTTCGGCCACGCCCGCCTTGTCGCCCCAGTAGGCGTCGTTGCGGGTGAGGGTCAGGCTCTGTCCGGTGTTCCACGACGACACGGTGAAGGGGCCGGTGCCGTTCGTGGCGGTCGAGAAGTTCGTGGCGTCGTTGTTCTTGAAGATCAGGCCGGCGCGACCGGTGAGGGAGAACAGGAAATCCATGTTCGGTTGCGCGAGGGTGATCACGACCGACGTGGGGTCGGGCGACGCGATCGATGCCACCCCGGCGAGGTCGGCGCTGTTCTGGATCGTCGCATCGTCCTTCGCGGTCTGCAGCGACGAGACGACGTCGTCGGCGGTCAGCGCGCTGCCGTCGTGGAACGTCACGCCCGGGCGCAGCGTGAAGGAGTACGTCAGTCCGTCGGGGGAGACGGTCCACTCGGTCGCCAGGGCGGGGACGATCGCGTTGTCGTCGTCGCCGTTGCGCGTCACCAGCCCCTGGTAGACGTTGTCGACGAGGGCCTGCTCCAGGGCGGCACCGCTGGTGCGGCGGATGTCGAGGTTGGACGGCTCCAGCGACAGGCGCACGGTGAGCGTGGCGTTCGGATCGGGTGCCCCCGTCGCGGCAGGCGGGGTCGACGTGCCGGTGCACGCGGTGAACAGGAGGGCTCCGATCAGGAGCGCGCTCGTGGCAAGGGCGGGGCGGCGCAGCATTGCGGGATCATCCTTTCGCAGGCCGACGGCATCCGGGTGTGCTGTGGTGCCGTGGTGTGGGGTGAGGACAGCCTACTTTCACCCGTTCGAGGCCGCCGCCGTGTGTGACACTGCGGGACGGGCCGTCTCGAGGTCCTCACTCCCGTTCGAGCAGCTCCCGCACCGACGCGGCGAGGCCGGCCGGGTCCTCCTCCTGCACGTTGTGCCCGGTCGGCACGACACGCACCTCGGCATCCGGTGCCCGGCGCACGAGCTCGTCCGCGTCGGTTGCCGTGACGAAACCGTGATCTCCGTGGATGAGGGTGAGCGGCGCGCGCACGCCGGCGAGGTCGTCCCAGCCCGTGGACGCCAGCACCGCGCGCACGGCATCCGGAGTCGTCGTGTCGGTGTCCGAAGCCGCCGCGGCGGCGGCGAGGTGGGCGAAGTGGTGCTTCCACTCCACGCGGCCGTCCGGGCGCACGCGGGTGTTGAGGAAGACTCCGCGTTCGGCGGCCTCGCGCGCCCCGCCCAGTCCGAACGCCAGTGCCTTCTCGACGAGCTCGTCGCGCGACGCCCAGTCGGTGGGCCCGGCGAAGAACGCCCGCAGCTGCGCCGGGCCGGCGCTCGGGTCGATGCCGGGGGTGATGTCCACGATCACGAGCCGCGCGACGAGGTCAGGACGGGATGCCGCGAGCGCGGCCGCCGTGAGCCCGCCCAGCGAGTGGCCCACGACGACCTGCGGCCGGTCGGTCCACGCGTCCAGAGCCGCCGCGATATCGGGGGCGAGAACGCGCGCGACGTAGGCGGCATCCTCGCGCCACGACGAATCGCCGTGTCCGGCGAGATCGAGAGCGAGCGCCGGGACGCCCAGGTGCAGCAGCGTGGTGTCCCACGTGTGGGCGTTCAGCCCGGCACCGTGCAGGAACGTCGCCCGCGGGGGAGCCTCGCCCCACCGCAACCCGCTCAGCGTGCGCCCGTCCGAGAGCGTCAACTCGACGCGCGCGACGGTCGGGAGCGCGGTGCCGGCGCCGGCGGCCTGCGCGGGGAGGAAGGAGAACTCGTCGGTCTCGGGCATGTTGCCAGCCTGTCACCGCGCCGCCGCGGTCGCCAGCTCGCTCGATGCCCGGCGACACGTGGCACCAGAACAGGCGGTGTGCCCAGGACAGGCCCATTCGCGCGGCTTCGCCCTGTTCCGGGTGCATCGCCTGTTCTCGATACGGATGCCGTGGGGAGAGCGCGTCGGCCCCGGCGCGGTGTCCGAGGTGCGCCGTAGGCTGTGGGCCATGGGCGAGGAACGGCGCGTGCATCTGTCGAAGAAGGCTCCCGAGGCGTACGCCGCGCTGCGAGCCTTCTCCCAGACCGTCGGGGGCATCGCCGCCGCCGCGGGAATCGATGCGCGGCTGCGCGAGATCGTGCAGATCCACGCGTCGCAGTTGAACGGGTGCGCCTACTGCGTCCGTGTGCACGTGGATGCCGCGGTCCGGGCGGGCCTCGACGCCGATGTCATCGCGCAGATCGCGACCTGGCGTGAGTCGGGGGTCTTCGACGAGCGCGAGCGCGCCGCCCTCGAACTCGCCGAGTCCTTCACGTTCATCCATGACGAGGGCATCCCCGACGCGGTGTACGACCGGGCGGGCGGCATCCTCAGTGAAGACGAATACGTCGCCCTGAGCTGGGTGCTCGTGTCGATCAACGCCTTCAACCGCGTCGCGATCGCGGGCCGCTACCCGGTGCCGCCCCGCGCCCCGCACGACCACGGGGGTGCGGCGTGAGCACGCTCGTCTCGGGCGCGACGAACTTCCGCGACGTCGGGGGACTGCCGGCGGGCTCGGGGCGCACGCGCTCGGGCGTGCTCTTCCGTTCCGGCAACCTGCGGCACGTCGACGACGAGGGCCTCGAGACCCTCCGCGCGCTGGGACTCCGGCGCATCGTCGACCTCCGCGACGACGACGAAGTGCGCCACGCGCCGAGCCGTCTCACGGGACTCGACGTCGACGTGCGCCGCCTGCCGCTGTTCCTCGGGTCGGTCGAGTCGTTCTTCGAACGCGACATCAGCCTCGGTGAGCTGTACGACGAGTTGATCTCCGACTCGCCCGCGCGGATCGTCGCCGCGGTGCGCGCGATCGCGGGAGCGCAACCCGTGCTCGTCCACTGCACCGTCGGCAAGGACCGCACCGGCGTCACCGTCGCGATCGCGCTCGCCGCGGCCGGTGTGGACCGCGACGCCGTGGTCGCGGACTACGCACGCACCGAGTCCCTGCTCCCCGCCGAACGCAATCGCCTGATCGTGTCCGGCATCCGCGCTTTGCACCCCGAGAACCGGCACGCCGAAGAACTGGCGACCCGCTCTCCCGCGCCGGTCATGCGCGCGCTCCTGGAACGCCTGGATGCCGAGCACGGCTCGCCCGCCGGATTCCTCCGGGCCCACGGGGTGACTGACGACGAACTCGCCGGCCTGCGGGACGCTCTCGTGGAGTGACGCGACCGGTTCCGCGGCCACCGCCTCAGGGCGGCAACACAGGTTAGGCAACCCTTCATCGCGGGTATAGTGGATGCCATCATGTCCGTCTCTGCCGAGCACAACGACGCCGCCTGCCGATCCTCGCGCCACACCCGTGTGCAGCACCTCATCACGGCCGACGAGAACTCTCTCGCCGAGATGGAGGCGCTGCTGTCGACGCTGCCGATCTGCTCGACCGGCCGCATCTTCGTCGAGGTGCCCGACGAGACCTGGATCGCCGCGATCGCGGCACCCGCGCGCATGACGGTCACGTGGCTCGACCGCTCGCGTCGTGGCGGCGCCCCCGGCACCGGCCGCGGCTGCGCGCCCGGTCAGGCCCTCACCCGCGCGGTCGCCGGCTGGGCCGGCGAGATGCTGTGCTGCGACGACGACGCGACCCGCATCTTCTTGCTCGGGGCCTACCTCGGGACGGTGGAGATCGTCGACGAGCTCACTTCTCGGCACGGCGTCGACGCGGGCAGCATTCACACGCCCGCGCGCTTCGGTCTCGCGACCGCTCGCTGACGCCGCTCCTCCGCCCGGGACCGCGCGTCGCGGCCGCGGGCTCAGGCTCCGCCGGGCGCGTCGCGGCCGCGGGCTCACGCTCCCCGTCACGGTCGCGCGGCTCATGCTCCGTGCGGCACGTCGTGGTCGCGCGTCACGCTCCGCTCGGCTCAGGCTCCGCGCGGCACGTAGTTGCCCTCGACGAGTCCCGCCTCGATCTCGAAGCGGTTGCGCAGCGGGTCACGGCCCGCGAAGAGGTACAGCACCGGCATGAGGATGCCGTAGTGGCGCCACTGGCGGGCGTGCACGGCCTCGTGCCCGAGGACCGCGTCGCTGGGCGGGACGTCCCCGGTGAGGAAGCAGTCCCCCACGCATACCCCGCCGCGCGGGAACGCCCAGGCGGGGAGTCCCCGGAAGACCCAGAGTCCGTTCCGCCGCTCGATGCGGCCGGTGCTCCACAGCGAGCCCCACACCCAGCCCACCGTGCGCCCGTAGAGGAAGCCGAGTCGGCTGAGGCGTGAGTCGAGCAGTGGAGGGGGGATCAGACGGTCGAGACGCCGGCCCCGCGCGACCGCGCGATCGGCTCGCTCACGCCAGCCCGCGGGCGGGCGGGGAATCGGGCTCATGCCAGCGCCCCGACCAGGCGCAGGATCGTGCCGAGGTCGTCGACAGCGGCCGCCGGTGAGGCGGGCGAGAACTCCGTGATCGTCGCTCCCGCGAGGGGGAGGCGCTCGCGCAGCCTGCGGATCGAGGCCACCACGTCGGCCGCGCGGGCCCCGAAGGGCTCGGGAAGGGCGACGCCGCTGATCTCGGCGGGGTCGAGGACATCGAGGTCGAGGTGGACGAACACTCGCGACGCGCCGGTGGCCACGACCGCGTCGGCGAGGACGTCGGGATCGGCCAGCCCGGATGCCGGGACCATACGGATGCCGTGCTCGTCGATGTAGCCCTGCTCGTCGTCGTCCAGGGCGCGGGTGCCCGCGAGCACGATGCGCGAGGGCGGGATGCCGGGGCGGAGGCGCAGGGGGTCGACCCCGTCGCCCAGGATGGCGCGCAGCACCATGCCGTGGAACGCTCCGCTGGGCGAGGACTCAGGGGTGTGGAGATCGGCGTGCGCATCGATCCAGACGATTGCGAGATCGTCGCCGGCGGTGGCCGAGACCGCCCCGAGGGCGACGCCGCAGTCTCCGCCGATCGTCACCGTGTGCTCGCCGCGGACCGCCACGACGGTGTCGTGGATGCGCTCGCGCATGCGGGCGAGGGCACTGGCGCGGAGCACCTTCGTCCCCTGGGCGTCGCCGGCCTCGGCCGGCGTCTCGATCGCGACGGTCGCGGCGCGGGGGAGGTCGCCGGCGATCGCCTCGGCCCCGTCGATCAGCTGCATCGCACGCGAGGACGACGAACCTTGCCACTGCGGGGCGATGACGAAACGCGTCATGGGGTGCCTGTCGGAGAAGGGGAGCGCACCGCCGCGAGGACGGTGCGCTCCCGCGACGATCAGAGGTCGGGGCTCGGTGCGTCGATGGCGGCGCGCTGGGGGCCGCCCGTCTTCAGCGCGGCCAGACGCGCCTCGACCTCGGTGAGCTCCCCGACGTCTTCGAGGGCGTTGAACTGCGCGTCGATGCTCGACGCGGCCAGCTCCTGCTTGCCCGCGGCGAGGGCCTCTTCGCGGCGGATCTTGTCCTCGAACCGGCCGAGCTCGCTCGTGGGGTCGAGCACGTCGATCGACTTGACGGCGTCGTGGACCTTGTTCTGGGCCTCGGCGACCTTGGCGCGCGCCAGCAGCTCGCTGCGCTTGGACCGCAGCTGCTCGAGCTTGGTCTTCATGCCGTTGAGGCCGTCCTTGAGCTTGTCGACGACCTCGGTCTGCGAAGCGATCGTCGGCTCGGCGGCCTTGGCCTCGCTCTCGGCGGTGATCTGCCGCTGCAGAGCGATCTTGGCGAGGTTGTCGAACTTGTCGGCCTCGCCCGCGTTGCCGGCGGCACGCAGCTCGTCGCCCTTGCGGCTGGCGGCGAGGGCCTTGTTGCCCCATTCGGCGGCGGCCTGGACGTCTTCCTGGTGATCGCGCTCGAGCAGGCGCAGGTTGCCGATGGTCTCGGCGATCGCCGATTCCGCATCGGCGATGGAGTTGGAGTAGTCGCGGACGAGCTGGTCGAGCATCTTCTGCGGGTCCTCGGCCTGGTCGAGGAGCGAGTTGATGTTCGCGCGGACGAGGGTCGAGATGCGACCGAAGATGGACTGCTTGGCCATGCGGGATTTCCTTCCTGAGGCGACGGTGTCGAGTCTGGTGGGGGATGCTACGAGTTTTCTGTGACGGCCCTCATGGCCGCGTGAGGGCGATCAGAAGCGGCCCCCTCCGCGGCGGGCGCGGGACCCGCCCGACGAGGATCCTCCGGAACGTCCGCGGGATCCGCCGGAACCGAAACCGCCCGACCGGGATCGGCCGCCGCCTCCGCCCATCATTCCGCCCAGGCCGCCGCCGCCGAAGCCCCCGCGGGAGCGGGATCCGCCGCCGAGGAGCGCGTTGACGGCGATCCCGCCGAGGATCGCGCCCATCATGTCGCCGCCGGCCCCACCCGCTCGGGTCCTCTCGAACGCTCCGACATCGTTCTGCGCGAGCGAGGCGGCCTCACCGGCGAGACTCGCGGCGCGCTGCGCGGACGACAGCGCCGCGACGGGATCGGCGGTGCGCAGCTGCTCGGCCTGAACGAGGGCGGCGCCGGCCTCGGCCAACCGGGTGCGGGCGGTCGGTCCGATCGCTCCCCGTCGGGCGGAGATGAAGCTCTCGGTCGCCGAGACCTGGGCGCGCGCTTGCACCAGCACGGTGTCGAGTTGCGACTCCGCGCGGCGCCGCCGTGCGATCTCGTCGCGCGCGGCGTTCAGCACCGTGTCGATCGCGGCATTGCCCTGCTCGAGCGCCGCGAGGGCGCGCACCGGCGACGGCCGCGGCGGAGCCAGGGCGGCGCGCCCGGCGTCGAGCTGAGCGCGCGCGGTCGCCACCGCGCCCGCTACCTGACCGTCCGGGTCGGGCAGCGCCGCCGCCGCGGCGATGTCGCCTTCGATCTCGGCGACGAGGTCGGTCGCGCGACGCTCGGCGGTCGCCAGGTCGGCAGACAGTGACGCGATGGCGTCCTCGAGGCTCTCGGCCTGGGCGACGGCGGATTCTCCCGTGCGGATCGCGACCGCCGCCTCGCCGGTCGTGCTCGCGGCGATCGCGGTCTCGGCCGTCGCGAACTGATGCGCGGCCAGATCCAGGCGGGCCCGGGCCTGTGCCGGGTTGTCGGCGACGGTGGCCAGGGCATCGTCGGCGTAGCGTTCGCTCAACGACCGCAGCTCGATCGCCGCGGAGTCGAGCGCCGCCGTGACCGTCGCGTGACGTTCGCGTGCACGGGTGAGTGCGGCGGGGGCGTCGGATTCGAGGGCCCGCAGCTCCTCGAACGCGGCGGCCTTGGCATCCAGGCCCGCGTCGGCCGCCGCGCACAGCCGCAGGATCTCGGCGTACCCCGCGCGGCGTTGGTCGTCGGTCTCGGGGATGTCGTCGTCGAGCTGCTGCGAGATCGTGAAGGCGCGATCGAGGTCGGCCTTGGCCTGGGAGAGCACGTCGGTGTACGGCGCGGCGGCCGCGTCGCCGAACTGGGCGCGGGCGAAGCCGAGCTCTTGTTCGCTCGTCTTGATCGCGTCGTCGGTGGCCACGAGGGCGGATCCGGCGCGACGGGCGAGATCGCCGATGCTCTCGCGCGCGGACGCGCCGGCGCCCGCCGGGGTGCCCCGTCGACGGCGCAGCCACAGCCACAGCAGACCGCCGCCCAGGGCGAGGACGAGGAACACCACCAGCGCGATGAGGGCGACGTCGGGGCCGCTCCCGGCGGGCGTGGGAGCAGCGGGCTCGGCACCGCGAGCCGCGCTCGTGATCCCCGTCGCTGCGGCGTCGGCCGCACCGGCGTAATCGCCCGCCGCCAGCGCGGGCTGTACGCGGTCCTGCTCGATGGTGGCCAGCTGCGACGCCGACAGCGTGCCGTCGTCGACGTCGCCCGAGAGATAGAAGGCGCGCCCATCGACCGAGACGGCGAGGAGGTACTGATGCGGGCCGAGATTGTTGCGGTTGGCGGTCTCGTTGGCCCAGTCCTCGGCGGCCGCGGGCTGCGTGAACTCGTCGACGTAGACGACCCACATGTCGAGACCCGTCTGCTCGGCCAATCGGATCAGACGCGACTGCACCTCGGCCTCTTGCGCGTTCGTGAGCACGTCGGCCTGATCGAGGACGTAGCTCGATCCGAGCGGCGGCGGCTCGACCGCGGAGGCCACGGCGGGCAGACCGAGGACGGACGCCGTCGCGATCACCAGACCCGCCATGATCGCGGCCGTCTTCGGCTTTCGCATGCATTCCCCTTCGGCGCTGAGGAACCCACTCTATAAAGCCCCTCCGACACCCGGGAAGGATCGGCGCGTCCGCTCCGGGCGTACGCGCCCGCCGCATAGGCTCGGGCGTTCGGAGGTACCCCCCATGGACGATCGTTACGGCACCGATGTGCTCGCCCGCGGCTGGCGCGACGCCGGTCGGAAGAAAGCGGCTCAGGTCGCGGCATCCGTCGATCTGGTCGTCGAGGTCGCCGGTGACGGATTCTGCGGAGCAGTCACCCGCCTGGAGGGGATGAACGTCGAGTTGGAGGACCGCCGCGGCTTGCGTCGGCTCTTCCCGCTCGGCGGCGGGTTCCTCGTCGACGGCGAGCCGGCCGTGCTCGTCGCGCCCACCGCCGCCCCGAAGGGCCGCACCCGGACCGCCTCCGGATCCTTCGCGGCATCGGATCAGCGCGCGCGCACCGCTCGGGCCAGCCGAATCTTCGTCGAGGGCAAGCACGACGCCGAACTCGTCGAGAAGGTCTGGGGTGCGGACCTGCGCGCCGAGGGCGTCGTGGTGGAGTTCCTCGAGGGCGTCGATCTGTTGGAGCAGGCGCTGGATGCCGAGCCCCCGACCGCCGAGCGCCGCTACGGCGTGCTCGTGGACCACCTCGTGCCGAACTCGAAGGAGTCGCGCATCGCGGAGAAGATCGCGCGCGGCCGTCACGGTGCGCACGTGCGGATCGTCGGTCACCCCTTCGTCGACGTGTGGCAGTGCGTCACGCCGCGCGCGCTCGGCATCGCCGCGTGGCCGGAGGTACCCCGCGGCATCGAGTGGAAGGCGGGCGTGTGCCGTGCGCTCGGGTGGCCCGCCGAGGAGCAGGCCGACCTCGCCCGCGCCTGGCAGCACATCCTGTCGCGCGTGACCACGTTCCGCGATCTCGAACCGGCCCTCCTCGGCCGTGTCGAAGAGCTCATCGACTTCGTGACCATCCCGTGAGCGGCCGCAAGTCCCGCGAGCAGTCGCGCGACCCGCACGACGACGGTGCGCCGCAGGCGTCGCCTACCCTGGATGCCATGGAGACCCCCGTCTACCGCGACCGTCCGGTGTCGTTCGTCCGCCGCAGCGGTCGCATGTCGGAGGCGCAGGATCGGGCGTGGGCCGAGCTCTCGCCGTTCTACCTGCTGTCGGTGGAGCGGGATGCCGCGGCCACGAGCGTCCGACCGGGATCGGCGATCGATCCGGTCGAGGTCTGGGGGCGCCGCGCGCCGCTGATCGTGGAGATCGGCTCCGGTCAGGGGCACCAGATCGTCTCGGCCGCGGCCGCGCGGCCCGATGCCGACTTCCTCGCGGTCGAGGTCTTCGCCGCCGGCCTGGCGCGCACGATGCTCGACGCCGAGCGCGAGGGGCTGCGCAATCTCCGCCTCGTCGAGGCCAACGCCCCCGAGGTCCTGGAGCATATGCTCCCCGTGGCATCCGTCGACGAGTTGTGGGTGTTCTTCCCCGATCCGTGGCACAAGAACAAGCACACGAAGCGTCGCCTCGTCGCTCCCGAGTTCGCCCGGATCGCGGCGCAGGCGCTGCGGCCCGGTGGCACTCTGCGGCTCGCGACCGACTGGCAGGACTACGCCGATCAGATGCGCGCCGTGCTCGACGAGGCCGTGGAGTTCGAGCGGGGCTTCCCGGGCGAGTGGGCCGAGCGGTTCGATGGTCGGGTCCTCACCGCGTTCGAGCGCAAGGGGCTGCGCGTCGGGCGCGACATCCGCGATCTGACCTACACGCGCCGCACGCCATGACCTCGCACGCCGTCGAGCCCGAGCACGCCCGCCGCACCTGGACGGCGAAGCTCGTGCCGGCGGTGGTGGTGTGTCTCGCGGCCCCGGTGCTGTTCGTCGTCCAGATCGTGTGGCTCGGCTGGATCGTGCTGGCTCTCGCCGTGGCATCCGCGGTCGTCGTCGACCGACGCGCGGGTGTTCCGATCCGGCCCGGACAGCGGTCCGATCCGGTCCCGAGCATCGCCCGTGACGTGTTCCTCATCGCGCTCGGGCAGTTCGTCGTGAGTCTCATTCCCCTCAAGGCCGAGCTCGACGATGCGGCCTTCGTGCGGTTCACGCTCGCCCTCGGCGGCGCCGTCCTCCTTCCCTACGTCCTGTCCCGGTTCGTCTTCCACGACCGGGCGATCCGCTTCCCCTGGCGCGGCGGCGGACGCTGGGCGTGGTGGCAGTGGGCGTGGCTCGCCGGAGTGATCGTGCTCGGCTGGCTGATCCTGCCGTTCTACTTCGTCACGTCCGGCGTGTACATGAACTGGCCGGTGGTGGACACCCCGGAGCTGATCGCACGCCTGTTCGTCGGCGTCGGGGCCGTCGGCATCTGGGACGAGCTGTTCTTCGTGTGCACGGTGTTCGCCCTGCTCCGTCGGCACTTCCCGGACGTCAGCGCCAACGTGCTCCAGGCGATCGTGTTCGTATCCTTCCTGTGGGAGCTGGGCTACCAAGCGTGGGGTCCGGTGCTGACCATCCCCTTCGCGCTCGTGCAGGGGTTCCTCTTCCTGCGCACGCGGTCGCTGTGGTACGTCGTGACGGTGCACTTGCTCTTCGACGCGGTCGTGTTCGGCGTGCTCGTGCACGCCCACAATCCGGATGCCGTGTCGATCTTCCTGATCTGAGCCGCTTCTGCCCGGGTCGGCGTGCACGGGTGGTGCCCAGGAGCGTTTGCTACCGTCGGATCCGGCGCACACCGCGTCACCGGACGAGGGATCAGTACCCGGACTGCGACAAGACTGGCCAAGGAGCTCTGTCATGTCGTGGATCGTTCTCGTCGTCTCCGGTGTCCTCGAAGCCGTGTGGGCCACGGCGCTCGGCCGCTCGGAGGGATTCACCAAGCTCGGCCCGAGCATCGTCTTCGGCGTCGCGCTGGTGGCGAGCATGGGCGGGCTGGCGTGGGCCATGCGGGAGATCCCGACCGGGACGGCGTACGCCGTGTGGGTGGGGATCGGCGCGGCGCTGACCGTGGGGTGGGCGATGGTGGGGGGAGCTGAGCCCGTCTCGGTGGTGAAGATCCTGCTGATCCTCGGGCTCGTGGGGTGCGTGGTGGGCCTGAAGGTCGTGAGTGACGCTCACTGATCAGGCATTTCCTGAAAGTCAACCGGGAGGAACGTACGTGTTGATCCGGTACGATCTGCCCCACATGCACTTGTCCGGGCCGGACACCGTCGTCAGCAGCCCACTTCTCCCCACGTGAAAGGTTCCGAGTGAGCGCACCGCCGAGCGAGCTGGTCCCCACCGTACGACCGGCCCCCACCGACGACCGCCTCGCCCCGCTGCGGGAGCGCGGTCGCCGGCTGCTCGACTCGCGCCCTGGGCGCGCACTCCAGCAATATGGGCGCGACGTCCTGCGCAAGCCTCAGGGCGTCGAGCCGATCGAGCGCGGCGCGTTCGTCCGCGTGCTGCTCCTGTGGGCCATCGCCCGCGCGGTGAACTTCGGACTCCTCTGGGGGTTCTACTCCATCGCGAAGGCGTCGCGCTGGGGCTTCGGGCCCGACAGCGAGCGTCTGGGCACGTTCTGGGACTTCCTCACCGGGTGGGATGCCGACCGCTACGGCCAGATCGCCGCGCAGGGGTATCCCATGTCGCTGCCGATGAACGTCTCCGGCGACATCCTGCCCAACAACTGGGCGTTCCTGCCGGTCTTCCCGTTCCTCGTGCGCACGCTCTCCGGCGCCACGGGCCTGGGGTGGCAGCCCGCCGCCGTGCTGATCAGCCTGGCGGCCGGTCTCGGGGCCACGTGGGTGATGTTCCTGCTCCTGCGTACCGTCACGAAGCCCCGCGCCGCCTGGTGGGCCGTGGTGTTCTTCTCGTTCGCGCCGATGTCCTTCCTGTTCGTGCTCGGGTACAGCGAGGGCCTGTTCATGCTCCTGCTGTTCAGTGGCATGCTGCTGGCCATCAAGAGGAAGTACCTCTCGATCCTTCCGATCGCGCTCGTCGCCGCCTACACGCGCCCCGGCATCCTCGCGCTCGGCCTCGCTCTCGGCATCATCTTCCTCGTGCGCTTCTTCCGCCGTCGGGTCGACCCGTTCCCGGTGCGCGAGTGGGCCTCGCTGATGGCGACCGGTCTGACCATCGCGGTGGCCGGTCTGTCCTGGAACCACATCGCGCAGTACATCACCGGCACCCACAACGCCTACATCCGCACCGAGCTCGGATGGTGGCTCGACTACGTCGGCAACGGCGAGTTCACGCCGTTCACGCCGTGGTTCCGTCAGGCGGGCACCCACCTCGGCGTCGTGGGCATCGTGCTGGTCATCGCCCTCATCGTGGCCTTCGCGGCTCTCCTGTGGTCGCGACCGGTCCGCCGCCTGGGTCTCATGGTGGTCGCGTACGCATTCAGCTACGGCGTCTACATCTTCGCGGTCTTCCTGCCGCAGCAGAGCACGTTCCGTCTGCTGATGCCGATGGCACCGCTCATGGCCGACGACCGCTGGTCGTCTACTCCTCGACGGCGGGCGGCGATCCTGGCCGGATGCCTCGCCCTGCAGGTCGTGGCGATCCTCCTCCTGTGGACCCGCGGCAATCCCTGATCGCGGCGGCGCGAGCCGTTGTCCCGAACGATGAGGGGGCGAGCACCGACGGTGCTCGCCCCCTCATCGTTCGCTCGGAGGATCAGTCGGGCTGCCCGCCGGGGTCGACGGCGTCGATCACGTCCTCTTCGACCGCGTTATCGGCATCCGGCTCGGCGGTCCCGGCCGACGCGTCGCCGCCGGTGACTCCCGACGGATCGGGGGCGGGCTCCGGCGGCAGGGGCACGGTCGGCTCGGTCGGCACGGGCACGGCGGGCTCTGCGGGGTTCGGAGCGGACGGCTCGGCGGGAATGCCGGGGAAGTCCGGGGCACCGGGCAGGCCGGGGGCTCCGGGCGTGTTCGGGGTGGTCGGCGGATCGATGGGCGAGGGGGCCGAGGAGATCATGCATCCACCCTGCTCCGTTCGCGCCGGGTCGGGGAGGGCCTACCGATCGTCGGCGACAGGGTGTATCCCCGGGAGGCGATGTTCGCCGAGAAGCTCGCTAACCGTCGCCGGGCGCCCGCGCAACCATCGTGACCTCTCGGCCCGCGGCCCCGTAGCGTGGTCGGTATCCGGTCGGGAGTCCGGGCTCCGGCCGCTCTCTCGGACCGGGGACGAGGAGGAGTTCCCCCGATGGCTCGTAACGTGCGACTGCTGCAGTGCTCACCCGACGATGTCTTCCGCGTCCTGGCCAACGGATGGCTGTATCCGCTGTGGGTGGTGGGTGCCTCGCGCATGCGCGACGTCTCCGAGGCGTGGCCGGCCGAGGGGGCGGAGCTTCATCACTCGTTCGGCTCTTGGCCCGCGCTCGTGAACGACACGACCGTGATGCGCGTGTGGGAGCCTCCGTACCGCGCGGTCCTCGAGCCGCACGGGGGTCCCATCGGCGTCGCGCGGGTCTCGATCGACGTCAAGGCGCGCGGTGAGGTGTGCGTCGTGCGTCTGCAGGAAGAGCCGGTGACGGGGCCGACGAAGCTGTTGCCCGACGTGGTGTTCGACGCGATCACCCGGTGGCGCAATGCCGAGACGCTCCACCGGCTGGCATACCTGGCCGAGGGTGGGGCTCCCGGAACCACCGGGGGCGCCGCGGCGATCGGCCGGGCCTCGACGGCGGAGCAGGAGCCGGTGCAGCGATGAGCGAGAGCTATGACGCCATCGTCGTGGGGTCGGGCCCGAACGGTCTGGCCGCCGCGGTGACCCTGGCGCGGTCCGGGCTGTCGGTCGCCTTGTACGAGCGTCAGACGACGCTCGGCGGCGCGGCATCCACCGGCGAGTTGACTCTCCCCGGATTCCGTCACGATCTGGGGTCGGCGGTGCATCCGCTCGCCCTGGAGTCGTGGTTCTTCCGCGAGTTCGGGCTGGAACGGCGCATCCCCTTCATCGTCCCCGAGGTCTCGTTCGCCCACCCGCTGGACGGCGCCCGCGCCGGCCTGGCCTTCCGCGACCTGGACCGCGCGGCCGAGGCGATCGGCCGTGACGGAGCGGCGTACACGCGACTCATGTCACCGCTCGTGTCGCATCTGCGGGGGGTCGCCGACTTCACCGGCAACGCGCTGCTGCGGGTACCCGGTGACCCTCTCGCGGCGGTGTTCTTCGGTCTCCGGGCCCTCGAGCAGGGTGGCCCCTGGTGGAACGCACGATTCCGTGAGGACACGGCTCCGGCGATGATCACGGGCGTCTCGGCGCACTCGATCCTGGCGCAGCCGAGCCTGGCGGCCGGCGGCGCGGGACTGGTCCTGGCCACCTATGCGCACGGTCGCGGCTGGCCGATCCCCGTCGGGGGCAGCCAGTCGATCACCGATGCGATGGTCGCCGATCTGCGCGCGCACGGGGGTGTCGTGCACACGGGTGTCGACGTCGCCGACGTGCGGCAGCTGCCCCCCGCGCGTGCCGTCCTGCTGGACGTCACTCCGCGGGCCCTCGTCCGGCTGGTGGGTGACCGGATGCCGTGGGCGTACCGCCGTGCGATGGAGCGCTTCCGCTACGGCGGTGGGGTGGCCAAGATCGATTTCGCTCTGTCCGCCCCGGTGCCCTGGGCCGATCCCGATGTCGCCCGGACGGGGACGGTTCACATCGGCGGGACGCGCGCCGAGATCGCCGCGGCCGAGAATGCGGTGGTCCGCGGGGAGCTGCCGGACGCGCCGTACGTGCTGGCCTCGCAGCCGTCGCTGTTCGATCCGACCCGTGCGCCCGCGGGACGTCACGTGCTGTGGGCGTACACGCACGTCCCGGCGGGGAGCGCCGTCGACCGCGAAGCGGCCGTCGTCGCGCAGATCGAGCGCTTCGCTCCCGGGTTCCGCGACACGATCCTGGCTTCGTCGTCCCGTACGGCGGTCGACATCGCCGGGTGGAACCCCAACTTCCCAGGCGGAGACATCTCGGCGGGCGCACCGTCGCTGCCACAGCTGGTCGGTCGGCCCGTGTACAGCCCCGACCCGTGGCGGACACCGGTGCGGGGCGTGTACCTGTGTTCGTCGTCGACCAGCCCCGGCCCGGGTGTCCACGGGCTCGCCGGATGGCAGGCAGCGCTCAGCGCGCTGCGTCACGAGTTCGGGACCCGGTTGCGCCCCGACCTCGCTCCGCGGGACGATCAGCTCGCGCCCGGGTAGGGGGGCCGTGGCCCGCTGCCGGATCCGTCCGACAGCGGGGCGACTCAGTCGATCGGGCCGGCGGGGGACGCGTCGGTGTCGGCGGACTCGTCGGCGTCGTGCTGCGCCGCGGCACCCTCTTCGGGTGACTCCGAGCCGGCGCCGTTGCTGTCGGCGTCGGGGGCGTCGTCGTCCGGGCGGTCGGATGCGGTGTGGTCGGTCATGAGACTCCCGTCCTCGTGCGCCGGGGGATCGGCGACTCCGCTGACGCTGGCACATCCCGCCACCGGTGTCCAGGGCCTGGCGCGCCCGTACGGATCAGAGGGGGAGGATCCCGTAGCGCGCGGCGAACTCGGCGCGCCCGGCATCCTCGAGATCGTCCGCTTCGTCGCGGAGGTCGAGCGCTGCAGCGGGGCTCACAGGAAAGGCGCGAGAGCGCCGGCGGTGAGGGCGAACGCCATCGCCGCGCTCCCGGCCGCGGTCGCGAGAATCACGACGGCGCGCTCGGTGCGGCGCCGTTGGGCGGTGTTGACGGGATCGGTGGTGGAGCGCAGGGACGACTTCGCGGTCTCGAGCTCGTCGTAGCGTCCGATCGGCACGCCGTGCGCGTCGCGGGCGACGAAGCCGCCGGCCACGCGATCGACGCAGCCGAAGTACTCTCCGCCGCGGTGCGCGACCCAGAACCCGGAGTCGACCTTGGCCCACATCACCCGTGCGTGGGCGAGGGCGGGGGCCACGGTGGGGGCGGACATCTCAAGCCGCCGTTCGCATCGCGACGCGTCGAGCGGGGGCAGCGGGCCGGGCGGTCGAGGGCCGGGCGGCGGGATCGGCCGAGGGGATCTCGGCGTCGAGAGCGACGACCAGGCCCGCCGAGGAGTTGGCCATGTCCGCCATGTCCTTGAGGATCTGGGCGTTCAGCTGCTCGGGCTCGGCGCTGTCGAAGACGAACCGCAGGGGAATCGCGGGCTGCAGCCAGAGGGTGGAACGACCGGGGGAGCCGTCGACGTGGGTCCAGCTGAGGGTGAAGCTCTCGCTACGGCGGAGCTTTGTCGCCGTGACGACCTTCAGATGCGAGAGGAGGCGGTCCGGAATACGGATGGGGTCGGTCGAAGTGCCGTAGTAGAGGGATCCCATGATGAGCTCCTTTCCGTGGGTTAGCTACGGGAAGAACATACTCGGTTAGTAACTAGTTTGTCGAACTATTTGTTCCGTTGTATGATTTCCAGATCGACAACGAGGGGCGTACGCCATGACGGACATGCGTGCGGTGTCCCAGAGCCTCCCTCCCGGAGATCGCGACTCGGACACCTACTGGTACGGCGAAGAACCCGGTGATCGGCGAGCGCGCAGCAAGGCGGTGCTCGAAGCTCTGCGCGTCTACCGCGCGGCAGAGTTGGCGATGCGGCGACGTACGCGCGATTCCATGTCGATGGGCGAGAACGAACTGCTCGTCCTGCGTTACCTGCTGCGCGGGTCCGACGCGAAGGTCCGCCCCGGCGAGCTGACGCGGTACCTGGGGCTGTCGACCGCGTCGACCACGGCGATCCTGGACCGTCTCGAGCGGTCCGGTCACATCACCCGCATCGCCAACCCGGACGACCGGCGCAGTATCTTCATCCAGGCCACCGATCGCGCGCATGCCGAGGTGCGTCAGACCCTCGGCAACATGCACGATCGCATGCTGGCCGCCGTGATCGACATGTCCGCCGAGGAGTCCGCGGTCGTCGTGGACTTCCTGCACCGCATGAGCGATGCGGTCGATGGCGTCGCGGTCGACGCCGGATCCCCGCCGTCACCGTGATCTACGTGCTCGTCGGCGGCCCGCGGGACGGACAGCACGTGGACGACCTTCCGCGGGGGTATCGCCTCAGCATCGACGACTCGCCTCCCGAGCGATTCGCCGAATTCGACACCGCGCGTGCGGTGTGGTTCGAGCTGGATGCCGCGATGTTCCGTTCCGCTCAGCGACGCGACTGACGACGCGTATCCCACTGGTCGGATCGACGCAACCCGCCCCCGGTGCGGAAGGGGGCTCGTCACGCTGGATCGCATGAGATGTGTGACGTACGCCGGCGAGACCGTGATCACGACGAACGATGTCGCCGCTTCCCTGGTGGAACTGACTGCCGCCGTGGCGAAGGAGGGGCAGGCCGAGGCCGTCAGCATCCCCATCGTCACCGACGACAACACGGTGGCGCAGGCCGAACTGGTGATCGGGATGGGCAACGACGTGCTGTCGGCGCCGCTGGACTGGGAGGGTGAGGAGCCCGACTTCTCTTCCGCCTCCGACGACCTGCGCAACCACCGGCTCTTCCCCCGGCCCGCCCTGCGCCTCGTCGAGTCCGACAGCGGCCCCGACGAGGCTCCCGTGGACTGGGACTTCGACCACCCCACCCAGGCCTGACCGCCGGGGCGTCCGTCGGGGCCCCGCCGATCAGCGGGGACGGATACACCGCGGGGTGGATGACACCCGTACGCGGGTGCGGAGACGATGGATCGTCAGCTCGCGCCTCGCGCGGGGTGACGTTCACCCGATCGGAGCCCCATGTCGCCGACCGCCGTTGTCTCGCCCTCGCCCGTGCGGGATGCCCCACCGACGCTTACGGTCTCGGTGCCTCCCGCCTCCGCAGGGCCGTGGCGGATCCTCGGTCGGTTCCTCCCGCCGAGCGCCACCCTCGCACTCGCCGGGGTGATCGCCGTCGTCAGCATCCTCCAGGTGCGCCGGAGCGTCTCCCTCGGTGACGGCCCGTTCGACGTGCGCGAGATCGCGCGGAGTCTCTTCACGGTCGATGACCCCGCACTGCTGCCGGTCGTTCTCATCGCGGTCCTGGTGGTCGGTGGGTTCGCGGAGCGCGCGATGGGACCGCGTCGGCTCATGGTCGCGTTTTTCGGCGGCGGGCTGGCGACATCGGTCGTCGGGTTGGCGGTCGGAGTCGTCGAACGCGCATTCCTGGCGGGCCTCCCGCTGAACGACGAGCCGTTCACAGGGGCGCCGCCGGTCGCCGCGCTCCTGGTGGTGACGATGACCGCGAGCTGCTTCCTCGGCGCCCTGTGGCGACGACGCGTACGCTGGGCGAGCACCTTCCTGGCCGTGACGCTGTTCCTGTACTCGGCTTCCGCCAACGACCTGTTCGCGCTCATCGCGCTGCCCGTCGGACTCGGTCTCGGCACGTTCCTCGGCGGCCGGCGGGCGACGCTGCGCGTGCACCGCAGTTCCCACCACGAGACGCGTGTCCTCCTGGCCGCACTGTCGGCTGTCACCGCCGTGGGGCCGGTCGTGGCGACACTGTGGGGGAGCGGCTCGGGGCTGCTCTCGATCTACGGTTGGCTCTCGTGGGATCCGCTCACCGTCGTGGACGGGCGCGTGTGCGTCCCCGGGTCCGCCGTCGTCGCCTGCCCGGCGGGCGGGTGGTCGACCGGTGAGCTCCAGCCCCACGCGGGGTGGATCGCCGTCCTGCCGCTGGCGGTGCTCCTCGTGGCCTCGTGGGGCATCCTGCGCGGACGCCGCGGTGCCCTGGGCATCGCGATCGCCATCAACCTGCTCGTCTTCGCGGGTATGGCCTACGTCTTCGCCGTCACCGAGCCCGACACCATCGCCGCGCTGGCCGTTGCGCGCGATGCGGACGACGCCTCATACGGGTGGCAGACCCTCGTGGGTGCGGCGATGGGGGCGTTGGTTCCCTTGGCGGTGGCGATCACGCTGTTCGTCTTCCGGAGCGCCGCTCGGATCGGGTCGGCGGGTGGGGCCCGTGCGCTCTTCCTCGGCACCGTGGGTCTCGCGGCGTTCGGAGCCTCGGCGACGGCGTTCGTGGGGACCATCGCGCTCTCGAACCACTTCGCGCCCGTGCCGGGGCCGTCGGCGGTGGTGCAGGGACTCGCCCTGCGCCTGCTCCCGCCATCGCTGCTGCCGGCCGAGTCGGTGGTGTATGTGCCCGAGACGGGGTGGGCGCAAGCGGCGTGGTACGTGCCGTCGGCGGTCTTCTGGATGGTGTGTGTGATCGCCTCGATCCGCTTCGTCCTGAGCCCCGGGTCGGTGGAGCGTTCAGGGGACCGCACCCGCGCCCGCGCCGTGCTGGCACGGGGTGGCGGGGGCTCCCTGTCCTTCATGACCACGTGGCCGGGGAACACGTACTGGTTCGCCCCGCACGCTGACGCGGCCATCGCCTACCGCGTGCGCGGGCGCGTCGCCGTCACCCTCGGCGGGGCGTTCGGGCGCGACCGTGCTCGCCCCGACGTCGCTCGGGCCTTCGTCGATTTCTGCGGCGAACGCGGCTGGACGCCGGCGTTCTACAGCGTCGACGATGCCGAGAGCGCGTCCCTCGAGCCGCTCGGCTGGAGCAGGACGCAGGTCGCCGAAGAGGCCCGACTGGATGCGCTGACGTGGACGCCCGCGGGGAAGAAGCGCCAGGACGTGCGCACCGCGACCAACCGCGCGGAACGCGAGGGGCTGCGCGCGGAGTGGACCTCGTGGGCGGAGCTGTCGTTCCGCGACCGCGCGCAGATCCGCGAGATCTCCGAGGCCTGGGTCGCCGACAAGACGATCCCCGAGATGGAGTTCACCCTCGGGGGCGTCGATCAGATGGCGGACCCGGACGTGCGCATGATGATCGCGCGAGACGCACGCGGCCACGTGGTCGCCGTGACCAGTTGGATCCCGGTGTACGCGGCATCCGGTATCCGGGGGTATGCGCTGGATGTCATGCGTCGCCGCCACGACGCGATGAACGGCGTGATGGAATTCGTCATCGGGGCCGTCGTCGAGCGGCTGCGGGCCGAGGGATGCCGCGTCCTGAGCCTTTCCGGTTCGCCCCTGGCCTTCCACCACGAGGACCCCGATGCCGATCTCGACGGGGTCGAGCGCTTCCTGCGGCAGTTGAGCGCTCTGCTGGAACCGGCATACGGCTTTCGATCCCTGGCGAACTTCAAGAAGAAGTTCCAGCCCGAGTTCACCCCGATGTGGATGATCTACCCCGACCCCGCCCATCTGCCGGCCGTCGGCCTCGCCCTCCTGCGGTGCTACGCGCCGGGTCTCACGGTCGCGCGCGCGGCGCGGATCGCGGCGGGCCTGCGCGCGACCGCGAGAGAGAAAGCCTCGGCGGTGGCGTGAGGCTGCAGGGTCAGATGCGCTCGACGCGGTACTTGTCGTCGCTGAAGCCGACGATGAGGTATCCGATGATCCAGAAGACCACCAGCAGAACGAACGAGAAGAACCACCCGTGGCCGAACGCACGGCCGAGTCGGATCGAGACGATGATGTGGAAGATGATGTTGACGATCGGGATGAGATAGAGCAGCGTCATCCAGCCCGAGTACCCGGCGACCTTGACGACGTAGATCGCGTTGACGATGGGGATGATCGCGAGCCACCCGGGGTAGCCCGCCTTCGTGAAGACGCGCCAGAGCGCGATCACCATGAGCACGTACACGGCGACGGCGATCAGCGAGTTGGTCCCGCTCAGCGCGAAGATCGAGGTCTGGTCGAAGATGTTGTGGGCGAGGACGTCAGCATGCCGCTCATCGTAGAGGGTGCGCTCAGCCGACGCTCAGGGTTCTCGCCGCGACGGCGCATCTCGGCGGGATGCCGGGCCCTGGAGTCGTGGGACGGCTACGCTCGCGGGATGACGTGCACGCTCGATCGCCCGGGGCCCCGATGACCCCCGACCGGAAGTTCGAGTGGGGCGGCCTGAGCGCGGGGCGCGCCGACTTCGTCACCGCCACCGAGGCGCTGGCGACGCTCGACGCGCTCGTTCCCGAATACGACGATCTGTCGCCGGCGACGGGGCTGGACGACGGCGAAGCGTTCGTGCGTCTGTCGGCGGGGGAGCGCTGGGCGGTCGTCTCGACCCCGGGGACCCGGTGGTTCTCGGTGCGGGTGGATTCCGGTCACCGCGCCCGCCTCGACGACACGACCTCGACGCGTGCCGAGGCCGAGATGCTGCTGCAGACCTACGTCGCGGTGGGCGCGGCCTACGTCCGGGGGAGTTCCACCGACTCGGGTGATCGCGTCACCGTCCCCGCCGACGGGCGCTTCGTCGACCTCACCCTGCCGTTGCGTGCGCGCTTGCGCGCGTGGGCGGGGCGCCGTCGCTGAACCACTTCGCGCGCCGGGTCAACCCTCCGCGTCCCCGCGACCGGGTTTGCGAAGCTGGTCCTCCGCGAGGAAGGGATGATCCATGAGCGATCCTCAGAACACCGCACCGGCCGACGACTCCGAAGACCTCGGCGACGACCAGACGGTCGCCCCGAGCCAGACGAACGACGTCGACGAGCAGTCGAAGGCGCCCTCCGGCGACGACCCGGACGCCGATCACGAGGCCACGGGCATCGGAGTCATCGGCGACGAGTGATCGTCGCGTGAGATGCCCGCGCCGGCACCCCGCCGGGTCGGGCGCGGGGCCGGCGCGGTGCTAACCTTGACCGGTCCGCCTCCGTAGCTCAGGGGATAGAGCGTTGGTTTCCGGTACCAAAGGTCGCAGGTTCGATTCCTGTCGGGGGCACCAGCGGTTGTAAGCGGAAGGGTCTTGAACTCATACGCGCAACTCCCGAGAACGAAGAATGCCGCCTCGAGTGAGGCGGCATTCTTCGTTTCTGAGGGGTGTTGGCGGGTTGGGGTTATT
>NZ_JBYQLI010000012.1:0-59884 GCF_058214835.1 Microbacterium sp. SCPM-O-B-15248 (M128)
GAAACAGGGCGAAACCGCGCGGAACAGCCTGTACCCGACGCATCGCCTGTTCTGGGAACAGCGACACCAGGGGCGCCGGGGCCCGCGGGCGGGGGGCGACGCCACGAGAACAGGCGATGCACCGGAAACAGCGCGAAACCGCGCGGAACAGCCTGTACCCGACGCATCGCCTGTTCTGGGAACAGCGACACCAGGGGCGCCGGGGCCCGCGGGCGGGCGCAGGCGCCACGAGAACAGGCGATGCACCGGAAACAGGGCGAAACCGCGCGGAACAGCCTGTACCCGACGCATCGCCTGTTCTGGGAACAGCGGGCCCGAGTTCAGTGCTGGGCGACGACCGCGAGGATGCCGTCGCCGTAGGCCTCGCGCTTCTTGGCTCCGATGCCGGTGATGCCATCGAGGTCGCCCATCGAGCCGGGCCGCTCGGCGGCGATCGCGCGCAGAGTGGCGTCGCCGAAGACGATGTACGCCGGCACGCCCTGCTCGCGCGCCTGCTCGGCGCGCCACGCGCGCAGCGCCTCGAACAGATCGCGGTCGCCGGCGGCGACGTCGTCGGCACTGGACTTGCGCGGGCGCGATCCGCCACCCCCGCCGGAGCGGCCGAGGGCATCGCGGCGCAGGGGTACCGGCGTCTCTCCGCGCAGCACGCCACCCGAGGCCTCGCTGAGCGCGAGGGTGCCATAGTCGCCCTGGGCGACGATGATGCCGCGCGCGAGGAGCTGACGGATGACACTGCGCCAGTCCTGATCGGACAGATCGGCGCCGAGTCCGTACGTGGAGAGTCGATCGTGGCCCTGCTGAGCGATGCGCTCGGTCTTGGCGCCGCGCAGGATGTCGATCAGGTGGCCGGCGCCGAAGGCCTGCCCGCGCTCGCGCTGCAACCGGACGATCGTGGACAGCAGCTTCTGCGCCGCCACCAGGCCGTCCCACGTGTCGGGCGGCGTCAGGCACGTGTCGCAGTTGCCGCACGGCTCGGACGGTTCACCGAAGTACGACAACAGGTTCTGGCGGCGGCATCCGACCGTCTCGCACAGGGCGAGCATGGCGTCGAGGTGCTGCCCGAGACGCATCTTGTAGGAACGGTCGCCGGGAGACTGGTCGATCATGCGGCGCTGCTGCACGACGTCGCCGAGGCCGTACGCCATCCACACCACCGAGGGGTCGCCGTCACGGCCCGCGCGACCCGTCTCCTGGTAGTAGCCCTCGACCGACTTGGGCAAGTCGATGTGAGCGACGAAGCGGACGTCGGGCTTGTCGATGCCCATGCCGAAGGCGATCGTGGCAACCATGATCACCCCGTCGTCGCGGAGGAAGCGCGACTGGTTCGCCGCGCGCACCGAGGCGTCGAGGCCCGCGTGGTACGGCAGGGCGTCGAGTCCCTGCGCGGCGAGGTACGCCGCGGTCTGCTCGACGCTCTTGCGGCTCAGGGCATACACGATGCCCGCCGACCCCTCGGGCTGCGAGCGGATGAACGACACGAGCTGGCGGCGGGGGTCGACCTTCGCGTCGACGCGGTACTGGATGTTGGGCCGGTCGAAGCTCGCGACGAACGTGCGGGCGTCGCGGAGGCGCAGGCGCTCGACGATCTCGCGGGCGGTCTCGGGGGTGGCGGTCGCCGTGAGAGCCATGCGCGGGACACCGGGGAACCGCTCGGCGAGGTCACCCAGGGCGAGGTAGTCCGGCCGGAAGTCGTGGCCCCACTGCGACACGCAGTGGGCTTCGTCGATCGCGATGACGCTGAGCTGTCCGCGCGACAGGAGCGCCAGGGTCTGCGCTCCATTGAGCCGCTCGGGAGCGACGTACAGCAGGTCGAGGTCGCCGGCGAGGTACGCCTGCTCGACGGCCTGGCGTTCCGCGGGCGCCTGGGTCGAGTTGAGGTAGGCCGCTCGCACGCCGTTGGCCACGAGTGCGTCGACCTGGTCGTGCATGAGGGCGATGAGGGGGCTCACCACCAGACCGGTGCCCGGGCGCACGAGCGCCGGCACCTGGTAGGTGACGCTCTTGCCACCACCGGTGGGCATGAGCACGACGGCGTCGCCACCGCCGACCACGTGCTGCACGATCTCGGCCTGGTCGCCGCGGAAGGCGTCGTAGCCGTAGACCTCGTGCAGCACCTCGCGCGGATCGCGCCCGGTGAAATCGCGCACGTCGGGCAGTTCGCGCGCGGTTCCGGTCACCACCGCGGCTCGCGCGAACGGGGAGGTCGTGGCATCCATCGGCGGGGGCGGAGCGTCGGGGTCGTCGGGCGGGGCGAACAGATCGGGATCCCAGTCCGCCCCCGCGTACGGATCGTCGTATCCGTCGAACGCCTCGGGAGGCGCATCCGCGTACGGCTCGGGGGCGGCGCCGGGGAAAGTCACCCCACCACGGTAACCCGGGGCACGGACACGCATCCGGCGAGCGGCTCTGTTCGGGGGAGGAATCGTCAGGAATCGGGGGTGTGGAGGATCAGTGCAACGCGCGGGTCAGCGGCGTCGGCGGGAGGTCGGATGCCTCGAGCTCGACACGTCGCGCGGTGCAGCCGACGCAGCGGACGTACCGCACCCGCCCTTCGCTCGTCGCGTGCACCGAGTCGGTGATCCACGCGTGTTCGTGGACGGGGGCGACGGGCAGGGCGAGGGTGTCGGCGGCGGTCATGAGGCCAGCGTGCTGTAATGCCGTTATGCACCTCAACCCTTACGGGGAGTACGCCGTGCTGCTGGCGGCGTCGCTCGCGAACGACTGGCCCGCCGACCGCGCGGGCATCGAGGAGCGCACGCGCGAGCTCGGCATGACGATGGCGTTCCCGGTGGGATCCGACGACCACGCGCGCACGCGCGACGTGATCGACCGGTGGCTGCGGGTCGTCGATGAGCCCGACCCCGCGGCGCGCGCGGCGCTGCTGAACCTCGAGATGGCCGGGGCGGCGGCGTATCCGCGACTCACCGACCACGACGGCGAGGGCTGGCACCTCCACTACCGCGACACCGATGACGCACTCCCCCGAGTGCTGGCGGCGGTGATCTCGGTGGGCACCGCGCTGCACCTCGTCACCCGCGGCACCCACCGCCTGGGCCGGTGCGGCGCCGCCCCCTGCGACCGCGTCGTCGTCGACGTCACCCGCAACGGCCGCCAGCGCTACTGCTCGGTGCGCTGCGCGAACCGCGCCGCCGTGCGCCGGCACCGCGCGCGCGGCTGAACCACCGACCCCGAACCACCAACGCCCACCGGCGCTGGCACAGCGTGCCGCGCGGCACCGGGGATGGCGGAACACGGCGGTCCCTGCGAACGTTGACCCGATCGACCGAAACCGGAGGCGACATGACCGACGCAGTAACCGTGACCCGCAACGACGACGACCGCCGCTACGAAGTGCACATCGACGGTGCGCTCGGCGGATTCCTGGAGTTCCGCCCCGCAGGGGAGGGACGGGTCGTCCTGCCCCACACGGAGGTGGACCCCGCGTTCAAAGGCAAGGGTCTGGGCTCGACCCTCGCGAGCGAGGCGCTGTCCGACCTCGCCCGCCGCGGCGACGCCGTGATCCCCTCGTGCCCGTTCGTCGCGCACTACCTGCAGGACCACGACGTCCCCGGCCTCGTCATCGACTGGCCGAACCGCGACGACGCGGCCGACTCGGCCGATCCGAGCGAACCGGCATGACCCGGTTGGACGTCGCCCCGCCGGCATCCGAGGGTCCCGTCGAGTGCGACGGGCCGCGCGCTCTCGTGGTCGAGGCCCGCGAGGTGCCCCTCGGCGGCGTCCGAGGCATGGAGGTGCACCGCACCCTCCCGCACCGTGCGCTGCCGATGGTGGGGGCGTGGTGCTTCCTCGACCGCTTCGGCCCGCAGGAGACGCTCATGCGCGTCGAGCCGCACCCGCACATCGGACTCCAGACGGTGACCTGGCCGATCGTCGGCGAAGTGCGCCATCGGGATGCCGTGGGCAGCGACGTCGTGGTCCGGCCCGGGGCACTCAACCTGATGACGAGTGGCGAAGGCATCGCGCACTCGGAGTACTCGGTCGGCGACGACCCGATCCCCCTCGATGCGCTCCAGCTCTGGGTCGCGCTGCCGGAAGACCGCCGCCACGGCGCGCCGGCGTTCGAGCGGCATGAGAACCTGCCCGTGCTCGACCTCGGCGACGGTGCGGACGCCGTCGTCGTCATGGGCTCGCTCGGCGCGGTGGATTCACCGGCGACCGTGCACACCCCGATCGTGGGCGCCGAGGTGCGCCTCCCGCCCGGGGTCACCGTCCGCGTCCCTCTGCGCCGCGACTGGGAATATGCCCTCTACGGCATGATCGGCTCCGCGGAGGTCGAGACGGGGGTGGATGCCGTCGACGCCGACGCCGCGCGACGCACCTCGCCCCTGCCGAGCATGGGAGGAACGGCATCCGTCGACGGCTCCCGACTGCTGTACCTCGGGACCGGGCGCGATCATGTGGAGATCAGCTCCGCGGAGGGGGCGCGGGTGTTCCTGCTCGGCGGGGAGCCGTTCGAAGCGGACATCGTGATGTGGTGGAACTTCGTGGGCCGCTCGCACGACGAGATCGTCGAGGCGCGCGAGGCGTGGGAGGCCCAGGCCCCGCGCTTCGGCGCAGTCATCGACCACGGCCCCGAGCGCATCCCCGCGCCGCCCCTCCCCGCGGTCCGCCTGACGCCGCGACGGCGCCGCGTCTAGTCCGGGCCGCGTGTCCCGGGCCGCTCCTCCCCGGTCCGTGCATCCCGCGAGACTGCATCCGCCTGACATCTCCCCTGCAGCGTGCAGTGGGTTTGTCACGCAGTTGCAGTCTCGGCGTCGACCACCCCGAACCCCGCCCGCGCGCACGCCACGCGCCCCCGCGCCCGCACACCCCCGCACCCCCGCACACGCCCACCCCGCACACGCAACCGCGGCGCCCGAGCCGGAGCCCGGACGCCGCGGTCGGCAGGAGGATCAGCGCAGCACGATGAACGCGCTGTACGCCTTCGAGTCGTCGACGGTGTCACTGCCGGCGTACTCGGCCTCGATGATCCGCAGGCCCCGCGTCTGCGGGTCGAGCGTGATCGTGGCGCGGCCGTCCTCGAGGGTCGCCGTGTACGGCTTCCCGGCGACGGTCACCGTCGCCTCACCCGTGGCCGCGGGGCCGCCCGAGGGGCGCACCTTCACGGTCAGGGTGTAGGTGTCGGACGTCCGACCGACCCACGGGCTGACCGTCACGGTCGTCCGCGAGGATGCCACGACGGGCACGCCCGCACTGTCGGCGGTGCCGGTGAGCCCGGTGCTCGCGGCCGTCGCGGTGACCCGCACCGACAGCACCGTGCCGACGTCGGCGCGCTGCACCTTATACGTCGACGAGGTCGCGCCCTCGATCGGCTCACCCCCGCGCAGCCACTGGAACGCCGTGGTGACCTCGGCGGGGTTCCATGTGCCCGCTGTCGCGGTGAGGGTGCGGCCGAC
Organism: Microbacterium sp. SCPM-O-B-15248 (M128); assembly: GCF_058214835.1. Lineage (NCBI taxonomy): Bacteria > Bacillati > Actinomycetota > Actinomycetes > Micrococcales > Microbacteriaceae > Microbacterium > Microbacterium sp. SCPM-O-B-15248 (M128). Next base: position 5,418 of record NZ_JBYQLI010000012.1, read on the forward strand.
CTTCGCCGTGCCGGTCACGGTCGGCGCATCCACGACGACCGGCGCGGCCTGGCCCGAGTCGACCGTGAGCACCGTCTGCACCGCGGACTCGCCGTACTGCACGACGCCGAGGTAGCGCGTCTCGGGCGCGAGGCCCTGCCACGACAGCTCGTACGTCGTCGCCACGCCCTGCTCTGCGGGGATCGGGTTCGGCGTCGCCGTGAGCTGTCCCTCGCCGCCGGGCTGCACGTTCACGTAGGTCATGTCCCACGTGAACGGTGCCGTGAACGAGTAGATGTTCGCCTCGACGAGGTACGTGCCCGGGGTCGGGTTCGACAGCGACACCCGTTCGTCGGCCGAGGCCGTCGCCGAGGTGAACCGCTCGTAGTACCGCAGGTCGTCGGCGCTCACGACGCGCGAGACGAACAGGTCGAGGTCACTGCCGGTGTCGTCCGAGGAGTCGAGGTCGAAGCGCGAGAGGGTCGTCCCCTCGGGCACGTCCACGATCCACCGGACGTAGCCGTCCGCGTCACCCGAGTCCTGGTTGCCCGAGTGACCCTCGACGGGGTTGTCGGTGTCGACCAGCAGGGTCTCGGCCGCCAGCCCCGACACCGTCAGCGGCAGCTCACCGCTGACGCCCGGCAGAATCTCCACGCCCGTGGAGCCCGACAGGCCGGTGCCCGCGACCTCGGCCGGAGCCTCGGCGGTCGTCGGGCGCACGGCGATCGGCGAGCGCACCTGCGTGTCGCCGCTCGTCCACGTGAGGAAGCCGGTCGTCCACTCCTCGGCCGGGGCCGTGGTGCGGGCGAACGTCACCGTGAACTCCTGCGACTCTCCGGCGGCGCCGAAGGTCAGCGTCGACGGTTCGACCGTGGCATCCAGCCCCGGCACGTCGATGGATGCCACGAAGGCCCCTGCCTGCGTAGAGGTCACCGTGCGCGTGACCGTCTGCGGCTTGGCGAGCGACCCGATCGAGATCGACGCGAGGTTGAGGTCGCTGCCGTCGATCGGCTCGACACCGAAGTCCTCGAGGCCCTTGCCCTGCAGGAAGGCCGCCCAGTCGGCGGGGCCGTTGAGGTACAGCAGACCCGGGTCGAAGTACTTCGTCGGGTCCACGTGACCGGCACCCTGCGCGAACGGATCCTGCGCGGGAGCGCCGTCGACGTCGACCGTGTCGTATGCCGTGGTCATCATGGCCGACTTCACCTCGGCGGGCGTGGCGAGCGGCCGCTCCCCCAGGTAGAGCGCGGCGAGACCGGCGACGTGCGGCGACGACATCGAGGTCCCCGAGAGGAACTCGAACGTCGGAGCTGCGCCCTCGGCGTTCGCGGCGGCGGCGAGGATCGCCACACCGGGAGCCGAGACGTCGGGCTTCAGCACGTCGCTGCCGTCGGCGAGCATCGGTCCGCGGCTCGAGAATCCGGCCACCTGCGGCGTCGGGGTCTCTTCGCCCGTGATGTTCTCGCCCACAAGGGTGGCCGTGGCATCCGGGGTCTCCTGCACGTAGGCGAGCAGGTCGTCGCGGTAGCGCGCGTCGATGTGGACGGTGGGCACCGAGTGGAAGTCGTTGTCGACCGACGCCGGTGTGACGTTGACGAGGATCATGCCCACGCCGCCCGCGTCCTTCACGGCTTGCGACTTCTCGATGCGGGCGTTCTGCCCGCGGTCGCACACGACGATCTTGCCGTCGGCCTGCGCGGCGTCGAGCGAGCCGAGCAGACACAGTGCCGCGTTCGCCGGGTCGGTCCCGGACGCGGCGATGTCGCCGGCGTAGACGACGGGGGCGGTGACCTCTTCGCCGGCGGGGACCGAGACCGAGGCCCCGGCCGCCTGGAACCCGTTCGGCAGCGTCACGGTGCCCTCGTACGTGGGAATCGTGGATGCCGCGACGGTGGTGTACCAGGGCGAGGCGTGGTCGGCGGTCGAGGCGTCCGGGCCGGAGTTTCCGGCCGAGGCGGCGACGAAGATGCCCGCCGCGGCGGCGTTGAAGAACGCCGCGTCCTCGAGGGCGAGGGTGGTCGTGGCCGAGCCGCCGCCGATGGAGTAGTTGATGACGTCGACGCCGTCGGCCACGGCGGCGTTGATCGCGCCGAGCAGGTCGCTCAGCGCGCAGACGTCGTCGGTGGTGACGAGCGGGTCGGGGCCGGAGTAGCACGCCTTGTAGGCGGCGACCTTCGCCGCCGGGGCGACACCCGAGATCGCGCCGAAGTCGATGCCCTCGACGCTGGCCTCGACGCCGTTGTTGCCGGCTGCGGTGCTGGCGGTGTGCGAGCCGTGCGCGTCTCCGTCGCGGGGCGACCGGTAGTCGGCCTCGAAGGTGAAGCCGGTGGCCGCGGCGCCCTGGTCGAAGTAGCGCGCACCGACGAGCTTGGTGGAATAGTCGTCCACCGACCACCCGTTGCCTGTCGCCACTCGCGGCGAGCGGAAGTCGGTGCCGTCGGCCTTGCGGTACACGACGTCATTGCCGTCGAGGTAGGGCTCGTCGCCCGGCGTCGTGCCGAGCGGGTCACCGGCGAACGACGGGTTCTCCGGGGCGATGCCGGTGTCGATCACACCGACCACGACGCCCGCACCGGCGGACTCGATGCCGCCGACCTTCTGCCAGACACCGCCGTCGCCCTCGAGCCCGAGGAACTCGGTCGACGGGACGGCCGCGGGGTGGCGGATCTCGTCCGGAACGACCTTCTGCACACCCTTGGTGGCGGCGAGCTTGGCGGCCTGGTTGGGATCCATCGCGGCGCTGAAGCCGTTGACGGCGAGCGTGTACGAGTAGTCGGCGTCGACTCCGGCCTCGGCGGCGACGTCCTGCTGACGCTGCTCGAGGAAAGCGGAGTATTCACGGACCGCGTCGGAGTCGGTGTCCAACCGCGCGTCGTCGGACTTCGTGGCATCCAGGCCCGCCTCACCGCCGCCATAGGTGGCGACGGGGGCTTCGTCGAGCACGACGATGTAGCGGCCCGTGGAGGATTCGATGGGTGTGGGGGATGTCACCCCCTCGCCCACTTCGGCGGCCTGCACGGAAGTTACTCCGGCAGCGGTGAAAAGCCCGGCCAACGCGATGACCGCGGCCGAACGCAGGGTACGACCCATAGTGCGCTCCAAACGGGGGGATGAATTGAGCGATCTGCGCGGCATCTGTGGCGCGCGTTGCCCAAACATAACTCACGGCCAATTCATCACCAACGGTTTCTTTTGGACGGCGTCCGTCAATCGGATGCCGCGACGCCGATACGCTGATCCCGTGTCGACCTCGCGTCTTTCCACCCGGGTCCTTCTCGTGTGCGCCGCGATCGGCGTGGGAACCGGCATCCTGGGCGGGGCGGCCGGCTGGCTGACCCTCGTGGTGTTGGCGACCGCGCCGTGGGCGTACGGCCTCGTGCTCGGGTCGCACGTGCTGCCCGGGATCATCGCGCAGCAGGTGGTGCGTCGACCCTGGGTCGCGCTGCTGACCCACGTTCTCGCGGCTCTCGTGGCCAGTGCGATGGCGCCGCAGTGGACCTTCCGGTTCCTCGGCACGGCGATCCTGTTCGGCGGCATCCAGGAGGGCGTCGCCGCTCTCACCCGCTACCGCGTGTGGGCGACGGCGCGCTTCTTCGTCTCCGCGGTGATCATCGGGCTGATCGTCGCGGTCGCGGTGTGGTTTGCCGCCGACATCGGCGCCCTCGCGCCGTGGGCGCGGATCACGTACCTCATCGTCGGCGTGCTGGGCCCGGTCGTGTGGACCGCCGTGGGCCTCGTGATCGGATCGGGCCTGCGCGGCGCCGGCGTCGCGCGCGGGTTGTCGCGGCGCTAGGCGACCCGCACGCGCCGGGGGTGCACCGCGAGCCGCGCCCAGGCCCGGGCGAGCACGGCGGCCACCGCACCGACGACCGCCCACGTCGCGAACGACCCGAGCCACCCGGTCACGAAGAAGCCGAGCAACAGCGCGGCCACGACGAGCACCCCGATCGCCAGCGCGGTCACCACGGCGAGCAGCACGGCCCGAACCGGATGCCACGCCAACGCCCGCAGGCCGCTCCACGCCGTGGCATCCGGGTTTCCCGCCGGTGAGACGATCACGACCGCGACGATCAGCGAGGGCACCAGGGTCGCCGACGACGCGACCGCGAGCGCGCCCACGACGACGAGCCCGACCACCACGGCCGCGAGCGCCCGGAGCACTCGCGGGCGGCGCGGGCCCGCAGCGCCGACCAGGACGACGAGCGCCGTGGCGGCTGCGACGAGGGCCGCGACCGAAACGGCCAGCAGACCGAGGAAGACGAGGGATGCCGCGGGCGTCAGCCCCGGGATCACGCACAGCGCCTGCACGACGGCGTTCCCGAGCACGACGGCCGTGATGAGGAGCGCGCGCCTCACGGGGCGACCCCCGCGGCCTGGTCGATCACGGCGCTGACGCTGCCGGTGAAGATCGCCTCGGAGCCGACGACGACGGTGAAGCTGTCGGGGTCGTCGGCCGGCGAGGTGGCCGTGATGTCGTCACCGCTGGCCGTGGTTCCCGCGCACGAGACCGCCCCCTCGTCGGCGGTGCACGTCGGCACCGCCTCGAGCGCGATGCCCTTCTGCTGCAGCACGTCGATGGTGGCAAAACGCACCTCGGTGAGGTGGTTGCCGCCCACGGGGGCGATCGCAGCGACCTGGGAGCAGCCGGTCAGCGCGATGACCGCCACCAGCGGCAGCGCGAACAGAGACCGCCTCACAGCCCCCGCTCCTTCTCGTACGCGAGGATCCGCGCGCGCTCGGTGACGTGCTGCGCCTCGAGCTGCGCGTCGGTGATCACCGAGAGGTCGAACGGCGCCGGCAGCAGCAGCTCGGTGTTGCGGTCCAGCGGCGAGCCGCGGCGCATGAGCGGCGTCTCGGCCCAGTCGTTGGCGGCGAGCTCGCGGCTCCGGGAGGCCAGGTCGGCGACGGAGCCCGAATGTCCCGGCACCGCGGGCGAGGCGTGGTCGAGGACCGTCGTGAAGAGCGAGAGCGTGCCGTCGCGGTTGTCGACGATCTCCACGACCTGCTGCTGCTGGGGGAAGTCGATGCACGACGCCGTCGTGATCTCCCAGAAGCCGCTCTTCTCGTTCGTATGCGCGAGGATCTGGTTCAAGTGCGTGTGGCCGTTGAGCCACCCGACGACGACGGGGAACTCCAGCAGCATCGCCACGAACTCGTCGGCCCCGTAGAGCTTCTCGTCCACCCCCGGTCGGGTCGCGCGGTTCTCGAGCGTGAGGCTGTTGTGGTGGCTGAAGATCAGCGCCAGCACCTGGTCGCGCTGCGCGATCTCGAGCTGCGCGCGCAGCCACCGTATCTGCGACTCGGGCACCGCACCGTCGGGTCCGGCGACGGCGTTGCACGTGTCGAGTCCGAACGCCCGGATGCGCGGGCTCAGGTCGGCCTGCCACCACGTCTCGCCCGAGGCGAGGTTGTGCGCGGTGAAGCCGTGGCCGACGGGTCCGGGCGTGGGCTCCGTCCGGAAGTGCTCGGCCATGAAGTCCCGCTGCTCGAACAGGTAGCGCTCGGGGTTGGCCGTGACCTCCTTGAACCCCGGACCCCCGGATGCCAGCCCCAACGCGGCCAGCGTCTGCGCGAGCACGCTCGTACCCGCGGCCCAGCCTTCGAGGGCCGTGGATGCCGTGGCATCCAGGGTGTACGACTTCCGGGCACCCACGGCGAGCGCGCGCAGCTGCGGGCTGATGTCGAACGTTCCGAGCAGGAGCGTGTCGTGGTTGCCGTACACGGCGTACCAGGGCGCGGGGAGGCCCACGGATGTCACAGGCTGTGCGATCGCCTGTGCGAGGAGGTCGGGCAGGCGCGGGAAGCCGTAGTCGCCGAAGTCGCCGCCGCTCGGGTCGCCGGGGCGGTACGCCCACGTCGCCTCGCTCCAGGCCTGGACGCCCTGCCACGTCGGCCCGCTCGTGGCGGGGTCGACGGCGAGGCCGTCCATGAGGTCGATGTACCAGCGGAGCTCGAGGTGCGAGTGCATGTCGGCGCTGTCGCCGGTGACGATCGCCGCGCTCATCGGCGCGCCCGTGAGAGGGCTGTACCGCGCGTCCGAGAAGGCCTGCACCATCGCTGCCGTCGCATGGGGGCTCAGCGGATCCTGCGGGTGGAAGGCCGAGCCCCACGCCGAGTGGTCCTGCACGATCATCGGCTCGATGCGTCCCGGCGACTGCGCCTCGATGACGTGCAGATCGGACAGGTGGCCGAGGTACAGCAGCGAGCGGCGAGCCGTGGTGCGCGCGGGCGACGGGGAGCGTCGCAGCACGTCGATGCGCGGGACGTACGGCTCCCCCGGCCCGGTGGTGAGCGTGCGGTACTTGCCCGACAGAATCGCGCCTTGCCGGATGGTCTGGAGCAGCGTCGACGGGATGTCGGTCGACGTCGTCGCGGCGCGCGCGAGCTGCGGCGCGAGGAAGTCGAACCCGAGCCCCGTCGCGGCGGCAGCGGCGGCGGTGGCGTGCAGGAACTGACGGCGGGAGAGACCGGTCACGAGATCGTCCGTTCGGGCGGAGGAACCTCGAATGTACCGTTTACGCAATCGGGGCGTCCAGAGCGCGGCCGCCCGTGAGGGGCGGAGGGCGAGGGAGGGGCGGAGGAGCCGCGGCGGCGACCCCGGTCCTCCAATCTGCCCAGGCCCTCCCTCTCGCACATGCGCGGGTCGGGATGCCGTCACCTCGACGTCGAGACGCCGCCCGGCGGCCCTCGTGATGCCCCAGAAAGATCCTTGTTTTAGAAACACCGCATGGCGGTCATGAGCCCCACAGCAACAAAGCTCGGAGGGAAATACTGGATGGACTGCGTTCTCCGCACAACTCTCTTGGCCGTCCTTTTCAACAACTCGAGGCGCTCTGAATGTAGTAGATCGGCGTTTGACTTGCCACCGAACTGGAGTTCCACGCTCTCGCGATCTGATTCACGCCGGCTGACACATTCACGTCGAGCGTGCCCCATCCTGCGTAGTATCTGAATGCTTGGCCGTCGCTGCGAGCAGCGACAAGCGCTCTCCCATTGTCGTAGAGCCGCACAATGTCGTGGTTTTGAGCAGAGCCGAGACCGCCTGTGCCCGCCTCGTTCATAATCACGCCCGACTTCAGCCACCACCCCCCACCAACAGTGCCTAGGGGTCCAGAACCGGGAAGAAATCCGCCCTTTCCAGGGCCGAGATCTGCTCCGGTGCCCATCAACCACCAGACGCCCCCCTTTCGCTCCCACGCATCGCCGTTGGCTTTGATCGCGGCGAGACCGCTGTCGTTGACATTCTCTCCCCTCCCGGTGAATACGTATCGGAAGTTCACATTTTCGGACGTATTCAAATCGAACGGCACAGAATCGCCGTATAGCACGCCAGCCTTTATCCACACGACAACTTCCGCGCTCGCAGTGAGGCATGCGATCTGCCCTTGACCAGAGAATCCCCCGCTGCCGAGGAATGACCACCCGTCAGTCTTCGCCCACTTCCACACATCGCCATTTGCTTTTACCGCTGCCGCTGTGCCCGCGCCCGCTGCAACCCGCACGAACCCGCTGTTGACGCCTAAAGGGAGCGTGGCCGCGGATGCCCCGAGGTAGAGCACTCCGCCCGATGTCCAGATTGCCTTCTGGACATCGCTGTCAACGATGTACGCGGCCTGATTGGCGCCCGTATCAACTCCCGACGCCACCTGCGTCCATGCGCCGCTGTTGTAGCAGACCCAGAGTTCTCCGGACGCCTTCACACCCAACACACTGTTCCAGTTCGCGTACACGCGAACGAAGTCAGAGTTGATCGCCGCAGGAACCGACAGATCCGGCGCAGCGAACCCGAAGTATTGCATCGAGCCCCTGCTGACCACCGCAAGGTCGGTCGCGGTTGTGACGGTCGATGACCCGGACCCGTAGGTCGCGGCGATCGTGCCTAGCTTCGGCCCCGCGATGATCTGGCCAGCCGGTACGGTCACGTCGCCGTTCGAATCGGTGAGGAAGCTGCCACTTCCACTTGCCCAAGACCAGCCGGCCGGAAGCGACAACTGGACCAATGCCCCGACATTGGAGGCACCGCTCAGACGGAGAACGAGGGCGCTGTCGGTGGGGCTGCACGCGGGCGTGTCGAACGGCACCTGCGTGAATGCGAGTTGGTTGCCCGATGCCGCGTACGCAGGACTTGCGGTTGCGAGAGCTACGGCCGGAATCGTCCAGGCCGCGCCCTGAATGATCGTTCGACGCGGAATCAGTCCCGCGTCATGTCCAGCGCGGGGGGGGGGGGGGGGGACGCTAGTTGGTCGAATCCCGTCACGTTCTCGGAGTCGTTGCTGGCGATCACGGCATGTCCTTGTCGTTGGGTGCGGCTGACAGCGCCTCGTGCAAGGCGCCGACGTCGGTCGATAACGACGGGCTCGGGGTAGCCCGCGGTGCATGTTCCTTGCTAGTGACCGCCTTCACGGGGCCGCCACCGATATCGCCCCCATTCGCCCTAGTCGCGCTGCGTTTTCACGAAGGCCACGCCCCTCGGTTCGATATCGAGACGTCGAACGCTCGGGTAAGGCCCACCTAAATAGACTGGAGTCCTCGCCGACAGGACAGCCGTGACCGCCCACCCGCACCCGACCGCCGCGGCGCCCCGCACGGGCGTCGACGCCCTCCTGCGCCTGCGGAACGTCGCGATCACGCACCTCGACGCCGACCGCGCCACCCCCGCCGATGTGAGCCTCGACGTGCACCCCGGTGAGGTCGTCCTCGTGCTCGGTCCGAGCGGTTCCGGCAAATCCACGCTCGGCCTGGCGATGAACGGGCTCATCCCCCACGCGGTTCCCGCGGAGGTGTCGGGGACGGTGACCGTCGGCGGACGGGATGCCGCGACCTCACCGGTCGCCGAGCTCGCGCAGACGGTCGCGATGGTGTTCCAGGACCCCGACGCGCAGCTCATCACCGGCAGCGTGCTCGACGAGGTGTGCTTCGGGCCCGAGAACCTGCGGCTCCCCGTCGCCGACATGCTCGCCCGGGCCGAGGCGGCGCTGCGCCGCGTCGGGCTCTGGGAGCGGCGCGGCGACTCCCCCGACGTCCTCTCGGGCGGCGGGCGGCAGCGCCTGGCGATAGCGACCGCCCTGGCGATGGGCGCTCCGCTCCTCGTCCTCGACGAGCCGACCGCGACCCTCGATCCCACCGGGGTCGACGACGTCTACGCCGCGCTCCGCGACGTCGTCGCCGTGGGCGACCGTGCCATCGTGCTGATCGAGCACGACCTGGATGCCGCGATGGTACTGGTCGACCGGGTCGTCGCGCTCGACTCCGCGGGGCGAGTGGTCGCCGACGGCGACGTCGACGCGGTGCTGCGCGATCGTGCCGAGGACCTCCACGCGCTCGGCGTGTGGCTGCCGACCGCGACGCTCGCGGCCCTGCGTCTGCGCCGCGCGGGATACGCGATCCACCCGCTGCCGCTGACCCCGGGCGAGCTGCGCGCCGCCCTCGAGGCCACGGCGCGGTCCGCTGTGGCATCCGCCCCTCCGCACTCGTCGCCGCCCGTGAACCGCGAGACGCTCGTGCGGGTGCGCGACCTGCGCGTCGCGCGCGGACGCACGCCGGTGCTGCACGGGATCGATCTCGACATCGCGGCGGGCGAGTTCGTCGCCGTCGTCGGGGCCAACGGCTCGGGCAAGACGACCCTCGTGCAGGCTCTCGCGGGCGTGCGGCGCCCGCCGCGGGGCGCGGTGCGCATCGACGGGATCGATGTGCGGAGGGCGTCGCCGCGCGACCTCGCCCGCCGCGTGGGCTTCGTCTTCCAGAACCCCGAGCACCAGTTCGTCGCGACCACGGTGTTCGACGAGATCGCGCACGGACTGCGGCGTCAGGGTCTCCGCGACGACGAGGTGCGACGGAAGACCGACGAGGTCCTGACGCGCTTCGCCCTCGCGGACAAGGCTGAAGTTCACCCGTTCCTGCTCTCGGGCGGGCAGAAGCGGCGCCTGTCGGTCGGCACCGCGCTCGTCGGCGGCGCCCGCGTGCTGGTGCTCGACGAGCCGACGTTCGGTCAGGACCGCGCCCGCGCCGACGAACTCCTTTCGCTCCTCGATGATCTGCGCGCGGAGGGCACGACGATCATCGTCGTCACCCACGACATGCAGCTCGTCGCGGAGCACGCCGATCGCATGCTCGTGATGGATGCCGGACGCCTCGCCGCCGACGGCCCCGCCGACGAGGTGTTCGCCGACGTCGCCCTTCTCGCCCGCACGGGCTTGCACGCACCGCCCCTGCGTGCCGCGCTCGCCGGGCTCGAACGGCATCCGGAACTCGCCGGCATCCGGCGGATGCGCGACCTGCCCGGGAGCGACCGGTGACCGTCCTGGCGGCGGCCCCCGTCGCACGCGGGGCGTTCCTCGGGGGGCTGAACCCGCTCGCGAAGATCGTGGCGGCGCTGCCGGCGATACTCGCCCTCGTCTTCGTCCGCGACCTCGTCACACCGGTGGCGTTCCTCGTGCTCGCCTACGCGGTGCTGCTCGTCGGTGCGCGTCTGACACCGCGTGTACTCGTGCTCCTCGGGGTTGTCGTGCCGGCGTCGGTGGTCGTGGTGGGGATCGGCTTCGCGCTGTGGATCGACCCGGAACGGACGGATGCCACGACCGCGGTGCTGCGCATCGGCGACTGGGCCCTCACCGACGAGGCGCTCACCATCGGCCTCGCGACCGGTCTGCGGCTGGCCGCGATCATGACGCTGGCGTTCATCGGCGGCCTCACCACCGCGGGCACCGACCTCGTGCGCGCGCTCGTGCAGCACCTGCGGGTGCCGTACCGCGTCGGCTACGCCGCGCTCGCGGCGATCCGGTTCGTGCCCCGCTTCGGACACGAACTCGACGTCATCCGCCAGGCGCACCGCGTGCGCGGAGCCCGCGACGGCTGGTTCTCGGCCCCCGCGCGCTGGCTCGGCTACGTCGTGCCGCTACTGGCCGGGGCCATCCGCCACGCGGAGCGCGTCGCCCTCGCCATGGATGCCCGCGCCTTCGGCGCCCACCCAGACCGCACCGAGCGGCACCTCGTGCCGTGGCGCCGCCGCGACACCGTGTTCGTGCTGACGTTCTGGGTCGTGTCGGCGGCGGTGTTCGTGGGGGTGTGACAGGCGGACGCTCAGAACCGCGCCGAGAAACCGCCGTCGGTGTGGAGGAGCTGGCCGCTGATCCAGCGGCCCTCCTCGGACAGCAGGAACGACGTGATCGCGGCGATGTCCTTCGGCGTACCGGAGCGGCCGAGCGGGTGCATCGCGGTCAGTTCCGTCCGCGTGCGATCGTCCATCCAACCGGTGTCGATCGGCCCCGGGTTCACGACGTTCGCCGAGATCCCCCGCGGGCCGAGCTCACGCGCCGCAGAGATGACGATGCGGTCCAGCGCGCCCTTCGATGCTCCGTACGGGAGGTTCCCGGTGGTGTGATCGCTCGTGAACGCCACGATCGCCCCGCCCACGGCGTCGGCCTGACGGGCGAACGCCGCGATCATCAGCAGCATCGCGCGCGCGTTCACGGCGACGTGGGCGTCGAAGCTCTCGGCGGTCGTGTCCAGGATGCCGGACTCCACGTCGTGCGCGTGGCTCAGGACGAGCGCCGACAGCGTGCCGCGCTCGCGAGCGACCCGCTCGATGAGCTGAGTCGGCGCGACCGGATCGGACAGGTCGCACGGGAAATCGCCGGCGTCCAGGTCGCTCACGACGACGTCCCAGCCGTCGGCGATGAGCCGCGGAACGATGCCGGCGGCGATGCTGTCGGCGCGCGCGGCACCGGTGACGAGGGCGAGGGGCATGCGCTCGATCGTAACGGCCCGCCGGATTCCGGCATCCCTCCAAGCCTCAATACGTCGGCGCCGCGGGGAGCCCGAAGAACTCCTCGAGCGTCGTGTATCCGCCGTCGTGGTAGGCCTTGGCGAGCTCGGGGCCGATGTAGCGCAGGTGCCAGGGCTCGGGCTCGTAACCGGTGACGTCGATACGGCCGTCGACGTAGCGGGTGATGAAGCCGTACTCCCACGCGTGGTCGCGGACCCACGCCCCCTGGGTCGACCCGCCGACGTCGTCGAGCGTGCCGCACGACCGACTGCAGGGAACGATGTCGACCGCGAGCCCGGACTGATGCTCGCTGAACCCGGCGCGCGCGCTCTCCTTGTCCGCCTCCGCGACGCCGCCGACGGCGACCCGCGCCGCGTACGTCTTCTGCTGCGTCTCGTACGAGCGGAACGCGCTGAGATAGCCGATCTCGCCGGCACCGGCATCCTCGGCCGCCTGCACCAGCTTCGACAGGGCGTCCGCGGCCCGTTGCCGCAGCGCCGAATCCTCGAGCGCCCGCACACCGTTCGGCATCACGAGGTCGTTCGGGCGGTAGTCCACCGGGTCGTAGGGGCGTTGCTTGTTGACGACGACCCACTGGCGATCAGCATCCGAGAGCGAGATGCACGGAGCGATCCCGGATGCCACGGCGGCACGGAACGCCTCCCCACCGCCGATCGCGGCGATCGTCGCGCCGTCATCGCCCGACGCGAGTGCGGCGGTGACGGCGGGGTCGTCGCACGGCGACTTCGGCGCCGGGGACTCGACGAGGATCGGGACGGGAAGCCCCTCGGCCGGCACCGCGGGGGGACCGGCCATCGCCGCCGCCACCGCGGGATCGGGGGCGTCGACTCCCTGTCGCGAACCGGCGATCGCCATCCCGATCGCGACCGCACAGGCGACCACGACGATGACACCCAGGGCGAGGGCCGCCAGCCGACGGCGCACGAGGATCGGGCGCTTCTGCCACCAAGCGAGGAACGACAGCGGCGGCGAGTCCGCCTGTGCGCGCTGCTGCCGACGCTCACGGCGCAGGGTCGGGGCGGTGTCTCCCTCAGAGGCCGGGGCCGCGGGCTGCGGCGGAAGAGTGAGCGCCGCCGTCGCCCGTCGCTCGGCCTCCGCGCGCGCGGCGCGGCGGGGAGAGAGCTCGGGATCGGGCGACATCACTCGACCCATTCTCACCCGCGTACCTGTGCGGTGCGAATGGGGCGAGGTTTCGCCGATCCTCCATTTCGAATGTCATCGGTATCCGCTTGCTCTTTGTTCGTATCTCTGTTCCCATAGAGCGATGAGGTGGCAGGGACAGAAGCTCGGCGTCGACGACACGGCCGCGCTGCCCGGCATGGAGCGCATGGACGGGCTCGTGCGCTCGGTCACCACCCCGGAGTTCGCGGGCATGACGTTCCACGAGGTGGTGGCGAAGACCGCGCTCAACCGCGTTCCGGGTGCCTCGGCGATGCCGTTCGACTGGACCGTGAACCCGTACCGGGGATGCAGTCATTCGTGTGCCTACTGCTTCGCTCGCAAGACGCACGAGTACCTCGACCTCGACTCGGGTGCCGACTTCGACTCGCAGATCGTAGTCAAGGTCAACGTCGCCGACGTGCTGCGCGGCGAGCTGCGCCGCGGGTCGTGGGCGCGGGAGCCTGTGATGCTCGGGACGAATACCGACCCGTACCAGCGCGCCGAGGGGCGCTACCGACTGATGCCGGACATCATCGGCGCGCTCACCGAGAGCCGCACGCCGTTCTCGATCCTGACCAAGGGCACGCTGCTGCGGCGCGACCTCCCGCTGCTCGCGGACGCCGCGAAAGAGGTCCGTGTGACACTCGCGATGTCGATCGCGGTGTTCGACGACACGTTGCAGCGGTCGCTTGAGCCCGGGACGCCCACCGCGGAAGCGCGCCTCGACACCGTCCGTGCCGCCACCGACGCGGGGTTCCGCGTGACCGTCTTCCTCATGCCGATCCTTCCGCACCTGACCGACTCGGTCGCCGCGCTCGATCACGCCCTCGGGCGTATCCGCGCCGCCGGCGCCGCGCGGGTCGTCTACGGCGCGCTGCACCTGCGGCCCGGCGCCAAGGAGTGGTTCCTGCAGTGGCTCGAACGCGAGCATCCGGAACTCGTGTCGTCCTACCGCGGCCTGTACCCCGGGGTGTCGGTCCAGGCGCCGCAGGCGTACCGGCGGTGGCTGGGCAAGCGCGTGCAGCCGCTGCTGCGGATGCACCGCCTCGACGGGTGGGACGAGGACGACCACCCGCGCGGCCGCCCTCAGCCCGGACTCGCCAGCCGCACCGCGACCGCGCCGCGGCTCGGCCCCGTGCGGACCACCGGGTCCACGGCATCCGCTCGCCCCTCCGTCGCCCCCGCGAGTGAACCCACCCTGTTCTGAGAACGCGAACGCCCCGCCCGCACGCGGCGGACGGGGCGTTCAACGGGACGTCAGGACGTGACGTTCGAGACCTGACGACCCGCCAGCTCCTCGAGGACGTCGTCGCCGAGCTGCGTCTCCTCGAACGGCGCCGCGATTTCGGCACGCTCGAGCATCTCGGTCATGCGACGACGACGCTGACGCGTGATCAGCGTGACGACCGTCCCCCGGCGACCGGCGCGGCCCGTGCGACCGGAGCGGTGCAGGTACGTCTTGTACTCGTCGGGGGCGTCGGCCTGGATGACCAGGTCGATGTCGTCGACGTGGATGCCGCGCGCGGCGACGTCCGTGGCGACGAGCACGTTGACGCGGCCCGAGGTGAGCTTCTCGAGGTTGCGGGTGCGCTTCTGCTGGTTGAGGTCACCGTGGAGGGCGACGGCGGCGATACCGGCCTCGTCGAACTGCTCGGCGAGCATCTCGGCGTACGCGCGGGTGCGGGCGAACACGAGGGTCTTGCCCTCGCGGTCGACGAGCGAGCCGAGGATGTCGGCCTTGTCGCGGTGCTCGATCACGAGCACGCGGTGCTCGATGGTGCCCGAGTCCTGGTCTTCACCGGCGACCTCGTAGACGGCCGGCTCGACGAGGAACTCGTCGACGAGGGCCGCGACCTCGCGGTCGAGGGTGGCCGAGAAGAGGAGCTTCTGGCTGCCCTCGGCGGTCGCGCGGAGGATCCGCTGCACGGGCTCGAGGAAGCCGAGCTCGCACATGTGGTCGGCCTCGTCGAGAACCGCGATGCTGACGTCGGACAGGTCGAGCTTGCCCTGGTTGAGCAGATCCTCGATGCGACCCGGGGTGCCGATGACGATGTCGACGCCCTTCTTCAGCGCACCGACCTGACGCGCCTGCGGCACACCGCCGTAGACCTGCGTCGTGAACAGACCGACGCTGCGCGCGATGGTCTGCACGGTGCGGTCGATCTGCAGCGCGAGCTCGCGCGTGGGGGCGAGGATCAGGGCCTTCGGCGAGCGGCCGAACTCCCGACGCTGTCCGGCCTGAGCACGCAGAATGCTCTCGACCAGCGGGGCGCCGAACGCGATGGTCTTGCCGGAGCCGGTACGGCCGCGGGCGAGGACGTCGCGGCCCTCGAGGATCGGGGCGACCGTCGCCGCCTGGATCGGGAAGGGGGTCGCAGCCCCGAGACCGGCGAGCGCGCGGACGATGTTGTCGCCCAGGCCCAGCTCGGCGAAGCCGGCACCGGTCACGGTCCCGGCATCCACGGCCTCCGCCTGAAGACGCTCGTGCACGACGTCGACGCGCTGCTCGTGCTCGGCCGAGCGCTTCGGGGTGGCGTTCCAGTCGGCGCGGTTCGGACCGTCGGTGCGACGGGGACGGTCGTCCCGGCGCGGCCGGTCGTCGAAGGAGCGGGCCGGACGGTCGCTACGGTCGAACGAACGCGCGGGACGGTCGTCGAAGGAGCGGGCGGGGCGCTCGTTGCGGTCGAAGGAGCGGGCCGGACGGTCGTCACGCACGGGGCGGTCGCTCCGGTCGAACGAACGCGCGGGCCGGTCGTTCCGGTCGAACGAACGCGCGGGGCGATCGTTGCGGTCGAAGGAGCGGGCGGGACGATCGTCGCGCGCCGGACGATCGAACGAACGAGCGGGACGATCGTTCCGATCGAACGAACGCGCCTGGCGGTCGTTGCGATCGAACGACCGAGCCGGGCGGTCGTTGCGATCGAACGAACGCGCCGGACGGTCGTTCCGATCGAACGAACGAGCGGGGCGGTCGTCACGTGCCGGACGATCGCTCCGGTCGAAGGACCGAGCAGGGCGGTCGTTCCGGTCGAAGGAACGAGCGGGACGCTCGTCACGGTCGAAGGACCGCGCGGGACGCTCGTTCCGGTCGAACGAACGTGCCGGACGGTCATCGCGCGCGGGGCGGTCGTTCCGGTCGAACGAACGCGCGGGGCGCTCGTCGCGGCCGCGGGGCGCGGCATCCCGCTCGGGACGGGAGTAACGGTCGTCGCCACGCGCCTGGCTGCGGATGCCGTGAGCCTCGTCGCGGCCGACGCGGTCATTCGCGGTCCAGCGGCGCTTCACGGGAGCGGCGTCGGCCTCGGGGGCGCGGTAACCGCGGTGGCTGGGGCTCTTGCTGCCGGGCTTGGCGGCATCGGCACCGTCGGGGCGGCGCTTGCGGTCCTGGAACGAGGTCTTCGCGCCGTAGCGCGGCTCGAAGTTCTTCGCGGCGCGACCGCCGGCGGGCTTCTTGTTCTTGGGCATGGGGTGTCCTTCTGGGTTCTGTTTGCGCGAAACAGCGGCACCGCGCACGGCGGTGCGAACCCGGACATCCGTCGGCCGGGGGCCATTCACTAGTGATGGTCGAGACGCGATCGCGTTCTCTCCATCGGCCCCTTGGACTCACAAACCCATCCGCACACGGTGCGGTGTCCAGAGCCGACCTGTCAACGTTACAGGTCGCCCCTGTGAATGGCATCCATGTCTCCATCGTCGAGGCTCGTCCCACTTGTTGCCGCCTCGGCGGCGCTCAGACGGCAAGAAGTGGGACACGCTCCGTCATAAGTGAGACGAGGCTCTCCGGGAGCGACGGAACCGAGGCGACCGCTCGTCGCAGCCCGCGCGCGACACACCTCCCTGCGCGACACCCCTCCCTCCACGAAGATGGACGCATGGCAGACACCGACGCCCACCCCATCACGGTGGCGATCGAGCGGCGCATCGACCCGACGCGCACCGCCGAAGCGACCTCCTGGATGCAGGCCGGCACCGACCTCGCGACCGCTTTCCCGGGCTTCCTCGGCTCGGGGTGGGTGCGCGCGGGCGAAGACAGCGATCTCTGGTACATGCTGTACCGCTTCCGCGACATCACCACCCTCGAGGAGTGGGAGACGTCATCGCAGCGGCAGTGGTGGCTCGATTCGGGCCGCCCCTTCGCCCGCGAGGAGCGGGTCGAGCGTCGCACGGGCATCGAGGGATGGTTCGACGCCGCGTTCGGTTCCGTCCTCACCCCCACGGATGCCACGACCTCGCCGGTCCAGCAACCGGTGCCGCCCGCGCCGCCGCGGTGGAAGCAGGCCGTGACGATCTGGGTGGGTTTCTTCCCCACCAATCTCCTGGCCAGTTGGCTGCTCGGGTTCGTGCCGGGGTTCGCCGAGATCCCGCTGCCGCTGCGCGTGCTGGCCACCACACTGCTGCTCACCCCGGTGATGACCTACGCGGTGCTTCCCTGGGTGACGCGTGTCCTGCGACCCTGGTTGCAAGCCCCGCCCCGCTCTCGAAAGGCCACGTCATGACCGCCGACCCCACCGGCCACCGCTTCCGCCTTCGCGGCCCGCACTCCACCGCCGAGATCGCCCAGGTGGGCGCGGCGCTGCGCGCCCTGACGGTCGACGGCGTCGACCTCGTGCCGCGCTACGCGGACGACGTGCCCACGCCCGCGGCATCCGGGGTCGTTCTCGTGCCGTGGCCGAATCGCATCCGTGACGGCAAGTACTCCTTCGGCGGAGTGGAGCGGCAGCTCTCGATCAGCGAGCCCGCACTCGGCAACGCCAGTCACGGGCTGCTGCGCTTCGGGGCGTACACCGCCCTCGAGACCTCCGACGAGCGCGTCGTGCTCGGGGCCGACGTCGTGCCGCAGACGGGGTATCTCTTCCACTTGCGCACGCGCGTGACCTTCACGCTCCTCGCTGACGGCCTGCACGTGGTCCACGACATCGAGAACGTCGGCGCCGAGACCGCGCCGGTGGCGCTCGGCGTCCACCCCTACCTGCAGATCGGCGGGGTCCCCACGGTCGATCTGGTCATCCGCTCGAGCGGGACGTCGACCCTCGTGCTCGATGAGCGCAAGCTTCCGATCGACGAGGTGCCCGTCGACGACGCCACCGACCTGCGGACGGGTCGACGCCTCGGCGACGTGGCCCTCGACAACGCCTATCGCGGTTTGGAGCGGGATGCCGAGGGTCGGGCGCGCCACACGCTCACCGCTCCCGACGGTCGGCGTGTCGAACTGTGGCAGGACGCCGGATTCGAGTGGGCGCAGGTCTTCACGACCGACCGCTATCCCGGGAATCCGCTGGCCGTGGCCATCGAACCCATGACCGCCCCGGCGAACGCGTTCGCGACCGGAGTCGGTCTCCTCTCGCTCGAACCGGGCGAAGAAATTCGTCGCGAATGGGGCATCACATACCGCGGATGAGCATTTTGTCCCCCAAATGGGGGACAAGGAATTCCGCTTACGATCTGGGGAATTCGCAGGCAAGACCTTTCCTATGAGGGCGCCCGGAAAGTTATCCTTCCCTTGACGGATTCCGTCGCCGCCGGGGAGACCGAGGACCATCGTTCCCTCGGCTCAAACCCGAATGAGCCGACGGGGGCTGGGTGTTCCGCGGTGTGGGGGGACGCCCGATCCGTCCATGACGAAAGTGCCCGAGATGAGCATCGCGGTCCGTCCCGCCGTCCCTTCTGCCTTCTTCCCCGCCCTCGGGCGACGCGTCCTGCGTCGTGTCGACGACATCCCCACCATGCACCTCGCCGGGCTCGTGCTCGTCGTGCTGGTGGGCGGCATCCTCGCCTCGATCCTCACGACGAGCGACCCGCTGTGGTGGCAGCTGCACTTCAGCCAGCTGGGCACGTTCGGCGACCTCTCGGCGGCGTTCTTCAACACCACGCTCAAGGTCGGCGGGTCACTCGTCGTCGTCTTCGCCGTGCGGGTGCGCCGTGATCTGCGCCGCCTCGGACGCCGGGCCGGTCGCCGCGGTGCCGCGACGGCGTCGGCGCTGTTCCTGACGGTGATCGGCGTGAATCTCGCGCTGGTCGGGTGCGTCCCCCTCAACACCGACAAGGATCTGCACGACAAGGTCGCCGGGATGATGGTGCTCGGCTTCGCCGCGCTGCTGCTCACCTCGCCGTTCCTGCTGCACCGGCTGCCGAAGCGCCTGGTCCTGACGACCTCGCTCGTCTTCGTCTTCCTCTTCGCCGGCGCGTGGCTCTTCGTCACCGCGACGATCAACCTCGCGCTGTTCGAGGTCATCGCCTTCAGCGCGATGTTCGCGTGGTCGGGCGTCTTCACGCAGTGCCTCGCCGGCTCCGCGGCACGTCGGGAGCCCGCCGTCGAGACCACGCAGCAGGAGCGGGTGCCCTCCCGGGTCCGCACCGCCGTCGCGGCGGCCTTCGCCTCGCGCCCGGCCGCGCCCCTCACCGCCCTCACCCGCCGCACCGTCATGTCTGGCACGGCGGCCCTCGACACCCGTCCGGCGCGCCGCTCGCGTGTCTGCGTCGTGCGGCGCCGGCCGGTCCTCGTCAGTGGCGCTCGCGCAGCTCTCGTCGGCTCAGCGGGTGCTCGTCCGTCGTCGGCTCCTGCTCGCCCCTCGTCGACTCCGCCTCGCCTGCGTCGGCCGTCGACCGCGCCGCGCGTCGGGCGATCCGCCGCTCCCGCGCTCCCTCGACGAGGTTGTACAGCGTCGGCAGCACGAGGAGTGTCAGGAACGTCGACGACACGAGCCCGCCGATCACCACGACGGCCAGCGGCTGCGAGATGAACCCACCGTGTCCGGTGATGCCCAGCGCCATCGGCACGAGCGCGAAGATCGCGGCGAGCGCGGTCATGAGGATCGGGCGGAGTCGCCGTGAACCGCCGACGATCGTGGCCTCGAACACACTGAGCCCCCGCGCGCGGTACTGATTCACCAGGTCGATCAGGACGATGGCGTTCGTGACGACGATGCCCACGAGCATCAGGGCGCCGATCATGCCGGCGACACCGAGCGGCACCCCGGTCACCAGCAGCATGAGGATGGCTCCGGTGGCCGCGAACGGCACCGAGACGAGCAGCTCGAGGGGCTGCCGCAGCGACTTGAAGGTCGCCACCATCACCACGTACACGATGAGGATCGCCGCCAGGAGCGCCAGACCGAGCTGACTGAAGGCGTCCTGCTGATCGGTCACGACCCCGCCGAGTTCTGCGGTCGCCCCGTCGGGCAGCGACACGTCGGCGAGAGCCTCGCGCACACTCGTCGAGGAGCTGCCGAGGTCGTCCGTGGTCGGTGTGACGGTGACCGTGGCGGTGCGCAGGCCCCGCGCGGTCGTGATGCTCGGGGGCGTCTGGCTCGTCTCGACCGTCGCGATCTCGTCGAGGCGCACGGTGCCGCGCGCCGTCGGGATCTCCAGCGCCCGCAGCGTGTCGATCGTCGTGGGCGGGTTGTCCGAGGCGATGTACACGCTGAGACCGCGCCCGTCGATCTCGACCGTGCCCGCCTGACGCGGCTGCATCGCACCCGACACCAGCGCGCCCACCGTGCGCTCCGACAGGCCGCGCTCGGCGGCGGCATCCCGATCGACCCGCACCGAGACGAACGGCAGCGAGGCCGACAGGCTGCTGGAGACCTGGCCGATGCCGTCGCGGCCCTGGAGTCCCGAGACCACCGCGTCGGCGGCCTGTTGCAGCGCCTGCCCGTCGGCCGCGGTGACGTCGACGGTGATGTCGGTGGACCCGAAGCCGCTGCCCTGGGCGCTCACCTCGATCTCGCCGGCATCGGTGATGTCGGACACGGCGGTGCGCACTCGCTCGCGCAGGTCGACCTGGTCGACACCGGCCTCGGAGGTGATGGAGTACGTGATGCCCGAACCACCGCCGGAGAACGCGTCACGCAGGGCTGAGCCGCTGGAGCCGATCGAGGTCTGCACCGTCTCGACGCCCGGCACGTCGCGCAACACGGTCTCCACGCGCTGCGCGGCGGCGTCCTCGGCGGTGAGGCTCGGAGCGGAACCGATCTTCTGGGTCACGGTGAAGGTGTTCTGGCCCGAGTCGCCGAGGAAGTCGGTCTTGAGCAGGGGAACGGATGCCACTGTCCCGGCCAGGACGAGCACGGCCAGGCCGAGGGTGACCCACGAGTGCCGCAGCGTCCAGCTCAGCACGGGCACGTACGCCTTCTGCAGGCGCGAGGGCGGGGCGCTCGGCGACTCCGGATCGACGGGGTTGCCCTCGGCATCCCGGATCACCTTGCCGGGTTTGAGGAACCACGACGCCAGCACGGGCACGATCGTGAGCGAGACCAGCAGCGAGGCGGCCATCGCGATCGTGACGGTGAGCGAGAACGGCCGGAAGAGCTCTCCGGTGACATCGCCGACGAAAGCGATGGGGAGGAACACCGCGACCGAGGTGATCGTGGATGCCGTGATGGCGGCGGCCACTTCGCGCACGGCGCGGATGATCGTGGGGATCTTGTCCGCGTCGCCGACGTAGTGCCTCTTGATGTTCTCGATCACGACGATCGAGTCGTCCACGACGCGACCGATGGCGATCGTGAGCGCCCCGAGGGTCAGGACGTTGAGGGAGTACCCGAAGGCCTGCAGCCCGATGAAGGTGGCGAGCACGCTCGTGGGGATCGAGATCGCGGTGACGAGGGTTGAGCGCACCGACATCAGGAAGATGAGGATGATCACGACCGCGAACGCGAGGCCGAGAAGACCCTCTTGCGCGAGAGCCTCGATCGACTGCTCGACGAAGGGCGCCTGGTCGAAGACGACCGTGAAGGTGGCTCCGCCGAGCGAGGCTTCGAGGTCGGGAATCGCGGCCAGGACGCCGCGCGAGACGTCGACGGTGTTGGCGGCGGGCAGCTTGGTGACCGCGATCGTGAGCGCCGGTTCGCCGTTCACGCGCGACAGGGTCGTCACGGGGTCGGTCTGCTGCGCGACGGCCGCGACGTCGCCGATCGTGGTGGTGCCGGCCGCGATCTGCGCGGCGTCGGTGGGGACGAGCGGCAGCGCCGCGATCTCGTCGACGCTGGTCAGCTTCGCGCCGGTCTGCACCGTCAGCGTCTGATCCCCCTCGGTGACCGAGCCACCGGGGAAGAGGATGCCGTTGGCGTCGAGGGCGTCCGTGATCGCCTGCTGGCTGTAGCCGCGGTCGCCGAGTCGGCCGGGGTCGGGGGTGATCGTGACGCGCTGACCGGTGCCGCCGACCACCTGGGCGGCATTGACGCCGTCGACGTCCTCGAGGGCGGGGACGACGGTCGACTCCAGCGTCGCCTGGATCGTCTGGGCGTCCGAGTAGCCGGTGACGGCCAACTGGATCACGGGGAAGTCGTCGATGCTGGCCGAGGCCACGGTCGTGTCGGCCGACTCGGGCAGTTGATCCTTGATGCGGGCGATCGCGGCGAGGATCTTCTGCTGCGCGGCGGCCAGATCGGTGCCGTACGTGAACGATGCCGACACGATCGAGGAGTTCGTAGTGCTCGTGGCGGTGGTGGACTCCAGCCCGTCGACACCGCGGATCGCGCCCTCGATCCGCGTCGACACGTCGGCTTCGACGACCTCGGGCGAGGCGCCCGGGTAGGTCGTGACGACCGCGAGCTGCGGGAACTCGATCGAGGGGATGAGCTCCTGCTTGAGGTTCGTCAGGGCGAGACCGCCGAACACCGCGGCGACGATCGTGACGAGGGCGATGAGCGCGCGATTGCGCAGGCTGAGGACGGCCAGATACGACACGCGGGGCCCTTCGGGTCGACCGACGACGGATGCCGAGGGCAGCCGTTCGATACAGGACTGTATCCAGACCAAGTATTCCATGCGCGCTCAGCGCAGGAGGCCGCTCAGAGGGCGTGACCGAGGGTGAGACCGAGGGCTGCCGCGAGCACGGATCCGACGAACGAGACCACCGCATACGAGAGCGCGGCACGCGTGCGGCCCTCTTCGGCCAGGAGAGCGGTGGTCACCGCGACGGCGCTGAAGGTCGTGTAGCCGCCGAGGAGACCGGTGCCGATGATCCAGCGCCACGCCTCGTCGACCGCAAGCGGGGTCGCAAACCCGAGGATCAGGGCACCGGTGAGGTTCACCACCAGGATGCCCCAGGGGAAGCGCTCTCCGGTCCGCGCGCGGATGGCCGTGTCGAGGGCGAAGCGGAGGGCCGCGCCGATCCCGCCGGCGACGACCACCGCGAGGAAGACCAGGGGCGTCATCGCACCTTCCCGCCGCGACCGATCAGAACGCCGATCCATGCCGCGAAGGTCCCCACCACCACCGTCGCCGCACCCCACCACAGCAAAGCGAGGTCGGCGGATTCGACCGCGAGCGCACTGTAGGTGGTGAACCCACCCAGCACGCCGGTCCCGAAGAACAGCTGCGCCCGCTGGGCACGGGTCGAGCGCGGCATCCGTGCGCGGATTCCGAACAGGATGCCGATCGCGAACGCTCCGACGACGTTGATGATCGGCACGAGGGCCGGCCCGAGGGCACCCACGAACGCGAGGGTCAGCCCGGCACGCGCCGCCGTGCCGAGCGCACCGCCGACGGCGACCGAGACGAGATCGCGCCACGACACCACGCACGACACCCTACGCGCCGGGGGTTCGTCCCGCGCTCGCACAACCCCGTGGACAAACGGGGACCGCGCACAGATGATCGGGGGTCCTCCGACGGGAAGGACCCCATGATCGGTCGAAGAATCGCCGCGCTCCTGTTCGCGATCTCTCTCGCCGTGGCCGCCTCGGGGTGCGGCATCCGGATCCCGGCCGACCCCGACGGCACGCTCGCTGCGGTCGAGGGCGGGGTGCTGCGCGCGGGCGTCTCCCCCAACGGCGAGTGGGTGCGCGTCGAACCCGAGGGCGTCGCCGGAACCGACGTCGATCGACTGCGCGCCTTCGCTCGCTCGCTCGATGCCGACGTGGAGTTCACCGTCGGCTCCGAGGAAGCGCTCGTGCGGGGGCTGAAGGACGGCGACCTCGACGTCGTCGCGGCCGGCCTCACCGACGCCACCCCGTGGACGGCGGATGCCGGCGTCAGCCGCCCGTACGCCGAGGCGACCCTGGGAGACGGGTCGCGCGCGCCGATCGTCATGCTCGTGCCGCTCGGGGAGAACGCCTTCCTGTCACGGCTGGAGACGTTCCTCGTCGAGGAGGGTGCGCGATGAGCGCGAGGGCGGTGACGTTCGGCCGGACGGAACTCCCCGCGGCTCAAGCGGAGGCCCTCCGCCGGGCGAAGCGGCTGGAGTGGGTCTCCATCGGAGTACTGGTCGTCACGGCGACTCTCGTCCTTCTCGTCCTCGGCAACTCTCAGGCGATGCGGGCGGCGTGGTTCGAGGATCTGCTGTCGTTCATTCCGCCGATCGCCTTCCTCGTGGCCGTGCGCACCGTTCGGCGCCGCCCGACCCCGCGGCATCCGTACGGGCACCACCGGTCGGTCGCGGTCGGGCACGTCGTCGCCGCGGTCGCCCTCGCCGGAATGGGCACATTCCTCGTGGTCGAGTCGGGGCTGAGCCTGCTGAAAGCAGAGCACCCCACGATCGGGACGGTCGCGCTGTTCGGGCACAGCGTGTGGCTGGGCTGGCTGATGATCGCCGTCATGGCGATCACGGGCGTGCCGCCGGTGATCCTCGGGCGGATGAAGATGCGGCTGGCGCGCGAGCTGCACGACAAGGTGCTCTACGCCGACGCCGACATGAACAAGGCCGACTGGATGACGTCGCTCGGCACGATCGTCGGTGTAGGCGGGATCGGTCTGGGGGTGTGGTGGCTGGATGCCGCGGCGGCACTGTTCATCGCCGGGAGCATCGTGCACGACGGCGTGCGCAACCTCGTCGCCGCGATCACCGACCTGATGGATGCCAGGGCCACGACATTCGACGACCGGATGCCGCACCCGCTCGCCGACCGTGTCGACAGTGTCCTCGCCGATTTCGACTGGGTGCGCGAGGCCGGTAGCCGGGCCCGCGACGAGGGACACGTCTTCCACATCGAGGCGTTCGTCGTCCCCCGCGGCAGCACCGTCTCGCTCGCGCAGCTGGACGAGGCACGTGAGGCGTGCGTCGCCCTGGACTGGAAGGTCGAGGACATCGTGATCGTTCCGGTGACGGATCTCCCCGACGTCGTGACGGCGCACCGGGGGAGATAGCCCCCGTAATACCCCCGGGGGTATTGCTATACTGGCGGCACGACAGCGTAAGGAGATCGACATGTGTCGAGCCGTCACTTGCCGCACCTGCGGCAAGACCACCTGGGCCGGGTGCGGCCAGCACGTGGACAGCGTCATGGCCGGAGTGCCGCGCGCGGACCGCTGCCCGGGGCACGAGCGCACCGAGACAGGCGGACTGTGGTCGCGCCTCTTCGGTCGATGACCGTGCCGCGCACGATCATCGTCGGCGGCGTGGCCGGCGGCATGTCGGCCGCGACGCGGCTGCGCCGACTCGACGACGCGCACGAGATCATCGTCATCGAGCGCGGACCGCACGTGAGCTTCGCGTCCTGCGGACTGCCGTACTACGTCGGCGGCGAGATCGAGGAACGCTCTTCGCTGCTCGTGCAGACCCCCGAGAGCCTCCGGTCGCGCTTCGCCCTCGACGTCCGGGTCCGCCACGACGTGGTGGCCGTCGATCGCGCCGCCCGCGCGGTCCGGGTCCGCGATCTGGCCACCGGCGCCGAGGAGTCCCTGGACTACGACACGCTCATCCTCTCGCCCGGGTCGCTGCCGGCGGCCCCACTGACCGGCGCGGACGACGGCGTTCCGGTCGTCACCCTGCGCACGATCGAGGACGTGGACCGCATCGCCGGGAGCCTCTCGTCCGGCGCGACGCGCGCGGTCGTCGCCGGCGGCGGATTCATCGGCCTCGAGGCCGTGGAGAACCTCGCCCGCCGCGGCATCCAGGTCTCGCTCGTCCACCGCGGAGCGCTTCCCTTCCGGCCGCTGGATACCGAGATGGCCGGACCGCTCGTCAGCGAGCTCCGGGGGCGCGGTGTGGGGCTGCACCTTTCCGACGAGATCGCCCGGGTCACCGAGACCGGCGTCGCGCTGACGTCCGGCGCGGCGATCGAGGCCGATCTCGTCATCGACGCGCGGGGAACCCGGCCCGACACCGCCCTCGCCGCCACCGCCGGGGTGGCACTCGGGCCGTCCGGGGGCATCGCCGTCGACGCGTGGCACCGCACCTCCGATCCGCACATCTTCGCCGTCGGCGACGCGGCCGAGAAGACCGACGCCGTGTCGGGCGCCCCGACGCTGGTCACGATGGCAGGCCTGGCCAACCGCCACGGGCGCTCGGCTGCCGACGCGATCGTCCTCGGCACCGACGCCGTCGAACCGGCCGAACCGGCGACCGGTGTGGCCATCCTGCGGGTCTTCGAGCTCGTGATCGCGGCCGTCGGCGCGAGCGAAGCGCGGCTGCGCACCGAGGGCAGGCCGCATCGGGTTCTGCACACGCACCCGACCGACCACGCCGGGTACTTCCCCGGGGCCGAACGCATGGCGGTGAAACTGCTCGTGGACCCGGTCGACGACCGCATCCTCGGCGCACAGATCGTCGGCGGCCGCGGTGTCGATCGCCGCATCGACATCCTCGCGCTGGCGATGCAGACGGGGGTGCGCGCCTCGGCGCTGTCGCGCCTCGAACTCGCTTACGCCCCTCCCTTCGGGTCGGCGAAGGATGCCATCAACCAACTCGGCTACGTCGCCGACAACGTTCGCGCCGGGCTGACGCGCACGCTGCAATGGCACGAGCTCGACGCCGCCCGGGAAGCGGGGGTGACACTGATCGACGTCCGTTCTCCCGCCGAGGTCGCCGAGGGAGCGATCCCCGGCAGCGTCGCGATCCCGCTCGACGAGCTGCGGCGCGGGGAGGTCGCCCTCCCCGACGGGCCACTCGTCGTACACTGCCAGGTCGGACAGCGCGGACACACCGCGGCACGCCTGCTCACCGCGGCAGGCCACGACGTCCGCAACCTCGACGGCGGCTACCTCACCTGGCTCGCCGGCCGCACCGCCACCGAAGGGACCCGCTCGTGAGCGACACCGATGCCGAGACCATCCGCAAGACGGCGAATCGCCTCAAGCGCGCGCGAGGTCAACTGACAGCGGTCATCGACGCGGTCGAGGCCGGCGGCGACTGCCGCGCGGTCGTGACCCAGCTCGCCGCCGTGAGCAAAGCCCTCGACCGGGCCGGGTTCGCCATCGTCAGCACCGCGATGCGCACGTGCCTCGCGGACGACGACGACGCCGGGTCGACGGAAGACCGCCTCTCCCTCGACGACCTCGAGAAGCTGTTCCTCACCCTGGCTTGAGTTCGCTCCCGCGGAGCCGGGCGGTCAGTAGAGACATCGCCGCCGTCAGTGCGTGCGGAGCATCTCGATCAGCTCGGCCTTCTTCTTGCCGGAATAGCCGGTGAGGCCGAGTTCCTTCGCGCGCTTCTTCAGCTCGTCGACCGTGCGGTCCTCGTAGTCCTCGGCATGACCGCCACGGGCTCCGACCTTGCCGCGCCCCTGGGCGGCGGCGGCATTGGAGATGCGCGCGGCCTTCTCCTTCGAATCGCCCTGCGCGCGCAGCTCCTCGTACATCTCGGGATCTTTCAGGCTGTTGGATCCTCGCCCCTGGGGCATGTGCATCTCCTTTCGTCGGGCCATCACGGTATGTCCCGACCGCTCGTGACGTCTGCGGGGTTGACAGGACCGCGTGCGCCCACGCCGGACAGCGCGGGTTATCAGCCAATTCCCAGAAACGTCAACCCCCTGCCACGATGCGGAGGGAGTGAGAACGTGGAAGGCAACCACTCGCCGGTTTACCGCGCTCTGCGGTCACAGCAAGGAGTCCCCCATGAACATCTTCCTGATCATCATCATCGTCGCCGCGATCGTCATCGCCATCTTCAGCGGACTCGGCCAGGCTGCCAGCTTCCTGCTCTGGATCGCCATCATCGTCGGCCTCATCGCGCTCATCGTGCTGCTGTTCCGCCTGATCAGCGGCCGCAAGCCGGTTTAACCCCCGGAGGGCCGAGCGCGTTTCGGGTGCGCGCCGCCCTCATCCCTGCGGGTTCGCCCCGCCCCGGATGCCACGTGTTCTTCGAGCACGTGGCATCCGTGTTTCTCCGGGGCGGGGTCCTTCGGGCAGCACTGCGGCACGCGCCCGCCGCGCGACGTGCCTGCCGCGGCTCGTGCCTGCCGCGCGGGCCGTGTCGCGAGAACAGGGGGTGCGCCCGGACGGGCCTGTTTCCGTCGCATCCCCTGTTTTCCGCAGCTCCCTCTTGACGAACTCGCGATATATCTCGATACTGTCCTTAACGCGATATATCGTGAGTAAGGAGATCGTCATGGAGAAATGGATCGTCCACCCGGGCGAGACGCGCGTCATCGACGTGGACGCATTGAGCGAACTGAAGATCGGGCTCGTCGGTGGCCAGATCGACGTCATCGCGCACGACGAGCCGAACGCCCGCATCGAGGTGCACGGCGTCACCGTCAAAGACCTGCGCATCGAGATGACCGACGGCCGTCTCGAGATCGACCACCCGCAACTGCGGTGGGACAACTTCCTCGAGGTCTTCCGCAACTTCGGCGCCGGCGGCCCGAAGGCCGAAGTCAGCGTCGCCGTGCCGCGCACCGTCGCCCTGACGCTCGGCGTCGTCAGCGCCAGCGCGCTGGTGTCGGGACTGCGGACGGATGCCAAGCTCAACACCGTCTCGGGCGACATCATGGTCGACGGACTCATCGGCGACGTCAGCCTCAACGCCGTCTCGGGCGACGTGCAGGTGCGCGAGCTGCAGGGTGCACTGACAGCGAACAGCGTCTCGGGCGACATCACCGCCACCGGAGCCGTCACGAAGGCCTCGATCGACACGGTGTCCGGCGCCATGCTCGTCGACTCCACCGGAACCGTGCAGTCGATCGGCCTCAACTCCGTCAGCGGCTCCGCCACGATCCGCCTCGACCGCGAGCTGCCCGCGAACTACGTCGCTCGCTCGGTCAGCGGACGCGTGCAGATCGACGGTCACGTGCGCTCGGGATCGGGCCCGACCAACTACACCGGATCGACCGGCACCCTCGCGGGGTCGTTCGTCGACGTCCGCGCCAACACCGTCTCGGGAGAGATCACCGTGCTGCGCCGCGGGGTCTCCGGGCTCCGCCCCGACGAGCTCGCCGGAGAGGAGGAGTGGTGATGACCCCCGTCTTCTCGCACGGCGACCTGCGGCTGTACATCCTCAGCCTGCTCGCCGAATCGCCCCGCCACGGGTACGACCTCATGCAGGCCCTCACCGAGCGCACCGGCGGCACCTACTCGCCGTCGGCCGGCACGATCTACCCGCGCTTGGCGAAGCTCGAGGAAGAGGGCCTCGTCACCAAGACCGTCGACGGGCGCAAGACCGTCTACGAGATCACCGACGCGGGCCGCGCCGAGGTCGACGCCCGCGAGGGCGACCTCGAGGGCATCCAGGCCGGTCTCGCCGACAGCGTGCGACTGATCGCCGACGAGGTGCGCGGGAGCGTGCGGGATGCCATGCGCAGCCTTCGCGCCGACCTGGCCGCCGCGTCACGCGACGAGCGGGAGCAGGCCAAGAGCACTCCGCAGGACGACCCGCGCGTCCGCAGCCGCGAGCAACTGCACCGCGCGGACGCCGCGATCACGGAGTTCCGTGGACGTACGCGCTCCGAACTGCGCGCGTACGTCGCTCGGGGCGGCGAGCTCGCGGCATCCGGTGTGGACGAGATCGAATCGGCGCTTCGACAGGCCTCGGAGGCCGTCACTCGCGCGATGCGCGCCTGAGACTCACTCCCAGACGAGCTCCTCGTCGGGGGCCAACGGCTCACCCAGCGGAACCACCAGCACCGGTCGGTGCTGCCGATGGGTGAGTCGCGCGGCCACTGAGCCGGTGAGGAACTCGCGCAGCGACTCCCCCAACCCTCTCTTGCGCGTGCCCACCACCAGCAGCGACGCGTCGATCTCATCGGCGAGGTGGATGAGGGCCAGAGCCGGATCGCCGATCACCTGCCGTACCGACCACGGCACCGGGTCGCCGTCCAGGGCGGACGCGGCATCGCTCTGCACCTCTGCCAGGGCGGCACGCGCCGCCGCGCCGACGACGTCCAACGTCGAGGGATTGACGTATCCGTCGGGGTCCTCGAAGGCGACGAACCGCGTCGTGTCGACGTGGACGACCACGAGCTCGGTGCCCGCCAGCGCGGCCTGCCGCGCGGCGGCGCGGATGACGCGGGGGGACTGACCCGGCACGACACCCGCGATCACGGCTCCGACGCGCGTACGGTCCGGGGTGCTCTCTGCCATTTCGGGGTTCCTCTCCTCACGCGGTGATGCCCCTGCGTCGACCGGCGACAGGCAGGGGCGGAAAGCACCGTGATATCCTGGCTGTTACTCTTACCGGCTCGGTCCGGAACCGCAATACGCAGGGCCCGCAGCGCGGCCCTCGACGTCGATCGTGAGGGGGTCTCGCATGGGGCGTGGCCGTCAGAAGGCGAAGAACACCAAGATCGCCCGTGAGCTGAAGTACGACACCTATTCGGTGAACTACTCGGCTCTCGAGCGTGAGCTTGGCGCACCCGAAGCGGGTGAAGACGCGTACGTCGACAAGTGGGCCGACCAGTACACCGACGAGTACGAGGACGAGAAGGCTTAGCCTCTCGTCACCACGCTCGACCGTGGCGGCGTTCCCACGCCTCCTCGATCGTCTCTGATCGCGCGACGACGACACCCGCGGGCACGACGAACGCGATGACACCGGCGAGCACGAGCAGACCGGCGGTCCATCCTCCCGTCAGTTCGTGCGTCACGCCGATGGCGAGCGGCACGAGGGCGGCGAGCGCGTAGCCGACGCTCTGGACGAAGCCGCTCACGGCGACCGCCGTCTCGTGCGAGCGCGTGCGCAGCCCGAACAGGACCAGCACCATCGGGAACATCAGCGGCGGCAGGCCGATGAGCACGACCCAGAGGACGGTCGCCGCGCCCGGAGCGATCAACAGCCCCGCGATACCGGCGAGCCCGCCCGCCACCGCAAGGACGTAGAACGGGCCCGTCCGCCGCCAGCGCGCGATGAGCAGGGGGATGACGAGAGAGACCGGCAGGCCCATGAACGAGAACAGGGCGAGCAGGCCGCCGGCCGTCGCCGCGTCCACACCGGCGGTGTCGATGAGGATCGTCGGCAGCCACGCGAACATCCCATACGCGACGGACGAGTTCACCGCGAACGTGGTCACCAGCGCCCACGCCTGCGGCACGCGCATCACGCGCGACAACACCGACGCGCGCGGCTCCTCGAGAACGTCGTCCCGACCCGCGCGGGCCCGCACGCTCATC
Organism: Microbacterium sp. SCPM-O-B-15248 (M128); assembly: GCF_058214835.1. Taxonomy (NCBI): domain Bacteria; kingdom Bacillati; phylum Actinomycetota; class Actinomycetes; order Micrococcales; family Microbacteriaceae; genus Microbacterium; species Microbacterium sp. SCPM-O-B-15248 (M128). Next base: position 36,607 of record NZ_JBYQLI010000012.1, read on the forward strand.
GCGATCCAGGGCACGACAGCGGCGACGGCGACGACGGCCCACACGGCGAACGACCCCCGCCAGCCGACCGCGTCGGCCAGCGGCACCGCCACGAGCGGCGGCGTGAACGTCGCCACGGCCATCGTGGTCGTGTAGACCGTGGTCATCAGCCCCACGCGCTCCGGGAAGTACTTCTTCACCACCGCCGGAACCAGCACGTTCGCCACCCCGACGGCGGCGAACACCCCCGCCGTGGCGGCCAGCAGCGTCCAGGCGTCCACAGCGAGGGCTCGCACCCCCAGGGCCACAGCGGCCGCGACGGCCGCGATCAGCACGAGCCGCTCCAGCCCCAGGCGACGCTCGATCGCCGGAGTCACCACCGCCGACAGCGCGAACGCCACCGGCGGGGCCATGCCGATGAGACCCACCACCGCGGCCGGTAGCGGGAAGTCGCGCGCGATCACCGTCAGCAAGGGCGACAGCGACGCCACGGCGATCCGCAGCGTCAGCGCGAGCAGCACGATCGCGGCCGCAGCCAGCGCGACCGTCCCCGCGCGACGCGGGGTCAAGACTCCTGGCTGCCCTCGACCCAGGCGAGGTACTCGTCCGACACCGTGCCGGTGACGTACCGGCCGTCGAAGCAGCTCATGTCGAGGTCGACCAGGTCGGTGCCCTCCATGATCGCGGCCTTGAGGTCGTCGACCTCCTGATACACCAGGTAGTCGCAACCGAGCTCTTCGGCGATCTCCGGGATCGTACGGCCGTGCGCGACCAGTTCCTGCCGCGAGGGCATGTTGATGCCGTACACGTGCGGATACCGGACCGGCGGCGCCGCCGAAGCGAACGTGACGCTCTTCGCACCGGCATCCCGTGCCATCTGGATGATCTCGCGGCTCGTGGTGCCGCGCACGATGGAGTCGTCGATCAGCAGGACGTTCTTGCCCTGGAACTCGGTCGACATCGCGTTGAGCTTCTGGCGCACGCTCTTCTTGCGCACCGCCTGCCCCGGCATGATGAACGTCCGGCCGACGTAGCGGTTCTTGTAGAAGCCCTCGCGGTACTCGATGCCGAGCTTGCGGGCCACCTGCATCGCCGCGGGACGCGAGGAGTCCGGGATCGGCATGACGACGTCGATCGACCCGAGCGGGGTGTACTTCGCGATCGTGTCGGCCAGGCGCTCGCCCATGCGCAGCCGCGCCTCGTACACCGAGATGCCGTTCATCACGGAGTCCGGGCGAGCGAGGTAGACGTACTCGAACGAGCACGGGGCGAGCGTGGGGTTCTTCGCGCACTGCTGGGAGTGCAGCGTGCCGTCGAGCGTGACGAAGACCGCCTCGCCGGGCTCGATGTCGCGCACGACCTCGAAGCCGGCGTTCTCGAGCACGAGCGATTCGGATGCCACGATCCACTCGTCGCGCTCGCCATCGCCGGGCACCTCGGGGGCGGGGCGCTTGCCGAGGATGAGGGGACGGATGCCGAACGGGTCACGGAACGCCAGCAGACCGTAGCCGGCGATGAGGGCGATCGAGGCGTACGACCCCTCCACGCGCTCGTGCACGCGGGTGACGGCCCGGAACACCTGGTCGGGGTCGAGGTCAGGGCCGGAGATCTCGGACTGCAGCTCGGAACCGAGGATGTTCACCAGGAGCTCGGTGTCGGAGCTGGTGTTCAGGTGTCGGCGGTCGTTGTGGAACAACTCGCTCGTGAGCTCGCGCGTGTTCGTGAGGTTCCCGTTGTGCACCAGGACGATGCCGTACGGGGCATTGACGTAGAAGGGCTGCGCCTCTTCCTCGCTCGAGGCAGTGCCCTTCGTGGCGTAGCGCACGTGTCCGAGGCCGATGTCGCCGAGCAGCGCGCGCATGTCGCGAGTGCGGAACGCCTCGCGCACCTGCCCGCGCGCCTTGTGGATGTGGAAGACGCCGCTGGACTCGGCGGTGGCCATGCCCGTGGAGTCCTGGCCGCGGTGCTGGAGGAGCAGGAGCGCGTCGTAGATCTCCTGGTTGACCGGGCCCTGCCCGGCCATGCCGACGATGCCGCACATGGGGTGTTACTTTGCTCCGTTCGCCGGGTGACCGGCATCCGCGTAGGAACCGACCAGGCGCACGGCGCCTCCGTCGACGCCCTTCGCGCCCTGTTCGAACTCTCCGTCGGGGCGCGCGTCGTCGCGCACCACACCGACCTGCCACGTCGCGATGCCATCGGCCTGCAGCGCCGCGGTCGCGGCATCCGCGATCTCGGGCGCGACGACGGCGAGGAAGCCGATACCGAGGTTCCACGTGCCCTCGGTCGCGGTGAGGTCGAGGCCGCCCAGGTCGGCGAGCACCCGGAACACCGGCGAGGGGCTCCACGTCGAACGGTCCACGTCGACCCACGTGTGTTGCGGCAGGACGCGCGCGAGGTTGGCCGCGATGCCGCCCCCGGTGACGTGGCTGAGCGAATGGATGCCGGGGCCCACCGCCACGTCGTCGAGAAGACTCAGCAGGGGCGAGGTGTACAAGCGCGTGGGCTCGAGCAGGGCTTCGCCCCACGTGCCGCCGAGCTCGGCCGACACCGAGCCGTAGGTGATGCCGCGACCTGTCACGATGTGCCGGACGAGCGAGTAGCCGTTGGAGTGCAGCCCGCTCGAGGCGAGAGCCAGCACCACGTCGCCGCCGCGCACCCGCTCGGCGCCGAGCACGCGATCGGCCTCGACGACGCCCGTCGCCGCGCCCGCGACGTCGTAGTCATCGACGCCCAGCAGGCCCGGGTGCTCGGCGGTCTCGCCGCCGACGAGGGCCGTACCGGTCATCGCGCACCCGCGGGCGATCCCCGCGACGATGTCGGCGATGCGCTCGGGGACGACCTTGCCGCACGCGATGTAGTCCGTCATGAACAGGGGCCGCGCGCCCACCACGACGATGTCGTCGACGACCATGCCGACGAGGTCTTCGCCGATCGTGTCGTGCTTGTCGATCGCCTGGGCGATCGCGACCTTGGTGCCGACGCCGTCGGTGCTGGTCGCCAGCAGCGGGCGGACGTAATCGCGCAGAGCGGAGGCGTCGAACAGGCCGGCGAAGCCGCCCACACCGCCCAGCACCTCAGGACCGTGAGTGCGCCGCACGGCCGACTTCATCAACTCGACGGCGAGGTCACCCGCGGCAGTATCGACGCCGGCAGCGGAATAGGGGTTTTCGTGGGGAGCAGAGGCCACCGCAACAGACTACCCGCATGACCCGGGCCCCCTCCCCGCCGGGGGCTGTGGGGTGCGGCCGAGGGGAGGAGATTCGGCGAGCGGAGGACAGCACCGGGGTCCGCGGGGCGCGGCGGGGACCGCGTGCCGGCGAGCGGAGGAGATTCGGCGAGGGGAGGACGGCACCGGGGTTTGGCATCCTCCCCTCCCCGGATCCCCTCCCCGGATCCCCTCCCCGCCGGGGGGCGTGCGGGGCGAGGGGAGGAGATTCGGCGAGCGGAGGAGATTCGGCGACGGGAGGACGGCACCGGGGCCCGGCATCCTCCCCTCCGCGGATCCCCTCCCCGCCGGGGGGGGCGTGCGGGGCGAGGGGAGGAGATTCGGCGACCGGAGGACGGTGCCGGGGTCCGGCATCCTCCCCTCCCCGGATCTCCTCCGCTCCGGGGCTGCGGGGCGCGGCGAGGGGAGGAGATTCGGCGACCGGAGGACGGTGCCGGGGTCCGGCATCCTCCCCTCCGCGGATCTCCTCCGCTCCGGCGAGCGTGCGGGGCGCGGCGGGGACCGCGTGCCGGCGGCGGGAGGAGATTCGGCAACCGGAGGACGGTGCCGGGGTCTGGCATCCTCCCCTCCGCGGATCTCCTCCGCTCCGGGCTCACCGGGCTCGATGCAGCCCCTGCGCGATGGCGGAGACGATGCTGTGCTGAACCGAGGGCCAGTCGTCGACGAGTTGGTGGTAGCTGACGCGGATGACGTGGTAGCCGTTGAGTGCCAGAAGGGCGTCGTGCCGGATATCCGCCTCGCGCTGAGCCCCGACATGGTGACCGCCGTCCGCCTGGACGACGAGCTTCTCGCCGATCAGCAGGTCGACACGGTGGCCCAGGATCCACATCTGCGGGCTGAGTCGCACTCCGAGCCACGCCAGGCGCACGACGAGGAAGGTCTCCAGACCCGAATCGGCGAGCGGCGTGGCCCGTGCCGCGAGTTCGAGACCGCGGCTCGTCAACGGGTACCGACGCATCTCGTCGAGAGTGACCAGCTTCTTGTTCAAGGCCGAGTTCCATATCGCGAGCGCCTGCTCGTCGGGCAGGCAGCGGCTCACGACACCGAGGACATTGACCACGCCGTCGACCAGATTCTCCGGATGCCGAGGGACCAACGGCCGGCAACGGTGGACGCGCGTGCCCGCCGCGACGCTGATGCGACCGGCGTGAGGCGGGGCGGCCACGTGGACCTCGCCCGTGGCCAAGACCCACAGACCGTGTCGGACCGCTGCGGTGGAGCATGCCAACGTCACCCCTGTGCGCGCCGCGGCGACGAGGAACGGATCGGCATCGGGGACGGCGACCCACCGACGGCGAAGACGGAGGAGGGCACCGTGCTTCACCGCGGAGGAGAGCGTGTCGACGGACACTCCCTCTCGCTGGAGGGCCGCGGTGGCGACGACACCGCCGAGGGTACGCACGCGGGCGACGAGCCGATCGATCCGGTCGGAGAGGCGGGGATTCACGGCGCCAGCGTGCCCGATCGCTCGAGCGCGCGGTCACGCGGCGGCCGCAACCTGTGGATGACGGGGCTGGGGAGGAGGGGCGCTCTGCGCCGGGGTTCCTTCGGCGGGAGGAGATTCAGCGAGCGGAGGACAGCATCGGGGCCTGGCATCCTCCCCTTCCGCGGATCCCCTCCCCTCCGGCGGGGCTGCGGTGCGCGGTGGGGGCCGCGCACCGGTGGAGGGAGGAGATTCGGCGACGGGAGGACGGCACCGGGGCCTGGCATCCTCCCCTCCCCAGATCCCCTCCCCTCCGGCGGGGCTACGGTGCTCGGTGGGGGCCGCGCACCGGTGGAGGGAGGAGATTCGGCGACCGGAGGACAGCACCGGGGCCTGGCATCCTCCCCTCCCCGGATCCCCTCCCCTCCGGCGGGGCTGCGGTGCGCGGTGGGGACCGCGCGCCGGCGAGGGGAGGAGATTCGGCGACGGGAGGACGGCATCGGGGTCTGGCATCCTCCCTTCCGCGGATCCCCTCCCCTCCGGCGGGGGCTGCGAGGCGCGGCGGGGACCGCGGGCGGGTGGAGGGAGGAGATCCAGCGACCGGAGGACAGCACCGGGGTCCGGCATCCTCCCCTACCCGGATCTCCTCCGCTCCGGGCCGCGCCGCGCCCCGCCGCCTCCTCTCCCCGGATCTCCTCCGCTCCGCGCCGCGCCCGGCCCCGCTCCCCGGACCCTCCGCGGATCTCCTCCCCCCGGGGGGAGGCAGGCCGCGCGCGCGGCCCTCGGGAGCAGTGGCGCTCTCTACAATGGCGCCATGACGGGCGGCCAGCCGGAATGGGTGATCCGCGAGGACGCGGCGATCCCCGTACTCGTCGCGCTCTACCTGCGTCAGGTGTGCGGCATCCGCGCTCCCGACGAGGTGCCGCCGCTGCGGCGCGTGCCCGCGTACGACGGCATCCCTCGACCGGAGGACGACCAATCGCTGCTCGAGCGCGAGTGGCGCGAGTTCTGGGCGATGACGGTCGAGCCGTTGGCCCACCCGTCGCCGGTTCCGCTCGAGCTCGTCGACGGCTTCGACGACCTGGTCGCGCTGCCGACGGGCCGTGCGGACGCTCTGCGCGAGGCCATCGCTCCGCACGCATCCGCGGCGGTCGAGTTCGCCCGCCTCGCCCACGCGCGCTACTCGGGCGAGCAGACCGCCCGACCCGGAGTGTCCTACCGCGCGTATGCGAGCGCGATCGCCGAACACGAACGACGCGTCGGCCGTCGGGCCCACTCGTTCGAACTCAACGTCCAGGTGCTGCCGCTCGCGCAGCGCGGGGTCTGGTGGATCGGCTCACTGACGGTCGCGGTGACCGACGGCCTGCGCAGCGACGTCGTCGCATTCGACACCGCGATCCACCCGATCATCGCCGAGCTGGCTTGAGCCGGCGGGCGCGGCACAGTCGCATCAAAAGCGGTGGCGCTCCGGAGCCTGCGATCGCGGCGGCGTCGCGTCAGGGGCGGTAGCGCTCGTGGTCGACGGCGACGTCGCGTCAGGAGCGGTAGCGCTCGTGGTCGACGGCGACGTCGCGGACGCGACGGCCCACCACGCGGTCGAAGATGAGCGCCGAGATCGCGCCCAGGGTGGTGCCGATGACGACGCAGACGAGGGCGGTGAAACCGAAGACCTGCAGCTGCGAATAGACGACCTGCGTATAGGGGCTGATGTCGGCGCCGTCGATCGCGACCGTGAGGATCAGAGCGGCGAGGATGCCGAGAAACGCCCCCGCGGCCAAGAACACGCCGTACTTGGGGGCACGACGAACACGCAACGTGACGATCTCTTCGTGCACGAGGGGCGTGCGGTCGGGGGCGGGCTGCTCAGCCATGCGACCATTCTCCCACCGACGACGCCGGAACGGGCCACCGGTACCACGCCGTCGAGATCACGGCCGCAGCGGCAGCAGCGCGCTGAGGTCGGCGCGGACGCCGGACGCGACGATGCGGCCCGCAGCCGCGGCATCCGCCCACCTCTCGGTCCCGGTGGCGACGGAGATCCAGGTCGCCGCGTCGGTCTCGACGACATTGGGCGGGGTGCCGCGGGTGTGCCGCGGCCCCTCGACCACCTGCACCGCGCCGAAGGGCGGCACGCGCATCTCGACGGAGTTGCCCGGCGCCTTCTCGACCAGCAACTGCAGCAAGTAGCGCACGGCGGTGGCCGTGGCCGTGCGGGGCGCGTCGCCGGCGGCCACGGCGGCGAGCGCGGCACGACCGTCTCCGGTCTCGATACGGCGGGGAGGCATGGCATCCACGGTACGCCCCCGCGCGGCTCGGGCGACGGGTGCCCGGCGGCCGCTCGGTAGGCTGGCCGCGTGAGAATCCTGGTCCTCGGTTCGGGCGCGCGCGAGCACGCCATCATCCTCGCCCTGCGCTCCGAAGAGGACTCGCACGCGATCTTCGCCGCCCCGGGCAACGCCGGCATCGCGCGCGACGCCCACGTGGTCGATCTCGACGCGAACGACCCGGCCGCCGTCTCGGAGTTCGCGCTGACCGAGTCGATCGCCCTCGTCGTGATCGGTCCCGAGGCTCCGCTCGTCGCCGGAGTGGCCGACGCGCTGCGCGAGCGCGGCATCCCGGTGTTCGGTCCGGGCAAGGCCGCCGCACAGCTCGAGGGCTCGAAGACGTACGCCAAGCGCATCATGGATGCCGCGGGCGTGCCGACCGGCCGAGCGGTACGCGCGCACGATCTCGCCGGTGTCGAGGCGGCACTCGACGAGCTCGGCGCCCCGCACGTCGTGAAGGCCGACGGGCTCGCCGCGGGGAAGGGCGTGATCGTCACGTCCGATCGCGCCGCCGCCCTCGCCCACGCCGAGACGTACCTGCCGACCGGTCCGGTGCTCATCGAGGAGTTCCTCGCCGGCCCCGAGGTGTCGCTGTTCTTCCTCAGCGACGGCGACCGCGTGCTGCCCCTCAGCCCCGCGCAGGACTTCAAGCGCCTGCGCGACGGCGACGAGGGCCCCAACACCGGCGGCATGGGCGCGTATTCGCCGCTGCCGTGGCTGCTCGAGCGCTTCGGCGGCGAAGAGGAGTTCGTCGATCACGTCACCCGTGAGGTCGCCGAGCCCGTGATCCGGCAGATGGATGCCGAGGGCACCCCGTTCATCGGACTGCTGTACGCCGGGCTCATCCTCACCGAGCAGGGTGTGAAGGTCATCGAGTTCAACGCGCGCTTCGGCGACCCCGAGACCCAGGTCGTGCTGCCCCGCCTGCTCGATCCGCTCTCGACGCTGCTGATGGCCGCGGCCTCCGGAACGCTCGAAGACCAGCCGCGGCCCGCGTTCGCCGAGGCGACTGCCGTCACGGTGGTGCTCGCCAGCGAGGGCTACCCCGAGGCGCCGATCACCGGCCGTCCGCTCACGGGGCTCGACGAGGCCGAAGAGGTCGAGGGCGTGCACGTCGCCCACGCCGCGACGATGCTCCGCGACGGCGATCTGCACGCCACCGGCGGCCGCGTCCTCAATGTCGTGGCCCTGGGCACGACGTTCCGCGAGGCGCGGTCGGCGGCGTACGACGCCCTGAGCCGGATCGGCCTCGAGGGTGGGCAGTACCGCACCGACATCGCGGCCCGCGTCGTCGAGGACTGACGCGCGCCCGGCTGCGGCCGTCCCCCGGGCCGAACCGGGGTGTCCGACGGCGTCGGCGCTCCGACGATCATGCGGGGCCGCCCCCTGCGGGAGTGGGTCGAGGTCTCACCGGATGCCGCGGGGACCTGGCCCGCGCTGGTCGACGAGGCGCGTGCCTACGTCGACGAGATCACGCCTGAGCCTCGAACGATGCGGATGCGTTGCCTGGTCGAGCGTGCGGGCCGACTCCCCGACGGCGCCGCCTTCGCCGGCGATGAGGTCTTCGACGGCTGAGTCCGCACATCGCGTCGAAGGCATCTCGTCAGCCCGGCAGCCTCATTCCCTCGTGGCACGCATCCGCTCGATGTCGTCGACGAGACCGGCGGCCCCGGGTGCGGCGGCGATCGACCTTCCGATGCGCCGCGCGTTCGCCGCGTACTTCGGATCGGCAAGGATGCGCTGGACCGCGGAGCGGACGGCATCCGGGCTCGGCCGACCCGTGCGGAGATTCACCCCGACCCCGGCGTGCTGCACGCGAGCGGACGTCTCGACCTTGTCCTCCGAGTCGCCGGCGATCACGATCGGCACACCGTGACGCATCGCGTGGTGCAGACCGCCATAGCCACCGTTGGTCACGAGCACGCTCGTGCGCGCGAGGAGTTCGTCGTAGGGCAAGTATCGCGCGGCGAACGCGTTCGCCGGCAGCTCGGGCAGCGTCGACAGCTCACGACCGCCCGTGGTGACCGCCACCTGTACGGGAAGGTCGGCCAGCGCCGCGACGGTGGGGAGGATGACTTCGCTGTAGTCGGTGTTGGCGACGGTCCCTTGCGTCACGTGCACGAGCGGGAGCTGCGCGTCCAGATCGGCGAACCACGACGGTACCGGGGTCGGCTCCGTCGCGGCCGTGTCCATGGGGCCGAAGAAGCGGAGATTCTCGGGGGCGTCGCTGCGGGGATACTCGAACTCCGCCACGGTGAACTGAGCGAGCAGGTCGCTGCGGGAGAGCACGTCCATGAAGAACGCTCCCGCCAGAGGCGGCGCACCGACACCGGAGAGGAAGACGTCGAGTGAACGGTGGACCGGACGCAGAACCGCTTTCGCCGTCACCCCCAGCACCCGATTGCGGGCACGATTGAGCACGGACCGGCGCAGCGGCGTGATGCCCAGCCCGTACGGGGCGGTGTCGCGACTGGAGAATCCCGCCGGACCGATACCGCACATGACGGTCAGCGGCCGAGCGGCCCGCGGTCGACTGAACAGCGTCTGCACGCCGAGGAACGTCATGTCGTGCAGGACGACGTCGGCGGGCTCGTCGCGCAGGATCTGCTCGAGGGCCGCGGCGGCCGGGGCGGCCGGGTCGACGAAGGCGCGCTCGACACCTCGGTTGATGGTCGCGAGGCCACGGTCCCGTTCGTCTTCGCCCGCACCGATCCCGTCGAGCGTGTCGGCCTCGGCGGGAAGCGGGAGGAACGTGACGCCGGCGCCTTCGACCATCCCGCGATAGCGGGATCCGGTGAGCATGCGGACGCGCCACCCGCGTCGCCGCAGCTCTCGGGCCACGACGAGCAGGGGGCCGACATGGCCGACGGCGGGCATGCTGCACAGCAGCGCGGATGAGGTCATGACGGTCTTTCCGAGAGAAGACCCTCCGCGCCGGGGGCGGGGGCCTCGACGGTGACGCCGAGGTGATCGGCGAGATGGAGGAGTTGCGAGATGAGCCACGATCGATAGGCCGTGACCTCCCATCCGCGGGAGACCACGAAGTGCGTCCACGGATCGGGGCCGGTGAGCAGCCCGAGGATGTCGGCGCCGCGGCCGAGCTGGTCGTCGCGGATCCGGCCCCGCTGGACGAACCACCCCGCCGCGATGGTCATGTCGCGATGGCGCCGCATCTCGAGGTCGAGGTAGGCGGCGCGCACCTCGGCGTCACTGTCGGCGGCGGCGAGCATCGCCCGCACGATTCCGGCCGAGCGCTGGTTCGCCTCGATGAGGAAGTCGACGTAGCGGGCGATGGCCGTGCCGGTGTCGGGCTCGCCCATGATGGCGACGAGCGCGGGTCGCTCCGCGAGGGAGTGCCGCCCCTCGTCGCCCGCGAAAGTGCGCTCGAAGGCGGCGATGAGCAGGCCGTGCTTCGGCCCGTTGAGGTGCACCGTGGGAACGGAAACCCCTGCCTCGGCGGCGATCGCCTTGATCGAGGTCCCGACATACCCGTCTCGCACGAACAACCGGGCCGCCGCGTCGACGATGTTCGCGCGCGTGGCGGCGGCATCGGCTTGCCGTTGAGGGGAGTGGTAGCTGCGCGGCACGGGAGAACGCTACTCGGCCGCCGTGACGGTCGCTCGGGCGATCAGGATGCCGGCGACGATCTGGGCACCGGTGGAGAAGAAGTACATCGTGTCCGTCACCGCCTCGACAGAGCTGGCGTTCACGGTCACGCCGAGCGCGAATCCGACGAGCGCCAACGCGAGGATGGCACCCCGGGCCGCACCTCGCAGGACCCCGGCTCGAGCGATCACGATGCCGCCGATCAGGAGGAGCACGCCCTGGACCGCGCTCATCGCGACCAGGAACGGCGCGAGCCCTGCGACGGGTTCGACGTCGGGCCAGAGATAGGCGGTGATGAGGTAGATGCTCTGGTTGGCCAGGAAGAACGCACCGAACCCGAGCAGCGCGACCTTGCCGAGCGTGGACGACGCGACGGCCCCGCGTCCGTCGCCGCGCCCGAGGGCGAGAGGGAACATCGCCGCGACGTGCGCCAGTGTGCTAGTGAGGAACAGCGCCCAGAACGCCGCCGCCGCGACGGGCGAGGTGGCGACGTCGGTCCCGATCTCCAGCGCCGTGGCCGCGGTGAGCAGCACTCCCCCGGTGACGATCAGCGTGCCGGCGGTGCGGGGCCATGAGGCGCGACCGTCGGCCGTGACGGCCGACTCCATGGTCGTGGCGGAAGTGGTCATCGATGGCTCCTGAACGCGGGAGGTGGGCGGTGAGAATTTCACTATAGCGCCGTATAAATGAATATGGGAAGACTCTCTCGTCGCACACCTCCACCGGACCCGTCCCCACGCCCGGAGGAACGGAAAAGCCGCCGCACCCGAGGGTGCGGCGGCTTCCGCGTTGAGGCGGGTTACTCACCCGCGGCGGCAGCGGCGGCCGGCCGCGCAGCCGGCGCACCCTCCGCCGGGGCCGCGTCGCGCGGAGCGCCGTGGGGACGCAGCATCGCGGGGCGTCGCATGAACAGCACGGCGACGAGACCGAGCAGGATCACGCCGATCGGGAGCAGAAGCGACTGCCCCATCGCCGTCGAGAAGCCCTCGACGATCTGCGGAGGAAGGGTTCCGCCGCCGAAGCTCGCCCCGGCATCCCCAGCTCCGGGCAGGTTTGCCTCGAGCCGCGCCTGCATGAAGGCGGCGATGGATGCCGAACCGATCACCGACCCGACCGTGCGGGTGGTGTTGTAGATGCCCGCACCGGCGCCCGCCTGCCGCGGCGGCAGGTTGCGCGTGGCGGTGGTGGCGAGCGGCCCCCACATCCCGGCGTTGCCGACGCCCATGAGGGCCGACGGGATCAGGAACGCCCAGATCGGGGCGTCGCCGAAGATGAGCGCGGCGTACAGCGCGAGGGCGCCTCCGACAAGCAGCAGCCCGGGAACGAGCAGGAAGCGCGGGTCGGTGCGGTCCAGGAGCTTCCCCGCGAACGGCGCCAGGACGCCCGAGAGGATCGCGAGCGGAATGAGCAGGAGCGCCGACTCGGTCGGAGTGAGGCCCCGCGCGAGCTGCAGGTAGAACATCTGCGGCAGGGCCATGCTCGTCACGGTGAAGCCGACGGCGGCGATCGCGAGGTTGGCGATCGAGAAGTTCCGGTCACGGAAGAGATCGAGCGGCACCAGGGGCTCGGTCTTGCTGCGCGCCTGCGTCCAGACGAAGAGGGCCATGACGACGACGCCGGCGGCGACCATCGCCCAGATCCAGGCCGCCCAGTCGAAGTGCTCGCCCTCCTGCAGTCCGAAAACAATGAGGAAGAGCCCTAGGGCGCTCAGGGCCACGCCCACGAGGTCGAACTTGTGGGACGTCTTGGGCAGTTGCGGCACGAGCACGACGGCGGCGACGAAGCCGATGATCCCGATGGGGATGTTGATGAAGAAGATCCACTCCCACCCGAGGCCGTCCACGAGAAGGCCGCCCGCGAGCGGGCCCACGAGAGTCGCGACACCGGCGGTCGCACCCCACAGCCCCATCGCCGCACCGCGGCGCTGGGGCGGGAAGGTGCGGGTGATCACAGCCATGGTCTGCGGCGTCATCAGTGCGGCACCGAGCCCCTGCACGGCACGGGCGACGATCAGCACCTCGAGCGAGGAGGCCAGACCGCACGCGAGCGAAGCGAGGGTGAAGATCGCCAGACCCACGAGGTAGATGTTCTTGGGGCCGAAGCGGTCGCCCAGGCGTCCGGTGACCAGCAGTGGCACGGCGTAGGTCAGCAGGTAGGCGCTGGTCACCCACACGACGTTGTCGAGATTGTTGGTCAACGGGTCCAGGGCCGCCTTGATGGCCGGGTTGGCCACCGAGACGATCGTGGTGTCGACCAGGATCATGAAGAAGCCGATGACCAGAGCCCAGAGGGCCGGCCAGGGGCTGCGTTCGGGGGGAGCGGATGCCACGGAGGCGGCGCGGGAGTCGGTCATGCGAGGGTCTCCTTCGAGACACGGAGTCGTTCGAGGTGGTCGGTGGATTCGTCGACGACCCAGGGCAGGGTGCCGTCGACGAGGTCCGTGCGCAGGGAGTCCTGCCAGGCGAGTTCGGCGTCGAGGAGAACGGCCTGCCGCTCGACCTCGACCATGTACTGGTGCGGGACGGCACGGTCGCGGGCGCGAGAGAGCCCGTCGCGGTGCACGTCGCGTGAGGCGACGAGGAGGTCCCGCCGCCGGTCGAGGAGCGCGACGACCTCGTCGCGCTCGAGGTTGTGGGCTTCGGCGAGCGCGACGCGGAAATCGCCGGGCCGGTCGATCTGCGGAAGCTCGGCGCGCACCCAGACGTCCACGGCTTCGCGTCCGGCGTCGAGCAGCGTGTACGTCGTGCGCTCGGGGCGGTTTCCGTCGCGGTCGACGCCGACCTCGGCGATCAGCCCCTCGCGTTCGAGGCGACCGATCGTGTGGTAGATCGTGCCCTTTTGCAGCGGAACGAGACGGTCGTCGCGGCGGTCGCGCAGGAGCCGCATGATCTCGTAGGGGTGCATGTCGCCCTCGCGCAGGGTCGCGAGCAGCACGACCGCGAGCGGCGTGAGTCGTGTGGGTTGCGGCATCCACCCCTCCATGGTCCGTGTCGACTAGTCCACACGGACTATACAGCACGGCGGAGAGATGAGGGGCGTCGATCGGGTAAACGGCGAGTGTCCACGACGCGCGGGCCGCGGAGGGCGGCATCCGCGCGTCGTGGACACGAGGGAAAGGGGGAAACCCCGGTTACGACGCCGGCACGTCCTGCTCGGTGTCGTGGGAGGCCGCGCGGCGGCGCCTCCACCACGCGGGCAGGCCGAAGATGCCGCGCTGGTTCGCCTCCTCGACCTCGAGGCCGTAGTGCTCGCCGATCTGGTCGCGCAGCTGCGCCCGCTCGACCTTGTCGTACGCCTTGAGCTCTCGACGGAACGCCACGACCGTCGCCCAGCAGATCGCGAGCAGCACGAGGCTGAACGGCAACGCGATGCTGATGGCCGCGGTCTGCAGCGCCGAGAGACCGCCCGCCACGAGGAGCGCGAACGCGATCACGGCGGTGGCGAGGGTGAAGAACACGCGGACCCAGCGCTTCGGCTCCTCGTCGCCGCCCGTGGCGATCATGCTCATCACGAGCGCGCCGGAGTCGGCCGAAGTGACGAAGAAGATCCCGATGAGAATCAGGAACCCGACCGTGAGGAACACCGAGCCCGGCACCGTCTCGAGCATCTGGAACAGCGCCGTCGACACGTCGACCGTGCCGTCCGCACCGATGAAGGAGGCCGAACCGGTCAACTCCGCGTAGATCGCCGAGCCGCCGAGCACCGTGAACCACAGGATGCCGACGAGCGTGGGCACGAGGATCACGCCGGTGACGAACTCGCGCACCGTGCGACCGCGCGAGATGCGCGCGATGAAGATGCCCACGAAGGGCGCCCACGAGATCCACCAGCCCCAGTAGAACGCCGTCCACGCCCCCTGCCACGCGACGCCCGCGTCGCCGGTGTAGGCGCTCACGGTGAACGAGAGACCGACGAAGTTCTGGATGTAGTTGCCGATGGACTGCACGACGTCGCGGAGCAGGAACTCGGTGGGCCCGGCGAACAGCAGGTACAGCATGAGGACGCCCGCGAGGACGAGGTTGATGTTCGACAGCCACTTCATGCCCCGACCGACGCCCGAGAGCACCGAGAACAGCACGAAGCCCGTGATGATGCCGATGAGGATCGCCTGGCTGATGATCGACGGCTCGACGACGTTGAGGAAGTCGAGGCCGGCGCTGATCTGGATGACGCCGAGGCCGAGCGAAGTGGCGACGCCGAAGAGTGTGCCGACGAGCGCCGCGACGTCGATCGCGTTGCCCCACCCGCCCTGGACGAGGCGGGCACCGAGGATCGGCTCGAGCGCCCAGCGGATCGTGCGCGGGCGCTTGCGGCGGTGGAAGGCGTAGGCCAGGGCGAGTCCGATCACGACGTAGATCGACCACGCGTGCACGCCCCAGTGCAGGAACGTCTGCGACATCGCCTGCTGCGCGAGCTGCGTCGGGGTGCCCTCCACGCCGGGACGCGGCGACGCGAAGTGGCTGAGCGGTTCGCTGACGCCGTAGAAGACCAGGCCGATGCCCATGCCCGCGGCGAACAGGAGCGCGAACCACGACATCGTCGAGAACTCGGGCTCGTCGTCGTCGCTGCCGAGCTTGATCCGCCCGAAACGACTGAACCCCATGGTGAGCGCGAACACCACGAAGAAGGCGGCGATGAGCACGTAGTACCAGTTGAACGCCGACACGATCGCGGTCTGCAACGTGCCGAAGGCCGCCTCGGCGGCGGACGGGAAGATCAGGGCGAACGCGATGAACGCGAGCGCGATCGCGGCGGCGGGCCAAAACACCCAGCCGCGCAGAGTGCGGTGGGAGCTGCCTGCGTGGGGGTCTATGGATACCTCGGTGTCGGGTTTCGCCTCGGTCATCCTTCAACGGTAGCGAGACGCCCCCGCGGGGCACGGGGGCGGGCGCCGAGCGCGGCGATATGGGAAAATCTCCGCCGGCGCGACCGTCGGCGCCACGGACGACCCGCGATAATGAGCGGGTGAACCCCGCTCCCCCTCTCGCGCTCGACGGCTGGCGCCACGTCTACTCGGGCAAGGTCCGCGACCTCTACGTCCCCGCTGACATCGCCGACGGCGCCGCTCCCGCGCACCTGCTCGTGGTCGCGAGCGACCGGGTCAGCGCCTTCGACCACGTCCTCGAGCCCGGCATCCCCGACAAGGGCGTGCTGCTCACGACACTGAGCCTGTGGTGGTTCGACCGGCTCGCCGGTGCCGACGGGGGCCGTGGCATCCCGAATCACCTCGCCGCCGATCACGTGCTCCAGGGCGACGAAGCGAAAGAGCTGATCCCGGATGCCGTGCGCGGACGCGCGATGCTCGTGCGGTCGCTCGACATGCAGCCGATCGAGTGCGTCGTGCGCGGCTACCTCACCGGGTCGGGCTGGGCCGAATACCAGGCGACGCGCACGGTGTGCGGCATCCCGCTGCCCGAGGGGCTCGGCGACGGCGACCGCCTGCCCGAGCCGCTGTACACCCCGGCCTACAAGGCGCCGATGGGTGAGCACGACGAGAACATCACGTACGAGCGCTCCGTCGAGCTCGTCGGCGCAGAGACCGCCGCCGCGCTGCGCGATGCGTCGCTGGAGATCTACCGCCGCGCCGCGGCGACGGCCGAGGAGCGCGGGCTCATCCTCGCCGACACCAAGTTCGAATTCGGCTTCGACGCGGCGGGTGTCCTGACGCTCGCCGACGAGGTGCTGACCTCGGACTCGTCGCGGTACTGGGATGCCGAGGCCTGGCGCACCGGCACGACCCCCGCGGAGCGCATGGCGAGCTTCGACAAGCAGATCGTGCGCGACTGGCTCGCCGCGAACTGGGACAAGCAGGGCGAGCCCCCCGCCCTCCCCGAGGACATCGTGACGCGCACTCGCGCCCGCTACGCCGAGCTGCTCGCCCGCCTGACGTCCTGACCCGGGTGCGCCCGGGTGCACCGGGGTGCGCCAGGGTGCGCCAGATCACGTGATCTGGCCGAACGTACGCGTCACGACGCTCGATAAGCCGTACTCTCGCCGAGATCACGTGATCTGGGCGACATCACCCCCCTCGAGGAGACACATGTTCCGTTGGAAGTTGCACGGGAACGGGCGCACCGTCGCCCCGGGCGCGGTCGTCGGCCCCGGCGAACGCCTGAACTGGGGCGCGACGATCGCGATCGGGATGCAGCACGTCATCGCGATGTTCGGCGCGACGTTCCTCGTGCCCGTACTCACCGGGTTCCCGGTGTCGACGACGCTGCTGTTCTCGGGCGTCGGGACGCTGCTGTTCCTCCTCGTCACCCGCAACCGCCTCCCCAGCTACCTCGGGTCGTCGTTCGCGTTCATCGCGCCGGTGACCGCCGCCACCGCGACCGCGGGGATGGGCTCCGCCCTCGCGGGCATCGTGGCCGTCGGCATCCTGCTCATGGCCATCGGGTTCCTCGTGCAGTTCGTCGGGCTCGGCTGGGTCGACAAGGTCATGCCGCCCGTCGTCGCCGGCGCGATCGTCGCCCTCATCGGCTTCAACCTCGCGCCCGTCGCGTGGTCGAACTTCGAGAAACAGCCGCTCCCCGGCACGATCACGCTCGTCGCGGTGATCCTGTTCAGCGTGCTGTTCCGCGGGTTCCTCGGGCGTATCTCGATCTTCCTCGGCGTCATCGTCGGCTACGTCGCCACGGTGCTGATCCAAGCGGCCACGGGTGAGCAGCTCATCGACTTCGCCGCCGTGGAGGCCGCCCCATGGGTCGGGTGGCCCACGTTCGAGGTCGCCGACTTCGCCTCGCCGCAGACGTGGTCGGTGATCGCGATGTTCCTCCCCGTGGTGCTCGTGCTCGTGGCCGAGAACGTCGGTCACGTGCGGGGCGTGGCGGCGATGACGGATGCCACGGCCAACCGCTCCACCGGGCGTGCGTTGATCGCCGACGGCGCCGCCACGACCCTCGCCGGCACGTTCGGCGGCTCCGGCACCACGACGTACGGCGAGAACATCGGCGTCATGGCGGCGACGCGGGTGTACTCCACGGCGGTGTACTGGGTCGCGGGTCTCACCGCGATCGTGCTGAGCCTCTCGCCCAAGATCGGGGCGGTGTTCAACACGATCCCGGCCGGGGTGCTCGGCGGCGTCACAACCGCGCTGTACGGCCTCATCGGCATCATCGGCATCAAGATCTGGGTCGACAACCGCGTCGACTTCTCGCGGCCCGTCAATCAGTACACCGGCGCCGTGGCCCTCGTGCTCGCGATCGCCGGATTCACGATGCAGTGGGGCGACTTCCAGCTCGGTGCGATCGTGCTCGGCTCGGTCGCGGCCCTGGTCATCTACCACCTCGGCAACGCCATCGCCCGCGCCCGCAAGACCGGCGCCGACGACGGCGGCCCCATCCCCGCGGTGGGTCCGCTGGGCGGCGACCCGTCCTGACGCCCCGGGGCGCGGCATCCTGCGCCGAGCGCCCACGAAACGGCGTTCGGCGACTTCGCGAGCTTCCGGCGGCGGGGCGCAGCACACGCGGTGCGGAGCCGCAAGCCGGTTCGCGGGAGCGGTGGGCATCGGTAGCGTCGGCCATCCCGGCGACGGCGCTCGCACGCCCCGCCATCGATGACGAGAAGGGCATGCTCATGGCATCCGACACCGATCCCTCGCAGGCCGCCGCCGACGAGGACTCCTACGAAGGCGCCGACGTCGAGGTCTCGCCGACGGACGGCGAGCCCAAGCCCGGCGGCCTCGGCGCCGACGGCACCATCCCCGACGCCCCGAACGGCGTCGCGGCCGGCCACTCCGACCAAGCGTCGAACTTCAACCCCGAAGAGGACTGACGGCGCCGCCGCGACCCGCGCCGAGCGGTTCGCTCAGCCACGTCCCGGTAGAATGGTCGAGGCGTGTCGGGAAGTCTGGTCGACGATCGTGTCGATCGACCCCGAATGGATGCCATGACAGAGAACGACGTCCGCGCGCCGCGCTGGCCCGGATACGCCGAAGTCCACCGCGTCACCACGCTGCTCCGCCGCGAAGCGGTCGGCGGCATGCTGTTGGTCGTCGCGGCGATCGCCGCGATCGCGTGGGCCAACTCCCCCGCCTCCGACGCGTACTTCGCCCTGCGCGACTTCCGCTTCGGGTACGAGCCGTGGCACCTCGAGTTGAGCGTCGGAGCGTGGGCCGCCGACGGACTGCTCGCGATCTTCTTCTTCATGGTCGGTCTCGAGCTCAAGCGCGAGATCGTCGTGGGCAGCCTCCGCCGCTTCAGCACGGCGATCGTGCCGATCACCGCCGCCGCCGCCGGCGTCGCGGTGCCCGCGCTCATCTACGTCGCCGTGGTCTCGTCGCAGCCGAGCCTGCTGGCCGGCTGGGCGATCCCCGCCGCGACCGACATCGCGTTCGCCGTCGCGGTCCTGGCGATCGTCGGCTCGCACCTGCCGGGGCCGCTGCGCATCTTCCTGCTCACCCTCGCGGTGGTCGACGACCTCATCGCGATCGCGATCATCGCGCTGTTCTACACCAGCGACATCTCGCTCGTGCCCCTCGCGATCTTCGCGGTGCTCGTCGTGATCTACGGCGTCATCGCGCACCGCGGCCGCGCCTGGTTCGCGCGTACGCCGTGGGCCGCGTGGGTCGTGCTGCTTCCGATCGGTTTCGCCGCGTGGGCGTTCCTGCACGCGTCGGGCGTCCACGCCACGATCGCCGGTGTCGCGCTGGCCTTCACGATCCCGGTGGCGCCGTCGAAGCGGAAGCCCGAAATCCGCGGGATGGACCTCGCCGAGCAGTTCGAGCACCGCTTCCGCCCCCTTTCGGCGGGCATCGCCGTGCCGATCTTCGCGTTCTTCGCCGCGGGTGTCGCGGTCGGCGGCGGCGAGGGTCTGGCCCGCGCCATCATGGACCCCGTCACGATCGGTGTCGTCGCCGGTCTCGTGATCGGCAAGCCGCTCGGCATCCTGCTCGGCGTGCGCGTGCTCACGCTCGTCACCAAGGTCCGCCTCGACCCGGCGCTGAAGTGGATCGACCTCGCCGGCGTGGGCCTGCTTGCGGGCATCGGCTTCACCGTGTCGCTCCTGATCGCCGAGCTCAGCTTCCCCGCGGGTTCGGAGCACACCGACGACGCGAAGATCGCGATCATGGTCGCCTCGCTCCTGGCATCCCTTTTGGCGGCCAGTGTGCTGCTGGTGCGCAACCGTCGCTACAAGCAACTCGCCCTCGCGGAGGACGTGGATGCCGACGGCGACGACATTCCCGACGTGTACCAGCAGCCGATGCCCCCGAAGGGCCGCCCCTCGGCTTGACCCTCACGCGGCGTGAGGCCCGAGCCTGGAGGCATGAGCGAGTTCTCCGACGCCTTCGCGACCAGCCCCGTCCCGCCGCCTGGACCGGATGCCGTGGCTCCGCCGCTGTTCCGGGGCATCTACGGGATGCCGATGTTCGTCACCGTCCCGACGCGCGATCTGGCGGCGTCCGTCGACTTCTGGACGCGGGGGCTCGGTTTCTTCGAGCTGTTCGGCATACCGGGTCGGATGGTGCACCTGCGGCGGTGGGCGTTCCAGGACGTCCTGCTGGTCGCGGCGGACGATGACGCGCACGCCTCGGCGGCGAGCGTGAGCTTCGCGTGCGTGCTCGGTCAGGTGCCCGAGATCGTCGCCGCGCTGCGGGACGTCGGCGTCGAGGCCGCCCCGACCGACAGCCCCTGGAACACGCGCGACATCGAGGTGCGGACGCCTGAGGGGACCCGCGTGATCTTCACGGCGGCGAAGGTGTTCGACCCCGAGAGCACCGAGGGGCGGAACCTCCGCCGCGTCGGGATCGGCAACGGCGACGACAATGGGCACCATGAGTGAGCGGGGCCTGGCCGTCGGCGAGACCGCCGCGCGCCTGGGTGTGACCGTGCGGACGCTGCACCACTGGGACGAGATCGGCCTCGCGCGGCCCGCCGCCCGCTCCGCGGCGGGCTACCGTCTCTACACGGACGACGATCTCGAGCGCCTCCGCCGGATCCTCGTGTACCGCGAGCTCGGCCTCGACCTCGAGGCGATCCGCACCGTGCTCGACGAGCCCGGCGGCGACGTCGCCGCTCAGCTCCGAGTCCAGCGGGCCCAGCTCTCCCGGCGCATGGAGCAGCTGCGCGACCTCGACGACGACCTCGCCCGCATGATCGCGGCGCAAGAGCGCGGCATCCTGCTGTCCGAGGAGGAGCAGACCGCCGCCTTCGGTCCCGACTGGGACACCGCGTGGCCCGCCGAGGCCGCCGAACGCTACCGCGGGTCCGAGCAGTGGCAGCAGTACGCCGAACGCTCGGCGGCGCGCACCGCGGGCGACTGGGCGGAGGTCACCGCGACGGTCGCGGCGCTCGACCGGGAACTCGGCGACGCCCTGGCATCCGGAGTCCGCCCCGGGGAGGCCGCCGCGAACGCCCTGGTCGAACGCCACCGCGAGGTCGTCTCGGCGTTCTTCCCGGTCAGCCGGCAGATGCAGGTGTGCCTGGGGCGGATGTACGCCGCCGACCCCCGGTTCACGGCGCACTACGACGGGGTTCGGGAGGGCCTCGCCGTGTGGCTGCGGGACGCGATCGACGCGAACGCCCGCGTGCACGGCGTCGATCCGGACACCGCGACGTGGGAGTGAGCGTCAGCCGTAGATCTGCGCGGCGATGTCGGACAGCCAAGCGCGCGCGTTGACGTTCACGGTCTCGAGGTAGATCCACACGTCGTCGCGCGCGACGATGACGTCTTCGCTGTCGGCGGCGTCACCCGGACGCGCGCAGTACTGCGCCCCGAAGTCCTGCGCCGCCTGACACTGGTACCCCTCGGATGCCAGCCCCGCGATGCCCTGCGTCACGGCGGCGTCGCTCGCGGTGCTGACGATCAGCAGGACGGCGGCTGCCTCTTCCTGGATCCAGTTGCACGACAGGACGGTCGTGGCATCCGCGGGGGCGGGGCGGACGAAGCCGTCGGCGTGCTGGGCGGTGAGTGCGCCGACGGTCTCGGCGCGGCTCGTCGCGGTGCCCAGATCGTCACACGATGCCGGGATCTTCGACGCCACGCTCGCCGCCGTCTCCGACACGGAGGGGGTGGGCGTCGGGCTCGGGACGACGACGGTCACCGACGGGGTCGAGGTGGCAGAGGCCACCGGCGTCGCCTCCTCGGGAACGCACCCTGCGAGACCGGCGACCGCGATCAGTGCGGCGGCCGCGACGAGGCTTCTCCAACGACGCATGTCATCCTCTCGGCGCCGGCGTGGACTCGGGTATCCGCGCGGCGCTGCGCTCAGGGTAGCGTCTGGCCACCGCGCGCGCCGCGAGGGATGTGCTCGATCGCCCGCCGCCGGTCAGGCCGAGGCGCGCGGGACGATCTCGATGGGCAGGATCGCGGAGTTCGGGGTCGCCCGCCCGGCGAGCACGTCGAGCAGCATCATCGCCATATGGCGCCCCTGATCGTGGGAGGGCTGCCGAACCGTCGTGAGCGCGGGCACGAGCGAGGTGGCGACCGCGGAGTCGTCGAAGCCGATCACCGCGATGTCGCGCCCCGGTTCGTGTCCGTGCTCGCGCAGCGCCGTGTATGCGCCGCGGGCCATCAGGTCGCTCGCGACGAACACCGCGTCGGGGAGGTTCCCGGATGCCAGGATCCGGCGCATCGCGGCGGCACCCCCGACCTCGGTGAAGTCGCCGTCCTCCGCGGCGGCGGGCTCGAGCCCGGCGTCGGCGAGGGCGTCGCGGAAGCCCCGGAGGCGATCGATCCCCGCGGGCATGTCGGAGGGACCGGCCACCGTGGCGATACGCCGGTGTCCGCGGTCGAGGAGGTACTGCGCCGCGGCGCGCCCGCCCTGCACGTTGTCGACGTCGACGTAGTGGTCGGTGTCGCGCACGCGAGCCGGACGTCCGCCGTAGACCACGGGCACGGCATCCGCGAGCCGGTCGACGAAGGTGTCGCTGGTGTGATGCGAGGCCACGATCGCGCCGTCGACGCTCCCGCTGCGGAGGTAGCCGAGCGCCTTGGCGCTCGCGTCATCGCTGGCGATGAGCATGTTCATGACGTAGTCGGACTCGCCGATCACCTCGCCGATGCCGGCCACGATCGACCCGAAGAACGGGTCGCCGAAGAACCGGTCGGTGTCCTCGGGGATGACGAGCGCGATCGCGCGCGTCTGGCGGCTCGCGAGCGAGCGCGCAGCGCGGTTGGGGACGTACTGCAGTTCCTCGATCGCACGGCGCACCGCTTCGAGCGCAGAGGGCGAAACGGCGGTCGAGCCGTTGACGACGCGCGAGACGGTCGAGCGCGAGACGCCCGCTCGAGCGGCCACCTCTTCGATGGTGGCGGCACCGCGCGTGGGAGCGAGATCCATCGGTCTCCTCCCGGGTTCAGACACGACCGCGTGCGCCGGATCACTCCCGGCGACGTTGTGAGCGTACTCCCCCGGCGTCATGCGGGTCTGTCACGCCGTGCTTGGTGAACGCGTCCCTGAGCGCGCGTCCGGACGGGAATCCGGCCATCTCGGCGATCTCAGCCAGACCGAGGCCTCGTTCGGAGTCGACCAGAGCCGCCGCGAGGCGCAGCCGATGAGACCGCAGCACGTCGCCCGGCGACTCGCCGTGCACGCGGAAGGCCCGCTCGAGACGCCGTCGCCCGGTGCCCAGACGCAGGGCCACGGCATCGATCGTGAGGTCGCGCCGCGCAGCCTCGGCCTCGAGGATCGTGCGCGCCCGCTCGTAGAGGCGGTCGTAATCCTCCTCAGCCCGATCCCGTGGCATCCGGGGTCCCGATCGGGCCAGCGCCTCGGCC
>NZ_JBYQLI010000013.1:0-45675 GCF_058214835.1 Microbacterium sp. SCPM-O-B-15248 (M128)
TTGACAGGCTTCCGGTCCCACCATGCCGATCGACGGGCGCGCACAAGCGAGATTGAAGAGCGCGCGGATAGCTAGAATTTGCCCTTCCCCAGCGGCGACAGCGGCGGCTTGTCTTGGGGCATGGCGGCGGTGCTGAGCTGTTCGTTGTGCAGGGTTTCTGCTTTAAGGGGACGAGGGCTGAGGCGTGCAGCGAGAACCGCCCAGATCACCATCGATATCGCGCTCATCGTAGTGATCCCGGAGTACGTGAATCCACCCAATACAGCGAAAAACGCGGCAAGCCAGGCCCCCGGCATTCCGCGCCTACTAAACAATATCAGCAGCTGTGCAGCGAGGAGGGCGATGACCGCGAGCCCTCCCAGGTCGAAGGCGAGGATTGCGTAACCGTTCTCGAGACTCGTCTCGAGAACGGTACCCTTCATGGCGTAGCTCGATCCCCAGCCATTCCCGAACACGACAACCGAGCCAATGTTCTCCAATATGTATTCGGTGGCCACACTTCGCGCGGCGGAAGAACTACCGTCGTCGCCAGAAAATCGTTCGACAAGACCGTCGAGTACCGGAAGATTTATGAAGGCAACAATTCCCACACCTACGACGATCACCATCGTTATGAGGGAGCGCAAGCTTCGTATCGCCAAGACCAAGATGATTATGGTTGCGACCACTGCCATGATCGTCGGAGTGCGTGATTCGGATAGAACGACCGCCGCCAGGAGCAGCACCAATGCCACGTACCTCGGCAGAGGGCTCCTCACTGTTACGAGTAAAGGAATCGCAATCGCGGCAGCCAAGCCAAGGTCCAGAGGACTGTCGAACGTGCCGACGGGCCGGCTGCCGGGCTGAACGCCCGCGACCGCCGCCCAGGGCAGGTTCGACCCCGCTAGCCACTGCACAATAACAAGAATCGACTCGACAACCATAGTCAAGACGAAAACACGGACGATTATGGGAACCGCGTCAGCGTCGGACCCTTGAACCACCCGGAGGCAGAAGAAGTACAAAATGCTGGAAAGAAGTGAATTTGTTAGACCGAACAGCGCAGTCGGCCCCGTCAGGGTCACGGCCATAACCACAGCCAGCGTGACACAGAGGGCCAGGAGGGAGTGTATTGCCCAGTGCGCGCGCCACTCTCGCGCAACACCTGGCGCATTGGAGAGAAGGGCGAAAGCAGCCCAAACGATCAGAAGCAGAGTGGCCGGATGCAACGCTGCATAACCCTGCCAATTACCGATCAAGACCCAGCCCGCTTGCGACGGAATGAGAAGCCGAAGGATCAGAACTATGGCCAGCACAAGAGTCGGCCTCTTCTGTAGGGACAGCGCCACCGCAACGCAAACAATGCCCCAAATAACGAGCTGTACCATGCTATATCTCCCAGTCGCTCAAGGCATCCAACCGACGGTCGTGGCGGGGGTGCGCGGGTGGAGGTCTGTGAGGAGTTTACGCGAGCGATCTGCGTAAAGATCTACACCGGGCGATGGGGCGCAGTTACGAATTTGCCCCGTCCTCAGGGTTCGACAGATAGGGCTTCCATCTTGGATCGACGATCGAATCGACTCGCTGACGATACGTCTCACCCACCATGTCCTCGCTGCTGGGCCAGTCTCTTTGGATTCGGGCCAACAAGTCTCTCGACATGGCGATCACTCGAGCCGGGTTTCCTCCGACCACACACCCGTCTGGCACCGACTTCGTGACGACGCTTCCCGCAGCTACGATCACGTCGCTTCCGATCCGCACACCGGGCATGATAATGCTCCGCGATCCAATGAAAGATCGGTCCCCGATCGATATAGGAGCATACCGGTAACGACGGAGATCACCCTTTGAAACGAGCCATCCGGTCCCGTCGTGTGTTATGAATTGCACTCCCACGCTGACCGTCACTCGATTCCCGATGCTAAGCAACCACCGTTCGGAAGCCACATCCATCGAGTAAATACGACATCCTTCGCCAACGGCGACCCCCAACTGACGCGCAGCTCGCGGGCCACCCACCAGCTTAGACATGATGTAGAACTGCAATGAGGCTGGGATGAGACGCTTCACTTCTCCCGACCATCCTCGAGAACTGCGGACAAAATAGGTGGCGTATATGCGCGATCGATCTGGGGATCGTTTCCGCCCACGTTGTGGCGCCAAAGCGCCACTCTTTGGCTCCCCGGTATCACGGAGAAAAACAAGGCGTTCTCCCGGATCTGCGAAACCCTAAAGCCTGCTTCGACGGCACAGGCATTGAGCCACACATCGTCAGCTTTAGGGGCTACTGCCCGGAAAGCCTCACCTTTTTGATGCAGGAAGTCCAAATATTCAGTCGGGTATATCACACCAGACACGCCAGTGAGAAAGTTCCTATGGCTAGGCGCCGTTCCCTTGACGGGTACCCAACTCATATACGGGGCCATCTTATTGCCAATGAGCCCGATGCGATGCGCGCGATAACAGTGGATGGACGAGGGATCCTGCGTCTGCGCTGCGACGAGGCCGACGAGCCACGACCGCGGGTAGAGAATGTCGTCGTCCGCGGTGGCGAGAGGCAACGCGTGACCGTACTCGCTCGCAACGTAGGGGTAATACTTGCCATGCGGCCCCATCGGTTCGGAACGGCGGATCTCCAGCCCCCGCCGTCTTAAGCGAGCCAAACCTGGACTCTTAACAGCAGCGTCGAGATCAGCCTCGCTGTCCAGCCACAGAATGAGCTTTCGCGGGCGCGCCTTCCCTCGCGCAATGCTCTCAATGGTGAGATGCACACTGGACACGCGCGGCCCATAAGTTGTAAGGGAGACGACTGCGGGCGAGCCCCCTCGCACGCTACGTCTGGACCACAGATTTGTCAGACTCATGAGCACGAAAAGATACGCTCGGCGGACCGTGGGAATGAATGACAGTCTCCGCGCTGTTGAAAGCATTATTCGAGTCTCCTAGTGAGGTTTACACATTACCTCGATGCGCTGTGTTGCACAGAGCATCGCTCCCTGACGACGGCACCAGACGTTGTCATCTGCGCCTGAGGATCCGACCCAACGCGCGCTTTAGCGCTGCAAGATCAGTAGAACGCAACTTGTAGAAGTCGGACCAGATGAACCCGTGGTACTTGACAGTCCAAGCGATGCACATATTGCTGGATACGACGTTACCCGCCAGCGTCGCGAGCGCCGCACCGACCCCGCCCAGCGGCGGAACCAGAACGAATAGCAAAACAACGTTGAGTGCGCAGGCGACGAGGATGCTGTAGCTGCGCAGCTCTGGGCGCCCTCGCGCACTCAGCGTCGCGCCCGCGATGGAGCCCGGCACGCCTACGACGACCGCGAGGGCCGCAACCAAGGCGATGGGGATAGCCCCCGAGAACTCGACGCCGAAAACGAGCGGGAGCCACCACCCGATCGGCGCGAGAACGACGATGGCACAGAGCAGACAGGCGATGAAGGTCGCTCGAGCGGCCAGACCCGCCCGAGCATTGTCCCGTTGCGCGGCGTCGCTGGAGAACATAACCTCTCGCGTCGCGGAGTTGATGATCAGCGGCACTTCGCTCACGTTGACAGCGACCGCATAGAGACCCAGCTGCGCCGCACCTCCCAGGGGGAGGATCAGGAGCTGATCGATGCGCATGAGCAGCACCCCCGCAACCGATCCGAGCCACGCCTTCGTCCCATACGCGAACGTACGACGGGAGGATGTGGGTCGAGAGCTACGAGCCAAACTCGGCTTCGCCCCGATGAGTCGCACGTAGGCGAAACCGGCAAGAACTGGACCGAGCACGGTGACGAGCGTGGCAGTGAAGAGCGTGAGCTGGCCCGCGAGAGCGAAGCCGACGATTCCGGCGATGCGCAGGCTGCCGTTCAGAACGCGCTCCGTTGCGACAACTCCCCACATGTGCAGCCCAGCGGCTGTCCCGCGCAACAACGCGACCAAGAGGCCCGGGATCGTTGCCACTGTCGCGATGGTCATCAGCGTAGCGAGCCCGGACGAACCGCCTTGCGTGAGGATAGGGGAGGCCAGCCACACGATCACTACGGAGAGCATCCCCGTGCCCAGCAGGGACGACACCAGCGCGAGCCACGTCACGCGTCGGAGGTACGATCTCCGGGCGAGGACGTTCGTAACTGCATCAGGCAGGCCCAGCGTCGCGATGGCGACCGCCAGCATGAACGGCGCCGTCGCGGCCGCGAGATCTCCTCGCCCGTCGACATCGAGCGCGCGCGCCAGAATCGGCGCCGTGACGAGGACGGCTATCGGCGGAAATCCATTGCCCAGGATGGACAGCGCCACATGGCGGGCGTGCGAGCCGCTCACGCGCGCGCGCCACGCAATCCAAGGATCAACGACCACGTCTGCTCGCGGAACATCTCTCGGCGCGCCTCGCTCGACCGCATGGCATCCGCGATCCGTGCCCGGCGTTCCTCGGGATCGACGGTAGCCGCCTCGGCGATCTTGTGGGCGAGTGTGCCAGCGTCGTGGATGTCGGTCGCCAGCCCCATCTCTTCCAGTACCGAGGCGAATCGCACTTGATGATCGTCGACGTGCTCGGCGTTCGCGTGACGTCGACCGAGGACCAACGGCCACACACCGGCATCCAGGGCGCCAAAGACATTGCCGGGACTGGCCTGCGATATGAAAATGTCGGCCCACTCCAGCGACTCGGCGACGCCCTGAGGCGTAAGGTAGTCGACCGCACGCTCGACGCGATCGGAAATCGCAGACCACTCCCCGACGCCGTACTGGACGATGTAGCGGTGGTCTCCCGCCTCGTCAACGGCAAGAGCGACGGCGTCGAGCAAGCGCTGGAACGGTTGCTCATGGGTTCCGACGGAGACGTAAATGTTCATCGGCTTCTCGTCACCTGTTCCCGATGCGGGTAGTCCGTCAGCTGCGTATCCCACTGGCACACATAAAGATCCGTGACCGGCTTCGTCAGCCTGGCGGTCATCGTGGCGTTGTCGACGCGATCGAAGCACTCGATGAATACGTTCTTCGTATCGAAGAAGAGCTTCCCGGCGAAGAAAAAGGGGACCGCCGCCGCCGCCCCACTGCTCACGATGATCTCTGGGCGCTCTCGTCTCAGCACCGAGAACGCTCGCTTGAGATTGATGAGCAACGCCTTGACGCTTCGATTCGTCGGCCAGTACAGGCCGTAGGACCTCATTCCGCTGATCTTGCTGGCCGCGTCGGGCTTCAGGAACGTGGCGATCGCGATATCCACGCCCTCGGGCTGGGGTAGAAGAGCAAGCAGCTGGTCGAGGTGACCGCCGCTGCTGCACACGAACAGGACACGCGTAGATGTGGTCACGAGGTGAGCCTCTCCGCCCGCTGCACCCACATGTCCGCAGCGCTCTGCATCGAGAAGGGGCGGATGTAGTCGATCATCTCCTCGGCCGGTGCGACGGCGCCGTCGAGCATGTCGACCACTCCATCGGCCAGGGCAGCGGAATCGCCGACCGGATAAGTGCGCATGATGTCGTCGCGGTCCCCCAGAGCGCGATGCATCTCGTCCGGCCCGATGGCGTCGGCCGCGAGGACAGGCGTGCCCACCGCCATGGATTCCAGGAGCACGATGCCCCACGCTTCGCTTCGCGCGCTGTGGACGAGGACATCGGCCGCGGCCATGAACGGGTACGGGTTGCTGTGCCCGCCGTGCGCCGTGATAGTCAAGAGCCCGCGCGGGTCGTCGAACGCGTCGAGTTCCTCGCGCAACGGCCCTTCGCCGACAATGTGCCAGTGCAACGGGCGATCGATGGAGAGCAACGCGTCGCGGGTGATGTCCAAACCCTTCCGACGAATCAGGCTGCTGACCGACACGATGTGCTGGCCAGACCCGAAGTCCACCGAGGCGGACGCGACGAGATCATTGGTCTTGGCGATATCGACGGTGCTCGGAATGATCGCCGGCCGCGTCCGGAGACGGTAGACGTCCACCATCGAGTCCGCGACGGTCTGCGTGTTGGCGCTGATGTGCTCGCGGTGATTGAAGATCCAACCGATGAGGCTCTGCTTGGCGCGGCCGAAGCGGATGTACTCGGCGTGATCGGTCGGGTCGAGGTCCTCGCAGTAGTTGTAGACATGGTGGCGCGCGCCCGGAAGACCATCGACCATGGCGCAGGCCAAGATGCTCGACCACAGCTTGACGATCACGAGCGCGGGCGGGATGCGCCGCAGGACGACATAAAGACGACGAGCGACGTCCGCAGTAGCCAGGTGGCTCTCGAGCCCGAGATCGTGAACGATCACGCCATCTGAGATCTCGGACGCAAGCCCCTGCCCGCCGCGATGGAGGATGACGTGGATCTCGTGGCCTTGACTCGCCAAGTGGTTGGCTACGATGACCGTCTGACGTTCCGCGCCGCCGAACCTTAGGTGCGGTTGGAGGAAGATGATCCTCGCCATGTAGTGGATACCCCCGGGTGATCGCGTGCGGTGCCAGATAGGTCATCGGGCTAGGCCGCGGATGAGACGGTACCATTCATGTGTGTCCGTCTAATGACATAACGGACTCGATTGCGTACGGCGGACGAAGGGCTCTTAGCGTGCCGGAGTTGCGGACCGCCGAAGCCGTCGAGCTGCTTCCCGCCGTCGTTCTAGGCGTCGCGCGGGAAGTCGGATCTCGCGCTCTCATCATCAAGGGGCAGGGCCTTTCAATCCAGGGTCTACGCCCTCCCCGTACTTCCGGTGACGTCGACATCTGGGTGGCACCGGCAGACTTCGAGATATTCGTCGCTGAGATGAAGTCGCGCGGCTGGTACGACCGCGACGAGAAGGTCCTTGCGCCCCTCACAGGGCCGGCCAGCGTTTTCACGGTTCACTCGGTCACCCTCAACGGGCCAGGCTGGCCGATCGCGTTGGACGTCCACCGGTGCTACCCCGGCTTCTTCGCCCCGCCGACGCACCTTTTCGACGAGATCTGGGCCGCAAGAGAGTTCGTCGAGTTGGGCGGACAATGGTGCCCCATCCCCCAAACCGCCGATCACTGGCTCCTCGCGATGCTCCATTCTCTCCGCGATGGAAATGTCGCCCAGCTGGAGCAACTCGAGGAAGGGGCTCGGAACATGCCCCCCGAAGCCTTCCTGAGGCTTCGAGAGCGAGCGGTGACGCTCGGGGCGGTGGAGCCCCTTCGCGAACGCCTCGGATCGTGGGGGTGGCAGTTCCCACCCCCGGGCAGCGAGGAAAAGCGACTTCTCACGGAATGGGATCTCGCGATCTCCGATGCGCCGCACGGCGATCTCGCCCATGTTTCCGAACTGGTCCGCGCCCGCGGGTGGGCACGATTCGTCGTGGTATGGCGCGCAGTTTTCCCTCCCGAGAGGACGTTCCGCCTTTTCCACGAGGTGGGTCCTGGCCGTTGGGGCCTCTTCCTTGCGTACGCGCGACGCTGGAAGGGTGGCGTCGCCGCGATTCCTCGAATGGTGTCCTATGCGCGAAGAATGCGCCGCTTCAGCCGGAGAGAAGACTCCGCATCCTCAGCAACGAACCAGACCCCGCTGACCTAGATCTACGAGGAACGCCTCCACGTCGTTCGCGATGTCGTCGTGCAGAGACTCCGCTTCCTCACTCAGTCGCGCGACGATCTGTGCGGCGGAGATCGGCCCGCTCTCCGCGACGATCGACCAGATGGCCGCTCCCCAGCCGTCCAGCACCACGGGGGGTTCCATTGACGCGCGACGGGCGAGATAGACCTCAGCTTGGTCGGTCGTCGCACATACGACGTCATCGGCGAGGCTCCATTGCGCGTCGGCGGCCATCACACCAAGCTCGCGGAGCGACCGAACGGCGTGATTCAGCCGGGTCGGTGCGAAGCCCAACGACCGGGCGAGCTCGTCGCCGGGTGTTCCATTCAGCCGGCACCAGACTGTCAGGAGGTCATCAGCCAGGATGACGAGTCGATTGTCCTGCGTGAGAACGACTACTGAGCTCGCGGCCCGCACTGCTTCCTTCACGCCTCCGCGCCACAGCCCGTCCGGCCGCGCGGAAGTGGAACGCCGAGAAAGGTCCAACCCGCCGTTCCAGGGAACGCGAGCCGGGGCGGCCGAGAAAACGACGAGCCCAATCTTCGGTCCCATCGGCATTTGCTCGTCAATCATCGCTCGCAAAAAGGACAAAAGCCCGGGGCGATCGGCTCCCCGAATGGTCGACTCGAAGGCCCTGTGGATCGCCTCGGCACCACCGAGGGAGCCGTCTTCGGCAGCGAAGGCCACGCCGGAAAGTTCTCGCAGCCGTCCGTTGGAGTCAACTCGCCCGGCACGATCAACGGCAATCTGCCGCCCCTCCGCTTCCGTCCCGCCGACGACCAAGACGAGTTCACCAGACTCGACGTCCTGTAGCGCGCCCCGAACAAGCCAGATGTGCTCCCGCGGGGTTTCGTGCGTCACCGGTGTTCCGTCCTTACTCCGTCGTGTCATCCCTTTCGATACTGCCATCCGTGCTGTGACGGCCGGGGGTCAGGCCCTCGGTATCATGAGCCGGACCCGTAGTCCTGTTCCAACTAGAACAGTGGGTCCCGACGGCAGAGGAGACTGGGACAATGCAGTTCGCCACGCCCGATCCTCCCTCGATCGATGCCCTCGGGGCGCAGTTCCGGCTTACGGGTGCTGTCCAGCTCCCGGATGAGACTCGGAGATTGATTGCCGCAGTATGGCGGGACTGCCTCGTCCCGACCGGCGTTGGCGGCCCTCTTCGCACGCTCGGGGTCTCCGAGACGATGTTCGACGACCTCGCTCGCGGCCTCTCCGACCTCTCCACCCGGGTCACCCTCGCCGCCCTGGATGCACTCCGGGGTACCCGGCTCCTCCTCCACGCCGCGGGTGTCACCGCAGACGACGGACGCGTCCTCGCGCTGGTCGGTCCCTCCGGGCGCGGTAAGACGACCGCCGCGACCCACCTCGGCCGGCACTTTGGGTATGTCAGCGACGAGAGCGTCGCAGTCGACCTCGACCTGGCCGTCTGGCCCTACCGCAAACCGCTCTCGGTGATCGTCGACGGAAAGCCCTTCAAACAGCAGATCGCTCCGAGCGACCTGGGCCTGCGGCCGCTCCCCGATGCGCCCTTGCGTCTGGCCGGCATCACCCTCCTCGAGCGTCAGCCCGACACCGACGACCCCGGTGTTCGGACCGTCGATCTCGTCGACGCCATCTGCGAGCTGACCCCGCAGATCAGCTATCTGCCCGAGCTCCCCTCGCCCCTGCAGTACATCGCGCGAATCGTGGATCAGGTGGGTGCCGTCACGCGCCTCGTCTACCGGGATGCCGCTGAGCTGCCGGCGATGGTCACGGCGATGTTCGCGTCGCGGCCCGCCGCCGCTCAGGAATGGTCGGTGGCGCCACGCCCTGCGCAGACAGGCCCCTGGCGCTGCGCCGAGGTCGACGACGCGATTCTGGTCGAGGGCCGCGCATGCATCCTTCGCGATGGCGTCGTCACCGCCCTCGACCACCGGGGCTGTCTCGTCTGGAGAATGTGCCTCGAGGGCGCAACGTCCGAGCAGATCACGGCGGCGGCGATCACCGCGTTCGGCGCCCCTGCCGACGGCGCGGCCGAGGAGCTGATCGCCGAGACGCTCGACGACCTCCGCACCCACGGCTTCGTCTCGCCCGCATGACCTCCTCCGCCGACACCACGGCCCCGCCGACCCGCTGGCGACGCGTTCGTCGTTCCCCCCTCACGCATCTCGCGCTGGCTCTCCTCCTGCTCGCACTCGTGCAGGGTTTCGTGATCAAGCCGTTCCAGGTCCCATCCGAGTCCATGTCCCCCACCCTGGAGACCGGTGACCGCATCCTCGCGAGCCGCATCGCCTACTCCGTCTCCGCTCCCGGGGCCGGCGACATCGCGGTGTTCTCGCGCCCGGAGAGCTGGGGCCCGACTGCAGACCGCAGTCCTCTCCGCATCGCGGTCGGCTGGGTCGGCGACATCGTCGGGTTCGGTCCGAGCAACCACGACGCGCTCGTCAAACGCATCATCGGCGAACCGGGGTCGACCGTCCGCTGCTGCACCGACCAGGGCGCGGTAGAGGTGAACGGCATCCCGCTCGCCGAAGAGTACGTCGTGAAGGACCTTCCCTTCACCCCCGGGGTGAGCGACTGCACCACCACCCCGTTGTCGCCCCGCTGCTTCGGACCGATCACCGTTCCTGCCGACGAGTTCCTCGTGATGGGCGATAATCGGGCGAATTCCGCTGATTCGGTGATCGCGTGCCGAGGAATCCCCTCTGCGTCGGCCGGGTGCGCGCGCTTCGTCCCCCGCGGGGACATGCTCGGGAAGGTCGTCTCGATCGTGTGGCCGCTCGACCGCCTCCGCCTGTTCTCCGACGGCGGCTGAACGCGCCGTCTGCGGAGGACGCCGGCCACTGGATGCCACGACCCTGCGGCGCGGTCGTCCGCAGCGCCTCTCAGCCCGCTGCGGCGAACAGCGCACCGCAGGATGCGTCGACCGTGACCGGGGTCGCCGACGCCGTGGGCGTGTGCCGCAGCTGCAGCGGGCCGAGCGGACCCTCGGGCAGCTGGACGGTCGACGACACCGTCCGCGATTGCCCCTGAGGGACCACCACGAGCCGGCTCAGCGCGCTGTTGCCGTCCTGGGACCCGGAACGGTCGAAGCCGGACTTCTCGCTCGTCGCCGGCTCCGTCGCGATCACCTGACCCCCGGGCGGCGCGAAGAACAGCACGTCCAGCATCATCGACGTCCGCGGCAGGCCGAAGTTGCCGTTGCGGGCGCCGAGCGTGTACTTGCTCTGGATGCTGTCCGGGATCGAGTTCGTCAACGTCGTCGACGTGGTGATCGTTCGCGCGGTGGCGTCGCACGTCGCCGCGACCGACTGGGTGAGGTGGTACTCGAGCTTTCCGACCGAGTAGTCGTTGAGATAAGTCCCCACCTGCGTGGCCTCGGTGTTGTCCATGCGCAGCGCGCCGTCCAGCCCGAGCTCCCGGGACAGTCGCTGCGCCTCCTCGTCGGTGAACGACAACAGCAGCCGCTGCTCCTGCGCCGAGGTGCTGAGCGCGTCCAGCATCTTCGCCGGATCCCACGCGCCCGAGGTCAGGTGGGTGAAGACCGCGCGCGAAACCTCCGAGAAGAACACGTCCGAGTCGCGGCCGGACGGGAACCGCTCGTACGCGTCGCTGAGCAGCACCTTCACGGCGTTGTCGCTCGTGATCTGCTCGCCCGCGACATCGACCGGGCCAGCGACGGCGAGCATGTGCGACAGGACGACCGGGTCGATCGAGATCACCCCGTCGAACCGCTCGCCGTTCGTCCGGTTCCAGAGGTCCTGGAAGAGCTGCACGGTCGTCGGGTAGCTCGGCGTCATCGTGTAGTCCTGCGAGTAGCGCGCGAACGTGGACGGATACAGACCGAGCGTCTCCGCGGGGATGTCGCTGAACTGCTCTCCCGCGGTGCCCTCCTCGTAGAACGTCGCCGAGCTCGCCTGGTCCAGCAGCTCGAACTTGCCCTGGTCGACCTTCATGATGATGCTCGCCGCCGGGTTTCCGCCGGTGGCCCGGATCTCGGCGTTGTTCTGGAAGACGATGAGATACGTCTTGCTCCCCTCGCCGCCCGCCATGCTCAGCAGGGTCGGGAGGTACCGGTTCACGACGTCGAGGGTCGGGGCCGTCCGGTCGATCACGTCGCGGATCTCGCCCACCGGTCCCGCGACGGGTCCGAGGAGCTGATCCGACCGGATGCCGTCCGTCTCGGCCTTCGCGGCCGTGAACGCCTGCGACACGACGGGGATCGACGCCTGCGCTTGCTGGAACGGCTGAAGATCGAAACCGCCGCCCTCGAGCGCGAGCTTCTTGATGTCGAGGTCGGCGATCATCTGCATCCCGGGCGGCAACGCGTCGCGCACGAGGATGTCGACCGCCCGGGTCACGCGCGAGACGGCGTCGATGTTCGCCCCGACGACGGGGACGTCGGATGCCATCTGCCACAGGGGCCCCTGCACGGTCGCGGCTGCACGGGCTGTGCGCACGCTCACGTCCTCCGCCGCCGCCTGGAGGCCTGCCTCGTCCTTCGCCTCGACGAGGGACGTGAGCTTTCCGAGGACGGCCTTGGAGACCAAGAGGTCTTCGCGCACCTCCATGGCCTGGACGGCCAGGGTGGCGCCCAAGACGCCGACCACCGCGACCGTTCCGCCGAGGACACCCAGCACTCCTCCCACGACCCAGGGCCACGCGCGCCGACGACGCGACGTCGCCCCCGTCCCCTCGGTGGTGTCCGCGCCGTGCTCCGCCGCGAGGGCGGAGGACTCGGCGTTGCGCGGATTCGACGACGCACTGTTCCTGGCATCCCGACGGAGGTTCTCACCCATGCGCTGAATCCTAGGTCAGACGACCTGGACGGCTTCTGTTCGCCCGCCCATCGGCATCGCGCTCCGTCACACGAAGAGAGGCGCCAGCGCGAAGCCGACCCCGACGAAGACCGAGCTGAGCCCACCGATGATCGGCAGGGCCGTCGTGCCCGACCGTCGTCCGACGACGTACCCGACGACGGCCAGCACCACCCCGACCCCGGCGGCGGCCAGGCCGAGCAGCGGCGCCCGGTCGACGATCGTGGAGGAATCCGCCTGGAGGAGCAGCAGCGCA
This sequence comes from Microbacterium sp. SCPM-O-B-15248 (M128), assembly GCF_058214835.1. Taxonomy (NCBI): domain Bacteria; kingdom Bacillati; phylum Actinomycetota; class Actinomycetes; order Micrococcales; family Microbacteriaceae; genus Microbacterium; species Microbacterium sp. SCPM-O-B-15248 (M128). Next base: position 12,561 of record NZ_JBYQLI010000013.1, read on the forward strand.
CCGATCGCCGGCACCCCCGCCGCCGCGATCGCTAGCAGGAGGGACACGACGCCGAGGATGCGGGAGAGCGGCTTCACCCGAGCGACTCTACCCGGCGACATCGCACGGCCCCGAAGGGCGACCCCCACGCACGGCGAAGGGCCGGGCCCGAAGGCCCGGCCCTTGCCGGTCAGTCCGAAGAGGACTTACTTGAGGATCTTGGTGACGGTACCGGCACCGACGGTGCGGCCACCCTCACGGATCGCGTAGCCGAGGCCCTCTTCCATGGCGATCGGCTGGATGAGCTCGACCGACATCTCGGTGGTGTCACCGGGCATGACCATCTCGGTGCCCTCGGGCAACGTGATGACGCCGGTCACGTCCGTGGTACGGAAGTAGAACTGCGGGCGGTAGTTCGTGAAGAACGGGTTGTGGCGGCCGCCCTCTTCCTTGGACAGGATGTACGCCGTGCCCTCGAAGTTGGTGTGCGGGGTGACCGAACCGGGCTTCACGACGACCTGGCCGCGCTCGACGTCGTCACGCTTGGTGCCGCGCAGGAGCAGACCACAGTTCTCGCCGGCCCAGGCCTCGTCGAGCTGCTTGTGGAACATCTCGATACCCGTGACAGTGGTCTTCTGCGTCGGGCGGATGCCGACGATCTCGACCTCGGAGTTGATCGCGAGGGTACCGCGCTCGGCGCGACCCGTGACGACCGTTCCACGACCGGTGATGGTGAAGACGTCCTCAATGGGCATGAGGAACGGCTTGTCCTTGTCACGCACCGGGTCGGGGATGGACTCGTCGACGGCCTCCATGAGCTCGACGATCGAGTTGACCCACTGCTCGTCGCCCTCGAGAGCCTTGAGGCCCGAGACGCGCACGACGGGGGCGTTGTCGCCATCGAAGTCCTGCGAGGAGAGGAGCTCGCGCACCTCGAGCTCGACGAGCTCCAGGATCTCCTCGTCGTCGACCATGTCGGCCTTGTTCAGCGCGACCAGCAGGTAGGGGACGCCGACCTGCTTGGCGAGCAGCACGTGCTCACGCGTCTGGGCCATCGGGCCGTCGGTCGCCGCGACCACGAGGATCGCGCCGTCCATCTGAGCGGCACCGGTGATCATGTTCTTGATGTAGTCGGCGTGACCGGGCGCGTCGACGTGAGCGTAGTGACGCTTCGGGGTCTCGTACTCGACGTGCGAGATGTTGATGGTGATACCGCGCTGGCGCTCTTCCGGCGCCGAGTCGATCGACGCGAAGTCACGCTGAACGTTGGTGGCCGACGGGAACTTGTCGGCGAGCACCTTCGAGATGGCAGCGGTGAGCGTGGTCTTGCCGTGGTCGACGTGACCGATCGTTCCGATGTTCACGTGCGGCTTGGTCCGCTCGAACTTGGCCTTAGCCACTGGGTCCTCCTCAGGACGGTCGTGCAGAGTCACGGGCGCTGGATTGCGACCGGTTCTCTACGGGGATGGTTCTCAGGTTACTAGAGAGTCGGTATTGAGTTTGAGCGGATGCCGGGAACCCGGCCGGGGCACGAGCTCCCGGCATCCGTGAGAGCGGTGTTACTCGCCCTTGTTCTTCTGGATGATCTCGTCGGCCACGGCCTTCGGGACATCGGCGTAGCTGTCGAACTCCATCGAGTAGACGGCGCGACCCGAGGTCTTCGAGCGCAGGTCACCGATGTAGCCGAACATCTCCGACAGCGGCACGTTGGCCCGGACGACCTTGACGCCGGCGGCGTCTTCCATCGACTGGATCTGGCCACGACGAGAGTTCAGGTCACCGATGACGTCGCCCATGTACTCCTCGGGAGTACGGACCTCGACGGCCATGATCGGCTCGAGGATCGTGGGGTTCGCCTTGCGGACGGCCTCCTTGAAGCCCATCGAACCGGCGATCTTGAACGCCATCTCCGAGGAGTCGACGTCGTGCGACGCGCCGTCGAGCAGGATCGCCTTGACACCCACCATGGGGTAGCCGGCGAGCACGCCGACGTTCATGGCGTCCTGGAAGCCCTGGTCGGTCGGCGAGATGTACTCGCGCGGGATACGACCACCGGTGACCTTGTTCTCGAACTCGTAGGTCTTGTCGGCCGTGACCTCGAGGGGCTCGAGCGCGAACTGGATCTTCGCGAACTGGCCCGAACCACCGGTCTGCTTCTTGTGGGTGTAGTCGTGGCGGTCGACCGACTTGCGGATCGTCTCGCGGTAGGCCACCTGCGGCTTTCCGACGTTGGCCTCGACCTTGAACTCGCGCTTCATGCGGTCCACGAGGATGTCGAGGTGCAGCTCGCCCATGCCCTTGATGACGGTCTGACCGGTCTCGGAGTTCTGCTCGACGCGGAACGTCGGGTCCTCTTCCGCGAGCTTCTGGATGGCGACACCCAGCTTCTCCTGGTCGGCCTTGGTCTTGGGCTCGATGGCGACCTCGATGACCGGCTCCGGGAACGTCATCGACTCGAGGACGACCTGGTTGGCCGGGTCGCACAGGGTGTCACCGGTGGTGGTGTCCTTGAGGCCGATGACGGCGTAGATGTGACCGGCGGTGACCGAGTCGACCGGCATCTCCTTGTTGGCGTGCATCTGGAAGATCTTCCCGATGCGCTCCTTCTTGCCCTTGGTCGCGTTGACGACCTGGGCGCCGGAGTCGAGGTGACCCGAGTAGACGCGGATGTAGGTGAGGCGACCGAAGAACGGGTGCGTCACGATCTTGAACGCGAGCGCCGCGAACGGCTCCTCGCGGTCGGCGTGGCGCTCGATGACGATCTCTTCGTCCTTGGGGTCGTGCGCCTCGATGGCGGGCACGTCCAGGGGCGAGGGGAGGTAGTCGACGACCGCGTCGAGCATGGGCTGCACGCCGCGGTTCTTGAACGCCGAGCCACACAGGACCGGGTACAGCTCCGAGTTGATCGTCATCTTGCGGATGGCGCCCTTGATCTCGGCGACCGTGAGCTCCTCACCACCGAAGAACTTCTCGAGGAGCGCGTCGTCGGACTCGGCGACGGTCTCGAGCAGCTGCTGGCGGTACTCGGCGGCCTTGTCTGCGAGGTCGGCCGGGATCTCCTGGATCTCGTACTTCGCACCCATGGTCACGTCACCCTTGGCATCGCCGGGCCACACCAGGGCGCGCATCTCGACGAGGTCGATGACGCCGACGAAGTCGTTCTCGGCACCGATGGGGAGCTGGATGACGAGCGGCTTGGCCTTCAGGCGGTTGACGATCGTGTCGACCGTGAAGTAGAAGTCGGCGCCCAGCTTGTCCATCTTGTTGACGAAGCAGATGCGGGGGACGTCGTACTTGTCGGCCTGACGCCACACCGTCTCGGACTGGGGCTCGACGCCCTCCTTGCCGTCGAAGACGGCGACGGCACCGTCGAGCACGCGGAGCGAACGCTCGACCTCGACCGTGAAGTCGACGTGTCCAGGGGTGTCGATGATGTTGATCTGGTTCTTGTCCCAGAAGCAGGTGACGGCGGCGGAGGTGATCGTGATGCCACGCTCCTGCTCCTGCTCCATCCAGTCGGTGGTCGCGGCACCGTCGTGCGTCTCACCGATCTTGTGGTTGACGCCCGTGTAGAACAGGATGCGCTCGGTCGTCGTCGTCTTGCCGGCATCGATGTGCGCCATGATGCCGATGTTGCGGACCTTGTGGAGGTCGGTGAGCACGTCTTGTGCCACGGGTGTCTTCCTTACCTGTTGGGAGGTTGATGCCGGGCCCTTAGCGGGTCCGTGACCGGGGTGCGGTCACGGACCCGCCGCGGGTTTTACCAGCGGTAGTGCGCGAAGGCGCGGTTCGACTCGGCCATCTTGTGGGTGTCCTCGCGGCGCTTGACCGCGGCACCGAGGCCGTTCGAGGCGTCGAGGATCTCGTTCTGCAGACGCTCGGTCATCGTCTTCTCACGACGACCCTTCGCGTAGCTCACGAGCCAGCGCAGCGCGAGGGTGTTCGCGCGGTGCGGCTTGACCTCGACGGGCACCTGGTAGGTCGAGCCACCGACGCGGCGGCTCTTTACCTCGAGGGTGGGGCGCACGTTGTCGAGCGCCTTCTTGAGGGTGGCGACGGCGTCCTGGCTGTTCTTCGCCTCGACACCACGGAGGGCGTCGTAGACGATCGACTCGGCGAGGGACTTCTTGCCGTCGACCAGGATCTTGTTGACCAGCTGCGTGACGACGGGAGCGCCGTACACCGGGTCGTTGACGACGGGACGCTTCGGGGCGGGACCCTTACGAGGCATGGTTCTCAGCCCTTCTTCGCGCCGTAGCGGCTGCGAGCCTGCTTACGGTTCTTGACAGCCTGGGTGTCGAGCGCACCGCGGACGATCTTGTAACGGACACCGGGGAGGTCCTTCACACGACCACCGCGGACGAGCACGAGCGAGTGCTCCTGCAGGTTGTGACCCTCACCGGGGATGTAGGCGGTGACCTCGGTGCCGTTGCGCAGCTTCACGCGGGCGACCTTGCGCATCGCCGAGTTCGGCTTCTTGGGGGTCGTGGTGTACACGCGGGTGCACACGCCGGCCTGCTGGGGGTTCGACTTCAGCGCGGGAGCCTTGGTCTTCGAGACCTTCGGCGAGCGGCCCTTGCGAACCAACTGCTGAATGGTTGGCACGTTCTCTCCTTGTTTGTGCTGCACGGTGACAGCGTCGTGTCTCCCCCGAGACCTCGCGCATCTTGCGATTCGTGACGTGTCGGGCTCACGTGTGATCCGCCGCGCGTCAGAATGATCGGACGCGGTAGTGGTGGATATGCCGTGGGGGTGACCTGTTCGCAGGTCATTCCCTGAGATGGTGCGAGCGTTGTTCCGTGTCGCCGGCCCGAGGGCATGACGCACGGCGCGCGTGAACGCACACCCGCTCAATGATACGCGCCCGAGAGGGTGCGGGCAAACGTGGCCGACGCGATGCTCAGCCCATCAGCAGGAACAGCGCGACGGCGGCCGCAGAGGCGACGACGACGATCGCCGCCAGCAGGAGGAAACCCCGCGTACGACCGCGTCGGACCGATCGCGGGCGCACCTCGGCGGCATCCGGGGCGTCGTCCGACCGGGCGGGCGGGGCGCTGCGGGCGACGCGGATCGCTTCGTCGGCGCGCGGGCGGTAGAGCTCGTGCGCACCGCCGGACGGGATGCGTGCGTCACGGGGACGCGGGACGGGGTCGGCCGACGGCAGCGCGTCGGTGGTGACGCGCTCGCGCGAGCGCGAACGGCGCGTTCCGGCAGCGGTGTCGCCCGTGGGCGCGTCCGACGGCGGTTCGGGCTCGGGCGAAGTGGCCGCGCCACGGCGACGACGGCCGACGGCCGTGGTCTCCTCGAGAGCCGGGGGCGGATCGTCCCGGGGCGTGGCCTCACGAGAGCCTCGGATCGTGTCGTCGAACGATTCGTCCGGCGTCGCCGCGGCAGCGCCCTCACCACCGCGGGCTCGGGCCGTCTCGTCGGACGGCTCGTCGCGGACGATGCGCACGGTGGCATCCGACGGCTCCTCCCGCACGACCCGGACGGTGTCTTCGGCCCGCGCCGACCGCAGGGAGACAGCGGTGTCCTCGTCGATCTCATCGCCGTCGTCCACGGCCGGGTCCGGCCGAGCGGGCCACGGGCGCAGACGGCCCGCCCACAGCGTGACGTCGTCGGGATCGTCGGGGACGTCGTAGGGGCCGCTCACGGCTCCCTCCGCGTCAGGCGCACCTCCGCGTCGCCGAGGAAGAACCGCTCCCCCGCCTCGATCTCCTCACCGGGAGGCGCCTCGACCTCGGTCCCCATCAACGTCGCGAACAGCACGCCATTGGTCGAGTCGAGATCGGTGACGTACCAGGTCTCTCCCCGCAGTTGCAGTCGAGCGTGCGTCTTGGACACCGTGCGGGTGTCGTCGACGATCGCCACGAGCTGGGCGCCGGGGTGCGCGGCATCCGGGGCCGGGCGACGACCCAGGATGACGACGTCCGACGTCAGGTCGACCGGCGCGCCGGCCGGCGGCACGAGCGCCCACGGGATACGGCGGCGGCGAGTGACGACGGTACGGTCCAGCGCATCGAAGTCGGAATCATCAGCCTCGGCGGGGAACTCCGGCTGCGTGTACAGCGCGGACACGGAGGTTCGCGCGGACCGCGGCGCACCGGCCTGTGGTGCATCGGGCACCGCCGACACGGCCTCGGACAGTTCGGGGAACTCCTCCCCCGGGCCCTCGTCATCGCGGCGGGGAACGGCCGAGACGGGGACCTCCGCCGGTGCGGGGCGTGTCAACGGCACCTCGGGCTCAGGCGCGGGCTGGGGCACCTCGGCCTCGGGCGGAACGTCCGACGCGACCGATCCCCCGCGCGCGGGGAAGGCCGGCGTGAGGGGAGCCGCATTCCAGCCGGCGCTCTCGGAATCCTCGCCGCGGGCGGGTGCTTCGGGGAGCGGCGGCGTCGCGACCGGCGTGGTCGGTGCGCGCAGGGCGGCGAGCGCCTCCGCCACCGAGTCGTGGACGTCGGCCGAGGTCTCGGGCTGCTCCGACCCGGAACGCTGCTCACCCGCGTCGTCTCCGCGGGGCGGGAAATCTGCTGCGGCGGGCGGGGCCCAGTCGGACGGGGAGGGCACGGCATCGGACAGGGAGCCCGACGGAGCGGCGAACGGCAGCAGCACCGGCTCGGACATCGGTTCGGCGGCGACGTCGTCGTCGTCGTCGTCGACCATGCCGCCGGCACCGGCCGGACGCGCGGGCTCCGGCGTCCAGCCGCCGACGAGGGGCACGTAGGGACCGGCGAAGTCCTGACCGCGGCGCACCGGAGCCGAGTTCTCATCGACTCCGCCGACGCGGCGGGCACCCGAGGACGCCTCCTGCCAGCGTGCGGTGCCGAAGCCGAGGACACTGGCCCAGACCACCGGGATGAGCGCCCCGAGCACCGTCATGCCCGCGCCGCGATCGAATCCGAGGTTGATGCGGTGGACGGCGACGATGAACACGACCACGAACGCGGTGGTGCCGAACAGGGGGATGAGGTTCAGCAGCACCAGCCACGGAGAAAACCCGCCGACCTTCAGGACGGTCGCCCCGTTGACCACCGGGACCCACGCCTTCCAGGTCGCCTCACCGGTCTTGGTGAACAGGGCGACCAGAGCCAGCGCGTACCAGACGTACACGATCACGAACAGGAGCAGCGTCAGCGCCCCGAGGATCACACCCGTGGAATCGTTCATGTCGTCTCGCGCCGGCCGGCGGGCGGGCGCGTCCCCCTCTCGTCGCGGTGCGGCGGCCGTCGGCGCGTGGGGCGCGGGGCGAAGAACCGCAGGAACGATCTCAACGATACGGCCGCGCGCACGCGACGCCACCACCCGTGGCGACGCGTCAGCAGGCGGCGGTCCTCGTCGACGATCCGCCAGAACTCGGATGCCTCGTCCGCAGTGACCGTTCGAGACGAGAACACCGCGCGATCGGCGTCGTCCGCCAACCTCACCCCCGACGGGGTGTCCAGGGAGGCGGCGAGCTCGCGCCGGGTCGAGGACGGAGGCAGGGAGCGGCCGGCATCCAGCCCGGCGTCGACATACTCGTCCCACCCTCCGGCGATCGAGACGCGCGGATCGGGATCGCGCCGACGGCCGCGGCGGCGTGCCGCCTTGGCCACCACGATCGCGAGGAACGGACCGAAGAACACCAGGACGACCAGGAGCGAGATCGCCGCGACCCGGAGGATCGGCCACAACCACGCGAGATCGAGCCCGTCGTCGGTCGTGTCGTCGTCGGTGAGGGCGTTGTCTTCCTGCACCGGATCGGGCGGGACGACCTCGTCGACGGTGTCGGGGCGGACCTCGGTGACGTTCTCGGGATCGCGCTGCTGCGTCACCTCGAGGCTCGGCGACAGCTCCCACTGCGGGGTCGCGTCGATCGCCGCCCAGCGGCCGTCGTCGCCCTGCACCTCGGTCCATGCACTGAGATCGCGCGCGCGGCACTCCCCCGCTTCGCACGTGGCGACACCCGGATCGCTCGCGCTCAGCCGGGTGCCCACCACGACGCGGGCCGGAAAGCCGAGCTCGTGCGCGATGAGCGCGGCGGCGACGGCGAACTGCTCGTCGTCGCCCACGGCCGCGACGTAGTTGCCCGAGGTCTGCGCGCGCGGGTCGTCCTCGCGCTCGAGCAGGCGCTGGAACATCACCTCGATGCGCGCGAGCGAATGTCCCGAGGCGCTCGGCTGCAGCTGGTAGCCGGGAAGGTCGGCCGTCCACGTCGGGGCCGGCGCACCCGCCGCGGGGGCCAGGCCGTGGCTCAGGTAGCCGCGCTCGCGCAGCAGACGGACGAGGGAGACGAGGTCCGCCCCCGAGGATCCGGTGGCGTGCTCCTCGACCCAGCGCCGGAGGTTCTCGCCGCCCGCGCGACCGCCGTCCACGCCGGGGGCGACGAGGGTCGCGGGATCGTCGTCGGCGGGCTCGACAGCCGACAGGCGGTAGCGGTCGCCCGAGCGGAGTCCGCCGTCGGCGATCTGCACGCCGGCCTGGGCGTCGGCGCTGTAGTAGAACCGATCGGCGAGGACGTTCTGCCGATCGCCCTCGAACGTCGCCGAGACGAGACGGCCGGCGGTCGGCATCCAGATGCCACCGAGATCCGCGATCTCGACATCGGTCTCCACGTCCCGGCCGTCGCCCGCCGACAGGCTCGCGGGAACCCGCACAAACGACCCCTGGCGGGAGCCGGAGGAGCGGAAGACCTCGCCGTCGTAGACGTCGAGCGTCGCCACGCGGATGCGCTCGGGCGCCGTGCCCGTCGACGAGACGCGGAACAGCACGTCGTCGTCCCGCGCGTCGGAGAACATCGACCGGTACTCGGAGAGCGGGCTCACCGCCTCGGCGATCTGCCGTTCGGGACCCGCCGCCGACCGCAGCACCCGGCGGTCGGCATCCCTCACGGCCCACGGCACGACCGCGACGGCGGCCACCACGGCAACGACGAGCATGCCGGCACCCAGGGCCGCGCGGCGCCGGTCGGTGCGCGAGCGACGCCGAGGCAGGCTCACCGTCGCACTCTCGCTCGCCCGGCGCAGCGCACGGAGGCGCTCGTCGCGCGTGCGCCACGCCAACCACAGCACGGCCGAAAGGACCGCACCGACCCCGACCGCGGTCTCGACCGGCGCCGCGAGAGTGAGCGGCCCGACCGTCAGCGGAGCGCTCGTGGACGTGCGACCGAAGAACAGGCCGAACCCGGTCATCGCCAGACCGCTCACCACCGCCGCCGGCGCCCAGCGATCGCCGCGCAGCGCGAGCGTCAGTGTCACCGCCGTACCGACGAGGAAGACGACGAGCGCGGGGATCAGCAGGTTGCGGTAGTCGCCCACGGGCAGGTCGACGGTGACGAGGTCCTTCCAGGCCAGCGCCACGCCGGAGAACGCCTCGCCCAGGCCGCGCAGGAACTCCAGCGGGCTCCCCAGACGCGAGGGCACCGCGAGCGGCACGGCCAGAACGGCGAACGCACCGGCCACGAGCGCGGCAGTCACCCCTCCTCCCCAGCGGCACCACGTGCTCACGGCGACGATGCCCGCCGAGGCCACGACGGCCGCGGCCACGAGCAGCACGAAGGCGGGAGTGGCGTACACCGGCCACGCGGCGACCGCGGCGAGCGCCACGGACACGGCGGTGTACAGCCCGCCCGCGACGACGCGCGAGAGGCGGGCCGGATCTGTCGCCCGGGACGGCGCGCTCACGAGGTCGCTCCGCGCACGAGCAGACCGGACAGGTCGTCGAGCGTGCCGATGGTCAGGACGGTCAGTCCGGCGACGCTCTGCATGCGCGGGTGCGCGCGCTCGTCGCACACCACCGCCGCGACGGCCGTGTCGGCCGGGAACGCCAGCGTCGCCTGGCGCAGTCGGGTGAGCGAGACGGCCGATCCGACGACCACGAAAGCGATCGAGAGCCGTTCATTGGCCTCGGATGCCAAGCGGCAGACGTCTTCGACGGCCATCGTGTTCTCGTGACGCTCGAGGGCGCTGAAACCGTCGAGCAGAGCGCGCGGCGCGACGGTCGGGACGTGCCGGATCGCGCGCAGGCGTCCTTTCACGACGCGCGGGATCTCGGAGCCGGTCACGATGTCGATGTCGCGGGCATCGCGGACGGCGCGCAGGCCGAGCGAGGCGGCGGCCGAGACCGCCAGCTCGTACTCGTCGGCATCCGCGTACTCCTGCGTCGCGGCGGCCAGGACGACGGCCATCCGCGAGCGCCGGGATTCCTCGTACTGGCGCACCATGAGGCGCCCGGTCTTCGCCGTGGACTTCCAGTGCACCTGGCGCCGGGAGTCGCCGGGGACGTACTCGCGGATCGCGTGGAAAGACATGTCGGCGTCGACGAGGCGTCGCGTGGCGCTGCCCTCGAGGTCACGTACGAGCCCCGCGCTCGTGGACGGCAGGCCCACCGTGCGGGGGTGCACGAACAGGTCGTGCACGTCGTCGAACGCGTGCTCTCGCCGCAGCAGTCCCACCGGGTCGCTGCGGACCGTCGTGACCGGTCCGATGCGCACGACACCGCGCGGGAGCGGCGGGATCTCCAGCGGTTCGGTCACCCCGTGCCCCGGTCGCAGCAGCGGGACCGCGAACTCCACGAGTCCGCGACCGACCGGGATGTCCAGCCGTCCGGGGAGGGCCGGGCGCCCGCTGTCGTTGCGCACGGTGATCTCTCCCGTGACGCCGGTGCCGGCGACGACCCGCTCGTGCGTGAGCGTCAAGTCGACGTCGTACGCACGCGCGCCGAAGAGGAAGGGGACGCTCATGACCAGCAGCAGCAGAGCCACCGCGCCCGCGACGACCCACTCCACCCACCCGAAGACGAGACCGAGGGCGAGCCCCGCGGTGGCGGCGACCGCCACGACCGCGCCCGCCGGCCGCACCGTGCGTCCCGCCCACCGCACCGCGGCGGCGACGGCGTCCACGACCGCGCGCCACACCTCGGCGGCGCGCACCGCGGCGCGCACGAGCCGGCGGGTGCGCCGCGTCGACGTCGAGGTGACCGATGTGCGCGACCCCGTGCCGACGGTCGCCGCGGAGGTCCGCGTCAGTCGCGACTCGGTGAGGTTCACGTCGGGCACGGCGTCACCCGTCGCGAGCGGAGAAGCGGGGGGACTCGCACGTTCAGGCGCTCTCGCGCTGCGTCGGCGGGACGGTGTCGAGCAGGACCTGGCCCACGACGGCCTCCTGCGTCACCCCGTCGAACTCCGCCTCGGGATGCAGGATGAGCCGGTGCGACAGGACGGCGACGGCGAGCGCCTTCACATCGTCGGGCGTCGCGTACGTGCGCCCCTGAGCGGCCGCGCGCGCCCGGGTCGCCCGGGTCAGGGCGAGCGCGCCGCGGATGCTGACGCCCAAGCGCACCTCGTCGGCCGAGCGGGTGGCATCCACCAGTCGGGCGATGTAGTCGAGCACCAGGGCGTCGACATAGACGGCGGCGGCGAGATCGGCCATGCCGACGAGGGCTTGCGGCGTGATGATCGGACGCAGGTCCGCGGTGGAGACGGCCGCGCCGTCGAGGATGCGCACGGTGGCCGCGTGGTCGGGGTAGCCGAGGGAGGTGCGCAGGAGGAACCGGTCGAGCTGCGCCTCGGGCAGCCGGTAGGTGCCGGCCTGCTCGACCGGGTTCTGCGTCGCCAGGACGAGGAAGGGCACGCCGACCTCGCGCGAGACGCCGTCGATCGTGACCCGGCCCTCTTCCATGACCTCCAGGAGCGCCGACTGGGTCTTGGGGCTCGCGCGGTTGATCTCGTCGGCGAGGACGATGTTGGCGAAGATCGGCCCGGCGTGGAACTCGAACGTGCCGGTCTTCTGGTCGTACACCGTGATGCCGGTGATGTCGCCGGGGAGCAGATCGGGCGTGAACTGGATGCGCGTGTTGGTGCCCTGCACCGACTGAGCGATCGCGCGCGCGAGCGAAGTCTTCCCCGTACCCGGGACATCCTCGAGCAGGACGTGGCCGTCGCTGAGCATCGCCGTGAGCACGAGCTCGACCACGTGGCGCTTGCCGAGCACGGCGCGCTCGACGTTGTCGGCGATCTGCGCGAACGTCTGGGCGTACCAGGTCGCCTGCTCCTGGGTGATCGTCATGGCAGTGAGTCTCTCTCGGTGGGGGGGGGATCAGGGTTCGGGATCGGCTTCGGGCGTGCCGGGCTGGCAGGTCGCCTGGGTCTCGAGGACGGCGGAGTCGAGGCCCCAGCCGCGCGCGGACCAGTCGACGGTGACGCGGACGTTCGTGACCTTCGTCGCCCCGGCGGGGACGAGGTCGGAGCCCTCGGCGGGAGTGAGTACGGCGCCGTTCTTGTCGGTGTAGCGGAGCGCGGAACGGTCGAGCGTCAGCGTCGCCTGGTCGTTGCTCGCGCTCGAGGACACCTGGAGGCGCTCTCCGGCGACACAGGATGCCACTCGCGTGCTCGCCTGCACCTGGTACGGCGCGCTGCCCGAGGCCGGCGCGACCCGCCCTGTTTCGGAGGTCGTGCCCCAGAAGCGGTGCTGGAAGTAGACGCCGATGTTCGGGTCGGAGCCGAAGACCGATGACCGGTTGCCTTCGAAGTTCGTGTACTTCGGGTCGTTGAACCGCGGCGGTTCGCTCCCGGTCTGGATGCCGGAGATGCGCCACCGAGCGACCGGGCGGCCGTCCTCGGTGCCGATGTCGGGATTCGACCCGACGCGGAACGTGTAGCCGCGGGGGGCCGCGGTGTCCTGAGCGACGCGGTACTCCTGGGTCACGCTCTTCGTGCCGTAGGACGTCCCGTCGTAGCTCGACTCGACGCAGAACGTGAACGTGTAGGCGACGCCGTCCTCTTTACCAGGGAACTCGCGTCGGGGACCGCCGTCGCCGACGCGGCAGTTCGCGCCCTCGACGACACCGTAGCGGAGCTGCGAGTCCGTGCCGTTCTGGCGGGCGGTGCCCTCGACGGTCACCGTCGAGATACCGTCGCCGCTCGAGCGCGAGGTGATCGTCATGACCGGATCGAGCGGCGCACCGACCCCGTGCGCCGAGAACACCAGCGCGCCGCCCTGGGCCGAGCCGCCGAGGCCCGCGGGGATCTCGAAGCGCGAGGTCGGGGTGACGGTGATCTCGGTGCGGGCGTTGCTGCCGACCCGGAAACCGTCGACGCGGACATCGTTCTGGTTGCGGCCGACGCTGACGGTGCGGGTCTCGCCCGCGGCGCTGCGGATCTCGAGCTGCCCCGTCTCGGCGGACTCGACGCCGCGGATCACGAGGTCGACGACGTTGCCCTCGCCGTCGCCGGTCACGACGGGGGTGAAGCCCGCCGATTGCGGCCGCGCGGGCGGGTCGTACGCCCAGGCGGTGGTGCGCACCGATCCGCGGGACTCTCCGACGGAGTTGACGGCGGTGACGACGTACTCGCGCTGCTCACCGTTGGGAGCGCCGATCGGGGGGCACGCGCCGTCGGGTCCGCACTGCGCGACGACCTCGCCGCGCGAGCGGATGGTGAACCCGGAGATGGCCGGATACGCCCGGCGCGCCTCGCCGGGGTCGATGCGGAGCGTGAGCGAGCCGTCGGCGTAGGCCGTCTGCCGCACGCTCGCCGGGGCGCGGGGGAAGCCCTGGAGGTCGAGCACGACGCGCGCGTCGCGCGAGCCCGCGGTCGATCGCCCCTGGGCGTCGCGCAGGGTGACGCTGGCCGCGCACGTGGCACCCGGGGCGTCGGCGGTCCAGGACGCCCGCACGCTCGCGTTCGAGGCGACCTCGAAGCCGACGCCCGTGCACGCGCTCGTCGGGCGCACGTCCACGACCTCGAGCGGGGTGCGCGGGAGGGGGTTGACCTCGCCGGGGAGGCCGACGGCATCGATGGTGCAACTGGAGCCCGAGGCCTGCGAGCACTGCAACGTCGTGGTTCCACCCTGCGGAAGCGTGGAGGGGGCCGCGCCGACGCGCAGCAGCAAGCGAGCCGGGGCGACCGCTCGATGGCTCGTCACCGTCACGATCGCCGCGTTCTCGCCGCCGGGGACGGCGCGGTCCGCGCCGGTGACCGTCACGACCGAGCCGTCGAGGGTCACCGACGAGAACGCCGATCCGGAGTAGTCGAGGGCGTAGCGGATGCCCGCCCAGTCCTCACGGCCCAGCTGCCAGGTCGTCATGTTGCGCAGGTCGAACGTCGCCGTCTCGCCCGGGCCGACGGTCAGCGAGCCGGGGCGCAGTTCGGGCTGAGGCTCGCGGGCGACGATCCCGATCGGGACCGACAGCAGCGTCCACTCCTCGGTCCCCGCGACGCGGACCGGCACCTGGCAGGCGTCGGTCCAGGGGGACCCCGTCCCGGCGTCGTACCGCACGACCGTCCCGTTCACGGTGCAGCGCCCTTCGGCGCGGACGCCGGTCGTGGTGACCTCGGGTCCGACCTCGAGCGTGGCGCGGCGCGGGACGGCGACGAGGGATGCCATGTCGAACTCGACCGAGGCGAGTTCGTCCACGCGCTGAGCCGAGCCCGGGCGCAGGGCGAGCGTCAGATCGTCGTCGCCGGGGACCCGGACGAAGGCATACGTCGTGACGTCTTCTCCCCCCACGGTGCCCGAGACGACGAAGGGGATGATCCGCCGCGTCGCGGGGAGCTCGCCCGAGATGCGGCGACCGTCGAGGTTCACCCCGGCAGGCTCGCCCCACAGCGAGACACGGAGATCCGCCACGTCGCCACCCGACCACGTCGCCCGCCCGTCGAGGACGTCGACCCCGGAGACGAACTGATCGCGATCCTCGAGGGTCAGCACCGTGTCGGTGACCACCGGGAAGTCGGGGACGCTCTCGCGCACGACCTTCACCACGATCAGGCCGCGGCCGGTGTTGCCGGAATCGGACTCGACGTCGTACAGGAAGGACATCGTCGCCGGAGCCTCGCCGGCACGCAGGACCACCCCCGTCTCGGTCGTCGTCTCGATCATGGACTCCAGGCGCGCGTACTCGGGGTTGTCGCTGCCGTCAACGAGCGTGCGGGGCAGATCGGGGCGCACCGCGGTGAGCGAGAGGCGTCCCTGAGTGGGATCGATGTCGTTGGCGAGCGGGCTGACCCGGATGCGGCTGTCGGGTCCGGTCTGCACCTGCACGTAGTCCGTGAAGGTGATGGGGCTCGGGTTGGCCTCGGCATCCAGGACTCCGATGCGCACCGTGCCTTCTCCCGTCGCGCCGGAGGAATCGGCCACGCGGTAGCGGAACGACACCTGACCGCGATCGCCCGGCACCGAGGAGTACACGAGGGAGGCCCCGTCGGCCGAGATCGAGGCGGTCCCGCGGTCGGGCTGGGTCACGATGCGGTCGAGCACGACCGCATCCCCGTCGGGGTCGACGCCGAAGCCGCGGAAGGGGATCGTGGTCTGGCCTCCGCTGAGCACCCGCCCCTGCAGCGTGTCGGGCACCGGGGCGCGGTTGGCCTCGGATCCGAGCACGGTGACGTGGACCGTGGCCTCGTCCCACAGAGAGGGCGTGCCGGTCGTGTACACGCGGTAGGTGACCTCGTAGCTGCCGGGCGTCGTCGGGGCCAGGTAGCGCAAGACACCGCCCGACGCGAAGGCGAGGCCGTCACTGGCGGGGGCGGCCTGGACCGTGGCGGGGTCGAGGGTCGGACGTCCGCCGGCCGGGGACACGTCGTTGTCGAGGACCGGGATGTCGACCTGCACACCGGCGCGCACGGTCACCGTGTCATCGACCGCGATCGGGGCGATCTCGGGGGCGGGCGGAAGAAGGTACACCGTGGCCTCGCCGTCGACACGGGAGCCCTCGTCGTCGGTGCCGTCGCTGACGGTGTACGCCACGGTTCCGAGGAGCCCCGCCCCGCCCTCGGCGGTGCTTCCCGAGACGCGGAGGTCGTTCTGCCCCACGGTGTCGACGGTGAGCGAGGCTCCGTCCTCGGCGGTGGCGACGACGTCGCTCAGCAACAGGACCCGGCCGGTGGGGTTGGACACCGCAGCGAACACATCGAGCGTCGCGTCCTCTTGCGGGCGGACGAATGCCACGACGGGCGCGGTCGACAGCTGGGCCGGGGCATCAGCGGGGAGGAGCGTGATGCGGGCCGTGCCCGTGGCAGTGCGCCCGGCTCCCGCGACGGTGAAGTCGACCCGGTAGACGCCGGGCTGCGCGGCCGTGAAGTCGAAGGTCGTCGTGCCGCCGACGATCGTGGCCGACGCCGCGGCGTCATCGAGGACACGCACGGACCCGATGGTGACGTCACCGGCGGTGCCCGTCACGTGCGGGCCCACATCGACGGTGAGCGCCGAGCCGGCCGTGTCGACGACGGCGAAGGACTGCACCGAGAGCGCCGGATCCGGAGCGACCCGGATCAGCAACGGCTTGGTCGTCGTCGCCCCCGCGGTGTCGGCGACGGTCACGTCGAGCTGGATCGTCTGCTCCCCGCCCGATCCGTCGTCGGAGTGCTGGTAGACGACCTCGCCGGCGGGGGTGGATGCCACGCTGCCGACGCCGCCGGGGTTGTCGACCGACAGCAGCAGCAGGGGGTCGCCGTCGGGATCGACCCACCCGGGGAGAACGGGCACGGTGATCGTGCCGCCGCGCGCCACTTCGGGCGTAGGCCACGGCTGGAGGCACTTCTCGACGCCGCACCACACCGGAGCGGCGTTGGACTCGGTGGGCGAGACGGTCAGGGTCACCGTCGTCGGGGCCGAGGTGAGCCCGTCGGCCGCGGTCCCGTCGGTCACGGAATACGAGAAGGTCGCCGTGCCCGTCGCTCCGGCCGCGACGCGGACAGCGAGGCGCTGGCCGTCGTCGGTCACCGAAAGGCTGCCGAAGCCGGGATCCAGGCCCGTGACGCTCTCGCCCACGATGCTCAGGACGTCCTCGTTGGGGTCGTGGTCGTTCAGCAGCACCGGCAGGGTCACCAGCCGCCCCGCGCGCACGCCGAAACCGTCGGGCTCGGCGATCGGCGGCTTGGGGTCCAGCACCACGCTGAGCTGCTCATCGCTCTGCACGGCGGCCTCTTCGGTGCGGTCGTCGAGGGTCCAGCTCTGGCTCGACGCCACGAGCGCGCCGTCGGGCACCGTCCACACCCAGCCCGTCCGCGTCTCGTTCAGGATGACGGCGTGATCGGTCGCGACGAACATCG
The DNA here is from genome assembly GCF_058214835.1 of Microbacterium sp. SCPM-O-B-15248 (M128). Classification (NCBI taxonomy): domain Bacteria; kingdom Bacillati; phylum Actinomycetota; class Actinomycetes; order Micrococcales; family Microbacteriaceae; genus Microbacterium; species Microbacterium sp. SCPM-O-B-15248 (M128). Next base: position 29,566 of record NZ_JBYQLI010000013.1, read on the forward strand.
GCCGACGCTGATCGGGCATCGTGACCCCGGCGTAATCGAGGTCGGTCTCGCCGGCATCCGATCGCCACAGCGTGCCGCGGGCGTCGCCGGGCAGGAGCCACGCCGCATAAGCGACGCCGCCGTGGGCGAGCGGCTTCGCCGGCTGCCCCAGCACGGTGCCGCCGGCGCCCACTTCGCGTCGCGGCTCACCGCCGTCGACGGGAATGCTCCACAGGGACTGCTCGTCGGCCAGATACACGACGCGGGCGCGGGAGTCGGGGTCGCCCACGACGAGCTGCTCCGCGGTGTCGAGGTCGACCGGGTCCTGACCGCGCACCCACACGCGCCCCGCATCGGCGTCGACGAGCACCCACTGGTCTCCCGCGGCCGTGAGCACCGGTGCGGCCGCGTCGGCGTCGAGCGCGTCGCGCCCCTTCAGCTCGTCGGCCTCGATGTCGTACCGGATCACGGAGCCGTCGGCCGAGGAGTAGGCGAAGAGCATCCCGCGATCGTCGACGGTCACGGCATCCGCGGTGTACGTGCGGGCGTCGTCGTCGCCCGCCGTCCCGAACGGATCGAGCTCGGAGACCGACTGCCCCGCACGGCTGAGGCGGCTGGCGAAGACCGCACCCGTGTCGGTGCGGTAGACGACGTAATCGCCGGCCGTCACGACCGAGGTCGTCCCCGCGGGCGTCTCGGGGGCGGACTCGAGCTGATCCTCCTGCAGATCGACCGGCTGCGCCTCGTCGATGCGGGTGAGCTTGCTGTAGCTGTCGGTGAAGAGATAGGCGCCGTCGGGGCCCTGGGCGACCGCGCTCGGATTGCCCGCCGTGCGCACGGTGTCGAGCTCGCCCACCGTGGTGTTCACGCGCGCGTAGCGCTGACCTTCCCCGGTCTGCAGCGCCCACACGGACGTGTCGACTTCGGGGGTCTCCTGCGCATCCAGCCCTGGCCAGACGATGCTCGCCGTGATCACGAGCGCCGCGGCGCCGAGCGTCGCCGCCAGACCCGCGAGGGTGCGACGTTTCATCGGAGCACCCCGGTGGCCAGGAGCGCGGCCAGGACGACCGCGCTCGCGACGACGAGGGTGGCCGCCGCGAGCGCCCACGGCAGGAAGCGGTGGGCGGGACGCGTCGGGGCCGAGATGTCGGTGTCCTCATCCCGGGCCAGACCCGCGACGCCGGAGGAGCCGCGGAGCTTGCGCACCCCCTCGCGATCGATGCGCGAGCGTGCAGGGCCGCGGAGCGTGCCGTCGGCGAAGTCGACCGCGCGCGCGGTCGGCGCCCACTCGGCCGCGGGCACCTCGAGGGGAGTGGCGGGCAGCCCGAGCTCGGACTGCACCTTCTGCAACGCCTCACCGAGCTCCCGTGCGCTCGCGAACCGGTCGGCGGGATTGCGCGACATGGCCCGCGCGAGCACGGCCTGCAGCGACGGCGGCACGTCGGTGCGGGAGATGTCGGTGTACGAGGCGCGGGCGATCCGGCGACGCAGCTGCTCGCGGGAGTTCTGTCCGCGTTCGCGGCGCTCGAACGGGCTGTGGCCTGCGAGCAGCGAGTACACCGTCGCCCCGAGACTCCACACTTCGCTGGACACGGTTCCGGCGGTCTGCTCGGCGATGACCTCGGGCGCGCTCCACGGCACGCTCATCGCGAGCATCTCGTCCGCCCCCTGCCGCACCAGCGACGACGAGATGCCGAAGTCCGCCAGCACGGGAGCCCCGAACGTCGTCACGAGGATGTTGCTCGGCTTGACGTCACGGTGCACGAGCCCGGCGTGGTGCGCCGACTCGAGCGCGCCCGACATGCGCACGCCGATCGACAACACCTCGGCGACCGGCATCCGCTCGACCCGGTAGCGCTGCGCGAGCGAGCCGGGGCAGTATTCCATCACGATGTACGGCCGACCGTCGGCCGAGATCCCGGCCTGGTAGACGGTGACGATCGAGGGGTGCGCCGAGAGGTGGGCGAGCACGTCGGCCTCGGCGTTGAACATGCGCAGCAGATCCGCGTCGCGGACGTCGCTCGGGAGGACCTTCACGGCCACGTCGCGGCGCGGCATGTCCTGCCCGTAGAGGAAGACGTCGGCGAAGCCGCCGGACCCGAGCGGACGGATGTATGCCAGCCCCGGGAGGATCGGGGGTGACGAGGGCAGGCGCTGCGGCATCGTGCACCTCCCCGGAACCCCTGTCCGCAACCGAACGGGCGGACAACCCGGCAATGCTAACAAAGCTCCGAACCGGTGGGCCGGGGCCGTCCACAGGCTCAGGATGCCAGCGGCCCCGGGTCGCGCGGATCGAACGGGGCGTCCAACGACCGCGACAGGTCGTCGAGCATGGCGGCCACTTGGGGCTCGACGTATTCGGCGACGGCGGCCTGGATGCGGAGCCGATGATGCAGCAGCACCGCGCATACCTCGCGCCCGATCATGTTGGCGTAGTCGTCGGCGAGGCCGACCTCTTGCCGCAGCGCCGCCTTCGCGGCATCCGACAGCGGCGGCAGAGCGGGGATCGCGGCGTCATCTTCGGCCGCCAGACCCGTGAGCGTGAAGAGGAACGGAGCGCCCGGCTCGGGCTCGGGGTCCAGCGGCATGCCCTCGAACTCGGGCTCCAGTCCCTCGGCCGGGCGATACGAGCGGCGCCGGTTGCGGGCGGCCTGCTGCTCGAGCTCGGTCTGCAGCATCGGGAGGTTGCGCGAGGTGTACTCGGCCACGGCGTGGTCGACGATCGTCTTCACGCGGGTCGACAGCCCGTGCTGCACCCCGTGCGGCACGTCCGAGCCGAGACCGGCCGCCGAGAGCACCGGCGAACCGAAGCACCGGCGACACGGGGCGATGCGTCCGCGATGGTTCGCGGGCTCCCACCGGGGCAGCCAAGCGAGCCAAGCGTCCACCGCCTGGCCGACCTGGGTCTCGAGCGACCGCTCCACGCCCCTACGCTAGCCCGACACCGGGCGCTGCGGGCGGATGCCACGGCCCGACCATCAGCGATCTTCCTCGTCGCGCTCCCAGCGCCACCGCGGCCCCTCGCCCCGGCTGCGCGCGAGCAGCACGCCGAAGGCCCCGGCGAGCAGTCCTGCCAACGCGATCACGGCTCCGGGCCAGCCCAGCGCCACCGCGCCCGCGGCGGCGAGGCCGCGGGCGATATCGCCTCCGGTCACCGCCGCTCCCAGCGCGATCCCGAGGATCTCGCCGACGTACGCCGCGATCGCGCACGGCACCGCCGTGAGGAAGCCGGGCGGCACCGCCCGCAGTCCCCACAGGAGCACACCGGCGAATCCCGCGAGGGCCAGCAGCATGCCGGCCACCCCGGGAAGCGGACCGAGGCCACGGACGGGGATGACGTCGGCGTCGAACAGAAGGCTCGCGACGCCGAGACCACCGATCGCCAGGGCCAGGAAGCTCACCGTCGCGAAAACGACCGCGACCGGCGGGGTCACCCCCGCCGGTCGCGGCGTATCCGTCATGGCATCCGGTCTCAGCGCTGAGCGAGCTGAGGACCGGCCTCGAGCGTGCGCTCGTACTCGCGCTGCGCCTCGTCGTTGATCTCGGTGACGCGGCGACCGCGCTTGGCCACCCACGACCCGAACCAGATGGTGAGCTCGCGGCCGAGGACGAACGCCACGATCGCGAGGGGGGCGAGCACGCTCTCCTGCAGCAGGTCGACACCCTGGCGCGCGGTGAGCAGCCAGAACGGTGCCGCGAACAGCGCGCCCAGGAGGTAGCCGCCCCACGAGATGACGCCGACCAGCAGACCCCAGACCACCCAGTGACCCCAGCCACCGCGGTTGATGATCGCACCGAGGAACCAGAAGCCCACGAAGAACGCCACGGTCGGCACCCACAGCGTGAAGGTCGTCAGCGCTGCGAGGGCGGCGTCGACGAGGCCGTCCGTCTGGATCGTGCCGAGGAGGAGCCCCAGCCCGAGCGTGGCGGCGAGGTACAGGACGGCGAACACCAGGGTCGCGAGGAGTCCGATGGCGCCGGCGGCACCGCGATTGCCCCGGGGGCGCGGGGCCTCGGGCGCCTGAACGAAGATCGGCTGCGCAGCGCCGATCGGGTACGTCGCGTCGGCATCCGGCGAGGGAGCAGCGGAGGTCGCCGTGGCGGCACCGGCAGCAGCTGCCGCAGCGGGCAGCGCGGCTTCGGCACCGCGGTCGTCGTGCGCCGAGGGAGCGGCGGTGTGCGCCGCGGTGGCGGACTCCGGCTCGGCCGACGCGGCGTAGGCGGCCCACCGGGCATCCTCGTCGTCGAGGTCGACGGAGCGGTCCGCGACGGGCGCGGAGACAGCGGTCTGGCTGCGCGGCTCCACCGGGGAAGCGTCGTGCACCGTGGTCGCGGGCGCGGCGGAAGCCGCGGTCGCGGAGTCCGGACCGGACTCGCCCTCGGCCGCCACCGGGGCAGGCGCCTCGGGGTCGACCGCGTCGCGACGGGCAGCCTCAGCGTCGGCGAGCCCCTCGTGGGCACGTCCGACGACGTCGTGCGCCTCGTCCTTGGGCTCGTCGACGGGGTCGCCGTACGACTGGGGGTCGCTCATCGGGGTCTCCTCACGCGCGCAGATATCGTGCTGCGTCAGGCTAACCCGCGCGGGCCCTCGCACCGCGGAGGCGTGCCGTCGTGTGTCGGTCTCGACCGTGTCGGCGGCTCCGTTTAGGGTGGCTGCATGCCCGGTCGATCGTCGTCAGCGGCCCTCGCCGCAGTCATCGCGATCGCCGCCGCCCTCACGCTCGGCGCGTGCGCGCCCGAGCAGAGCGGCGACCCGGCGCCGACGGCGCCATCCCCGATCGAGTCGCGTACTCCCGCGGGCACCCCGATCCCCACGATCACGCCCACTGCCGTGGCGGCATCCATCCCCACCGATTGCCGCGCGCTGCTGTCGGCCGACGTGCTCGCGCAGCTCGGCTCGGTGCCCCTGAACGACCCGGCGCTCGGCCCGTCCGGGGCGCAACCCGACGGCTCGCTCATCTGCATCTGGCGTGACCCCGCCGCCGACACCACCGGACTCGTCACCCGCATCACGCGCATGGACCGCGGTCCCGCGCTCGACATGCTCAACGACCTCGTCACGACGCAGGGGTTCAGCTGCTACACGCCCGACGAGGGCACCCGCTGCGAGAAGACCTGGATCAACGACACCTATCCGGTCAACGACGGCCGCACGCTCTTCTGGCGCGACGACGTGCTCATCGACACGCAGTACTCGAACCTCGCGCCCACGGGCTACACCGCGAGCATCATCGCGTCGATCTTCGGCTGAGGCCGGGTCACTCGCCGAAGGCGCGGGATGCCACGACCCCGGCGTAGCCGTCCGGCATCCAGCCCGAGAAGGTCGACGAGACCCACCGGTCGCCGCGCAGGTCGTGCACCTCGACCACACCGCCGGCCTCGCGCTGGCAGTGGACCGTGTCGCCCGCGGTGGCGCACGCGAAACCCTGCTCGCTCAGCGTGGCGGTCACGGCGGCCGCACCCTGGGCCGACACGATGGCCACGCTGGTCTCGAGCCACCGGCCGCCGTCCCCCCGCCAGTGGCAGGTGACGACCGGCGTCGCCGCGGCAGCGCCCACCGCCTCGGGAGTGGACAGCGCCGCGGTTCGCCGCTGGTTCAGCAGGGCCTCGGGCGACCACACCAGCGCCGACCACATCGGCTGCGTGTACAGGTCACGGCAGGTCTCGGCCGGGCCCGGCACGCGCGGCGCGTCGGTGTAGGGCGGCGTCGTCGACCCGGTCCGCAGCGTGTCGCCGACGAAGGTCACAGCCCCCGGAACACCCGGCGCGGCCAGCACGAGGAGCGCGGCCACGACGGCAGCGCACACGACGCCCGCCGGCCACGCGATCCAGGCGCTGCGTCCCCCGACTCGTGCCATCCGTTCCTCCCCGACCACGGTAGGCGACCCGCACCGTGAGTCCCGCACCTCGACACGCCGCGGAGGGCACACGTGACCCGCCCGAAACCCGCCGGGAACGACGAAGGTCCCCGGCGCGAGCCGGGGACCTTCGTCGATCAGGATGCCGCACCGGGGTGCGGCATCCCTCGATCAGTTGTCTTCGATCAGTTGTACGTACCGGGCGTGAAGTCGTCCGTCGAGAAGCTGTCGAAGTCGACGTAGCTCAGGTCGGCGTCGCTGTACGCGCCGTCCGAGGCGAAGATGCGGTTGGGGTACCGCTCGCTCTTGGCCTCTTCCGTCGCCTCGACCGTGACGTTGCGGTACTTCGCAAGTCCCGTTCCGGCGGGGATGAGCTTTCCGATGATGACGTTCTCCTTGAGGCCGACCAGCGGGTCGCTCTTGCCCTCCATGGCCGCCTGCGTCAGGACGCGGGTGGTCTCCTGGAAGGACGCGGCCGACAGCCACGACTCGGTCGCGAGCGACGCCTTGGTGATACCCATCAGCTCGGGACGACCCGACGCGGGGCGCTTGCCCTCGCCGACCGTCTCGCGGTTGATGTTCTGGTAGCGCTTGAAGTCCACCAGCTCACCGGGCAGCAGGTCGGTGTCGCCGTGGTCGACGACGGTGACCTTGCGCAGCATCTGGCGCACGATGACCTCGATGTGCTTGTCGTGGATCGGCACACCCTGCGAGCGGTACACGCCCTGGACGCCGTTCACGAGGTACTTCTGCACCTCGCGGGCACCCTGCACGCGCATGACCTCCTTGGGGTCGAGCGTTCCGACCTGGAGGGGCTCGCCGACCTTGACGTGCTGACCGTCCTCGACGAGGAGGGTCGCACGCTTGAGGACCGGGTAGACCACCGGCTCGTCGCCGTTGTCAGGCGTGAGGATGACCTTCTTGGCCTTCTCGGTCTCGTCGATCGTGATGCGGCCATCGGCCTCGGCGATCGGCGAGGCACCCTTGGGGGTACGCGCCTCGAACAGCTCCTGCACACGGGGCAGACCCTGCGTGATGTCGTCGGCCGAGGCCGAACCACCGGTGTGGAAGGTACGCATCGTCAGCTGCGTTCCGGGCTCACCGATCGACTGGGCCGCGATGATGCCGACGGCCTCGCCGATGTCGACGATCTTGCCGGTCGCGAGCGAACGGCCGTAGCACTTCGCGCAGACACCGACGGCCGAGTCGCACGTGAGGACCGAGCGGACCTTGATGGTCTCGACCCCACCGGCGACCAGCTTGTCGATGAGCACGTCGCCCACGTCGTCGCCGGCCTCGGCCAGCACCGTACCCTGCGCGTCGACGACCGCCGTGGCGAGCGTACGAGCGAACACCGAGTTCTCGACGTTGGCGTCCTTGACGAGCGTGCCGCTCGAGTCGACCGCGGCGATCGGGAGCTCGAGGCCCTTCGACGTGCCGCAGTCCTCTTCGCGGATGATGACGTCCTGCGAGACGTCGACGAGACGACGCGTCAGGTAGCCCGAGTCGGCCGTACGGAGGGCCGTGTCGGCCAGACCCTTACGGGCACCGTGCGTGGCGATGAAGTACTCCGCCACCGACAGACCCTCGCGGTACGAGGAGATGATCGGACGCGGGATGATCTCACCCTTGGGGTTGTTCACCAGGCCGCGCATACCCGCGATGTTGCGGATCTGCAGCCAGTTACCACGCGCACCCGACGACACCATGCGGTTGATGGTGTTGTCGGCCGGGAAGTTGTCGCGCATCGCCTTCTGGACGGCATCCGTGGCCTCGGTCCAGATCTTGATGAGCTCCTGGCGACGCTCGGCGTCGGTGGTCAGACCCTTCTCGTACTGCGCCTGGACCTTCGCGGCCTGCTTCTCGTAGCCCGCGACGATCTCGCCCTTGTTCGGGGGCGTGAGGATGTCGCTCAGCGCGACCGTCACACCCGAACGCGTGGCCCAGTAGAAACCGGCGTCCTTGATGCGGTCCAGCGAAGCGGCGACCTCGACCTTGGGGTACTCCTCGGCGAGCTTGTTGACGATCTGCGACAGCTTGCCCTTGTCGGCCTGCTCGCGGACGAACGGGTAGCCCTTGGGGAGCGTGTCGTTGAAGATCGCCTGGCCGAGCGAGGCATCCACGAGACCGTGACGGTCGTAGCCCTCGGGGGCCTGGCCCTCGAGGAACGTCAGACCGGGGATGCGGATGCGCGCCTTGGCCTGCAGGTCGAGGGTGCCCTCGTCCTTGGCCAGGATCGCCTCGCCGACCGAACCGAACGCGCGACCCTCGCCCACGGCACCCTCCTTGAGGGTGGTGAGGTGGTGGAGGCCGATGATCATGTCCTGCGAGGGCAGGGTCACCGGGCGGCCGTCCGACGGCTTCAGGATGTTGTTCGACGCGAGCATCAGCACGCGGGCCTCGGCCTGAGCCTCGACCGACAGCGGCAGGTGGACGGCCATCTGGTCACCGTCGAAGTCGGCGTTGAACGCCGCGCACACGAGCGGGTGCAGCTGGATCGCCTTGCCCTCGACGAGCTGGGGCTCGAACGCCTGGATGCCGAGACGGTGCAGGGTGGGTGCACGGTTCAGCAGCACGGGACGCTCGCGGATGATCTCTTCCAGCACGTCCCAGACCTCGGGACGGTAGCGCTCGACGGCGCGCTTGGCGGCCTTGATGTTCTGCGAGTGCCCGAGGTCGATCAGACGCTTGATCACGAACGGCTTGAACAGCTCGAGCGCCATCTGCTTGGGCAGACCGCACTGGTGCAGCTTTAGCTGGGGTCCGACGATGATGACCGAACGACCCGAGTAGTCGACGCGCTTTCCGAGCAGGTTCTGACGGAAACGACCCTGCTTTCCCTTGAGCATGTCGCTCAGGGACTTCAGCGCGCGGTTACCGGTACCGGTGACGGGGCGACCACGGCGACCGTTGTCGAACAGGGCGTCGACGGCCTCCTGCAGCATGCGCTTCTCGTTGTTGACGATGATCTCGGGGGCACCGAGGTCGATCAGGCGACGGAGGCGGTTGTTGCGGTTGATCACACGACGGTAGAGGTCGTTCAGGTCGGAGGTGGCGAAACGGCCACCGTCGAGCTGGACCATCGGGCGCAGCTCCGGCGGGATGACCGGAACCACGTCGAGCACCATCGAGGCCGGCGACATGCCGGTCTGCAGGAACGAGTTGACGACCTTCAGACGCTTGATCGCGCGGATCTTGCGCTGACCCTTGCCCTCGGAGATCTGCAGGTGGAGGCTGTCGGCCTCGGCCTGCAGATCGAAGATCTCCAGGCGACGCTTGATCGACTCCGCACCCATGTGGGCCTCGAAGTACTGACCGAAACGGTCCTGCAGCTCGTGGAAGACGTCGTCTTCGGGCTTCAGGGCGCCGACCTCGAGCGTGCGGAAGTCCTCCCACACGCGCTCGAGCTTGGCGATCTGCTCGTCCGCGTTCTTGCGGATCGAGGTCATGTCCTTCTCGGCGGCGTCCTTGACCTTCTTCTTCTGGTCGGCCTTGGCACCCTCGGCCTCGAGAGCCGCGAGCTCCTCCTCCAGCTTCGCCAGACGAGCGGCGATGCGCGAGTCGCGCCGGTCGCCGAGCGTCTTCAGCTCGAGACGGATGTTGTTCTCCTGCGTCGCCAGGTCGCGGTGACGAGCATCCTCGTCGACCGAGATGACCATGTAGGCGGCGAAGTAGATGACCTTCTCGAGGTCCTTCGGCGCCATGTCCAGCAGGTAGCCGAGGCGCGAGGGCACGCCCTTGAAGTACCAGATGTGGGTGACGGGCGCGGCGAGCTCGATGTGGCCCATGCGCTCACGACGGACCGAGGACTTGGTGACCTCGACGCCGCAGCGCTCGCACACGATGCCCTTGAAGCGGACGCGCTTGTACTTGCCGCACGCGCACTCCCAGTCGCGGGAGGGCCCGAAGATCTGCTCGCCGAACAGACCGTCCTTCTCGGGCTTCAGGGTGCGGTAGTTGATGGTTTCGGGCTTCTTGACCTCACCGAAGGACCAACGACGGATGTCGTCGGCGGTGGCCAGGCCGATACGAAGCTGATCGAAAGTGGTTGATTCGAGCACTGGTTCTCCTGTGTCGGAATTCTGTTCGTTGCCTGGCCGGGTCAGATCTCGTCGATGGACGAGGACTCGAAGCGGCTGGAGATGTTGATACCGAGCTCTTCTGCGGCGCGGAAGGCGTCGTCGTCGGTGTCACGGAGGTTGACCGCCGTGCCGTCGGCCGAGAGGACCTCGACGTTCAGGCAGAGCGACTGCATCTCCTTCATGAGCACCTTGAACGACTCGGGGATGCCGGGCTCCTGGATGTTCTCGCCCTTGACGATCGCCTCGTAGACCTTGACGCGGCCGAGGATGTCGTCGGACTTGATCGTGAGGAGTTCCTGCAGCGCGTACGCGGCACCGTAGGCCTCGAGGGCCCACACCTCCATCTCACCGAAGCGCTGACCACCGAACTGCGCCTTACCACCCAGCGGCTGCTGCGTGATCATCGAGTACGGGCCCGTCGAGCGCGCGTGGATCTTGTCATCGACGAGGTGGTGCAGCTTCAGGATGTACATGTAGCCGACCGAGATGGGCGCCGGGAAGGGCTCACCGTGGCGACCGTCGAACAGCACGGTCTTACCGGTCGAGTCGATCAGGCGGTTGCCGTCGCGGTTGGGGATCGTCGAGTCGAGCAGACCCGCGATCTCGTCCTCGAAGGCGCCGTCGAACACCGGGGTGGCGACCTTGGTGCCGGGAGCGGCCTCGCGAGCCACCTCGGGCAGGTTCGTCGCCCACTCGGGCGTCCCCTCGACCTTCCAGCCCTGCTGGGCGATCCAGCCGAGGTGGAGCTCGAGGACCTGACCGAAGTTCATTCGACCCGGGATGCCGAGCGGGTTGAGCACGACGTCGACGGGGGTGCCGTCGGCGAGGAAGGGCATGTCCTCGATCGGGAGGATCTTGGCGATGACACCCTTGTTGCCGTGGCGGCCGGCGAGCTTGTCGCCCTCGGTGATCTTGCGCTTCTGGGCGATGTAGACCACGACGCGGCGGTTGACGCCCGAGCCGAGCTCGTCGTCGCCGTCCTCGGCGTTGAACTCCTTGACGGCGATGATCGTGCCCTGCTCGCCGTGGGGCACCTTCAACGAGGTGTCACGGACTTCGCGGCTCTTCTCGTTGAAGATCGCGCGGAGCAGACGCTCCTCGGCCGACAGCTCGGTCTCACCCTTGGGCGTGACCTTGCCGACGAGGATGTCGCCGGGGCGGACCTCGGCACCGATGCGGACGATGCCGCGCTCGTCGAGGTCCTTCAGCAGGTCGGGGCTGACGTTGGGGAGGTCACGGGTGATCTCCTCCTTGCCGAGCTTGGTGTCGCGCGCGTCGACCTCGTACTCCTCGATGTGGATCGACGAGAGCGTGTCGTCCTTCACGAGGTCCTGGCTGAGGATGATCGCGTCCTCGAAGTTGTGACCCTCCCACGTCATGAACGCCACGAGGAGGTTCTTGCCGAGGGCGAGCTCGCCGTTCTCGGTCGCGGGACCGTCGGCGATGACCTCGCCGAACTCGACGCGCTCACCGGCGGAGACGACCACGCGCTGGTTGTACGACGTGCCCTGGTTGGAGCGGTCGAACTTGCGGAGGAAGTAGTCCTGCGTGCCGCCCTCGTCGAGCTGGACGGTCACGACGTCGGCCGAGACCTCCAGGACGACGCCGGCCTTCTCGGCGGTGACGACGTCGCCGGCGTCGATCGCGGCGAAGCCCTCCATACCGGTACCGACGACGGGCGACTCGCTGCGCACCAGCGGAACGGCCTGGCGCTGCATGTTCGCACCCATGAGGGCGCGGTTGGCGTCGTCGTGCTCGAGGAACGGGATGAGCGAGGTCGCCACCGACACCATCTGGCGCGGCGAGACGTCCATGTAGCCGATCTCGTCGACGGGGAACAGGTCGACCTCGCCACCCTGACCGCGACGGGCGAGGATGCGGTCCTCGACGAAGTGGCCGTCGGCCTTGAGGGCGACACCGGCCTGAGCGACGATGTGGTCGCTCTCTTCGCTCGCGGTGAGGTAGTCGATCTGGTCGGTCACGCGACCGTCGACGACGCGACGGTACGGGGTCTCGATGAAACCGAACGCGTTGATGCGCGCGAACGATGCGAGCGAACCGATCAGACCGATGTTCGGGCCTTCCGGCGTCTCGATGGGGCACATGCGGCCGTAGTGCGAGGGGTGGACGTCACGGACCTCGACGCCGGCACGCTCACGGGACAGACCACCGGGGCCCAGCGCCGAGAGGCGACGCTTGTGGGTCAGGCCCGCAAGCGGGTTGTTCTGGTCCATGAACTGCGAGAGCTGCGAGGTTCCGAAGAACTCCTTGATCGCGGCGACGACGGGGCGCACGTTGATCAGGGTCTGCGGCGTGATGGCCTCGATGTCCTGCGTGGTCATGCGCTCGCGGACGACGCGCTCCATGCGGGACAGACCGGTGCGGACCTGGTTCTGGATGAGCTCGCCGACCGCGCGGATGCGACGGTTGCCGAAGTTGTCGATGTCGTCGACGTCGAGGCGGATCTCGGCGGCCTGGCCGTGACGCACGCCGTCGAACACCGAGTCGCCGCGGTGCAGACGCACGAGGTACTTGATCGTGGCGACGATGTCGTCGACGGTGAGCACCGAGTCGCTCAGCGGCTTGTCGAGGCCGAGCTTCTGGTTGATCTTGTACCGGCCGACCTTGGCCAGGTCGTAGCGCTTGGAGTTGAAGTAGAAGTTGTCCAGCAGCGCGCGGGCGGCCTCGGCCGCGACCTGCTCGCCCGGACGGAGCTTGCGGTAGATGTCGCGGAGCGCATCTTCCTTCGTGAGGATCGTGTCCTTGGAGAGCGTCTCTTCGATCGAGTCGAAGCCGGCGAACTCGGCGAGGATGTCCTCGCTCGTCAGGCCCAGGGCCTTGAGGAACACGGTGACCGACTGCTTGCGCTTGCGGTCGATGCGGACGCCGACCTGGTCGCGCTTGTCGATCTCGAACTCGAGCCAGGCACCACGCGAGGGGATCACGCGAGCCGACACGATGTCCTTGTCGGAGGTCTTGTCGGGCGTCTTGTCGAAGTAGACACCGGGCGAACGCACGAGCTGCGACACCACGACACGCTCGGTGCCGTTGATGATGAACGTGCCCTTGTCGGTCTGGAGCGGGAAGTCGCCCATGAAGACCGTCTGGGTCTTGATCTCACCGGTCTGGTGGTTCATGAACTCGGCCTCGACGTACAGCGGGGCGGCGTAGGTCTTGCCGCGCTCCTTGCACTCTTCGATCGAGTACTTCTCGGGCTCGAGGTAGGGGTTCGTGAACGAGAGCTGCATCGTCTCGCTCAGGTCCTCGATGGGCGAGATCTCCTCGAAGATCTCCTCGAGACCGCTGATCTCGGGGACGTCGGTGCGACCGACGGCCTGAGCCTCGGCGACCCGGGCCTTCCAGGCTTCGTTACCGACCAGCCAGTCGAACGACTCGGTCTGCAGGGCGAGCAGATCGGGAACGGTCAGCTTGTCGGAGATCTTCGCGAACGAGAGGCGGGATGCGCCGCGTCCGCTCTTCGGGGTGGTGGTGGATGCGTTGCTCGCAGCAGCCAAGGGAATAACCTCCAGAAGCCCGGGCGAGGGGCTCGTGATTCCTTGTCGTCAGGTGGAGTGCGTTCCTGCCCCGATAACCTGCTCGTCGCACACCGCGGTGAAGCGGGGACGGACAGGCTCAGCCGACCACCATATGAGGGCAGGGGGAATCGAGGAGCGCAAAGTCCAAGCATACGCGGGAGGACGCGCCGTGTCCAGTCGAATTCTTGACGACTTTGCGTACCTGCGGTATAACCGCGCACGGCCGCCGGGGATTCCCCGGATCGGCCTCACGAACCGCGGAAACGCAGGCGATCACCGGGCCGCACGTGCGCGAGACGATCGAGGCCGGCATCCGTCACCACCGCGATCACGGGGTATCCCCCGGTCACCGGGCCGTCCGCGAGCAGGACGACCGGCCTCCCGTGGGGCGGCACCTGCAGGGCTCCCGGACGCATGCCCTCACTCGGGAGCTCGTCATGCCGGACGCGGTCGAGCGCCGGGCCGTCCAGACGGATGCCGACACGGTCGGCGTCGCCGGACACGGTCCAGGTCGCGCCGGCCAGCGTGCGCCGCGCGTCGGTCGTGAACCAGTCGGCGCGCGGACCCGGCGCGATCGGCACGTCGATCAGCGAGCCCGGGACCGACCAGGGAAAGACGTCGACGACGGGAACCGGGTGCGGCACCTCCCCCACGCCCAGCACGTCCCCGGCGCGCAGCGGTGCCGGCCCCAGCGCGGCCAGGACGTCGGTCGACCGCGACCCCAGGAACACGGATGCCGCGACCCCGCCGCGGATCCCCAGGACGAGCCGCGCCCCGGCGCGGGCCACCCCGATGCTCAGTTCGGCACCGGAGGGAACGAGCACGGGAGCGTAGGCATCCACCGCTCTTCCGGCGACGCGGATGTCGGCGAGAGCACCGGTGACGGCGATCCACGTGTCGCGGACGACGCGGGCGCGGAAGCCGCCGAGCACGATCTCGACGCCCGCGGCCGTGTCCTCGTTGCCGACGAGGCGGTTGGCGATGCGAAGCGACGCTCGATCGAGCGCGCCGGAGCGGGCGACGCCGAGAGCGGCGCGATCGGGGCGTCCGAGATCCTGCACCGTCGCGAAGGCGCCCGGGGCGAGGATGTGCAGCGCCGGGTCGCCGTGCGGCGGGAGGCGACGGGAGGAGATTCCGGCCGCGGAGGGCGCCGCCGCCGCATCCGTTCCTCCGCCGGCCGAATCTCCTCCCGCAGCGACTGCCCCGGCCGCGGAGACACGCGCGCGCTGCGGCACGAACCGTACCCGGGCACCGGGGGCGAGGAGCACCGGGTCGGTGGCATCCGGGACGAAGAGCGGAGCGTCAGTGGTCCCGATGAGGCGCCAGCCGCCCGGGGTCTCGCGCGGGTACGCCCCGGTGAACTCCCCCGCGAGGCCGACGGATCCGGCCGGGACGCGTGTCCGCGGCTGCGGAAGCCGGGGGACATTCCCGGGCCAGGCCGCGCTGACGAGGTAGGCGAACCCCGGGGCGAAACCGGTGAACGCGACGGCCCACTCGGCTGCCGCGTGGCGGGCGACGAGGTCGGTGGGACGGATGCCGAGGATCCCCGCGGTCTCGTCGAGATCCGGGCCGTCGTAGCGGACGGGGATCTCGACGAGCGGTCCGGGCGGCACGGCCGCCGCGTTCGCGCTCCCGGCCGAGAGGACCCACGTCCGGACGGCGGCGGCGCTGAGACGGGCGGGGTCGAACGCGACGAGCACCGTGCGGGCCGCCGGGACCAGGTCGTCGACGCCGTCGGGCGGATCCGCGGCGAGCGCGGCGTGCAGTGCGAGGACGGCGTCGAGGTCGTCGACCTCGGCGAGGACGGCCCGCTCGCCCATCGGCCGGAGCCGCACGCTCACCACGGCGCGCGCACCCAGATCCCCTCGGCGTCGAGCGCGGCCCGGACGGCCCGGGCGATCGCCACCGCCGCCGGGGTGTCACCGTGGAGGCACAGGGACGCGGCATCCACGGCGAGCAGGCCGCCGTCGACCGTGTCGACCGTCCCCTCCCGGACGAGTCGCACGACGCGGTCGGCGACGCGCGCCGGGTCGTCGACGAGCGCTCCCGGGCGGTCGCGCGGCACCAGCCCGCCGGTCGACTCGTACCCGCGGTCGAGGAACGCCTCGTGGACGAACGGAAGACCCGCGGATGCCGCGGCCTCGGCGATCGCGCCCGGGAGCCCGAGCACCGGTAGGGCCCGGCCGAGCCTCGCCGAGTGGTCGGCGACGGCGGCGACCACGGCCCCGGCTTGCGCCGCGTCGTCGATGACCGCGTGGTAGAGCGCGCCGTGGGGTTTGACGTAGCGCAGGTCGGCCCCGGCGGCGGCGAGCGCGTCGAGCTGCGCGGCGACACTCGCCCGCAGCTGGGACGGCGGCGGGTCGCGGCGCACGCGTCCGAAGTTCGCGCGGTCGTCGTACGAGGGGTGCGCCCCCACGGCGACGCCGAAGCGCGCGGCGCGCTCCACCGAGGCGCGCATCGAGTCGGCGTCTCCGGCGTGGCCCCCGCACGCGACGTTCGCGCTGGAGATCACCGCGAACATCGCTTCGTCGTCGGCGGTCGGCATCCCGTCGACGGTCTCGCCGAGGTCGGCGTTGAGGTCCACCCGCATCCCGCCACGCTACCCCCCCCTGTCCCGCACGTGAGGGGTCAAGAAGTGTCGCCCGGGCAACCCGG
>NZ_JBYQLI010000014.1:0-32849 GCF_058214835.1 Microbacterium sp. SCPM-O-B-15248 (M128)
CTCAGCACCGCGGCCGCCCACCTCAGCACCGCGGCCGCCCACCGTGTGACAGCGTCGTGACAGTACCCACCCCGCCGTGACAGCGGCGCGACAGCACCCTCGGCGCATCCTGTCGTCATGACCACCTCATCCACCCGCGTTCCCGCGGTGCGAGCCGAAGGGCTCGTCAAGACGTTCGGCTCGAACAGGGCCGTCGACGGCGTCGATCTCGTCGTCGAAGCCGGGACCGTCTACGGCGTTCTCGGCCCCAACGGTGCCGGTAAGACCACCACCATCAGCATGCTCACGACGCTGCTCCGTCCCGACGGCGGACGGGCCGAGATCTTCGGCCACGACGTCGTCAAGGAAGCGCACGTCGTCCGACAGCTCATCGGCCTGACGGGGCAGTTCGCGTCCGTCGATGAGAAGCTCTCGGCCACTGAGAACCTCATGATCTTCGGCCGGCTCCTCGGGCTCTCGCGCGCCGACGCCCGCCGCAAGGCGACGGACCTGCTGGAGGAGTTCGGCCTGACCGAGGCCGCCTCCCGGCCGCTCGCGAAGTTCTCCGGCGGCATGCGTCGTCGCCTCGACCTCGCGGCATCCCTCATCGCCCAGCCGCCGCTCATCTTCCTCGACGAGCCGACGACCGGCCTCGACCCCCGCACCCGCGGGCAGATGTGGGACACGATCCGACGTCTCGTCGCGACCGGCTCCACGGTCGTGCTCACGACGCAGTACCTCGACGAGGCCGACCAGCTCGCCGACCGCATCGCCGTGATCGACCGCGGACGCGTCGTCGCCGAGGGCACGGCGCTCGAGCTCAAGGCATCCGTCGGTCAGGCCTCGCTCGTGCTGCGCCTGAAGCCGGGCTCCGACCTCGATACCGCCCGTGCGACGATCGGCCGGGTCCTGGATGCCACGGCCATCGTGTCTCCGGAGGCGGCGCGCCTCACCGTGCCGATGTCCGACCCCGACCAGGTCACCGATCTGCTCGTCGCGTTCCGCGACGCGGGCGTGCACTTGAGCGAGTTCAGCGTGCAGCAGCCCACCCTCGACGAGGTGTTCCTCACCCTGACCGGCACCGGAGTGCCGGCTGATGACGACGCGGCGCGCGCAAGCGCCGCCGACCTGGAAGGAGTCCGCGCATGACCGCCATCACCGTTCCCCGTGACCTGCCCCGCACCGCGGGACTCGGATTGACGCTCCGCAACACTTTCACGATGGCGGGCCGCGGTCTGCTGAAGATCCGTCGGACTCCCGAGCAGCTCATCGACGTCACGGTGCAGCCGATCCTGTTCACGCTGATGTTCACGTACATCTTCGGCGGCGCGATCGCCGGCGACGTGCAGAGCTACTTGCCGATCATCATCCCCGGCATCCTGGTCCAGACCGTGATCACGACTTCCGTCGTCACGGGCGTGCAGTTGCGCGAAGACATGGACAAGGGCGTGTTCGACCGGTTCCGGTCGCTGCCGATCGCCCGCATCGCGCCGCTGTCGGGGGCGCTGCTCGCCGACACCGTCCGGTACGCGATCGCCACGACCCTGACCTTCGCGATGGGGTTCATCATGGGCTTCCGGCCCGAGGGCGGCCTCGGTGCCGTCATCGTGGCGGGACTGCTCGTCATCGTGTGCTCGTGGGCGATCAGCTGGATCTTCGCCTTCTTCGGGGTCATCGCCCGTTCCGCCTCGAGCGTGCAGGGAGTCTCGATGCTCATCCTGTTCCCGCTCACGTTCCTCTCGAACGCGTTCGTCCCCGCGAACACGATGCCCTCGTGGCTGCAATGGTTCGTCGACGTCAACCCGG
Organism: Microbacterium sp. SCPM-O-B-15248 (M128); assembly: GCF_058214835.1. Classification (NCBI taxonomy): domain Bacteria; kingdom Bacillati; phylum Actinomycetota; class Actinomycetes; order Micrococcales; family Microbacteriaceae; genus Microbacterium; species Microbacterium sp. SCPM-O-B-15248 (M128). The sequence continues at coordinate 1,786 of NZ_JBYQLI010000014.1, forward strand.
TCTCGCACCTGGTCACGGCGGTGCGCGACCTCGTCAACGCGGGGACGCTCGGCGCGGACGCCGCCATCTCGCTCGTCGGGGCAGCCGTGATCGTGGCGGTCTTCGCCCCGCTCACCGTCCGCGCCTACATGCGGAAGGCTTAATCGAGCAGGCCCGCGAGCACGTCGGCATCCACCTCGCCCAGCGCGGCGGGCGGGATGCCGGGCGCGGATGCCGGAACTTCTCCGGCATCCGCGCTGAGGCGTTCCTCCACCCAGCGTCGGAAGGGCTCGCGCTCGTCGGCGGCACCGCGGACCGCCTCGGCTCGGGCGAGCGCCTCGCGAGCGACCTCGGGTCGGCCCGCGGCGACGTTCCACCCCGCGACGGCGACGAGCACGGAAGCGACGATCGGATGGTCGCGCGAGCGCACGGCGAGGGGCAGGGCTTCGCGCAGTGCGGCCCGGGCGTCGTCGCGACGGCCGAGCAGCAGCAGCGCCTCCGCGCGTTGCGCTCCCGCCCAGGCCGTGATCTGTTCGGGGAACCCGGGCTCCGGGCTGATTCGGTCGGCGTGGGCCAGCGCGGCCGCTCCGTCGCCCGCGGCGATCTCCACCTGTGTCGCGGCCATGCGCGCCTGGATCACGGCGCGGACGGAACCGTCGGCGGCGGCGACCGACTCGATGTCGGCGGTGCGGGCGCGTGCCTCGTCGAGTCGGCCCAGTCGGAGCAGGATGCCGACGGCCTGGGTCCGCTGCTGCAGCAGGTCGGACACCGACGACAGGCCCGCGACGACGTCGAGGGCCCGGTCAGTCACCTCGAGCGCCTCGTCGAGGCGGCCGGCGAGCATGAGCCACTCCGCCCGGAGCTGGCTCGCGATCCCGATGCCCCAGGGGTCGCCCACCTCGGTGAACATGCGGAGGGCCCGCTCGCTCTCGCTCCCGAGCGCGGTCGTGTCGCCGGCGTTCGCCGCGGCGCCGGCCCGCAGCACCCGCAGGGTCGCTCTCGACCACATCGGGGCGGCCTCGATCTCAGTGTCGGCGACATCGACGTGCCACGTGCGCCCGGCGCCGTCGGCCTCGAGGATCGTTTCGGCCAGACGCAGCAGGGGAGCAACGAGCACGCTCACCTCGGACGGATGCCGGAGGGCGGCGGCCTCCACCTCGAGGCGACGCGCGGCGAAGGCCGCGGGATCGGTCCGCGCCACGACCCCGGGCCCGGGGAACGAGGCCGAGAACAGCACCAGTGCCTCGATCACCACACCCGGCTCGTCGTCGAGCGGCCCGTGCGGGTCGGCGAACACCGCGAGAGCCGGGCGCAGCTCCTCGACGCGTTCGCGCACCGCCCAGGCCCACAGCAGCGCCCGCAGCAGGCGCCGACCCGCGCGTCGGTCCTGACCGACCGAACGCGTGCGCAGCGCCGACGACAGGTTCTCCTCGTTGGCGTCGAACCACTCCAGCCCGGCGCGCAGTCCCGGCCCGCGCATCGTGCTCTCGTGCTCCGCCGCGAGAGTCGTGAGCACGTCGGCCGCGCGCTCGCGGAACGCGGTCTCGGCTCCCTCGGCGCGCAGCCGGTCGAGCCCGTACTCGCGCACCGTCTCGAGCAGCCGGAAGCGGCCGTCCCTTCGGACGAGCAGCGATCGGTCGACGAGGGCATCGAACACGGTGGCATCCACGTCGAACGCCGTCGCGATGGCGGAGGCATCCGCGCTGCCGATCCCGTCGGGGAACACCGATGCGGCGCGGAGGGCCACCCGCTCGGCATCGGTGAGGGTGTCCCAGCTCCAGTCGATCAGCGCCCGCAGCGTTCGATGCCGGTCGGGGCTCAGGCGTGGACCGTGGGCGAGAAGCGCGAAGCGGTCGGTCAGGCCGGTGTCGATCTCTTCGAGGGTGAGGGTCCGAGCGCGCGCGGCGGCGAGCTCGATCGCGAGGGGGAGGCCGTCGAGGCGCCGGACGATGCTCTCGGCCGTGGACTGCTCGTCGGGGGACGGCGGGGTCCCCCGGGCAGACCGCACCCGCCGCGCGAAGAGCTCGTCTGCGTCGAGAGCGGGCAGGGGGCCGAGATCGACGAACGCCTCACCGACGACGCCGAGGGGTTCACGGCTCGTCGCGAGGATCCGCAACCCGGGCGTGCTGAGCAGGAGGGCATGGGCGACCTCGGCGGCTTCGAGGATCACGTGCTCGCAGTTGTCGAGCAGCACGACGACATCGCGGCCGGCGACGGCGTCGAGGACGCGCTCGCGGGGGGTCGCCGGCGGGGCGGCGGTGGTCTCGTTCAGGCGGATGCCGTGTCCGACGGCGCCCGCGAGGGCTGCCCACACCTCGCCCGGCGCGGCCGGGGCGAGCTCGACGATCAGGGCATCGGGGGCGCCCCGCACGGTCTCGAGGGCGAGCGTGGTCTTGCCTGCACCGCCGGGGCCGATCAGGGTCACCAGCCGGTCCGTCGCGAGGCGCTCGCGGATCGCGTCCAGCTCGCTCGTCCGCCCGACGAGTTCGGCGATGGGGGCCGGAACCGCAGGGGCCGGAACCACAGGGGCTGTGACGGCGGACGGGGCGACGGATGCGGCCGGGGTGACGGAGGCGGCGAGCCGCTCGGCGTGGCCGCGGTCCTCCCAGAGGTCGCGCACGAGCCAGTCGAAGCCCTCGTGCGGTGTCCAGGGGTCGCCGACCCACAACGACAGAGCGTCGCGCGCGAGCCGTGCCGCCTCCGCGGTATCGCCGGTGGCGCGGGCGGCGGCCACGGCATCCTGGAATCGGGTCACGTCGATGTCGTCGCGCGGGAGTTCGAGCCGGTACCCGCCCGGGGTCGACGACAGCGTCGCCGGCGGCAGGGCCCGGCGCAGGCGCGACGCGAGCGATTGCAGTGCGGCGCGGGGATCCTCGGGGGCGTCCGACGGCCAGACGTCGTCGGCCAACGCACGGTAGCCGACGGTGGTTCCGGCGTCCACGGCGAGGCGCAGCAGCAGCGCCTGCTGCCCGCGTCCGGGGACCGCCGCCTCCCCCGCGTCCGACGACACGGAGAGGCCGCCGAAGAACCTCACCTGCACGCTGTTCACTCTAGGTCGCGCCGCGCTCCCGCTCCGCGCCTCCCCTCCGCCGTCCGTGCCTCCGTGCCGTCCCCGGGCGGTCCCAAGACGCCGAGACTGCATCTGCCTGACAAACCCACTGCAGGCTGCAATGGACTTGTCAGGCGGATGCAGTCTCGGCGATCCTGCCCGACCGGACGCGGCGGCGACCCGGACGCGGCGGCGACCCGGACGCGGCCACCCGACCCGGCGTCAGCCGCGCGACGTGCTCGCCCGCACGACGAGCCGCGGCTCGGTCACCCGGACGCGGTCGGCGGGGCCGTCGGCATCCCACACCTCCGCCAGCAGTGCGACGCAGGCTGCACCGAAGTCGCGGGGCTCGAGGTCGAACGACGTCACGCTCGGGGTGAGCAGGGCGTGCATCGGCTCGTCGACGTAGGCGGCGAGCAGCAGGTCGTCGCCGACGCGGCGTCCGGCGCGGGCGGCGGAGTCGAGAGCGGGAGCCGCCGAACCGCTCGGCACGACGACGAGGGCGTCGACGTCTTCGGTGGCGAGCACGTCGTCGACGGCCGCGGCGACCTCGTCGGCGGTAGGGACGAACGCGATGCGCCGTGAGATCGGGATGCCGCCGTGCCCGGCGACCCACGCGGTGTACGCGCGGTCGATGTCGCGGCTCCAGGCCGTGCCGTCGGGCGGCAGCACTGCACCGATCTGCTGCGCACCGGCCGCGGCGAGGTGGTCGAGCAGGCGGGTCATCGCGCTCGCATGGTCGGAGACGACGCTCGCGCTCACCCGGTCGTCGCCGCCGAGCACGTGCTCGCCGCTGACGACGGGGCGTCCGGTGTCGAGGATCGCCCGGATGCCGGCATCCTCCGTCGTGGCATCGACGACGACGTACCCGTCGACGAAGGCCGTGGAGGCGGTTTCGTCGTCGGAGTCCCGGTGGGGGAGCAGGATGACCGAGAGTCCGAGGCGGTCGGCGGCATCCACCACGCCGAAGGCGAACTCGGTGTAGTACGGCAGTCGCGTCGACCCGGGTGGTAGGTAGAGGCCGACGGCGCCGTAGCGGGCCGTGCGCAGGCTGCGCGCCGGGACGTTGACGGTGTAGTTCAGCTCGCGCGCGACGGCGAGGACCCGGTCGCGTGTCTCGGGCGAGACCCCCGGTTTGTCGCGCAGGGCGAAGGATGCCGCCGCGATCGACACACCGGCGGCCGCGGCCACGTCGTGGAGCGTCGGCTTTCGGGGGGTCACGTGTGCCGACGCTACCCGACTGCCGAACGGGGTCTTGCGCGCGCGACAACTTAAACGTTTAATGTCCCTGAAACACCACGGGCGAGAGAACCGAAACACCCGGTCTCTAGCCTCGGCCTCATCCGGTCGCGATCGACGACGATCCGCCCGGGGCCCCACACCGCTGCGCCGGTCCGCCGGCACCTTCCGAAAGGTCCCTCGTGTCCTCCACCACCCGTGACGCGGCGACGGTCGCCGCCGCCGGCTCCGCCCGCGTTCCCCTGCGCCTTCCCACCGCGAGCTCGACGTTCATCGTCGGCATCGCCGGCTACCTCGGCGTCAACCTCTCGCCGTACATGATCATCGCCGTGCAGCAGGGCATGGATGCCGACGTCCTCACCGCGAGCTGGCTCGTCACCGGTGCCCTGCTGCTCACGGCCCTGACCGGTCTCGCGGTCGCGCCGCTGTGCGCCGGTCGCTCGCGCCGTACGGTCGCCCGCGTCGGACTGCTGCTCGCCGTCGTCGGCTTCGGCCTGGCCGCAGTGGTACCGGCCGTGCTGCTCCCCGGACTCCTCGTCGGCGGGGTCGGCGCGGGCGGGGCGGTCGCCGCCTCGGGTGCGGCGATCGCGGCGTTCCGCAACCCCGATCGGGTCGCCGGCTTCTACGGCCTGGCCAACCGCGGCATCATCACCGTCGTCCTCGCGGTCGTGCCGATGATCGGGCTCGCCCCGATCGACGTGTTCGGGTCGATGGCGGTGTTCAGCCTCGTCGCTCTCGTGCTCGTGATGTGGCTCCCCGGCGCTCCCGCCGCCCCGGTGCACGTCGCGGCTGCGGCCGGTGCGGCGGTGCCGCTCGAGGTTCCGCCCACCGGAAGCGTGCACACCGCGGCGAAGCCTTCGCGTAGCGTGACGATCGCGGGCTTCACGCTGCTCGTCGTCTTCGCCCTGTGGGCCGCGAGCGAGGACTCGCTGTGGGCGATGGCCGGGGTCATGGGTGCCGATCAGACCGGGCTCACGCCCGAGGGACTCGGCATCGCGCTCTCCGGTGCCACGGCGGGCGGCCTCATCGCCTCGACCGCGCTCATGATCGTGGGAGACCGCCTGGGTCGTGGCATCCCGCTCATCGTGCTGCTGGTGATCGGCGGCATCCTGAAGATCGTCCAGGGCCACATCTCGGACCCCACCCTGTTCGTCGTCGTCTTCATCGTGTGGAACACCACGTACGCCCTGGTCTTCGCCTTCTTCATCTCGACGTCGGCCGCCCTCGACGCCGACGGGCGTTGGTCGGGGCCGCTCCTGGCCACCTACCTCGTCGGCTCGGCGCTGACGCCCGTGATCGGTGCCAACCTCGTCGCGGCCCTCGGCTACCAGGGCTTCACCCTGACGCTCGCGATCGCGAGCTTCGTGCTGGCCGTTCCCGCAGGCATCATCGGTCTCCTTTCGCGGCGCGTCGAGCGTCAGGCGGCGGAGGTGGCCGCATGACCCGCACGATCTATTGCGGCGGCCGCATCTTCACGGCCGCCACCGCTCCCGACGCGCAGTGGACGCACGCGGTCGCGATCGAGGGGGAGCGCATCGTCGCGATCGGCGACGCCGCCGAGACCGGTGGGGGCGTCACGGTCGACCTCGACGGCGCGCTCGTGCTCCCCGGCTTCACCGACGCGCACACGCACCTGCTGATGCTGGGTGCGTCGCTCGGACAGGTCGCCCTCACGGAGGCGCGGACGCTCGACGGCATCCAGGAGCTGCTGCGCGAGGCGCGCGCCGCCGACCCCGACGCCCCCGTGCTGCGCGGTCGCGGCTGGCTCTTCGACTCGGTGCCGGGCGGAGCTCCGACGGCGGCGATGATCGACGCCGTCGTGGCCGACGTGCCGGTGTACCTGGATGCCAACGACTACCACTCTTGCTGGGTGAACACCGCCGCTCTGGCGGAGCTCGGCATCACGCGAGACACCCCCGATCCGCTCGGCGGGGCGATCGGCCGCGACGAGGACGGCGAGCCGAACGGCATGCTGTTCGAGACGGCGGCGGTGCAGTACGCCTGGGGTCAGCGCGATGCCTCGATGACGGATGCCGAGCGCGACGAGGCCGTCGAACGGGTGCTGGCCGCGTACGCCGCCGCCGGCGTCACGGGCGTGGTCGACATGGCGTTCGACGAGCACGCGCTCGCCGCGATCGAGCGGGCCATCGAGCGTCACGGTGGAGAGCTACCGCTGCGCGTGTCGGCGCACTGGCTGCTCGAGAACACGGGCGACCTCGAACGCAACCTGGCGCAGCTCGATCGTGTGGTCGAGCTCGCGGCCCGCCCCGCCTCGCCCTGGCTGCGAGTCGTGGGCGTGAAGCTCATCCTCGACGGCGTCATCGACGCGTGCACCGCGGCGATGGGCGCCCCGTACGCCGACGGCTCGAACGCCGATCCGATCTGGCCGCTCGCCGACCTCGCGCCGATCGTCGCGGCCGCCGACGCCGCGGGGCTCCAGATCGCGATGCACGCGATCGGCGACGCGGCGAGCGACGCCGCGCTGACCGCGATCGAGCGGGCGATCGAGGCGAACGGCGACATCCCCCGTCGCCACCGCCTCGAACACCTGGAGTACGCCGCGCCCGGCACGGCCGAGCGCATGGCGCGGCTCGGGGTCACGGCATCCCTGCAGCCCGTGCACGCCGATCCGGCGATCTTCGCGAACTGGGCCGCGATGCTCGGCGACGAGCGCGTGGAGCGTGCGTTCGCGTGGCCCGAGTACGAGGAGGCGGGTGCGCTCGTGGCGTTCTCGACCGACGCCCCGACCGCGCCGCACAGCGCGCTCGCGAACATGTACGTCGCGGCGACCCGCGCCTCGGCGCTCGATCCGTCGGTGCCGGCGATCCACCCGCACTACGCCCTGCCCCTCGAGAGCGCGATCGCCCACGCGACCCGGGATGCCGCGGCCTCGGTCGGAGATGCGGACTGGCGCGGCCGGCTGGCTCCGGGCTTTGCGGCCGATCTCGTGGTGATCGACACCGACCCGTTCGCCGCGGGCGCGGCATCCCTCCTCACGACCCGGGTGACCGAGACGATTGTCGCCGGCCGCCCCGTCTTCCCCCCGACGATCCATGATGTGGTGTGACGGGATGACCGCCCCGACCCCGGAGGAGAACCGATGACCTGGCGGATGCCGAGCGAGACCGCCCCGCACACCCGCACGTGGATGGCGTTCCCGAGCGAGGGACCGACCCTGGGAGAAACGGATGCCGAGCGCGAGGCGGGCTACGCCGCCTGGGTCTCGGTCGCCCACGCCGTCGCCGCCTTCGAGCCGGTGTCGATGCTCGTCGACCCGAGCGAGCTGACCCGCGCCCGGCGGATGCTCGGCGACGGGATCGAGATCGTCGAGGCACCCGTGGACGAGTTCTGGCTGCGGGATTCGGGTCCGACATTCGTCGTCGACCCCGAACGGCCGGGCGTCCTCGGCGCCGTGGACTGGATCTTCAACGGATGGGGCGACCACGACTGGGCGGTGTGGGCGAAGGCCGCCAAGCACGCCCGGATCATCGCCGAGGCCATGGGCGCCGAGCTTGTCTCGTCGCTGCTCGTCAACGAGGGCGGCGGCATCCATGTCGATGGTGAGGGCACCGTCCTGCTGACCGAGACCGTGCAGCTCGATCCGCGGCGCAACCGCTACGCCGACCGCGCGCGCGTCGAGGCCGAGATGCTCCGCACGATCGGCGCCACGCACGCCGTGTGGCTGCCGCGCGGCCTCACCCGAGACTACGGCGACTTCGGCACGAGCGGGCACGTCGACATCGTCGCGACGATACCGTCGCCGGGCACGGTTCTGCTGCACGACCAGCAGAATCCCGCCCACCCCGACCACGCGGTCTCGGCAGAGCTCCGGGCCTTCCTCGAGACGCAGACGGATGCCGCCGGCCGCCCGTTCGAGATCCGCGACCTGCCCGCACCCGCCACCGTGCGCGACGCCGAGGGCGACGTGGACTGGAGCTACGTCAACCACCTCGTCGTGAACGGCGGCGTGATCGCCTGTGGTTTCGGTGAAGAGGAAGCGGATGCCACGGCCCGCGGCATCCTCGAGGAGGTCTACCCGGGCCGCCGGGTCGTGACCGTCGACGCCCGCGAGCTGTTCGCGCGCGGCGGCGGCATCCACTGCATCACCCAGCAGCAGCCGGAGGCGTCGGCATGATCGACGTGGTCGAGGCGTCCATCGCCGATCTCGCCGCCGCCCTCGCCGAGCGCCGCACCACCGCCGTCGAGCTGGTCGAGGCGCACCTTGCGCGCATCGATGCGTACGACGGCCCCGACACCGAGACGAAGCTCAACGCCGTCGTGGTCCGCAACCCCGACGCGCTCGCCGAGGCGGCCGCGTCCGACGCGCGCCGCGCCGCGGGTGAGGTGCGGGGGCTGCTCGATGGCATCCCGTACACCGCCAAGGACAGCTACATGGTGCGCGGTCTCACGGTCGCCGCCGGAAGTCCGGCGTTCGCCGACCTCGTCGCGGCGGACGACGCCTTCACGATCGCGCGGCTGCGCGAGGCCGGGGCCATCTGCCTCGGGCTGACGAACATGCCCCCGATGGCGAACGGCGGCATGCAGCGCGGGCTGTACGGCCGCGCCGAGAGCCCGTACAACGCCGACTTCCTGACGTCGGCGTTCGCGTCGGGCTCGTCGAACGGCTCGGGCACCGCGACCGCCGCGTCGTTCGGCGTCTTCGGTCTGGGCGAGGAGACATGGTCGAGCGGCCGTGCGCCCGCGGCCTGCAACGGCCTGTGCGCGTACACGCCGTCGCGCGGCATGATCTCGGTGCGCGGCAACTGGCCGCTCGTCCCGACCATGGACGTCGTTGTGCCGCACACCCGCTCGATGGCCGACCTGCTCGCGGTGCTCGACGTGATCGTCGCCGACGACCCCGAGACGCGCGGTGATTTCTGGCGCGCGCAGCCGTGGGTTCCGCTGCCGTCCGTGGACGAGGTGTGGCCGCCGTCGTTCGCCGCGCTCGCCGGCCGTCCGTCGCTGAGGGGCAAGCGCATCGGCATCCCGCGCATGTTCGTCGGCGACGATCCGCTCGCGGGCACCGGCCCCCGCGGGGTCGGAGGGCCGACCGGCGAACGAATCGAGCCGCGGTCGTCGCTGCTCGACCTGTGGGCGGCGGCGCGCGCGGACCTCGAGGCCGCCGGCGCGATCGTGGTCGATTGCGACTTCCCGCTCGTCAGCAACTACGAGGGTGACCGGCCGGGTGCATCGACGATCCGGACGCGGGGTCTGGTGTCGGACGAGTACCTGCACCGCGAGATCGTCGACCTGTCGGCGTGGGCGTGGGACGACTTCCTCCGCGCCAACGGTCACCCCGGCCTGGCGTCGGTGGACGGCGCGGCGATCTTCCCGCACCCCGAGGGCGCGCTGCCCGACCGGTACACCGGTTTCGACGACGACATCCCCGAGTATCCGGCGCACGTACGCGAGCACCCTGTGGCGTCGTTCACCGAGATCCCAGAGCTGGCCGAGGGGGTGCGCGGTCTGGAGGAGACCCGGCGCCGCGATCTGGAGGAGTGGATGGATGCCAACGGCTTCGCCGCCGTGGTCTTCCCGACGCTCAGTGACGTGGCGCCGGCCGACGCCGACGTGAATCCCGCCTCGGCGGACATCGCGTGGCGCAACGGCGTGTGGGTCGCGACGGGGAACCTCGCGATCCGGCACTGCGGTGTGCCGACGGTGACCGTGCCGCTCGGGGTGATGGCCGACATCGGGATGCCGAGTGGCCTGACGTTCGCGGGCCGCGCGTACGACGATGCGGCGTTGCTGTCGATGGCCGCGGCCTTCGAGGCGCTGCGCCCGCGGCGGACGGTGCCGCCGCGGACGCCGGCGCTGGGGTAGCGGGCTGCGGGGCCGACGCGGGCGTTGGGTGCCGCGTTCGGCGGCGTTGTCGGGGGTTGGGGCGCGATTCGCGCGTTGGGGCGCAAATCGCGCGCCCCAATGCGCGGAATGCGCCCCAAAACTGCGCCCACCCTCCAACGGAAACGCGATTCAGTTGGAGCGTGGGCCGGTTGGTGCAACTGCACTTGCAGCGTCACGGCGACGCTCCGGGTACGCGGCCGAGGCGGTTGATGTTGCGTCGTCGGCCGGCTGGCAACGTCGTCAGGCGACCTGAAGGCGCTGATCTCCTGCGACGTACTCAATGACCAACTCGCCGCCCACGGCGTCGATGTACTTGCGGATCGTCCCGATCTTCGCATTGTCGAGGTCGCCACGCTCGATCTTCGATACCTGCCGCTGTCCCACACCGATGCGCTCAGCGAGTTGCTCTTGAGTCAGGCCGATAGCCTCTCGCAGCTCACGGAGGTGGTAGGCGCGGATTTCACCCAGCATCCGCTCCTTGTGGGCGTCGATCCGTTCGCGGTCAACGGGGCGCTTCGCAAGAAGCTCCTCAAGATTCACGGCCATGCAGATCATTTTCCCCTCTTCTTCTCGGCTTATGCGTTCTTCATCTGTGACAGATGGCCATCGAAAAGCTCATCCGCGAGCGGGATGTGCGCCCGATACCAGTTGGACCAACTCCCTGCCTTATCGCCCGCGAGGGGCAGTATCGCTCTTCGCGCCGGATCGAAGGCGAAGAGCACTCGCAACTCGCTCCGCCCCGACGAGCCGGGGCGAAGCTCCTTCATGTTCTTGTGTCTGGGTGCTTTGACCGTGTCCGCGATCGGGCGCCCGAGGTGCGGACCGTGCTCCTGGAGGAGTTCGATTGCGGCGATGACCTGGGGTAGGAGTCCTCGTCGAGAGACAGCAACCACTCCTCGATCAAGCCGAGGTCGACGTCCCACACACAACCACCTTAGACCTTGCAGGGTCTACGGTGCAGGCGGCCGGGATTGCCGTCGGCAGTCGCCGTCGACGTAGGTGACCGCCGAGGCGTTGTCCTTGTCGAGTTCGGCGAAGGCTGAGGTGACTCCGGCCGCGACGGTGCTCGTCCCCTTGCGCAGGATGCCGTCCGTGCCGAGGGTCAGGAGCGTGCCGACCGCGGTGCTGTCGGTCGGGACGGTGGCATCCACGTCTCCGGCGGGGAAGGCGACGCCGGTGTCAGTCCACATGCGGCGGTGCATGCCGGTGCCGTCGACGTAGGTGACGGTGAGGTAGTTGCTCATGTCGAGTTCGGCGAAGGCCGAGGCCACGCCCGTGGTGACCGTGTTGCCGCCCTTGCGGAGCGTGCCGTCGGCGCCGAGCGTGAGGAGCGTCCCGACGGCGACGCTGTCGCCGGGAACCGTCTCGTCGACACGGCCGGCCGTGTACGCCGTGCCCGCGGCGGTCCACATGCGCCGGTGCATCCCGGTCGCGGTGACGTAGGTGACGTTGAGGTAGTTGTTCCTGTCGAGCTCGGCGAACGCGGAGGTCACGCCGCTGTCGATGGTGGCATCCAGCCGTCGCAGAACGCCGTCCGGACCGAGCGTGACGAACGTGCCCACCGCGACACTGTTCGCGGGGACCGTGGCGTCGACCTTCGCGCTGGGATAGGCGACGCCGGTGTCGGTCCACATGCGGCGGTGCATGCCGGTCGCATCGACGTAGGTGACGGTGAGGTAGTTGCTTCTCTCCACCTCGGCGAACGCCGATGTGACGCCGGTCGCGATGGTCGAGCTTCCCCGCCGAAGGATGCCGCTGGGGTCGAGCGTCACGAGCGTTCCGACCGCGCGGCTGCCGGTGGGCGCCGCGATGTCGACGCTGCCCGCGGCGGAGCCGGCGCCCGTGTTCGTCCACATTCGACGGCGAAGGTTCTGGGTGTTCGTGCTCGCGGGCGCCGTGAGGGTGGCCACGGCCGTGGCGTCCGTCGTCGTGGCGGTGAGGGTGCCGGTGGTTCCGCCGACCTGCGCGCGGATCGCCGGCAGCGGGACACGGCCGGTCTCGTCCGGCACGCCGACGAACGTACTCGCGCCGTTCGCGAAGCGGTATCCGGTGGAGGTGCTGACCGTCACGACCGCGCTCGCCGCCGCCCCGTCGACCGTGACGGACGCGCCGGTGATGTCGGTGCAGACCGTGCCGCTGTAGATGGCGCGGTCGAAGGCGAGCGTCGTCGCGGACGCGGATGCCGTGGGTGCGACAGTGGCAGCGGCGACGGCGGGGAGCGTCCACGCGGCGCCGGCCAGGACGGTTCGGCGGCTCGGGCCGGGCGAGGGCAGGGCGGACGGCTCGGGGGACGTGGTCATGCGGAGGCCCTTCGAGGCTGGGGGGGATGGAGCGTCGATTCTCGCGCCCGTCTCGGTCGACCTCGTGGCTCTACCTGCCCGTCCGGTCAGGGTGATCGCTGCGTATCTCCGGTCGTACCGCGCTCATGAGCCCGTCGAGGGTGCGGACGGATTGCCCTCTTGCATCCCGATCGTGAATGCCAGGTTCGGACGTCGTTTCGTTCACAATCCCCGGAACGAGGCGGCGTCAGCCGACGCGAGTATGTCCCCGCGTCGGCCGACGCCAAATCACTTCACCGCATGGCGAACGCGACGGCCGAACCATCATCCTCATCCATTACGGGCTAGTACTGCCGCGACGTTAGCAAGGGATGCTGTCGATGTACTGCACCCAGCCCAGGGTGCCCGAGGTTCCGCCGGAAACGTTCGACGCGCCCGTGTCTACGATCTCCCCGTTCAACCACAGGTTGGTTCCATCGACGAACCACCCCCACCCACGCGTCGCTGCTGCAGTCGATGGCGTCGTAGGGAGAGCGGTTGCTGCGTCGTGGTCGACCCGGCTGTACCAGGACCCACCTTGCAGATAGACGACCCAGTTGCTGTTCGTCGGCGAGTTTCCGACTACCTTGCTGACGCCTGTCTCAACCAAGTCCTCGTCATGCCAGAGGTCCGTGCCATCCACGAACCACCCCCATGAACGCGTTGCCGTCGCGGACGCGGGGATCGCCGCAAAGGTCTTGACGTAACCGGTGTTGTCTCTGCCGTACCAGGTGCTGCCCTTGCGATACTGGACCCAGTTTTGGCCGTTGGTTCCGCCTTGAACAGCGCTCACGCCGGTGTCGACGATGTCCGTCTGATACCAGAGGTCGGTGCCGTCGACGAACCAGCCCCAAGAATTCGTCGGTGTCGCGGAGAGAGGTATCGCAGAGAAGGTCTGGGAGTAACTCTGGCTGTCTAGGCCGATCCATGTCGTGCCCTTCAGGTACTGAACCCACCCGACACCCCCGTTCCCGTTTCCCGCCACCTTGGTAACACCTGTATCAACCTTCGTGTTGTCCTTCCACAAGTCGGTGCCGTCGAGGAAGAAACCCCACGCGTCGGTCGGCTTGGCAGTGGGCGGAATTGAGGTCCACGTCGTCAGGAATCCATTGCTGTCGCGTCCTGTCGCATACACGGGGGTGCCTGTGCCAGAAAGTCCCGCGGATACGGTCGAAGCGGAGGTTGTCATCGTGAGTAGCGAGCTACTGCTCGTCCCGTATGGCACGTTGATCGCCGGCAGACTCACGCGCCCGTTCGTGTCGCTGACCTGTGTGTCGGTAGTCCCGCCGCCCGCGAAGGTATACCCGCCGCTCAACGTCGTCGTGACGGAGCGACCGGCGGTGGCGACGCCGCCGACGGTGACGGTGACGTAGGCGCCGGTGATGGTGCTGCAGGCGGTGCCGGAGTAGCTGGCCTGGTTGAAGGCGAGAACGGCGGCGGTCGAGGCGGATGCCGCGGGGGCGACGGTGGCGACGGCGATGGCGGGGATGGTCCAGGCCGCGCCCTGCAGGATCGTGCGGCGATTCAGATCAGCGGGGGGGGGGGGGGGGGGTAATAGCGGAGTTCTGGTCGGGCGTCAGAGACATGGCGGTGCCTTTCGGGTGGTCGTTGCTGGATGACCGGGAGACCGCCGATTCTCCCGAGCCACCCGCCGACGCCCCGCCGCGTTCGTGCGGCGAGCCCCGTGGGTGAAGCTCAGCCCAGGTGCGCCGCCACACCGCCGCGCGCCGCGGCCGCGGCTTCGAGTAGCCGCACGCCGATGACGCCCTCGGGCTCCCACGTCACGAAGCAGTCCGTGGACCACCGGGCGTCGGCATCCACCTCGACCGCGCCGTAGACCCGGGCGAGTTCCGCGGGGGGAGGCGTCAGCCGGGGGCGGAGGACGGTCAGAACCACGCGCTCGGCGACGACCACCTGAGCGGCGGCGCCGTCGTCGAGGGGGCGGATCTCGACCGCGGTCGCCGCGAGTTCCTCGGGAGTCAGCACCGCCGAGACCGCCTCGGCGAGGGCCTCGATGTCGACCGGTTCGCGCGTGAACGCGACGCTGCTACGGGGCACGGTTGTCTCTCCTCCGTCGAGTCAAGGGCTGCTCCTCGCCGCCCGAAGGCACAGCGGAAGCGGGCACGGGCGCGGGAACCGGCTCGGGTGCGGCGGCGGGCACAGGGGCGTCGTGCGCGGGCGCAGCCTCGGGCGCGGCGGCCGGCGCCGGGGCCACCTCCCGCGTCGTCTCGTCCACGGCATCCGCCTCACCGGCGTCCACCACGGGCTCGACCTCCGCCGGCGCTCCCGCCGTCGAAGCACCCAACGCCTCACCCTCGCTCGCGACGAAGTTCGCCACCTGGACGAGGGTCGGACGCTCGCCGCGGCGCGCCAGTCGGCCACGGCCGGCGATCATCGGCTCGGCGTAGAGCTTGGGCAGCAGCGCGCCCTCGGAGCGGTCGCCCGACATGATCAGCGCGGTGCCGCCGGTGTCGCGGATGCCCTGCAGCGCCACGTCGAACATCGCGCGCGAGGCGCCCGCGACCGGGCGGCTCACCACGACGTTCAGCCGTAGATCGCGCGCCGACGCCAGGTACGGCAGCAGCGGGCGCAGCGGTTCGGTGCCGCCGGCGGCGAGGATGTCGAAGTCGTCGGCGATCACGAGGATCCGCGGACCCGCGTCGCGATCGTTCGCGCGCTTCTCGAGCTCGACCGCGATCGATTCGGCCAGCAGCCGCCCCTGCCGACCCGACGACGCGTGTCCGCCGAGGTAGGCATCCGGGATCTCCGCCGCCAGCTCGCCGCGCGCGTCCATCAGGGCGACGACCAGCTCCTCTGCCGAGTGCCGGTCGATCGCGCCCTGCACGATTCCGCGCAGCAGCGTCGTCTTGCCGCAGCGGCTGTCGCCGAGCACGAGCAGGTGCGGGTCGCGCGTGACGAGGTCGAGCGAGACCGGCTGCATCGTGTCCTGGCGCAGACCCAGGGGTACGGCATCCGGTTCGTCGATCGGGTCGGGCAGCTCGGTCGGCGACAGCACCTCGGGCAGCAGCCGGATGGGCGCTGCGCCCTGACCGCCCCAGCGGGCCGCGCTCTCGCGCGCGAGCTGCTCGAGCGCCTCGCCGGTGTCGCCGTCGTCGACCTCTTCGAGCAGCGGCAGCGCGATCTGCGCGAACAGCTTCTCGTCGGTCAGTACGCGGCCGGGCTCGTCGGCACGCAGCGTCTGCGAGAGCTTCCGCGCGATCTGCGAGTCGGCGGGATCGTTGAGCTTCAGCTCGAGGCGCGTGCCGATGAGGCCCTGCAGGTTCATGCGCAGTTCGTTCCAGCGCGAGAGGGCGACGACGACGTGGATGCCGAAGCTGCCGCCGCGTTCCAGCAGCTGACCGAGCGGGGCCTCGAGGTCTTCGAAGTCCTGGCGGAGCGCGCCGAGGCCGTCGATGAGCAGCACGACGTCGGCGCTCGGCAGGTCGGGGAGGCGGCCGTCGGCGTGCTGCCGGCGCATGTCGGCGAGGGAGTCGAGGCCGTGGTCGCGGAACACCCGCTCGCGCACGGCGAGCATGCCGGTGAGCTCCTCGAGCAGACGCGTGAGCCGCTCGCGGTTGCCGCGCGTCGCAACGCCACCGACGTGCGGGAACGGCTCGATGCGGGCGAGACCGCCTCCGGTGAGGTCCATGCCGTAGATGCTCACCTGGCGCGGGGAGTGGGTGAACGACAGCGACGCCGCGAGCGTGCGCAGGAACATCGAGCGCCCCGACTGCGGCGCTCCCGTGATCGAGACGTGTCCGCCCGAGCGCGTGAGGTCGAGCATCCACGGCGACTGCGTCTGCTTCGACGGGTCGTCGAGAAGGCCCATCGGCGCCCGGAGCGTCCCGGCGCCGTCGGCCTGCGGCAGCACGCCGCCGAGCGTCAGTACGGGCGGGAGCGGCGGCAGCCACACCGGACGCGTACGGGCGATGCCGCGGGCGAGCCGCGAGGTCGCCGCCTGCACGAGCGTGCGGCCGGTGGTCGGGGTCTCGGGCTCTGCGCTGTCGAGCTGCTCGGCCTCGGGCGAGTCGTCGGGCAGGTCGTACGCGGGCAGCCGCAGCACCGGCGGGGCGTCGTCGTGCCGCGGACCCGACTCGACCGGATCCGGCACCGGACCCGAGACGTATCCCGCGCGGAACCGCGTGTAGACCGAGGTGTCGACCTTGAGGTACCCGAAGCCGGGGATCGCGGGCAGGTGGAACGCGTCGGGGGTGTCGAGCACGACGGCCGACTCCGACTCCGAGAACGTGCGGAGACCGATCCGGTACGACAGGTACGTGTCGAGGCCGCGGAGGCGTCCGCCCTCGATCCGCTGGCTCGACAGCAGCAGGTGCACGCCGATCGAGCGGCCGATGCGCCCGATCGTCAGCAGCAGCTCCACGAAGTCGGGCTCGGCGGTGAGCAGCTCGCCGAACTCGTCGATCACGAGGAACAGGTGCGGCAGCGCCGGAAGCTCGGGACGGTCGCGTCGCATCTGCCGGTAGTGCCCGATGGATGCCGCGTTCCCGGCATCCTTCAACAGGCGCTGCCGGCGCACGACCTCGCCCTGGATGCTCGCGCGGGCGCGCTCGGTCAGCTGCGGGTCGTCGGCGAGGTTGTCGATGATGCCCGCGACGTGCGGGAGACGGGAGAACGGCGCGAACGCCGCACCTCCCTTGTAGTCGACGAGGATCATGCTGAGGTCGTCGGGCGAGTGCGTCAGTGCGAGCCCCAGGATGAGCGTGCGCAGCAGCTCGCTCTTGCCCGAACCGGTGGCACCGATGCAGATGCCGTGCGGGCCCATGCCGAGCTGCGCGGACTCCTTGAGGTCGAGCAGCACCGGGCCGCCCTGGTCGTCGACGCCGATCGGCACGCGCAGGAATTCCGCGGCGCTGCGCGTGCGCCACGCGGCCGAGGTGTCGATCGTATCCACGTCGGCGACGCCGAGGAGCTGCGTCACGTCGGGGGCGAGAGCAGTGCCGGAGTCCTGCGCCGAGGTGCGCGTGAGCCGGAGTCCCGCGAGCGGGCGCGCCACGACGTCGAGGGCCGCGGGCGTGACGGGATCGATCCGGATGCCACTCACCGCCGCCTCACCCGTTCCCGGGGTCTCCACCGTCGCGGTGCCGTTCTCGACGGTCACGCGGGCGGCGACCGAGGTCGGCTCCTTGAGGCGGTCGTCGACGAGATGCACGACCGTCACGCCGAGGGCGGTGAGGTCGAGAGCGGCATCCAGGCGGGGGACGGGGGACGCGGCGTGATCGGCCTCGTCGACGAAGATGACGAGGCGGCCGGGCTTGGTCTTGCGGCCCGCGCGACGCGACGCGGCCGCCGTGGCGACGCGGTCGCGCAGCTCGTCGCGCAGGAGCGACAGCAGCTCGGGCAGGCTCGGGGCGACGCGCCGTGCCGTGACGGCGCCGACCGGCGGGGTGTCGCCGGAGAGGTGGGGCAGCAGATCGAGTCCGTGCCAGTCGTCGCGCTGCGCGGGGGCGATCGCGGCGGCGATGTGGACGTCGTCGGGGGAGTGGAACGCCGCGATCTGCGCCGCCAGCGCCCGCGCGACGCGCAGCGTGTCGGGCCGTGCGCCGACGATCGACACCTGACCGCCGCGCTCGAGGTCGACGGTCGCGGGCATGCCCTGCGCGATCCCGGCCAGGCGCACCATGCGCTCGGCGGACTCGCGCATCACCGGGTCGAACGGCTGCACCGGATTCTGCTCGGGCGGCAGCGCCACCTCGACGGCGCGCAGGTCGCCGGTGCCGATGCGGACGCGCAGGAAGTCGGCGTCACCGGGACGGCGCTCCCACCGCCGTGCGGGGTCGGCGGCGATCTCGACGAGCGTGCCGGGCGCGGGGTGCAGGGCCAGAGCGGCGGCGCGCTGCGCGTCGGCGGTCTCGCGGACGGCCTCGCGCGTCTCCTCCAAGTAGTCGAGGTAGCGCTCGCGCTGTACGCGACGCTGGCGGGCGGCGTTGCCGCGCTGCGTGAGCGCCATGCCGAGACCGCCGACGAGCGCGACGACGAGGATCACCGCGCCCACCACGACCATGATCGGGTTGTTGCGCAGCAGCACGATCATCGTGATCGACGACAGGCTGCCCACGATCGGCAGCAGCGACTGGAGCGGGAACCCCGTCGCACCCTCGCCGATCGGTGGCGGCGGCGCCAGGATGATCTCGGGCGCCGGCTCGACGGCCTCGCTGATGCGGGCGGGGCGGTGGACGATGCGGACGGTCATGCGCTCCTCCCCGACGCGGCGACGAGTGCGGCCGCGAGCTTCACGACGGCCAGGTGCGTGGCCGAGCGGCGGGCGCGGCCGTTCGCCGCGAGACCCGGATCGAACGGCACCGCGACCACGGGATGGTCGGCCCCGGTCGCGAGTGCGCGCGCGACACCGTCGCCCTCGCGCGCGTGGTCGACGAGCGCGAGCGCGACGGACGGCGTCTCGGGGAGCCCCGCGACCGCCTCCACCACCGAGCGGGCGTGCTCGGCCGGCGACCGGCGTCCGTCGCTCACGAGACACACGACGTCGCACAGCGCTGCGCACGTGGCGAGGTCGGCGAGCGGATGCCGCGCACCGAAGTCCGTGACCGACACGTCGAAGAAGCGAGCGATCGGGGCGGCCTCGCCGAGCCACGCGCCGACGGCATCCTCGGTCTCGCGCGGGCGCAGAGCCACGACGCCGTCGCGGACCTCGAGCCCGCTCAGCGCCTCGGCCGTGGTGCGCGCGGTGGCGCGGGTCTCGTCGGGAGCGACCGGATCGGCACCCAGGCGCGCGGCCAGGCCCGTCGCTCCGGCGGAGACGTCGACCGCGAGCACGGGCTCACTGCGCCGTGCGGCGACGACCCGCACGAGCTGGTGAGCGACGGTGCTCGTTCCGGCGCCGGGCGACAGTGACACCACGCCGATGCGACGCGTCGTGGACAGGCCGCCGCGGATCGCGGCATCCGCTGTGGTCAGCTCGACGCGTCCGTTCGCGCCGCTGCCGAACACCGCGGTCGACAGTGCGCGCAGGTCGAGCACGGTCACGACCGACCGCCGAACATGCCGAGCAGTTCGGCGTAGATGCCCAGGGCTCCGACGAGCAGCGGGATCAGCGCCACCACGGCGAGCGTCTCGACGATGTTGCCGAGTCCGCGCAGACGCGCGCGCACGTGCGGGCGGGGCCGCACGAGCACCATCGTCGCGACGAGTGCGGCCAGCACGACCGCCGCGCCCGCGCCGATCCAGCCGAGACCGCCCGCGAGCAGCACCGAGAGCCCCGCCGCGGCGATCACGCCGGCGGCGGCCCACAGCAGCCACCCCTGCCAGCGCAGCGGGAACGCGCGGGTGCGGAGAGCCGCGACGAGGAAGAACGCCAGCGCCAGCAGCTCGGTCCAGATCGTGCCCGACAGGGCGAGGACGACACCGGTCACACCCAGAACGGATGCCACCGCCCCCACGCTCCACGTCAGAGCCGCGTAGGCCTCGTCGATCGCGGCGAACGCCCGGGGTCGGGCGGGCGGCGCGCCGTCGGCGGCGCGCTGGTCGAGGTCGGTCAGCCCCGCCGACGACAGCGCGATCCAGGGCAGCGGGCCGGTGGCGAACGCGGCGACGACGCCGGTCACGGCCGAGGCCGAGACGGCATCCACTCCCGCCAGCAGGAGGCCGAGGAGCAGCGACGACAGGACGGCGCCCAGGGCCCCACCCGAGGCGGCGCCCCGACGACGATGGGCCACGCCCACGCCGAGGAGGGCGACGGTGAAGCCGGTGGCTAGCGCGGCGGAGATCCCGGCGAGCAGCGCCGTCCCTGCGGCCGGTCCGGATGCCACCGCGGCCGCGGTCGCGCTCCCCACCGGCAGCGCGAGGCCCGCGGCGGCCGCGGACACGCACGTCGACAGTCGGCGGAGTCCGCCGAGCCCGAGGCCCGTGGCGACCGCGGCGAGGACGAGGGACGTGGCGAGCAGGGCGAATGCGGCGAGCGTCGACGACGACCACGGCGACAGCCATCCCGCGACGGCGAACGCGGCCGCGATGCCCGCACCGCCGGCGACGGTGCGCGACCGCTCGTCCCAGCGGTCGGGGCGGGCGTCGTGCGCGTCGGCGGCGGCATCGGTCACGTCGATCACGACGGGCGGCGGGGGTGCGGCATCCAGACGGACGAGGCGCACGAGAGTGCCGTCGGGCAGGTCGAGCTGCTGCGGGGTCAGGGCGATGTCGATCTGCTCGCCGTCGGGCGCGATGACGGCGAGCGGGCGGGCGACTGTGCCGGCGGTCTCGCCGAGCAGGTCGAGCAGACGCGGTAGGGCGGCGCCGACGGGCTCGCCGCTCGGGACGACGACCTCGGCGCGGCGTTCGGAGCCCGCGACGGTCAGACGGGTGTAGATGCTCACGGCGTGACGGCTCCGGTGGGGGTCTGGACGGTCGAGGTGGCCTGCTGGGCGCGCTCGGTCAGCAATTGCGAGACGAACGAGACGCCGACGCACGCGGCGCACGCGATCGCGGCGACGACGATCGAGCCCATCAGACGCTTCATGTGGTCGTTGACCGTGCGGCGTTCGCCGATGTGGCCGTAGACGAGGGCGGCGCCCAGGCGCATGCGCTGGATCTTCGCCTGCTCGATGAGGACGGTGTCGCGCTGGTCGGGCATCAGCGGGTCCTTTCCGGTTCGCGCAGCAGCAGTGCGCGCACGTGCGGGGCGAGACCCAGCAGCTCGCCGAGGCGCTCCGGGTCGAGGGTCGCGAGGACGTCGTTCAGGCGGTTCCACCCGCCGCCGTCGGTCGAGCCGAGGGGCAGCAGGACACCCGGGAGCCGCGGGCTGCCGACCGTCGTGCCGCCGACCTCGTCGATCCACCGCTTCGCGTCGATGCCCAGGGCGCGGATGCCGACGGGGCCGATGAGCAGCGCGAGGGGTTCGGGTTGGGGGGATGCCGTGGCCCGGCGTGCCAGGTCGGGTGCGCCGATCGCGGCGAAAGAGATGCCGATGAGTGGGAGTCCGACGGTCGCGGCGCGGGCCAGGAGCTCGCGAGCCTCCGCCGTCGCGGTCTGGCCGCTCTCGCGGCCCACGCCGGGAACGGCGGCCCACACGCGCGTCGTCTCTTCCAGACCCTCGCTCGTGCGGCCGACCTGCACGGTCGCGAGCGCCGCGCGTTCGCCGCCGCCCACGGCGACCCAGTGGCTGTCCAGCGGGATGCGGCGTCGCGACCTCTCGGTGAGGTCGTCGCGGTCCCACGGGGCGAGGAGCGGCTCGACCGCGCCCCACGCCGTCGGCTCGGCACCGGTGAACAGCGCGACCGCAGCCTCGGCGACGCCGCCGAGGCGCACCGGCCGGCTGACCCGGTGCCGCGTCGAGATCGTCGCCACGACCTGCAGAGTGGATGCCACCTGCGCGCGCACGAAGAGCGGATGAACGTTCTCGGCCGTCGGTGACGCCGGGGTCAGCGCGTCGGCCGGTGCGTCGATGCGGACGCCCGTCCCCGCGTCGTAGAAGCCGTCGGCGCGGGTGCGGACGATCCAGTGCCCCTGGACCGCCGACAGGACCTGCGCGAGCGGCTGGGTCATGCGCGAGAACTCGCTCGACACGATGATCGGCCGCAACCCCTGGCTCGCGGTCTTGTGCAGGAAGTCGCTCATCGCCGTCGTCAGGGCGACGATCGGTGCGCGGGTCTCGGTGCCGGCCCAGCCGGGGCCGGCCGCGTCGAGGAGGGGGTGTGCGACGGTGCTCATGCGGCATCCCGGACGGTCAGGGTGCGGTCACCGATCTCGAGGACGACATCGGTGGGCACGGGCGTGCGCTGGTGGGGGAGGAGGGGGGTCGAGGCGCCGGCGCCGCGGACGAACGTGCCATTCGTCGAGCCGAGGTCGGTGACCCAGACCTGACGGCCGTCCCATTCGAGACGGACGTGCGACTTCGACAGGGTGCGCGACATGTCGGCCCAGCGGTAGACCTCGGCGGGGGCGTCGGCCGGGGCGGAAGGGTCGCGCCCCAACACGAGCGCGGTGTCGAGCGTGAGGCGCTCGCCCGAGTCGAGCAGGAGCGTCGGGACCATGCCGCGGCGCGCACGGCCGGGGGCGGCGCTCGGCGCGGCCTCGGGGAAGGCGAAGGCCGCGATCGCCGGCGCGAACGGGTCGCGACCCCGGCGAAGGTCGAACATCGCGAGCTTGCCGGATGCCAGCGCCCACAGCGCCGAGCCACCCGCGGCCGCGCCCGTGGTGCGGCGCACGATGCGCGCGTCGACGGTGGCGGCGCCGAGGGTGCGGCCGGTCCGGCCGAGAAGCCACACCGCGACGGCGAGGAGCGCGATCGCGGCGACGACGACCAGCCAGCCCAGTGCGGGAGGTCCGGCGACGATCACGACGATGCCTGCCGCGAGCACGGCGAGGGGCATGATGACGTCGAGCGCCACGGCACCGACGATCTGCCCCGCGCGGGCACGCTCGGTGAACACCAGCGGATCGACGTCGGCCAGGCGCAACGAATCCTGCATGCTCGTCATCGGGCCCCCTCCCTCGACCTTCCACCCTAGGCGGGACGCCCCGACGGTGCCCGTTCGGGCGCGCTCTTGCGTGGATAACCCCCGGGGCGGCAGAATTACCGGCTCACCGGCGGGTCAGCGGGGTGTACTCGCGCCGGGCGACCATCGCGAAGACCTCGCTCGCCGCGGCATCCGAAATCTCCTCGAGATCGGAATCGAGGGGGAATCGGATCACGCGCTCGAGCATGCCTTTCGTGTCCGGATGCCAGGTGTCGACGTCGACGAGCATCTCGTCGACCGGCCCGTGATCAGTTTCGCGTCGCCGGAACAACCGCGCGGGGACCAGCCGACCGTCGACACGGAGTTCACGAACGAAGTACCGGGGCGTGTTTTCCCGGCGAGCCTTTTCGCGCCACTCGACGCTGTTGCTCGACCTGAACTCGCGGCGCCCCTGTGGGGTGGCGCGCTCGTCGGTCGCGAAGACCAGCCAGCCAGTCTCCGTGCGCTGGATCGCCACGATGTCGGTGTCGTTGGTCGCGTCCTCGAACCAGCGGTATCCGCTGAGGTTTTCGGTCTGGATCACGGCGAGCGTCTCCGCGCGCCGCTGCTCTCCGTCACGGTCGATCACCCGGGCATCACCTTCTCCCGGACGTCGCTGAGTTCGGAGAGCGGTACGAGGAACGAGACACCGCCATTGCCGCCACGCTGGTCGTGCACCTCCGCTCGCGGAAGGGCGACGAGAGCATGCCAGTCCGGGCTGGTGTAGACGTACAGGATGGCTCGGCAGTCCGCGCCCGATCGGGGCACAGGGGCGTGTACGCGGGTACCATCCTGCTTCCAGGTCGACACGAGCGGAATCCAATGCCCCTCGTAGAGTCCCTCGGCGTCGACGTGCTCCACCTGCAGAACCTCTGCGGCCGGCACGGTCCGATAGCTGAGCCCCTCGCGGTCGTAAAGGAAGAACTCGGCGGGCCGTTCCCCGGGCGCCACTGTCGCTGTCGAGGCGAACCACCCGTCGCTCGTCCGGACCCAGATCCCCGTGGCGCGGATCGTCTCGGCATCCATCGGATGACTCATCGCGGGTCGCGCTCGTGTATCCCTGAACGGCACGTAGTTCCGGGTTCTCACCATCTCCTGGAACTGAGCGGCTTCGTCCGCCGTCACCTCCTCGAGGTCGGAGTCGAGCGTGAAGATCACCGCGTACTCGACCTGTCCGAGGTCGTCCGGGTGCCAGTCTTCGACGTCCTTGAGGACCTCATCGACCGGCCGGCCGTCGACCGTGCGGCGTCGAAAGAGCGAGATCGGGATCGGCATCGCGCCCTCCCCGCCGTAGCGGACGAAGTAGCGGGGGACGTCACTGCCGGCTTCGATGCCCAGCCACCTCAGATTGAAGAACCACCGGGATGCCAGGGCATCCACGGCATCCGGCGAAAGATCGGGGCGGGCATCCCGCAAGCGTCGCTTGTAGAGAGCTGCTCCGCCGTCATCGCTCGCGGAGAGGTCGGTGACTTCGAGACGATCGGAGGCGCCGATCGCGTCGTGGACCCCGCGGAGCAGGCCGGCGGGATCGTCTCTCCCACCCGGACGCAGCGTACGCTGCCGCGGTCTTCGGCGCCCCGGAGGGCTACGCGCACGATCTCGCGCGCGGCCTCCGCGTCGATCATCTCCGCCTCGTTTCGTGACGGTGCGGGCGGGGCGGTCAACGGCGCTGAAGCGGGACGTAGGTGCGTCGGGCGACCATGTCGAAGACGTCCTGCGCGGCCTCGGGGGAGATCTCCTCGATGTCGGCATCCAGAGGGAAGCGGATGGCCTTGTCGACCGTTCCGTGTCGGTCGTCGGTCCACGAGTCGACATCGAGGAGACGCTCGTCAACCGGCCCATCGGGGGTGGAGCGGCGACGGAAGACCGACACCGGGACGACCTGCCCTTCCACCATCTGCTCCCGGATGAAGTAGCGCGTGGACGGTGCCGCGGACACCTGGCGGAGGGCAGCCAGAGCCGACGGCGGGATCTCCATTGCGCCCGCCGACCCCGGGTTCACGACGAGGCCGACCTCGCGGGCAGCGCCGCTGATGAGGAGGCGGCCCGGCAGGAGCAGCGCGCTGCGGCCCTCACCGAATTCCGCCGGCACCTGATCCGTCGCGGTGAAGACCGCGAGGAAGTTCGCGTCGTCATGGTGAACGACGAGGGGCTCGATCGACGTCGGGTCGGGCGTTCCGTCGACCAGAACGACCAACTCGGCTTCCAGAAGAGCCGGTGCCAGGCGCTCCGACGACAGCTCCCCGGACCGCACCAACCTCATGGTGACTTCGAGGTCGTTCTCGGGGCGAGGCTCTGTCATGATCGGGCTCCTTCAGTGCGCGGCAGCACCGCGCTCCGCACAAATCTAACTTCGGTGGCTTCTGTGCAAGGCAACGGGCGCCGCCGCATCACCACACGCGCTGGACGAACCACTCGCCGTCCACCAGGTGGAACCGGAAGGCACCGTTCATCACTCCCGTGCCGCCGGGGATGACGTACTCGCGGGTGGGGTTCATGAGGTAACCGGCGTTGGGTCCCTCACCGAGGACCGCCGTGTGCCCACCCTCGAGGTAGTGAGGCCATCCCATGGCATCGGCTGCCGTCGGCTGACGGACGGGGATGCCGTCGGACGGGAACGCGATCCCCTGGATCTCGCCCCCGGTCGTGTAGGCCTGCTGGGTCGCGGGCGACATGCCGGTGTACCGCGCTGCGTCATGGGCGTTCTTCACGATGCCCGCGTCGTCAGCAGGCATGACGAAGAACGGCCGGCCTGACCGGCCCAGCGTGCTGGTCGGTCCGGAATAGTAGTTCGTAGCGGCGCTGTCGTCGAAGAACGCCACCATCCATCCGTCCCGCCGCAACTGGTCGATCTGTGCGGGCGAGACGGGAGTACCGACGTCCGTCGCACTGACGACGTGCTCCGATGCCCCGGGGGCACGGTGGACCACGCCCACGTCGTCGGGCCATGAGATGTGCGGCGCGTCGTGCGGCAGCGGGATCTGCGAGAAGATGTCCTGCTGCTGCGCTCGCAACTGAGCGAGGTCTTCCGGGCTCTGCCCCGGGAGCCGCTCCATCTCGTACAGCTCGTGCGTCTCCATCTTGGCCGCGAAGCTCGCGTCGGTGTGGAACTGCACCTCGATCACGCGCCCCGATGCCGGGTCGAACCAGTTGCTGTTGATCCCCTGGTACCCGGAACCGCCCCACGTGTTCTTCAGGTTGCCGAACGGCTGGTAGCCGTCGGAGACGAGGCCGTCGATGACGGAGCGGGTGCCGCTCGTGTAATCGCTCGGGTCGAGGATCACCGTGTAGCGGACGGAGTCCTTCATGCCTGCCATGGTGGTCTCGGCCGAGGCGCGGGTGCCCGGAAGCCCAGATTCGTCGAGCGCCGTAGCCACCTTGCGGTACATCGACTCATCGCCCTTGAGGCGGTAGTCGAGGCCCTCGAGTCGCGCACCGGGCTGCCCGCCGACGATCCGGGTCATATCATCCGTGATCCGGGGCTCAGCCGCGCGAGAACCGGCGAGATAGTCGTCAACGACCTTCTTCTCGGGAGCCGACAGGTACAGGTCGCTCTGCTCCTGGCTGCGCCATGCGGCAGCACCAGGATCTTCCGGCGGGAGCGCCCCGGCGCCCTCCGAACCGCCCGTTCCGTCGCCACCGTGGCTGCCCGCGCCGTCGTCTCCACCGGCGTGCGCCGCACCGTCGTCGCCGCTGCCGGCCCCGCCCTCACCTCGGCCACCATCAGCGGCGTCATCAGCACGGCCCGCGCCGTCCTCGGCGTGTCCGCCCTTCGCGGAATCCTCGCCGTGCCCACCATTCGCCGGGTCGTCGCTACGGCCATGACCGCCCGCGTCGCCGCCGCGCCCGCCACCGTTCCCGGTGTCGTGGCCGCCGCTCTCGCCGCCCGCGTGGCTGTTGCCGCCGCCAGTGTCGGTTGAGGGCTCGCGCACGACGGTCGACTCGCCGGAGCCGCCGGTGTCCGTGCGGACGGGCGCATCCTCGACGATCGAGTTCACCGGACCGGGGCCAGCCTCGCCACGGACGCCGCCGGCTGAGACCAACTCGGGCTCGCGCACGGGCGCCGCGACACCGACATCCGCGCCGCCATCGGTACGCACCGGAACGTCGCCGCCGCGGACGCCGTCGAACGAGCCCGCGGGCATCTCGATGCGACCCGAAGGGATGGCATCCGTCGGCGGGAACTCGTACACCGGCACGCCGTCTTCGATGCGCGCCGTGATGCTGTTGAGGTCGACCCCGGCGTCGTCGAGCGCGCGAAGCGCGGAGGCCGCGTCGTCGGCGACGAAGGGCATGTCGGGGGCATTGAGGTGGAAGCCGTCGGCGGCATCCGATCCCAGACGTCCGATGAGACCGTCGAGGCTGTGCAGGCCGGCGCCGCCCAGGCGCATCGCGCCGTTCATCGCGAGCGCCGCGGGGTCGACGAAGTCGACGACCTTGGCCATCTTCGACACGACGGATGCCGCGGTCGAGGCGGTCTTCACGCCGGCGACGGCCGCGCCGCCCACGGGGATCAGCGCGGTGCCCACGTTGAAGACCGACTCGCCGAGCGCCGTGCCCGGGTCGTCCTGCCACTTGTCCCACGCGATGAGGGCCTTGCCGGTGTTGATCGCGGCCTCATCGGCCTGGGCCTTGAAGTCGCGCACCTCCTGCGGCAGGAAGCCGTCCATGCCCATGGACTGCATGAGCGAGTCCGACTGGAAGATCGGCGCGAGCACGCCCGTGTTGGCGAGAGCCGCGAACCCCAGCATGCCGAGGTTGCCCCAGGCTGCGCCGTACGCGTCACCTGAGAAGAACTCACCCGTCTCGGGGTTGTATCCGAGCACCAGGGTGCCGAGGCCGGTGATCGTGCCCCACACGCCGCCGACCGCGATGCCCTCCCACAGGAAGTCCTTGAAGACGAAGTTGACCGTCGCCTCGCCGCAGCCCTCGGTGCGCTCGACGTCGGCGCCCCACGGCATCTCGGTTCCCTCGGGGATCTCGGAGATGCCGTAGCCGAGAGCGTCGTCCTCGGACTGCGCCGCGTGCAGCGGGGCCGCCCCGTACAGGGCCCGGATGCGGTTCGCGCAGGCCCGCTCGGCCTCCCACAGCTTGACCTGCTGTGCGTTGACGGCGGCGATCAACTCGTTGTTCCGGTCGACGTGCTCCTGCGACTCGTGCCATTCCTTGGTCACGGTGCGGTACTTGTCCGGCGCCGCAGCGCTCGACGACGTCGTTGTCGACGAGCTCCACGAACCTTGATAGGTCGGCGTCGCGGTCGCCCCGCCGTACGGCGACTGCGCCGCCGTCCACGCCGGATTGATCTCTCGCACCTGTACGCCGCCCTGGATCGAGTCCACGAACGTCTTGGCTTCGGCGCGCAGCGCGTCGAGCTCGGCCTTGATCGGCCGCACGTCGGAGGCGAAGGCGATGAGAGCAGCCGACACCTCGGCCAGGTTGTCGCTGACCTGGGTCGCCTGCGAACTCACCGGCGCCATCAGCCCCAGGAGGGTGGGCGACTCCGGTGCCTCGTAGACGCCGGCCATGCCCTGCCACTTGAACTGCACGTTCGAGCCGTGGTCGGCCACTTGGCCCGAGATCGTTCCGACGGTGCGGGCGTTCTCGTCGATGGCATCCGGGTTGATGTCGGCGCCGGGGATCTTCTCGTAATCGATGGGACTCGGCATCACATCACCCCGTGAGGAAGAGTGGGCGGGTAAACGGTGGCGACGGCCGCGGTCTGCGCGTTCGCGGCCATCTCCATGTCGCCGGCGACGTACGCTTCGGTGGCGGAGACCACGCCCTGCGCGGCGGCGCCGATCCGGGCGCTCATGCCCTGGATGCGCGGCGCCTCTTCCTGCTGGAAGTAGGCCTGCACCGCCTCGGAGATGGCACCGGACTGGGTCGCGGTGACCGCTCCTTCGAGGGCAGGACTCAGCGAATTGAGCGCCGTGCCCAAAGCCTCGGCGTCGACGTTCACATCCGTCAGCACGGCCACGACTCCGGACGGCTCGATACGCCAACTCGTCATCGTCAGAACCCCTTCACTTCATCGACGATCTCGCGCGGCCGGCCCCACGCGCGAGGCACCGCCGATGCCGGGCGCTGTGCACGCCCGGCATCACGCAGACATCGTCAGCCGATCGACTCCACCGCCGCGCGAGCCTTGCTCAGCGCGGTCTGGGCGGACTCGTCGTTGCGTTCGAGCGACGAACGGAGCGTGTGGATGATGCCGCGCACCTCGGCGGCGGCGTTCTTCCAGCGGGTCTCCTTGCCGCGGTAGTCCTCGGACACACCGTCGGCGGAGTAGTCGGCCATCGCGGCCTGCACGTCGCGGTCGCGCTGGTCGATGAGCGACTCGAGCTGCGCGGCGACGCGGTTGAAGTTGTCCTGAGCGTTCTGCGACGCCGCGATCGAGTAGTCGCGACGGTCTCCCTGGTTCACCATGAGTCAGTCCCTTCCGATTCTCAGCGTCCGCCGAAGCGCGCGGCGTCGAACGACGACCCGGCTTCGAGGCTCGTGGTCTGGTCGACCATGGACGACTCACCCTCCTGGAAGGAGCGGTCCATGCCGGAGATGCCGCCCAGGACGCCGTCGAGCGCGAGCTTGAGCTCGGCCGAGATGGCATCCGTGCGCGACTTGAAACGGTCGAAGGCCGCGCGGCCCGCGCCCTGGAACTGTCCCTCGAGCGGCTCGGCCGCCTCGAGCAGCTGGCGCACCAGCAGCGACAATTCATCACTGGAACCCGAGGTGGCCTTACCCAGCACACCCAGAGTGTCGGAACCCATTGCGAACTTCACGAGAGCCCACCCTTCGATCGCGAATCACGTGCAACGAACCCTGAAACCCTAACCACGCCGGAGCGGCCCGGGAAGAAAGATGAGAGAACTCTCCTTTTTCTCCCCCGTGGTGTAGGAGGGGTCAATCGCCCGCTTTCGCCGCTGCTTTCGCGGCCCGCTTGTACTCGCGCACCTTGGTCAGCGACTCCGGACTGGTGATGTCGGCGACCGATCGGAACGAACCCTCATCTCCGTAGGGCCCGGCTGCTTCGCGCCACCCGGCACCGTCGTAGCCGTACTGCTTGCCGAGCAGCGCGAGGAAGATCTTGGCCTTCTGCTCTCCGAAGCCCGGGAGTGCTTTCAGCCGCTTGAACACGGTCGCACCGTCGGGATCGTCGCGGGTCCACAGGGCCGCGGCATCCC
This sequence comes from Microbacterium sp. SCPM-O-B-15248 (M128), assembly GCF_058214835.1. Classification (NCBI taxonomy): domain Bacteria; kingdom Bacillati; phylum Actinomycetota; class Actinomycetes; order Micrococcales; family Microbacteriaceae; genus Microbacterium; species Microbacterium sp. SCPM-O-B-15248 (M128). The sequence continues at coordinate 31,862 of NZ_JBYQLI010000014.1, forward strand.
CACCCCAGTCCTCCTCGATGGCCGTGCACAGTGCCTGCACCCGCTTCGCCATGGAGCCGGGGAAGCGGTGCACGGCGGGCGATTCCGAGAATGCCGCCGCGAAGGCCTCGGGGTCTTCGTGGGCGAGGGTTCTGGCATCCATCGAGCCGACGCGCTGCTCGATCTTGAGCGGACCTGCGAACGCGGTCTCCATCGCGACCTGCTGGTCGAGCAGCATGCCGATCAGCAGCGCGAGGGGGTTCGTCGAGAGCAGGTCGTCGGCAGCGGGGTCGTCGGTGATGCGCAGGCTCATGCCCTCATTGTCCCGCGGGTCACTCGCTCGCGGCGATCCACTTCTCGGCGAAGGGCACGGCATCCAGGTAGTGCAGGTCGTCGGTGATCTCGGATAGTTGCTGCTCGAAGTCCTCGACGCTGCCGGCGCGGAGGCGCTTCACGACAGATCCGTCCGCCCGGCGGATCACCACTTCGTTGACGGACGGAGCGACTCGGCCCGCGTCGAGGAGTCCCATCGCGATGGTCGCCGCCCACCGCAGTCCGTTGCGGGCGCGATCCTCGCCCGCGACGCGATAGACCTCGGATGCCGGAGTGCTCATGCCCTCATCCTGCCCGAGGCCGGTTCGCCCCGGGGGTGGACGTGGCTGCGGCGGCGCTCGGGTGCTGCGCGTCCTGCGATGCGCGGGTGGCGTCGGGTGGGTGTTGTCGAAGCGTCCGGGGCGGGAGGAGATTCCGCGGAGGGAGGGGGGATGCCGCGGTGTCGGTCCTCCCGAGCCGGAATCTCCTCCGCTCGGCCGGTGTGGGCGGACGCTCGGCCGGTGCGGCTGCGGCGCACGACGCGGTGTACGCGCGGCTGGGGCGCGGATGGTGCCCACGGGGGGAGGAGATTCGGCGGGCGGAGGATGGATGCTGCGGTGTCGGTCCTCCGCTGCCCGGAAGTCCTCCGTTCGCCTGTGCTCGACTCGGTGGGGCGCGGCCGCAGATGCGTGGGTCG
>NZ_JBYQLI010000015.1:0-20280 GCF_058214835.1 Microbacterium sp. SCPM-O-B-15248 (M128)
CGCGTGCTTGCGCAAAAAGGCTCGGTGCGCAAGCGGCCCGTCGCAGGCCCCGACGTGCGAAAGCGTGAAGACATGCCGAGCCCGAACGACGTTCCGACCCTCTACCTGCTGCACGCCCTGGGGGCGAGCGGCGGATCGTTCCAACGGCTCGGCGACGCGCTCGCGGGACGGGTGGACGTACAGGGCATCGACCTGCCGGGCTTCGGTTCGGAGACCGCTGCCTCGGACACCTCGATCGAGGCGACGGTCGCACACGTCATCGGCATCCTGCACGAGCGGGCCCGCGGCCGGTGGATGCTCGGCGGGCACAGCATGGGCGGCAAGATCGCCGGGATCGTGGCCTCCCGCGTCCTGAGCGGAGACGCGCCCCTTGCGGGGCTCGCCGGGCTGGTGCTGATGGCGCCCTCGCCGCCGCGCCCCGAGCCGATGGACGAGGACCGGCGCGCCCGGATGCTGTCGTGGGTGGCCGACGGGCCGATCTCAAAGACGGATGCCGAGACCTTCCTCGACCAGAACACCGCGAAGTCGCTGGATGCCGAGGCCCACCGTCTCGCCGTCGACGACCTCGCTCGAACGTCTCCCGACGCGTGGCGGGCATGGCTCGAGACCGGGAGCCGTGTCGACGTGCGCGCCGAGGTCGGCCGCCTCGACCTCCCCGCCCTCGTGCTCGCCGGCGCCGACGACGCCGACCTCGGGGCCGCGGCGCAGCCGGGGCTGCTCTCCGACGTCCTGCCCCGGGCACGGTTCCACAGCCTCGCCGACACCGGGCACCTGATCCCGCTCGAGCGCGCGCCCGAGGCGGCTGCGGCCATCGCCGCGTTCGTCGCGGACGAAGTGCTCGCCGGACCCGAGGTGCCCGAGGAGTGGGTGCGGCTCATCGCCGGCGACCGGGTGGATGCGCGGGTACGCGGCATCCTGAACCGCCGGGCGGTGCCCGACGACCGCGGCTACGCGCCGCGCGTGCTCGACATGGCGCAGCTCACGCTGCTGCGCGAGATCGCCGATCTCGTCGTGCCCCAGGACGGCCCCGCGATCGACCTCGCCGCGCGCGTCGACGCGCAGTTGGCTCGCGGCGAGGGCGACGGATGGCGCCGCGACGGTCTCCCGTCCGATGCCGAGGCGTATCGCCGCGGGCTCGACACCCTCGCCCCGGGGTGGCCGACCGACCCGGTCGAGCGCGAGGCCGTGCTGCGTGCGGCGATCGAGGGCACCGGGTCCACGGACGGACCCCTGGATGCCGCTCTCCTGACGGCGTGGCTGGAGGACGCGCGCGTCGACCTCGTGCGGCAGTGGCTCTCGCACCCGGCGAGCATGGCCCGTACCGGCTTCGACGGCTTCGCCACCGGCGGCCGGGACCCGATCCGCGGCTATGTGCACCTCGATCTCGGGCGACGCGAGGACTGGGAGCCCGCCGGAGTCGGCGGCACGACCGCGACGGGAGACGCCGCATGAACCTCGACGGGATGCGCACGCACGGCACGGACGACATCGTCGACGTCGTCGTGATCGGGACGGGCGCGGGCGGCGCCCCGCTGACGGCCGAGTTCGCCCGGCGTGGGCTGTCGGTCGTGGCGCTGGAGGCGGGCCGGAACTTCGACCTCGACGACCTCACCCCCGACGAGACCGAGGCGGTGGAGATCAACTGGATGTCCGACCGCCTCAGCGGCGGAGGCGATCCCACAGCGTTCGGCCCCAACAACAGCGGTCGCGGTGTCGGCGGCTCCACGCTGCACTGGGGCGCGTTCGCGCCGCGTCCCGACGCGCGTGACCTCCGGCTGCGCACCGAGACCGGCGAGGGCCGCGACTGGCCGATCGACCCCGACGAGCTGCTGTCGTACGTCGCCCGCGTCGAGGGCGACATCGGCGTCTCGGGGCAGACGCCCTACCCGTGGGACCCCGACCGGTCGTACGCCTACGGTCCCGCCGCCCGCAACGCGCCCGCGAACCTCGTCGCACGCGGGTGCGAGGCGCTCGGCATCCGCTGGGCGGACGCGCCCGCCGCCGTGCTCACCCGCGCCCGGGTGCAGGACCACTACGGCGAGCGCGGCACGTGCGTCAACTGCGGTTCCTGCCACCAGGGATGCCGAACCGATGCCAAGGCCACCACCGCCAACACCTACCTGCCGGCCGCGGTAGCCGACGGGGCCGAGATCCGCACCGGTGCGATGGTCCACGGGATCGAGCTCGACGCGCGCGGTCACGTCGCGGCAGTCGTCTACCGGCAGGACGGCGTCGACGTGCGCCAGCGGTGCCGTGCGCTCGTGCTCGCGGGAGGCGGCGTCGAGACGCCACGGCTGCTGCTGCACACCGGCGTCGCGAACGGCAGCGGTCAGGTGGGCCGCAACTTCCTCGCGCACGGTGCGACGCAGGTGTGGGGCCGGTTCGACGAGCCCGTGCGGGGGCACCGCGGCTACCCCTCGTCGGTCATCACCGAGGACATGCTGCGCCCCGCCGACGCCGATTTCGCCGGAGGCTATCTCGTGCAGAGCCTCGGGGTGATGCCCCTCACCTTCGCCACGACGCTCGCGCGCGGCGGCGGGTTGTGGGGGCCGGAGCTCATGCAACGCCTCGATCAGGCGCAGTACATGGCGGGCATCGGCATCAACGGCGACTGCCTGCCGTCGGAGGCAAACCGCCTCGAACTCTCGGACGAGGCCGACGAATTCGGCATCCCCCGCGCCCGGGTGACGTTCACAGCGGGACCCAATGAGAAGGCTCTCGACCGGCATGCCACCGCGTTCCTGCGGCGGGTGATGGAGGCCGCGGGGGCGCGCGACACGATCACCCTCGCTCGCACCGCGCACACGATCGGCACGTGCCGCATGTCGACAGACCCGGACGACGGCGTGGTCGACGCCGACGGCCGCTCGCATGAGATCCCGAACCTCTGGATCTGCGACAACAGCGTCTTCCCCTCGGCGCTGGCCGCGAACCCCGCCCTGACGATCATGGCCCTGTCGCTGCGGACGGCGGACCGCTTCCTGGCATCCGTTGCTTAGGGCGGGGGCGCACCAGATCACGTGATCTGGGCGAGAACGCACCGTGCGACGCACCACATCGAGCGACCTCGTCCACATCGCGTGATCTGGGCGAAAACGCACCGTGCGACGCACCACGTCGAGCGGCCTCGTCCACATCACGTGATGTGGGCGCCGCCGCGGCACGGGAGAATGGATGCCATGAAGCTTGCGCACCTCGTCCGGTTCGCCGCCCTCGCCGAGGAGCAGCACTTCCCGCGCGCGGCCGAGCGGCTCGGCATCCCCCTCGCGTCGCTGTACACCACGATCGACAAACTCGAAGAGGAGGTCGGGCAGCCGCTGGTGTCGCGCACGCCGCCGACGAACCTCACGCCCGCGGGTGTCCTGCTCCTCGACGAGGCCCGCGCCCGGATCGCCGACGCTCCCCCGCAGGCGGTCGCTGCTCCGAAGGCGCGGGGCGGCAAGGCCAAGGCCTCCAAGGGCACGGGCCGCGCCCCGATCGTGAAGGGCCAGCCCAAGCCGTACAAGAAGCGCCAGGGTCGCTGACGCCCCCGAACCCCCGCGATAAACGCTCTCCCGAGTGAGACACGCGCAGAGACGCCGTGTCTCACTCGACACGCCGTTTATCGATGCGGGGCTGAGCGTCACCGCTCCGACACGCGGCCGGACTCCACTCGCCAGTGGCGGTCAGTCTGTACGGCGTCGAGCATGCGGCGGTCGTGCGTGACGAGCAGCAGCGTGCCGGTGTAGCACTCCCGCGCCTGCTCGAGCTGCTCGATCGCGGGCAGGTCGAGGTGGTTCGTCGGCTCGTCGAGCACCAGGACGTTCACCCCGCGCGCCTGGAGGAGCGCCAGCCCCGCCCGCGTGCGCTCGCCGGGTGAAAGACCGTCGACCGGGCGGGTGACGTGGTCGGCCTTGAGCCCGAACTTCGCCAGCAGCGTGCGCACGTCGGCCGCGGTCATCTCGGGCACGAGTCCCTCGAAGGTCTCGGCGAGCGGACGCTCCCCCACCAGCAGCGAGCGGGCCTGGTCGATCTCGCCGATCGCAACGCTCGACCCGAGACTCGCGGTTCCTTCGTCCGGGGTCTGACGGCCCAGGATGCCACGCAGCAACGTCGTCTTCCCGGCACCGTTGGGGCCGGTGATGCCGATGCGCTCGCCCGCGTTCACCTGCAGCGAGACGGGACCGAGCGCGAACGCCCCCTGCCGGAACACGGCACCCGAAAGCGTGGAGACCACGGAACTCGACCGCGGCGCTGCCCCGATCGTGAACTCGAGCTTCCACTCCTTGCGGGGCTCCTCGACCTCGTCGAGCCGCGCGATGCGGCTCTCCATCTGCCGCACCTTCTGGGCCTGCTTCTCGCTGGACTCCATCGAGGCCTTGCGGCGGATCTTGTCGTTGTCGGGCGACTTCTTCATCGCGTTGCGCACGCCCTGGCTCGACCACTCGCGCTGCGTGCGGGCGCGCGCGACGAGGTCGGCCTTGGTGTCGGCGAACTCCTCGTACTTCTCGCGCGCCTGCCGCCGGAGGGTCGCGCGCTCCTCAAGGTAGGCGTCGTAGCCGCCGCCGAACACGCGATGCGAGTTCTGGGCGAGGTCCAGTTCGAGTACGCGCGTGACCGACCGGGCGAGGAACTCGCGGTCGTGGCTGACCAGCACGACCCCGCCGCGGAGACCCTTCACGAACGACTCCAATCGCTCGAGGCCGTCGAGGTCGAGGTCGTTGGTCGGTTCGTCGAGCAGCGCGATGTCGAAGCGCGAGAGCAGCAGCGCCGCGAGCCCCACCCGCGCAGCCTGCCCGCCCGAGAGCCCGGTCATGAGCGCGTCGGGGCCGACGTCGAGTCCGAGGTCGGCGAGCACCACCGGCATCCGCTCGTCGAGGTCGGCCGCGCCACTCGCGAGCCAGCGGTCCAGGGCCGTGGCGTACGCGTCGTCGGCCCCCACGGCGTCGGGGTCGCCGAGGGCCGCGGCCGTGGCATCCATCTCGCGCGTCGCCTCGGCGCAGCCGGTGCGCCGCGCAAGGTACTGCGCCACGGTCTCGCCGGGCACGCGCTCGTGCTCCTGCGGCAGCCAGCCGACGAAGGCGTCGGCCGGGGCCAGCGCGATCGAGCCGCCGAGCGGTTCGTCGACGCCGGCGAGCAGCCGCAGCAGCGTCGACTTGCCGGCGCCGTTGGCGCCCACGACGCCGATCACGTCGCCCGGCGCCACGGTGAGGTCGACGCCCTCGAACAGGGTGCGGTGTCCGTAGCCTCCGGTGAGGGCCTGGGCGACGAGCGTGGCGGTCATCCCCCGATTCTCGCAGGGCGCGCTGCGGGGGACGACGGACGGCGGCGCCCGCGCACGCCGCGGCCGCATGCGGGGCACGACGCGCGCCCACCGCGGCCCCGCACTCCGCCAGCGCACCCGGCGGGCGACGGCCACCCACCGCGGTCAGCCGCACCGCACCCGGCGGCGACGCGCACCCACCGCCGCCCGCACACACCACCACCGCGCCGCGCCGCACCGTGTCGAGCGCGCCGCGACGCCGCGGTCACCGCACGTCGCCGCCGCGCAGAGTCATCGGCCAGCCGGCGCCGGGCGCGGCGACGAGTACCTCGGCGGCCCCCGCGAGACGCCAGGCGCCGAAGGCGTGCGGCACGGCGTACACCTGACCGCGCGCGACGTCGACGCTCCCCGCCTCGGACACGAGCGCCCCGGCACCGTCGGAGACGAGCACGACCGCGAAGCCCGCCTCGCGCGAGGCGGTCTCTCCGGCGGCGTCGAACAACCGGAAGTAGGGGTCAGCCGCGGACGGCAGCAGCGAGCGGAAGCCCGCCTCCGCCGGCGCGGTGCCCGCCGTGCTGATCAGGGCGTCGAGCGCGGCGGCATCCAGCGCGTCCGTGGAGACCGCGGGCATGACGGCGTCGAAACCCAGGTCGAGGTGCGACTCCTCGCGGGTCGAGGTCGTCACCGACCACTCCAGCAGAATCGAGAAGTCGGTGGGTTCCTGCACCTCGGCCAGGAAGATCCCGCCGTCGATCGCATGCACGGTGCCGGCGGGCACGAGCACTCCCATCCCCGGGCGCACCACGACGCGGTTCATGTGGGCCAGCATCCACTCGCCGTCCTGCGCCTCGCGGCGGCGGTCGAGCTCGTCCCGGTCGACGGGCCGGTTCCACCCGAGGTGCACCGCGCAGTCGTCCTCGGTCTCGAGCACGTACCAGGCCTCGGTCTTGCCGTATGGGCAGTCGAGGTGGCTGGCGGCGAAGCCGCGGTCAGGGTGCACGTGCACGGGGAGACGCTGGCGCGCGTCGAGGAGTTTGACCAGGATGCCGAGGTCCGCGGCATCCCGTCCCCCGCGCGCCCCCACCCACGCGGCGCGGTCCGCGCCCACGAGGTCGCGGAGGTACGCCCCGTCGTCGGTGACGGCGAGACCGACGTCGTCCGAGCCGAAGCGCGACACGGTCGAGGCGAGCCACTCCTCGGGCTGGCGGTCGGTCTCGGGCTCGATTCCGCGGAGCGCGGCGATGCGGTCGCCTCCGCGATAGAAGTGCTGCACGGGACGGGGCGGCAACAGGACGGGCTTCACCGGGGGGCTCCGATCGGGTGGGGCGACGCGGCGACGATGCCGGCCGCTTCCACATCTACACCATGACCGTTCATGTCCAGCGGTCGACGCCGCCCCAGCCGCCCACCCAGGACTCCAGGTGCGGCTCGTCGCGGAGGACGTGGACCCCGGATGCCACGATCTCGCCGGTCGTGAAACCGACGGCGGCACCCCAGCGCTCCGCGCGGCGACGGGCGCGACGCGCGACCGCGGCACCGATCCGTGCGCCGTCCGCGGCGTGCACGTCGAGCCGGCCCTCCTCGCCCTGACCGAGCGCGGCGAGGCGCTCGCTCAGCCCGGCGGCGTCCTCCACGAGCACCGGACGGTCGAGGCGCCACACGACGCGCGCGTCGGGGATCGCGCCGGAGCGCACGCGGGGATCGGCGGCGAGGGCGGGGGTCGACGGCGGGGCGTCGAGCACGACGACGGCACGGGGGAAAGCCGCGAGCACGGAGTCGACCGTGAGGAAGATCGCCGCCTCGGGGTGCTCCCCGGCGAGGTGCACGACGAGATCGGGCGCGGCGGGGAGCAGCCCCCGCCCGGCCGAGCCCGCCACGGGGATGTCGACCGAGAGACGCAGCGTCTGGCGGTTGCCCTCGCGGACCCGGTCGACGTCGCGACCCGACCAGTCGGGGCCGTCGTGCCACGCCACCGCCGCGGGAACGTGGGCGAGCACGGCCCCGGCCTGCCACGCCCGATGCACCCACTCCCAGTCCTCGCCGCCGTACTCCGTATACGACTCGTCGAAGCCGCCGACCTCGTCGAAGAGGCGGCGGGAGCACGCCGAGACCGCCCCGATCACGAAACGGTACGAGCGGTCGTCGGCGCGCAAGAGGTCGCCGGTGCGCGCGTACTCCTCGCGCAGCCACGCCGGTTCGGGCAGCTCGCGCGGCGGTCCCGCGTCGGCGACGGGCACCTCCGGGCCGAGACCGGCGAGGTCGGCGTGCCGTCGCCGCCCCACGGTCACGGCCTCGGGCAGCAGCGCCGGCAAGCGCGCGAGGGCCCGCACGTATCCCGGTTCGGGGGTCGTGTCGGCATCCAGGAAGCACAGGACGTCGCCGGTGCTCGCGGCGACGCCGAGGTTGCGCGCGGCGGCGGCGCGGAAACCGCGGTCGGCCTGGCGGACGAGCCGCACCCCCTCGGGGACGACCGGCGCCTCGGGCGAACCGTCGTCGGCGACCACGATCTCGAGCCGATCGGCGGGGTGGTCCTGCGCGCGCAGCGCCGCGAGAGTGCGGGCGAGCTCCTCGGGCTGGTCGTAGTGCGTGACGACGACGCTCACGCGCGGCGGCTCCGGTTCCCGTTCCGCGACGAGGTCCCACCGGTTGCCCACGACCCACGGGGCGTCGGGGGCGGGCAGCGCCGCCCACCAGCCCAGGTACGCGCGGGCGACGTCGGCGGGGCCGACGGGGACGGGATGGATGCCGTGCCACGTGGCAACCGGATCCCCGAGGGATTCGCCCACGGCGGCGGCGAGCTCGTCGGGCTCGACGGGGCGCAGGGTTCCCGGTCGCAGGGCGTCCATCTCGTCGACGTAGCGGTTGCGCACGGCCAGCGGCCGGCGGCCCCAGCCGATCCACGAGGTCAGCGACCCCGACGCCGAGACGTGCCGGTGCGCGATCACCGGCACCGCGACGGCGCGGGCGCGCTCTGCCATCTCGGCATCGTCGAGCCAACCGGTGACCTCGACGTCGACCCCGACGTCGGCGGCGCGGCGCACGAACGCGTCGAGGTCGGCGGCGTGTCCCTCCGACGCTCGCCCCAGCACCGTGAGGCGCCCGACGCCCGCGGCCACGGTGGCGGCGAGCGCCTCGTCGTGGCCCTTGCCCGGGTAGAAGTAGCCGAGCACCCCCACGGCGCCGTCGGGACGGGGGCGGTCGGTCGCGGCGGGGGATTCCGCGGGGAGCGGCACGACCTCGACCGGCCCGTGCCACACGTCCTCTTCGGCCAGCAGCGCTCGCTCGTGGGCGCTGTTCACGGCGACGGCGTGCGCGGCCCGGGCGACGGCGGCGTAGAACGCGCGGCGGCGCGGGCGGTTGCGCTCCCCGTCCGAGGCCTGCGGCACGTCGTGCAAGGTGACCGTGAGCGGATGCCGCCGGGCCAGGGCTGTCAGCCGCTCGGTCGCCTCCTCGGGCGAGGCGCCCCACATCTTGTCGGTGACGTGGACGTGCAGCGGCGTCCCGGCGGTGAGCGCGGGCAGCGCGTCGGGCACGATCGTCCGCGCCGACGGGTCCAGCGCACGCACCTCGGCCGCGACCGCGCGGGCGTACGCGGCGACACCGTGCGGGCCCGGGGGCGTGAGCAGGACAGGCACCACGCTCATGCGGCGCGCCACCGCCGCACGAGCGGTGCGAGACGCTCCACCGCCGCCGCGACGAACCCGGGGTGCGCGGCGTACCACCCGCGATGCGCCTCGGCGACGACCTCGGCCTCGAGACGGTCACCGCCGACGATCCAGTCGCGTCGGGGCTCGGCATCCAGGTCCCACGCGTCCACGACCCACGGTTCGAGCGGGGCCTGCACGCCGGCGAGGATCGGACGGCCCGGGTCGACCGCGGTGCCCGGCGCACCGAGCGCGGCCACGATCCGCTCCCCCATCGGCAGGAAGACGGCATTGCCCGGGTGGTTGACCGTGCGGGCCAGATCGGCGACGACCGGGGCGTAGAGATCGGATGCCACGACATCGACGCCGAGGCCCTCGCGGCGCCGCAGCTCGGACACGGAGTCCGCGGCGACGGCGCGCACGACCTCCGGGGGAAGGCCGGCCGCGACGGGGAGTCCCGCGGCCTCGGCGATCAGCCGGACGTCGTGATACGCGACGAGGGGCGGATCCTCGTCGACGCCGGGAACACGGATCGCCGCTTGGAAGGGGTGCAGACCGCCGTAGCGCAGCGACGGCACGACGACCGTCCGCGCGCCGTCGGGGAGGACCTCCCGCAGCTGGGCGGTGCCGAGGGGCAGCCCTCGATAGTCGTCCCGGATCGGCTGCACGACCAGAAAGGCCGCTCCGGCCAGCAAGCGGTGCAGACGCTCCGCGTCGGCGGCATCCATCTCGTGCACGGCGGGGATTCGGACGGCCGGGTGGTCGCCGCTCGAGACGACGAGCCGGATCGACTCCGCCTGGCAGTTGCCCACGACGACGCCGTAACCGGACGGCGGAACGGCATCGCCGAAGAACTCGGCGTAGTGCCGTCGACGCGCTATCACCGCCGCGGCGTCGTCCGCAAGGCTTGTCGACCCGTCCTCACTGCCACGCATGATGTGAAGGTACGCCGTCGGTGCTCTCGTCTCCCCAACCGCCCGGTTGCCTTGCGATGCCCGTGTCGATGCGATACGCGTCACCACCGCCCGCCCGCCAGGAGGCCCCCGATAAACACCGTCCCCTCTCGCCGTATCCGCGTCGCCGCCGTGCCCGCGAGCCACCCGTACGTGCGCGCCGTGACCGACGAACGCTCCGTAGACCTGCGCCCCGATCCCCCGGTGCCCGGTGCGGCCCCCGGTCAGTGGTGGCCGCCGCAAGTGCTGCTGCCGGCCTGGCTCGAGGCGCACGCGGGCGAGATCGACCTCGTGCACTTGCACTTCGGCAGCGAGTCGTATTCCGCCGACGACCTCGCCGCGACCGTGGACACCCTGCAGCGCCTCGGGCTCCCGCTCGTCTACACGGTGCACGACCTCGAGAACCCCCAGCTGAGCGCCCAGGACGCGCATCGCGCGGCCCTCGCGGTGCTCATCGCGGGTGCGGACGAGCTGATCACCCTGACTCCCTCGACCGCGGCCGAGGTGGAACGCGACTATGGACGCGCGAGCGACGTCATCGCGCACCCCACTCTCGTCGAGGACGGCGCGTTGCCCGTCGGGCGCCCCTCGACCGCGACGCGCGTCGGCGTGCACCTGCGCGACCTCCGGCCCAACATCGACGGCGTCGCGACGACGGCGACCCTCGTGCGCGCCGTCGCCGACCTCCGCGCGCAAGGAGCGGCTGTCGAAGCCGTGGTGCGCATGAACGAGAACGTGCGCGACGCCGACGCCGCCGCATCCATCGACGCCCTCGCCCGCACCGCGGACGGCGTGCGCCTCGAGCGGGCGGCGCGGCTCGACGACGACGCCCTCGCCGCCTGGATCGCCGACCTCGACGTGTGCCTGCTGCCGTACACGCACGGCACCCACTCGGGGTGGGCCGAGCTCTGCTACGACCTCGCCGTCCCCGTCGCCGGCACCCGCGTCGGCCACGTCGGCTCCCAGCACCCCGGCGACTTCCATACGTACGGTCTCGGCGACCCGGTGTCGCTCGAGCGGGCGATCGTGGATACCACGGCCCCGGCGTGGTCCGTCCCGGGATCCGCGGCGCGCGCCGCCGAGGTCGCCCGGCGTCGGACAGAGCGTCGGGAGGAGCGCGAGCGGGTGCGCCAGGCCCACGTCGCGCTGTACCGCCGGTCGTTGCGGACGGAGAGCGCGGCGTGATCCGGGGGCTGCGACAGATGCGCGTGCTCGTGGTGGCGCCCTCGCGCTATCCCCTGCGCCAACCCCACGCGGGCGGCCTGGAGGCGACGGTGTGGGACCGCGTCAGCTGGCTGCGCGCCCGCGGGCACGAGGTCACGCTGTGCGCCGCGGAGGGCTCGGACTTCCTCGGCGACGCCCCGGAGTTCGCCCTGCCCGCACCCGAATGGTCGCGGGTCGAGGACGCCTCGGACACCCAGTACCCGGCCGGGTACGCGGCGGCGACGGAGGCCGCCCACGAGGCCGCGTTCGATCGTCTGCGTGCCGAGCGGCACCGCTTCGACGTCATCGACAACCACAGCCTGCATCCCGCCCCGATCCGGTGGAGCCGGGATGCCGACATCCCGGTCGTGACGACCCTGCACACGCCCCCGCTCGAACCGCTGCTCGAAGCGGCCGCCTACGCCCGCGGAAGCGCGCACCGTTTCGTCGCGGTGAGCCAGGCGACCGCACGCGCGTGGTCGGCGGAGGGCGTGGATTCGTTCGTCTTCCCCAACGGCGTCGACACCGATCGCTGGGTCCGCGGGCCCGGGGGACGCCGATGGGTCTGGTCGGGACGCCTCGTCCCCGAGAAGGCACCGCACCTCGCGATCGAGGCGGCGCGGACCGCGGGTGCCGAGATCGTCGTGGCGGGGCGGATCGGCGACGTCGACTACTTCCAGCAAGAGGTCGCCCCGCGGTTGGGCCCGCACGCGCGGTACGTCGGGGCCCTGCACCAGGACGCCCTGTGCCGCTTGGTCGGCGAATCGGCGGTCGCCCTCGTGACGCCGATGTGGGAGGAACCGTTCGGACTCGTCATCGCCGAGGCCCTGGCCACCGGTACGCCGGTCGCCGCCTTCGACATCGGCGGGGTATCGGAGGTGCTGGCCGGCATGCCCGGCACGGCCGCAGTCATGCCCGGCGATGTCACCGCCCTCGCGCACGCTGCGCGTGACCTGGCCCGGCAGGGCGAGCGGGAACCCCTGATCCGCGTGTGGACGCGCCGCGCAGCGGTGCGCGAGCACGCGCTGAGTCGCCGCTACCGCGAGATCGAGCGCGTGCTGACCCACACCGCCCAGCAGGTCGCCCCGCGCTCCGTCCCGGCGGTGTCGTGGTGATCGGCTGGTACGTGCACCACCACGGCTACGGTCACGTCGCGCGGTTCCGCGCCGTGCAGCCGCACCTGCGCGAGCGGGTGCGGGTGTTCTCGTCGCTCCCCCGGCCCGACGGGCTGGACGGCGGTGTCGAGTGGATCGTGCTGCCGGGCGACGCCGACACCGTCGAACGCGCGGACGGCACCGTGTGCAACCCCCGCGACGCCGACCCGACCGTGCGCGGCGCGCTGCACTGGGCACCGCACGACCATCCCGGGCATCGCGCCCGGCTCGCGCGCATCGCGGCGCACGCCGAGGATCTGCGGGTGTTCGTCACCGACGTGAGCGCCGAAGTGGTGGCGTTCACGCGGCTCCTGGGTCTGCGCACGGTCGCGGTGACGCAGCCCGGCGAGCGCACCGACCCGGCGCATTCCCTCGCCTACGACCTCGCGGACCGCATCCTCGCCCCGTGGGCGCACGGTGCCGTTCCGGCCGGCGCCCTCTCGCCGCGGACCGACCGGGTGGTGTGGACCGGCGGAATCTCGCGACACGACGGGCGGGTCGCGGATGCCGCGGACGCCGAGCGTTCCGTGCTCTTCCTCGGTCGTGCGCTCGACGACGACGTGCGCCGCGCGGCGGAGCAGCAGCTCGCCGCCGCGGGGTGGCGCACACGCGCGATCGGTCACGACGCCGCTTCGCGGGTCGACGACCCCTGGCCGCTGCTGACCTCGCACACCGTCGTGGTCAGCGCCGCGGGGCAGAACAGCGTCGCCGACCTCGCCGCAGCGGGGGCGCGCGCGGTCGTCGTCGCCCAGGACCGCCCCTTCGACGAGCAGCGCCACACCGCGTGCGCGCTGCACCGGTGGAACCTCGCCCGCGTCGCCCCCGAGGGCGTCGATGCCGCCGGTGTCGTGGCGCTCGTCGAGGCGGCCGCGGGCGACGAACCGGACTGGTCGCGGTGGCAGGTGGCCGGTGCCGCCGAACGCGCGGCCGAAGCCGTCGAGGCGATGCTGCCGTGAGGATCGCTGTCCTCACCGTCGCCTCGGACGCCCGACGCGAACACCTCGAGCGTCAGCGCGCCGTGCTGGCGGAGGTGGCGCCCGACGTGGAGCGCGTGGAGGTGTGGCTCGACGCGGCGCCGCCCACCGGCATCCCGGATGCCGGGACGCAGACGCGGCACGTACCGCCCGGCCCGCACGGGCTGCGGGTGGGGGCGGGACGCAACACCGCCGCCGCGGCCGCGATCGCCGCGGGCACCGAGCTGTTGGTCTTCCTCGACGTGGACTGCCTGCCGGGGGCCGACCTCGTCGCGCGGTACATCGACGCCGCCACCGCGCACCCCGACGCGCTGCTGGCCGGGCCGGTGACGTACCTCGCGAGCGTGCAGCGCCCCGAGGTCGCCGACCTTCCCTTCGTCACGCGCCCGCACCGGGCCCGCCCGGCCCTCCCGCCCGGGGCCACCCGCGCGGCGACTCCCGACGAATACGACCTGTTCTGGTCGCTGTCTTTCGCTGTCACCGCCGCGACGTGGGAGCGCCTCGGCGGATTCCACGACGCGTACGAGGGGTACGGAGCCGAAGACACCGACCTCGCCTGGACCGCGCGGGCCGCCGGCATCCCCCTGGTGTGGACGGGCGGGGCGGATGCCTACCACCAGTGGCATCCGGTGTCCTCACCGCCATGGCAGCACCTCGACGACATCCTCCGCAACGGCGCCGCGTTCCACCGCCGCTGGGGCGTCTGGCCCATGGGCGGCTGGCTCGAGGCCTTCGCCGCCGCCGGCGCGATCGAGCTCCGCGGCGCAACGTGGGTGCGCCGTCCCAGCGCGTGAGGGGTCAAGAATTGTCGCTTCGGCAGCGCCCGAAGCGACACATTCTGACCCCTCACGCGAGAGATAGCTAGGCGCTCCGGAGCCAGGCCGTTGCCTCGCCGGGCAGGGTGCCCGACTCGACCGGCGCGCTCGACAGCAGCACCTCGGCCGCGGGGAGCTCCACGGGCTCGGTGCCGAAGTTCGTCACGACCGTCCAGCCGTTCGGCCGCGAGAACGCCACGACGTCAACCCGGCCGAGGTCGAGCCACTCCAGCTCCTCGGCGGTCTGCAGCTCGTGCCGCAGGTCGAGGGCGCGGCGGTAGAGCGACAGCGTCGAGCCCGGGTCGCCGTCCTGGCGGTCGACGGCGTACGCGGCGAACCACTCCGGCTGCGGCAGGTGCGCACCCGCGTCACCGAAACCGAACGCCGGCCCCTCGGCCGTCCACGGCAGCGGCACGCGGCATCCGTCCCGCCCCTGGTCGACACCGGGGCTGCGGAAGAACGTCGGGTCCTGGCGCTGGGCGTCGGGGATGTCGGCGACCTCGTGCAGCCCCAGCTCCTCGCCCTGGTACAGGTACGCCGACCCCGGAAGGCCCAACACGAACAGCGCCGCGGCGCGGGCGCGGCGCACGCCGCGCTCGGCGTCGAGGGCCGGCTCGACCCCGCCCGAGAGCAGCCACCGGTTGCCGTGCTTGAGCGTCGGGCGGCCGTCCGCGGCCCGCTCGGCGTCGGGCAGGCCGTAGCGGGTGGCGTGGCGCACGACGTCGTGGTTGGACAGCACCCACGTCGTCGACGACCCCGACTCGGCGGCGAGCGCGAGGTTGTCGGCGACGATGCGGCGGAACTGGCCCGCGTCGAAGTCGGCCTCGAGCAGGTCGAAGTTGAACGACTGCCCCAGGCTCTCGATGCTCGCGTACAGCGGCACGCGCGACGGGTGCACCCACGCCTCGGCGACGGCGGTACGGGGCGGGTCGTACTCGTTGAACACGGCGCGCCACTCGGCGTAGACCTCGTGCACGTCGTCGCGGTCGAGCAGGGGGTGGGTGCCGTCCTGCGGCATCGCGGCGAGCTCGGCGGCCGACGGCAGCGGCTCGCTGAGGTCCTTGGTGAGCATGTGGGCGACGTCGATACGGAACCCGTCGACACCGCGGTCGCTCCAGAACCGCAGGGTGCGGACGAAGTCCGCCCGCACCTCGGGGTTCGCCCAGTTCAGGTCGGGCTGCGACACATCGAAGTTGTGGAAGTACCACTGCCCGTCCGCCACGCGCTCCCACGCGGACCCGCCGAACACCGACTGCCAGTCCGTCGGCGGCTCGGACCCATCGGGGCCCGTCCCCTCGCGGAAGATGTACCGCTCGCGCGCGGCCGACCCGCGGCCGGCGGCGAGAGCCTCCTGGAACCACGTGTGGTCGTCCGAGGTGTGGTTGGGCACGATGTCGACGACGACCCGGATGCCATGGGCGTGCAGCTGCGCGATGAGCTCGTCCATGTCGGCCAGGGTCCCCAGGCGCGGGTCGACGTCGCGGTAGTCGGCGACGTCGTACCCGCCGTCGGCGAGCGCCGAGGGGTAGAAGGGGCTCAGCCAGATGGCATCCACCCCCAGTTCGGCGAGGTACGGCACGCGCGCGGTGATGCCGGGGATGTCGCCGAGGCCGTCGGCGTTGCTGTCGGCGAAGCTGCGGGGATACACCTGGTACACCACGGCCTGGCGCCACCAGTCGGGAGCGTCGGAGAGGGCGCGGGCGTGCACGGAGGGTGCGGCGGTGGTCACGGGAGGGTCCTTTCGGGGAGGGGTCGGTCAGCCCTTGACGGCGCCCTGCGTGACACCGGCCATCACCCATCGCTGGGTGAAGAGGTAGGCGACGATCGCGGGAGCCATGGCCATGAGGTACGACGCGAAGGCGACGTTGTAGTTGTTGCTGAACTGCGTCTGGAACAGGTTCTGACGCACGGGCAGCGTCTGCATCGCGGGATCGCTGATGATGAGCGAGGGCATCATGAAGTCGTTCCACGCGTACAGGAAGGCGAAGATGCCGACGGTCGCGCTCATCGGCGCGAGCAGCGGGAAGATCAGCCGCCAGAACGTCTGCCACGTCGTGGCGCCGTCGATGCGCGCGCTCTCTTCGAGTTCGAGCGGGATCGAGCGCAGGAATGCCGTGAACAGCAGCACGCTGAAGCTCAGCTGGAACATCGTGGCGAGGATGATCACGCCGAACGGGTTGTCGAGCCCGACCCGGCCGGTGAGCTGGATCTGCGGCAACGCCACCACGGGGAACGGGATGAACATCGCCGCGAGCAGGTAGAAGAACGAGTATCGGAAGAGCTTGCGGTCCCAGTTGCGCGCGATCGCGTAGGAGGCGAAGGCCGCGAGCACGATGGTCGCCACTACGGTTCCGGCCGTGACCAGGAGCGAGATCGCGAGCCCGACGGGGAACTTCGTCAGCGTCCACGCTTGCACGAACCCGTCGAAGCTGATCGGCGCGGGGACCGAGAAGGCGTTGCCGTCGACGACCTGCGCCCCGCTCTTCAGCGCCATCGTGACGGTGACGTACAGGGGCAGCAGCACCGTGACGGAGCAGAGGATGAGGATCGTCGTGGTCGACCAGTTGATCCGCTCCGTCCCCACGCGGCGCGGCCGCCGTTCGGTGCGGCGCTGATCGGGGAGGGCGAGGTCGGCCTGCTCGAAGGCGAGCGCCGGCTGGTTGACAGCGGTCATGAGAGGGTGTTCCTTCCCCGGGTCAGCGAGAGCTGCAGCAGCGAGATGACGACGGCGACGAGGAAGAACAGGGCCGCGTTGGCCATCTGATAGGCGTAGTCGCCGCCGTTGAAGCCGAAGATGATCGACATCGCGACGCTGCGGGTCGCGGTGCCGGGACCGCCATTGGTGAGACCGACGATGATGTCGTAGGCGTTGAGGAACCCCTTGAAGCCGAGGATGACGTTGATGACGACGTACCCGGCGACCAGCGGGAGCGTGATGCGCAGCAGTTGCTGGACCTTGCCCGCACCGTCCAGGCCCGCGGCCTCGTAGACGTCACCCGGTACCGAGAGAAGACCGGCGATGTAGATCAGCAGCGTCCCGGGGATCGCCTGCCACGCGGTGACGATCACGATCGCGACCCACGCCAAGTCGGGGTTGGCGAGCAGGCTCGATTCGAGCCACGGGATGCCGAGGGCGGCTCCCGCCTGCGGCAGCGAGTTGCTGAAGAGGAAGTTGAAGACGAAGGCGATGATGATGCCCGAGATCACCATCGGGATGACGAAGACCGTGCGGAGGGCCCTCGTGAAGCGGATCTTCGAAGTCAGACCGACCGCCAGCAGGAACGCCGCGATGTTGACCACGATGACCGTCGCGACCGAGAACCCGAAGGTGAACAGGTACGCCTGGAGGATGGCCGGGTCACTGAAGAGGGCGATGTAGTTCGTCAGCCCGACGAAGTTCCACTCCCCGATGCCGATGGAGTCGGTGAAGCTGAAGAAGATGCCGATGATGCCCGGCACCGTGATCGCCAGCGTGAACAGCACGAGGGTCGGAATCAGGAAGACGTAGTAGATCGGCTCGACGCGGCGGGTGCTGCGGCGAGCGGCGGCCTTCCCTCCGGTGACGATCGTCGTGGTGGTGGTCATCGCTGGCCTCCCTCGGCGGCGGCGGAGGCGGAGTCGGTGGTCGACGCGGCGGGCTGCCGGAAGGCCAGGCGAGCCCAGTCCTGGTCCATCGTGCGCAGCGTGTTCTCGGGCGAGGCGCCGAGGATCATCGCCTGGGCGTAGTTGAAGACCGGGATCGTCTTCGGCACGAGGACCGATGCGCCCTGGTAGATGCGGCCCGCGTCGTAGAACGGGATCATCCCGGCGACGCGCGGGTCGCTCGGCGAGGGCGCGTCCTTCGTCGGCGCGAACCCGAGCTGCGACTCGTTGTAGGCCTCGATGATCTGCGGCTGGTAGAGATACTCGAGGAAGTCGCGCGCGGCATCCTGATGGCGTGAGCCCTCGGGGATGGTCGCGGCGAGGTCCATGTTGACCCGCACGGCGAGGTCGGCGGGGTCGTCGGTCATCGGGAGAGGGAACGTCCCCACCGCGAGGTCGGGCGCGGTCTTGGCGATCTCGCCGAGCGCCCACGGCCCCTGCAGGTACATCGCCGCCTGGCCCTGGGCGAACGCGAGGTTCCCGTCGCCATAGGCCCGGCTGTCGGCATCCGGGTTCGTGTAGGTCGTGGCGAGCTCGGTCATGCGGCCCATGGCACCGGCGAAGTCCTTCTGGAACGACACCGCGGAATCGGCTCCCACCCGGTCGCCCTCGGCCGCGAGGGCGTCGAAGAAGTCGAGCACGTCGAGCGATCCGCCGATCGAGTAGTCGTACCAGCCCTGCCCCACGGTCCAGTCGTCCTTGAAGGTGCCGTAGAAGGGGGTGATGCCGTTGGCCTGCAGGGTGTCAGCGGTCTGGACCAGTTCGTCCCACGTGGTGGGGACTCCGAGCCCTAGCTGATCGAAGATCTCGGTGTTGTAGATGACCGACGACGCCATCACCGAGTAGGGGAGCGCGCTCGTGCGGCCGGCGCAGACGCCGTACTGGTCCATGAGCGGCTGCAGGTCCTCGCGGACCGTGGCCGCCGCCGCGGTGCCGGACAGGTCGGTGAGCGCACAGCGCTGCACGAACCGGGCGACCTCGTAGTTGTAGTTCGCGAGCATGATGTCGGGCGGATTGCCCCGGACGAAGCTCGCCGAGACGACGTCGACGCCCGAGGCGTCCATCTCGACCCGCACCTTGTCCTGCGACGCGTTGTAGTCCGCCACCACCTGGTTCATGAACGCGAGCGCCTCACGTTTGCTGAAGGTGAAGCGGATGGTCTCGCGGCCGTCGGCGGAGCAGCCCGCGAGCATCGCCGCTCCCAGTGCCGTCACCGCCCCCGCCGCGACCCACCGTCGCACCGTCGCCGTCTTCGCTGGCACGTGTCCTCCTCGCATCGTTGCGACTTCCTAGAATCAGGGAGTAAATCTACTCGCTAAATCAATTCGATGAGGGCAGTATTGCAGGAGACACGAAGGGGGTCAAGATCCGATGACGGATGCCACACCCTCGGTGCCCTCGCTCCGCCGCCACAGCCTCGACGCCGTGCTCGCCTACGCCTGGGACGCCGAGGCGTTCACCGCCAGCGACGTCATGTCGGCGGTCACCCTCACCCGCTCGACGACGATCGACGTGCTCGACGAGCTCGTCGCACGCGGGCTCCTCGTCGAGATGCCGAACGCCCGCGCCGTCGGCGAGTACTCCAAGGGTCGCCCCGCGCGACGCTTCGCCCTGCGCGACGACGCCGGTCTCGTCGTCGGGGTCGACGCGGGCCGCGGCCACGTCACCGCGACCGTCGCCGACCTCCGCGGACGCGCGGTCGCGACCTCGCGCCTCGCGGTCGATCCCGAACGCGATTCGCCGGAACGTCGCCGCCGCGCCGCCGAGAAAGTCGTCGAAGCGACCTTGACGCGCGCCCGGGCGACGCGCGCCGACCTCGTCGCGATCTGCGTGGGCGTCCCCGCCCCTGTCGATCGCGAGGGCCGCTCCCCCGCCCACCACGACGGCTTCTGGGAGCGCATGAACCCGCGCTTCATCGACACCTTCGCCGCGTGGGCCCCCGTCGTCCGCGTCGAGAACGACGCCTCGCTCGCAGCGGTCGCCGAGCGCACGCACGGGGCCGCCGTCGACTGCGACGACTTCGTGGCGCTCCTGGCCGGCGAACGCTTCGGCGCGGGCGTGTGGGTCGACGGGCGACTGCTCCGCGGCGCCCACGGCGGCGCGGGCGAGACGGTCGCGTTCGACCGCGTCGAGGGGGTGGGCAGCGCCCTCGGGCTCGCGCCTCGCTGCGTCGACGCCGCTCGGGCGGCGATCGCCGGAGGCACGGTGCCGGCGGGCAGCGCGCTGGCCGACGTCGACCCCGACACCCTGGATGCCAAGACCGTCCTCGATCTGGCGCGGGCGGGCGACCCGGGCGCCTTGGCCGTGGCCGCCGAGGTCGGTGCCGCGCTCGCGGTGGTCGCCGGCATGTTCGGCAGCATGTTCGACGTACGCCGCGTGATCATCTCCGGTGCCCTCGCGGCCGGGGCCGCACCCCTCATCGACGCGGCCGCCCACACGCTTCCGGACGCGCTCGACCTGCCCGCCCCCGAGATCGTGGCCTCGCCGTTGGGCGCCGACATCGTCTCGATCGGCGCGGTCGCCGCGGCGATCGACGCCGCCCGCACCCGAGCGCTCGACCTCCCCCCCTTCACCCTCTGATCCCTCCCCCCTCCGTCAGCTGCAGGGACCGGCGCACACGCGCATCTACGCGTACGGCGCGGCTCGCGGTGGG
>NZ_JBYQLI010000016.1:0-11226 GCF_058214835.1 Microbacterium sp. SCPM-O-B-15248 (M128)
CACGACCCGGTGCCGTTGTAGTTCACCGTCATTCCGTCGAGGGTCGCCACGTCGGAGCGCCACTGGTCGAGGGCGTTCTGCGACCACGTGGAGCCGGACCCGGTGATCGACACGAACGCGTCCGTCGCCGCCCAGGCGCTCGGCCCGGGTATCGCCAGCACCGCGGCCACCGCCGCCACCACCGCCAGGGAACGCCGCCGGTTCATCCGAAGCGCCCGTTGACGTAGTCGTACGTGCGCGGGTCGATGGGCGAATCGAACATCGCCTGGGTGTCGCCGTGCTCGACGATGTGGCCCGGCTGACCCTGGGATGCCAAGAAGAACGCGCACTGCTGAGAGACGCGCTGCGCCTGCTGCATGTTGTGCGTGACGATGACGATCGTGAGCTCCTTCTGGAGCTCGCCCATCGTCTCCTCGATGACGCGGGTCGAGGTGGGGTCCAGAGCCGAGCAGGGCTCGTCCATCAGCAGGACCTTGGGCTTGATCGCGAGAGATCGCGCGATGCACAAGCGCTGCTGCTGACCACCGGAGAGGCCGCCACCCGGGGCCCGGAGGCGGTCCTTGACCTCTTTCCACAGACCGGCGGAGGTGAGCGACCGCTCGACGAGGTAATCCCTCTCGTCGCGCGAGGCGCGTGTGCCGGTGAGCTTCAGACCCGCGATGACGTTGTCGTAGATCGACATCGCAGGGAACGGGTTGGGCTTCTGGAACACCATGCCGATGTTCTTGCGGGCGTCGATGAGCCGGTGGGAGGAGTCGTAGATGTCGTCGCCGTCGAGCCGCACCTCACCCGCGAGCGAGGCCGAGGGGACGAGCTCGTGCATGCGGTTGAGGATCCGCAGGAAGGTCGACTTCCCGCATCCCGACGGACCGATGAGCGCCGTGACCTGCCCGCGGGGCATGGTCAACGACACGTCCAGGAGCACCTGGTGATCGCCGAACCACGCCGAGATGGAGTGGGCGTCCAACTCGGACAGCGAGGCGGGATCGACGGGCGCCGACAGGATCGGCTCCGCCTCGTCCACTGCTGTCGCGACCTGCACGGGGGCGACCACCGCCGCTGGCGCCGCCGCGGCCGAGCCGGCCTCCCCCGGGGCAGGGATGACAGTCGTCACGTCGTCGGCACCGGCGGTCGGCACCGCCTCCGCCTCGCGGCGACCGAACAGACCACCGCGGCGCGACCGGCGGTGCACGATCCCCAGTCCGGCGCGGGTGGCATCCGGAGCCGGAACGGCCGGGTTCTCCGAGAAACCCGGAGTGGCGGCGCCCAGCGGAGCGGATTCGAACACGACCTCGTCGAGGACGCGGACGTCGCCGGCGCTCATGACGTCGGTCATGAAGGGATCGGCGGTTTCGTCGCCGGAGGGGGCGGCGGTGCCATCGACATCGGGATCGCGGCGGTCGGTCATGTGCGGCCTTCGGGTCAGAGGAGGTTCGGAAGCAGACGGATGAGCTGGTCGGAGACGAAGACGCTCGCCAGCAGCAGGACGGGGGTGAAGACGATCCACGTCTTCTGCCAGCCGACCTTGCGGTACGACCAGACGGCGACGAACTCGGCCACCACGAGGAACTGCAGGGCGAACACCAGTGCCCAGACGGTCCTCATGTCGGTGGCCATCGCTTGCGCCTGCGGGGGCAGCGCCATCGTGGTGGTCTGCCGCGCACCGCGCGCCTGCGCATCACCGACGAGCTTGGCATCCACGTACGCGACCCCGCTCGGGAGGTACGGTGCACCCCGCGCCGTCATCAGGATGAGTCGACTCTCGCCGCGCGCGGGGGCCGGCGGGGTCGGGTCGCCGGCATACCGGACCCCGAGCACCTCGAACTCCTGCTCCCCCTGCCCCGTGCGCACGGTGAGGCTCTCCCCCGGCTGCAAAGACTGCAGCCGGCCGAAGGGGCCACCGAAAGCGGCGGCGCGCCCCATCACGACGCTCACCCCGGCCTGCCCGGGCAGCACCGTGTCACGACGGTGTCCGGGACCCTGCCGGAGCTCGCCCGAGGAGGTTCCCTCCACGATGACCTCGTCGATGCCGAGCTGCGGGATCGACAGGAGCCCGACGGGGGCACCGTCGACGAGGAGATGATCGTCGAAATCGCCCTCGCTGACCGGAGCGGTCCCGGCGGCGAGCTGCGCGCGGTACGTGTCGCGCAACTGCTGCTGCGAGGCGAAGTGCACCACGTGGCTGACCACCAACACGTTCACCAGGAATGCCAGCACGAGGACGGCCAGCGATGCAGCCGCTCCGCGCACGAACACCTGCGCGGGGCTCAGCGGTGCGTACTGCGGGCGGCGCCGGGGTGCCCGACGCGGTGGGGCCGGCGGCGCGGGACGCTCTTCGATCGTCATGCCGCGGCCGCCGGGGCGGGAGCGGGAGCGAGCACCGAGCGGAGCACCCGGACCAGCACGAAGGTCAGCAGGAGCAGCACCGCGACGACCACGATCAGCCACGGGAACAGGATCACCAGGGCGTCACGGGTCACCGGGGTGAGCGCCGTGCCGTCCACCGAGTCCGGAGGGGTGAGGGTCGCGTGCGTCGACAGCAGGGTCCACTGTCCGCCGTGCTGCAGCTCCGCCGAGACCACGCGGGTCTCCCCGGGTTGCAGGGCCGCGACCGGGACGTCCACGGTGTCCAGGCGATTGGTGAAGATGGCGCCGTCCATCCAGAAGGATGCCGTGGCGTCGATCACGCTCTGCGAGGCGTTGCGCACCGTGAACCAGACGGTGACCGTGCCCTCGGCGGGGTTCAACGCCGGCATCCCCGCGGCGTTGATGCCCCCGATGTACAGCATGCCGGCGACGTTCACCTCGTCGGCGGGAGGAGTCGACCCCGCGGGCGACCCGGCCCCCGCGCCTCCGGCGGGCGCGGTGCCGACGCCGGACCCTCCGGTGGACCCGGTCGATCCGGTCGACCCGCCGGGGCGCGCGGCCGGACCGGTCACCGGGACGACGGCGGACGGTGAGGCACTGCCGCTGGGACGGGGCGTGGGGGTAGGAGTACTCCCGTCGGTGACGTTGACGCTCAACGGCGTCCCGCTCGGCGGGTCCTCCGCCGCCGCGGGCAGGCTCGGGAACACGACGGCCAGGACCACGGCGACCGCGCCCAGGGCAGGACCCACACGTCGCCTCATCGAGCGGCCTCGTGCAGATCGGACTTCTCAGCGGCCTCGGCCGCCGCAGTGCGCTGCATGTAGTCCACCCACTCCTGCGCCCGCGCCTCGTCGCGGCGACGACGCCACCGCACCAGCAGCACGACACCGGCGGCGAGCACGAGGAGGATCAGCACCGTCCACGGCACCGCGAACACCACCGTGTCGCGGGAGACCGCCGCCACGGGCAGCTGCAGAGCGGCATCCGGCGACTCGACGAAAGGGTTCAGTGTCGTTCCCGGGTTCAGGTAGAACCACTGCCCCACGCCGTCGAGGGCGAAGTCGTACGACGCGGTGTTGCCGGGCAGGAGCACCGGAATGCTGCCGCCGCGTTCGCCGATGGCCGGGATGCCGAACCACGTGCGCACACCGGAGGTGATGTTGGCCGCGAGCGCGACGTTGCCGGGGTTGGTCACGGTGTAGCGCAGGCGGATGCTGCCGGCGAACGGGTTCCACCAGTCGCCTTCGTACGAGGCCGAATAGCTGGTGATCGACAACTGCGGCTGGAGATCGCCCGAGACGCGGGCGAAGATCGAGGTCGCCACGCGTCGGTCGAGGCTGACCTGCTGGCCCTCCTCGATCACGGAGGCGACGAGACCGCCCACGTGGTCCCCGGGGGTGGCGTCGGCGGGCACCGCCACGGTGAACGGCAGGAGTCGCACCTCATCGGGCTCGAGCGAGAACTGGATGCGATCGGCACCGTTGTCGAAGCGCAGCCAGGCGCCCACCGAGGTGGGGATGTCGGCCGTCGGCAGCAGAGAGAACGTGCCGTCCTGGCCGTTGAAGGCATCCGTGGCGTAGACGGTGAAGTCCTGGCGTTCGGTGCCGGTGTTCCCGACGAGCACCTGGTCGTTGACGCTCTGCCCCGGATCGGCGCTGTAGCTGAAGCGGGTGCGCCCGTCGGGCCGGCCGTCGCCGCCGGCGGGACGGGTGGCGACGCCGACGGTGGCGGGGCTGGGCTGGTCGCCGTCGGCGGCGGTCGCCGCGGGCGCGGCCACGAGGGTCGCCGCAAATCCGGCGGCGACGAGAATCGCCGCACCGAGCGCCGAGAGCACGCGGCGCGGGGCCGGGCGCGAGGTCGAGGAAAGCACGGTTCATCTCCGCAGATGAGGGCGACGGAGGTGTGTCGCAAAGGTGAACGAGGGCTGTGCGGGGCGGGCACGGACAGTGTCCGCGCACCGGGGATGAACGCACCCTGCGGGGAGGCCGAGAACGGCCTCCCCGCAGGGCTCAGCGTCGATCAGCTCACTTGGAGGTGAGGGTGACCGTCAGCGTCGAGTGGTACTCGCCGACCTTGGCATCCTTGGGAGCCTTGAAGGTCAGATCGGCGTCGAAGAGCGCACCGGTCGGGAGCGTCGAGACGGCCGAGCTCTGCGCGATCTTCGTGCCGGTGCCAAGGGTCACACCGTCGATGAGGGTGTAGCCCGTGTAGGCCTTCGGCGCGAGGGTGAGGGCGCTGGTGGGGATCTCGTCGCCGGACGCGTTCGAGAACGCCGTCCAGGAGGCACCGAGGTCCCAGCCCTTGAGGACGTTGCGGTCGTCGACCACGGTGACCTTGCCGAGCGCCTTGGTGGTGCTCTGGTCACGAGCCACGGCGCCGAAGTCGACCTGGGTCTTCTCGGCGTTCAGCGACCACAGGTCGCTGGCGGTGACGGCGGCCGTGAGGTCGACGTCGTCCGTGGCGGGAGCCTTGCCGGCGAGGGTGACGGTGCCCCACGCGAGAACCGCGAAGGTCGAGTCACCGGGCTGGGTCAGGGCGATGGTGTGGGTCGTGCCCGAGGGCAGCGACGAGACGTCGACCGTAGCGTCGCCGTTGGCGTCGGTGGTCACCTGACCGAGGTTGGTCGGCTCGGACCAGGCCCAGGCCTGCAGCGTCTTGTTCGCGTTGGCGACACCGGCGGGGACGGTGACCGTGGTCGCGCCCTCGACCGGAGCCGGGATCGTGACCTTGTTGGCGTCCGAACCCGTGGGCTCGACGGGGGCGGTGCCCGCGACCGTGCCCGAGAAGGCCTGGTCGTCGGAGCCGGCGCCGTTGGTCGCGGTCAGCGTGAAGCTGTACGCACCGGCGGCGGTGGGCGTGCCCGTGATGGCGCCCGTGGCAGCGTCGAGGCTCAGGCCCGCGGGGAGCGAACCGGCCGTGACGGCCCACGTGATCGGGGCGGTGCCGGTGGCGGCGACCGTCTGCGAGAACGCGGAGTCCTTCGTGAGGGCGTTCAGCGACGTCGTGGTGACGACCGGCGCCACCTCGGCCGCGGCCGGGGCCTGGTTGGCGAAGGTCCAGGTGCCGCCGGGGTTGACGTGGATGGAGACGAACTTCACACCGGTGTTCGCGATGGTCAGACCGTTGTTCTTGACCCACGCGAAGCCGAGGCTGTAGTCACCGCCGTTGGCCTTGATCGACGCCCAGTTGCCGCCGATGAAGCCCGACAGGCTGAGGTTGGGCTGCAGGATGTTCTGCGTGCCGGGCGTGAAGCCACCGTCAGCGGTCGCCGTCCAGGACGAGAGGGTGTTCTCGGTGCCGGGGGTGGTGATGAAGTACCCGACGCTGGTGGCATCGTTCGACTGGCCGAGGAACGGCGTGTCGATGTCGGCGAACTCCGGGCCGGGGCTGGCGATGACCTGCTCGTCCCACGCCATGACCTTGCCGTCGGGGAGGCGCGAACCGTCGCCGCCGTCCATCAGGTAGAACTGCGGGGCGGGGGTGGCCGCGTTGGCCGCGGTGGCCGAGAGGCCACCGGCGAGGAGCGAGACCGCCGTCGCCGCGGCGACGATCGATCCGAGCTTCTTGATGTTCATGAGGAAAGGTGTCCTTATCCGTTGATCGAACGTCAGAGCGTCGCGTACGCGCGCTGGATGTTGGTGGTGGACGGGGCGAGGAAGCCGAACTTCTTCTTGACCGCGCCGACCGAGCTGCTGAGCGAACCGAAGCTGGTGAGGCTGTTGTTGACGCCGGGGTTCACCAGGTTGGCCAGGGAAGCGTCGTACTTGGCGTCCGAGGGCGTGATGCGCGCGTACTCCACGACGAGGTAGGTGTCGCGACCGAACGTGGCGTCGCTGTAGTAGGACGAGTTCGGAACGAGGTTCGGGGCCGTGCCGGTGAACGCGGCCTGACCCGAGACCGCCGAGCCGAACGCGACGCCCGAGGTGGTGGTGGTGTTGATGCCGGTCGCCCCGTTCGCCTGCGAAACCCAGTTGGCCACGCTGAAGGGGATCAACTCGTTGGCGCCGAGGACGGACGCGTCGTTCTCGGGCGTCGTGCCGGTGGCGTCGGAGACGCAGGAGCCGAGGGTGGGGTTACCGATGGCGCCGAGGAAGAAGCTGCGCGTGCCCGAGCCGCTCTGCGGGATACGGGGCTTGACCGTGACACCGCCGACCGTGGTGGTGGTGCACTCGTAGATCGCCTTCAGCTGAGCGGCGGTGAGGTTGGCCCACGAGCTGTCGCCGCCCTTGTACGCGAAGCCGATCGCGTCACGGCCGTAGGGCACGTACGCGAGCAGGCCGTTGGCGTTGGCGTTGCCGCCGGGGCCGCTGGACGAACGGGCGATGTCGACCTGACCGAGGATCTGGCGAGCAGGCACGGCGGGGTTACCGCTGTAGTTGGCACCCGTGATCGAGGCGCGCAGCGCCGTCACACCGGCACCCGAGCCGGCGGGACGACCGAAGAAGGCACCGGCGGGCTTGGTCTGGATCGCGGCCGAACCGAACGCGTCGAAGTTACCGAGCGTCTTGTTGTTCGAGGTGACACGGACCGTCGCACCGGTGATCGTCGTGCCGTTCACGATGGCGTTCATCGAGTCCTGCAGGGTGTCCGAGCCGACCAGCGAGTAGCTGTTCGAGACCGGCTCCGCCGAGGCGGAGGTTGCGACGCCGACACCGGCGATCGCGATACCGCAAGCCGCCCCCAGAGCGACCAGCTTGTTGAGCTTCAACTCACTTACCTTTCGTAGGTATTGCACTGTGTTTCGGGTGTTCAGTTGGTGGAGGAGAAGTCGTGGGGCCGGCCGCTCAGAGGCGTCGGCGGAGGCGCCCGAGCAGCGGCACGGCGAGCGCGCACGCGAGACCGCCGAGGACACTGCCGGGCAGAGCCCAGGTGATCGCGCCCATATCGGGATCGTCCGGCGTGGTGGCGCCGGCGAGCGCCGCGGACGCGGCTCCGCTGGCGGCAGGATCGGTCGCGCCGGCGGGGGCGGCCGCGCCGGCGGCGGGCGCGGCGGCGGCCGCGGGTACGCTGCCGACGACGCTGCCGGTGGGGAACGGGATGCCCGAGGACCCGGTGCCCGAGGCGGCCGGGACGGGTGTCGTGGGGACCGTGCCGTTCTTGATGTCCTCCGCCGCCGCCTTCGCCCGTTCGCGCCAGCCGTCCGGCAGCGGGACGTAACCCTGCGGGAGCTGGCCGATCGACGTCCCGGACTGCTGCCCCGTGGTGGAGACGAAGCGGATGAAGGAGGCATAACTGGCCCGCAGATCGGCATCGCTCATGCGGGGGTTGACCGCGGCGTACACCGGGAGCGTCAGCGGGTAAGCACCGGTGGCGCGCTGGGCGTCGACCGACGACGGGTCGAAGCCGTACACCTGCGGCTGCTGCGGGTCGGGTGTCATCGCTGCCGCGGCCGCCGTCATGGCCTCCGGCGTCGCCTCGACGAACTGCCCCGCCGGATTCTGCAGCGCTGCCGTGACGACCTGGTAGCGGGCGGCGGATGCCGTGTCGGTGAGGGCCAGCACGCTCTGGCGTCCCGGGAGGTTGCGGTCGGCCTTGCCGTACTTCGGCGGCGTGCTGGTGGGATTCCAGTCACCGAGGATCAGGCCGTCGCCGCGGAGGGTGTCATACGCACCGGAGTCGAAGTCCTTGACATAGGGACGCCATGTGACGAGGTTCACCGGGCCGGACGAGTCGGTCCCGGCCTGTTCGACGGGGTCGGCCTTCGGGAAGTCCTCGCGCGGGAGCGACAGCGCCGATCCCGACGCGTTCACGGCATCCGTCGTCGCGCTCCACGGGTTGACGGTCATCCCCCACGGATCCGGTGTGCCCTCGAGGAAGTCCCGAGCGCTCTTGTCGTTGAGGACGTACTGCCACATCGCCCACGCGACGTCCGAGCGGCCCTGCGGGATCAGCACGTCGGCGAGCGAGGCCGCCGCAAGCGCCTGGTACTTCCACTCGGGGTCGTTGATCTCGAGGA
Organism: Microbacterium sp. SCPM-O-B-15248 (M128); assembly: GCF_058214835.1. Classification (NCBI taxonomy): domain Bacteria; kingdom Bacillati; phylum Actinomycetota; class Actinomycetes; order Micrococcales; family Microbacteriaceae; genus Microbacterium; species Microbacterium sp. SCPM-O-B-15248 (M128). Next base: position 8,324 of record NZ_JBYQLI010000016.1, read on the forward strand.
AGTCGGGGTCGGAGGTCAGCGTGCGGGGGTTTTCGATCCGGTCGTCGGGACCGCCCGGGCCTGCGTGACTGAGGTGCCGACGGTCGGCGAAGGTCGGCAGCGAGTCGAGGTACGAATTCGTCAAGAGCTTCGCCATCAGGCGCGGGGTGAGCTTGAGCGAGGTGAACGGCAGCCCTGCGCGCCCCTGGACGTCCGCGGGCACGCTGGGGTCGCCGGGGCGAGGGTTGCGGTCGATGGCGAACGAGACCGCGGCGCCCGTGATGCCGATGGGCGCGTAGCGCAGACGGTCGGTGCCGAGCTCGGGGTTCAGCGCCCGTGAGGTGAGCGCGAGGGGCGCGGGCGCCACGCCGTTCGCGGCGAGCGCCGCGTCGGACTCGGCGCTCGTGATGGCCGAGTAGACCGACCCGCCCGGCGCGTTGCAGACCGCCGGCTGCCACGACGACACGGCGCGCGCGATGAGCTCGCTGCCGGCGAGCTGCCGCTCGGAGGCACCGATGGGACAGCGCGTACCGATCGGCTTGAAGTCGAGCTTGACCGCGATGCGGTGCTTCCACGCGTCCCAGAACAACCCCGACTGGGTGATGAAGGACGAGCCGGAGTCCTTCGTCCCGCGCGGGACGATCACGAGCCAGCAGCTGGATCCCGAGACCGTTCCGTCCGCCGCGGTCACCGGCGTGCCGCAGCCCAGTGCCTGCGACTGCATGGCGGTCTGGACCTCGAACTTGACCGAGCCCGAACCGTCGCCGCCCGAGCCTGCCCACGACACCATGTTGGTGGTGTACTTCGAGAAGAACTCGTTGGTGTTCATGTCGGGCAAAGACTTCTTCCCGTCTTCGCCGACGGTGTAGTTGTACTTGCCGTCTTTGACCGAGGCGACTTCCTTGCCGTTGACTCCGCGGAACGGGATCGAGGTGTAGGTCGGACTGGCGAAGCCCTCGCTGGGGACGGTGTAGGCCTTGTCCTCCTCCGCGACCGAGGCGTCGCTCTCGCGGACGTCGTCACGGTGCGATCCCGGCACGCCCCCGATGCCGTACTGGCAGGTGGTGCGGTCGGGACCGCTCGGGTCCTTCTCGTCGTCACCCCAGCACTGGAAGATCTGCAGGAAGTTCGCGCCGCCGATCTGCTGGCTGGGTACCGTCGACGCCTTGCCGCCGGTCCACGAGATGACGATGCCCTGCGATTCGAGGGCCCGCGTCTGCGAAACGGTCACCGAGAGGTCGGGGAAGGGCGCGTTGGCGACGTCGTCATCCTGGCTCTTGGCCGTTACGGTCACCGCGGAGGAATCCTCAGCGGTGGCACGGGATGCCGAGCCGGCGACGAGGCCGGAACCCCCGGTGACGGAGAAGCTCCCGAGTCCCGCCACGATGCCGATGGCGACGGAAGCGGTCCAACGGGGCGCCCGTGCACGACGGACCCGGACGCGCAGGCGCGGGGTGGTCGGCGTCGACGAGGCGGCCTCGTCGGTGAGCACGCGGTTCTCGGGCACGGGGATCCTTCGGGAGTCGAGAGCTCGGGTGCGCCCTCGCGAGAAGCTAAGGGCGGCCGAGTGTCTGTGGAATGAACGCGGCGGTAACGAGGCGCCGCCGCCGCGTGGTGGAGGTGCGAACATGATTCGCCCCCGGTCACGGGGGTTTTCGGGCAGGCTCGCGCCCCGTACGGCACGCGTGGTCGGGCCGGAGTGCGGCCGAAATCAGCCCCGGGCGTCGCTGCCGCGTCGGGAACGGCGCGAGACGAGCGGGGGCACGAGGATCGCTGCGACAACGAGGACACCGGCGGCGAGCATGATGTACTGCGGGGTGCCCCAGCCCCCCTCGGCGAGGGTGAACGGCAAGGACACCGCAGCCGCCGCCGTCCCGATCGCCGAGCCCGACACGAGGTTGCCGTTGGCGTCGTAGACCGGCTCTCCCCCGGACGCGGCGGCTCCCGCGGCCGCCGCGGCCGCGCCGCCCGCCGTGTCGCCCCCGGCAGCGCCGGTTCCGCCCGTGCTGCCGCCCGGGACACCGCCCGATCCCGTCGCGGGAGTCTCCTCTTGCGCGCCGCCCGTACCGCCGAGGCACTGCGTCGGCCCCTGCTTGTCGCAGTCGGCGGGATTGGGCGCCGACTGCGCGAGCTGGTTGTTCGAGGGCGAATCGCCCGGCTTGAACGTCGGGTTGTTGCACTTGTTGAAGTCGACGGCGCCCGCCGTACCCGGGATCTTGGCGATCACGTCGGATCCGGCCTGCACGAGGTTCATCGGCAACGGTGAGTAGCCGAGGTCCTTGGCGGATTGCTGACCCTCGCAGATCATGTACGACGCGAAGATGCTGAGGGTCTTGCCCTTCTCCGCCGTGAAGATCTTGTTGGTCTGCGTCGGAACGATCATGTACGAGTAGCTCGACATGGGGTACGAGCGCGCATCGCCGCTGTTGTAGACACCCTCGAGGTTCTGCGTGAGGTCGGGGTTGATCGTCGCCGACATCAGCGCGACGGCGACCGACTGGTAGGTCGGCTCGACGAAGTACCCGGCCTTGTTGAGGACCTTGGCCACGGGGAAGCCCGATGTCTTCGCGTACGAGTACTCGACGTACGTGATCGCGCCCTCGCCGTAGTTCTGGCTCACGTATCCCGCGACGCCGAGCGAGCCGTTCTGCCCCTTGAACGCGGAGTTGATCTGCGGGAACTGCGACAGCATGCCCCGCGTCCAGATGTTCGGGAACTGCTTCGACATCCACAGCGTGAACTGCGCGCTCGTCCCCGAACCGTCGGAACGGTAGACGGGGGTGATGGGACGATCGGGCATGGTCAGAGCCGGGTTGTCGGCCTGAACGGCGGGGTCGTTCCAGTTCGAGATCTGGCCCGAGAAGATCTTCGCGATGACCTCGCCCGACAAGCGCAGGTTGGTGACCCGCTTGCCGCCGATCTTC
>NZ_JBYQLI010000017.1:0-2447 GCF_058214835.1 Microbacterium sp. SCPM-O-B-15248 (M128)
TTTTTTGACGATTCAACTCATGTGATTTCAAGTCTTTAAGAGCAAACGGTGGATGCCTTGGCATCTGGAGCCGAAGAAGGACGTAGCAATCTGCGATAAGCCTCGGGGAACTGATAAGCGAGTTTTGATCCGAGGGTGTCCGAATGGGGAAACCCCGCCAGGGCGCGTGCGTACCTGGTGACTCCCGCCTGAATATATAGGGCGGGTAGAGGGAACGTGGGGAAGTGAAACATCTCAGTACCCACAGGAAGAGAAAGCAAAAGCGATTCCGTGAGTAGTGGCGAGCGAAACCGGAAGAGGCTAAACCTAGCGTGTGTGATAGCCGGCAGGTGTTGCATGTTGGGGGTTGTGGGACTTTTCTGATTGTTCTGCCGAGCAGTCGACGTGACAAGAGGGTATAGACGAACGGTTTTGAATGGCCGGTCATAGAGGGTGCGAACCCCGTAGTCGAAATGCCTGTTCTTGGCGTGAAGAGTATCCCAAGTAGCACGGGGCCCGAGAAATCCCGTGTGAATCTGTCAGGACCACCTGATAAGCCTAAATACTCCCAGATGACCGATAGCGGACAAGTACCGTGAGGGAAAGGTGAAAAGTACCCCGGGAGGGGAGTGAAATAGTACCTGAAACCGTTTGCTTACAAACCGTTGGAGCCTCCTTAGTAGGGGTGACAGCGTGCCTTTTGAAGAATGAGCCTGCGAGTTAGCGATACGTGGCGAGGTTAACCCGTGTGGGGTAGCCGTAGCGAAAGCGAGTCTGAATAGGGCGTTTCAGTCGCGTGTCCTAGACCCGAAGCGAAGTGATCTATCCATGGCCAGGTTGAAGCGACGGTAAGACGTCGTGGAGGACCGAACCCACTTAGGTTGAAAACTGAGGGGATGAGCTGTGGATAGGGGTGAAAGGCCAATCAAACTTCGTGATAGCTGGTTCTCTCCGAAATGCATTTAGGTGCAGCGTTGCGTGTTTCTTGCCGGAGGTAGAGCTACTGGATGGCCGATGGGCCCTACAAGGTTACTGACGTCAGCCAAACTCCGAATGCCGGTAAGTGAGAGCGCAGCAGTGAGACTGTGGGGGATAAGCTTCATAGTCGAGAGGGAAACAACCCAGACCACCATCTAAGGTCCCTAAGCGCGTGCTAAGTGGGAAAGGATGTGGAGTTGCTTAGACAACCAGGAGGTTGGCTTAGAAGCAGCCACCCTTGAAAGAGTGCGTAATAGCTCACTGGTCAAGTGATTCCGCGCCGACAATGTAACGGGGCTCAAGCACGCCACCGAAGTTGTGGCATTGACATTTTTGGTAGGCCTTCGTGGTCCAGCCGTGTTGATGGGTAGGAGAGCGTCGTGTCGCGAGTGAAGCGGCGGGGTGACCCAGCCGTGGACGCGACACGAGTGAGAATGCAGGCATGAGTAGCGAAAGACGTGTGAGAAACACGTCCTCCGAAAGACCAAGGGTTCCAGGGTCAAGCTAATCTTCCCTGGGTAAGTCGGGACCTAAGGCGAGGCCGACAGGCGTAGTCGATGGACAACGGGTTGATATTCCCGTACCGGCGAAGAACCGCCCAAGCTAATCCAGTGGTGCTAAGAGTCCTAGCATGGAATGTTTCGGATCCCTTCGGGGTGATGTGCGTCTGTGTGAACGCTCGACCCCATGCTGGTGCGGCTAGCGTATTAACAGGTGTGACGCAGGAAGGTAGCCCAAGCCAGGCGATGGTAGTCCTGGTGCAAGTGCGTAGGCCGAGTGATAGGCAAATCCGTCACTCATTGAGGCTGAGACACGATGCGGATAAAAAGTGGGTGATCCTATGCTGCCGAGAAAAGCATCGACGCGAGGTTTTAGCCGCCCGTACCCCAAACCGACTCAGGTGGTCAGGTAGAGAATACCAAGGAGATCGAGAGAATCGTGGTTAAGGAACTCGGCAAAATGCCCCCGTAACTTCGGGAGAAGGGGGGCCATCCACTTATTAGGACTTGCTCCGAAAGGGTGTGGTGGCCGCAGAGACTAGTGGGTAGCGACTGTTTACTAAAAACACAGGTCCGTGCCAAGTCGCAAGACGATGTATACGGACTGACGCCTGCCCGGTGCTGGAAGGTTAAGAGGACCGGTTAGCCGTAAGGCGAAGCTGAGAATTTAAGCCCCAGTAAACGGCGGTGGTAACTATAACCATCCTAAGGTAGCGAAATTCCTTGTCGGGTAAGTTCCGACCTGCACGAATGGCGTAACGACTTCCCAACTGTCTCAACCGCGAACTCGGCGAAATTGCATTACGAGTAAAGATGCTCGTTACGCGCAGCAGGACGGAAAGACCCCGTGACCTTTACTACAGCTTGGTATTGGTGTTCGGTGTGGCTTGTGTAGGATAGGTGGGAGACTGTGAAGCGGACACGCCAGTGTTCGTGGAGTCATTGTTGAAATACCACTCTGGTCACTCTGGATATCTAACTTAGGACCGT
>NZ_JBYQLI010000018.1:0-1898 GCF_058214835.1 Microbacterium sp. SCPM-O-B-15248 (M128)
AGAACATCGTCCCCGACACCAAGTCAAATGTTCCACCCATGAGCTACCGGCAGACACATTCGGTCTGATCCGGCGCCTGGACACTCACAGCCGAAACCATGAACGCCAGATGCTCCTTAGAAAGGAGGTGATCCAGCCGCACCTTCCGGTACGGCTACCTTGTTACGACTTAGTCCTAATTACCGATCCCACCTTCGACGGCTCCCTCCACAAGGGTTGGGCCACCGGCTTCAGGTGTTACCGACTTTCATGACTTGACGGGCGGTGTGTACAAGACCCGGGAACGTATTCACCGCAGCGTTGCTGATCTGCGATTACTAGCGACTCCGACTTCATGAGGTCGAGTTGCAGACCTCAATCCGAACTGGGACCGGCTTTTTGGGATTCGCTCCACCTCACGGTATTGCAGCCCTTTGTACCGGCCATTGTAGCATGCGTGAAGCCCAAGACATAAGGGGCATGATGATTTGACGTCATCCCCACCTTCCTCCGAGTTGACCCCGGCAGTATCCCATGAGTTCCCACCATTACGTGCTGGCAACATAGAACGAGGGTTGCGCTCGTTGCGGGACTTAACCCAACATCTCACGACACGAGCTGACGACAACCATGCACCACCTGTTTACGAGTGTCCAAAGAGTTGACCATTTCTGGCCCGTTCTCGTATATGTCAAGCCTTGGTAAGGTTCTTCGCGTTGCATCGAATTAATCCGCATGCTCCGCCGCTTGTGCGGGTCCCCGTCAATTCCTTTGAGTTTTAGCCTTGCGGCCGTACTCCCCAGGCGGGGAACTTAATGCGTTAGCTGCGTCACGGAAACCGTGGAATGGTCCCCACAACTAGTTCCCAACGTTTACGGGGTGGACTACCAGGGTATCTAAGCCTGTTTGCTCCCCACCCTTTCGCTCCTCAGCGTCAGTTACGGCCCAGAGATCTGCCTTCGCCATCGGTGTTCCTCCTGATATCTGCGCATTCCACCGCTACACCAGGAATTCCAATCTCCCCTACCGCACTCTAGTCTGCCCGTACCCACTGCAGGCCCGAGGTTGAGCCTCGGGATTTCACAGCAGACGCGACAAACCGCCTACGAGCTCTTTACGCCCAATAATTCCGGATAACGCTTGCGCCCTACGTATTACCGCGGCTGCTGGCACGTAGTTAGCCGGCGCTTTTTCTGCAGGTACCGTCACTCTCGCTTCTTCCCTGCTAAAAGAGGTTTACAACCCGAAGGCCGTCATCCCTCACGCGGCGTTGCTGCATCAGGCTTCCGCCCATTGTGCAATATTCCCCACTGCTGCCTCCCGTAGGAGTCTGGGCCGTGTCTCAGTCCCAGTGTGGCCGGTCACCCTCTCAGGCCGGCTACCCGTCGACGCCTTGGTGAGCCATTACCTCACCAACAAGCTGATAGGCCGCGAGCCCATCCCAGACCGAAAAATCTTTCCAACCCCCACCATGCGATAGGAGCTCATATCCAGTATTAGACGCCGTTTCCAGCGCTTATCCCAGAGTCCAGGGCAGGTTGCTCACGTGTTACTCACCCGTTCGCCACTGATCCACCAAGCAAGCTTGGCTTCACCGTTCGACTTGCATGTGTTAAGCACGCCGCCAGCGTTCATCCTGAGCCAGGATCAAACTCTCCGTAAAAGAAAAATGCCCACCCAACCGGAATAAGGTCGGGACAGACGAGTTCAATCTGACCAAACAGGAAGTCAAAACTGACTATCCAGATGCCAACCCCAAAGGGTTGGACTTTGATCCAAAGGAATTTCTCGCAGTCCGAAGACCGACGAGGAATAAATTGGCATTTGACAAGTGCACGCTGTTGAGTTCTCAAGGAACGGACGCACCCACAGAACCAGCCCAAAAGACCGTAACCATGAGGCAACTTCACTACCTTATA
>NZ_JBYQLI010000019.1:0-1568 GCF_058214835.1 Microbacterium sp. SCPM-O-B-15248 (M128)
GCGGACGTTCGGGACACCGGGGTTGCGTTCATCGACGGCCTCCCTTGACGAGTCGACGACCGGCCGCGACACCCGCGCGCGCTCCTCGTAGCACGGCGCGTGCTCCGCGACCGACCGGGTGCATGACGGGATCGAGTCGTCGCACCACGTTCGAGTGGTTCGTCTTCATGTACATGCGGAAGAACGCGACGGCTCCACCGATACCCCACCACCCGGCGCGGTGGAGGAACTGGATCTGGTCGACCGGGTAACCCGGAAGGTTGACCGCGAGCTGATCGATCTTGTACTCGATCGACAGATGCGTCAGGCTCGCGTGCTCGGCGGTCAGGACCGTGCGGGCGTGGAGTCCCTCCTCGCCGGCGGCCGCGGTCACGAGACGCTCGAGCACCCGTCGAATGTCCGGCACCCGCTTGTGCGAGGTGTCGCGGAAATCGTCGTACGTCCACGCCTTCGACAGCAACGGGCGCAGACCCTCGGGTCGACCGATCCACATTCCGCCCAGGGGTGCGAGCGGCGTGACCCCGTCCAGCGGCACGCGGATGCCGAGATCCTCGGCCACGTCGTGTCCACGGCCGCGATACCACGACCATCCTTCACCCGTGATGGCGTAGCCGGTCTGGATCGGCGGAGGAAGCACCACCCCCAGGCCGGGTTCACGCACGAACAGAGCGAGCACGTTGGCCACGTACTCGGGGCTCGCGAGCAGGTTGTCGCGCATGTAGCGCCGGAAGTAGTCGGAGACCGACCGCCCCCGTCGCGCGGGCACGCGGTCGTGCAGCTTGACGAACACGTCGTACTCGCCGCTCTCGAGTTCCGCCCGGCAGCCGATCAGGAAGGCACTCATGTCTCGTCCGTTCTCGGACGGGATGACGCGGACCTCTCCCATCCGGACGCGATCGCCCTGTGCGTCGAGAAGTTCACGGAGTCCGGGCGCGATCGTGGCGTCGGAGGTCGTGATCACGGCGTCGACGGGTCCCGGGAACCACGAGAGCCGATCGACCAGACCCGCTGTCGACGCAAGGCCTGTGGCGTGGATCACGACGAGGACCCGCAGGCCCGTCGGATCCTCGGATGCCACCACCGCCGTGCGTGGCAGGACATCGAGCATTGCCAGGTTCGTGTTGACGACTTTGGCGGGAACGGTGCGCGCGAGGTTGTCGAGGATCAACGCCACGGGATATCCGTGCGCGTCGACGTCGTCGATGATGGCGCGACCGATGACGGCGTGACGGTCCAGGAACGGCGGCCAGTGGAAGAAGGGACGACGCTTCAGAAGCGGACACCCGTCGCGCATCAACAGCGTCGGATTGAACAGCGCCGGGTGGTCGGTCGGGTAGTCATCGGATGCGAAGGCGACCGCGGGGCGGAATCCATTGCGCACGAACGTCTCGGTGAAGACCGTCTCATGCTTGAGGACGGCATCGAAGTACGACGGCATCTCGGGGAGGTCGCGCCAGTACCGCGCCCAACGCTCCGAGGTGAACATCGAACGGCGCACCGCGATCCAGAACGACTGCAGGTGATACGGGAGAACTCCTTTGCCCGTGAACGGGTTGGGGACCTCGCGC
>NZ_JBYQLI010000020.1:0-954 GCF_058214835.1 Microbacterium sp. SCPM-O-B-15248 (M128)
ATCCGGTTCAGGGACAGTGCCTGGTGGGTAGTTTAACTGGGGCGGTTGCCTCCCAAAATGTAACGGAGGCGCCCAAAGGTTCCCTCAACCTGGTTGGCAATCAGGTGGCGAGTGTAAGTGCACAAGGGAGCTTGACTGTGAGACTGACAGGTCGAGCAGGGACGAAAGTCGGGACTAGTGATCCGGCAGTGGCTTGTGGAAGCGCTGTCGCTCAACGGATAAAAGGTACCTCGGGGATAACAGGCTGATCTTGCCCAAGAGTCCATATCGACGGCATGGTTTGGCACCTCGATGTCGGCTCGTCGCATCCTGGGGCTGGAGTAGGTCCCAAGGGTTGGGCTGTTCGCCCATTAAAGCGGTACGCGAGCTGGGTTTAGAACGTCGTGAGACAGTTCGGTCCCTATCCGCTGCGCGCGTAGGAAGTTTGAGAGGATCTGACCCTAGTACGAGAGGACCGGGTTGGACGAACCTCTGGTGTGTCAGTTGTTCCGCCAGGAGCACCGCTGATTAGCTACGTTCGGGATGGATAACCGCTGAAAGCATCTAAGCGGGAAGCCGGCCTCAAGATGAGACTTCCATACCATTTATGGTGAGAGGCTCCCAGCCAGACTACTGGGTTGATAGGCCGGATGTGGAAGCGTAGTAATACGTGAAGCTGACCGGTACTAATAAGCCGATGACTTGATAACACACCGTTTTTGGTGCTTGCGTCCACTGAGTGGTTCTCGATGTACGGTCGGGAACGCAACAATGATGATCGTTGTTGGTTTTTGAAACATCAATAGTGTTTCGGCGGCCATAGCGAGAGGGAAACGCCCGGTTACATTCCGAACCCGGAAGCTAAGCCTCTCAGCGCCGATGGTACTGCAGGGGGGACCCTGTGGGAGAGTAGGACACCGCCGGACTTCTTTTAGTCGAAATGGCCACCCAAAGCTGGGTGGCCATTTCGCATTT
>NZ_JBYQLI010000021.1:0-554 GCF_058214835.1 Microbacterium sp. SCPM-O-B-15248 (M128)
GGGGCGAGGGTGATGTCGATGTAGGGGGCGGTGCCGCCTTCGCGGGTGGTGAGGGTGACAGCGATCGCGGTTGCGCCGGCGTCGTCTTGAGTGAACCCGAGTGTGTAGGCGCCGGGGGTGCCGGTCGCGGCCGCGGCGATCGATGCGGTCAGATCGCTGGTGACGATCTTCTTCGTGCGGTCGACGACGAAGCTGCCGACGGTATCGGTCAGGGTCGGCCGGTTCTGGTAGGTCAGGCCCGCCTCGGTGAAGCTGCCGGTCGTGGCGTGCGCGTCGACCCGGGAGACGTTTTGACCATCGCGGGTCTCGCTGATGACCATCTCGGCGGAGATCACCGCCGACGTCACCGTCTTACCCGCCAGAGCCGACAGATCGAACGTGGCATACGCGACCCGATCCGGGCTCCCGTTCCAAGGAGCCTTGATTGTCGAACCACCTGCCGACCCGTACCCAACGGTCGGGGTCGAGCTCTGTGCCCACCCATCGGCCGTGGCATAAACCCGCAACCGCGTCGAATCGACCACCGACACCGACACCTGCGACGACACCGTGAC
>NZ_JBYQLI010000022.1:0-525 GCF_058214835.1 Microbacterium sp. SCPM-O-B-15248 (M128)
CCTACTGATCGCTCTCAGCGACACCGGACGCGTCCTGGCCTGGCAGTGGTGCGCCCGCGAATCGACCGCCGCGTGGGCTGCGTTGTTGGAACAGGTTCCCGCGCCCGCCGTCCTCGTCTCCGACGGCGGCTCCGGTCTACCCAGCGCGCTCAGACGATGCTGGCCAGAGACCGCGCATCAACGCTGCATCTTCCACCTGCAAATGAACATCACCCGCCATCTGACGCGACACCCGCGAACTACCGCCGGCCAAGCGTTACGACGCCTGGTGATGGACCTCAGCGCCGTCCGCGACGAAACCGCCGCGATCCAGTGGCAGCTTCGCCTCGAGCAGTGGTGGCAGGCCTTCGGTCACCTCACCCGGGAACGCACCATGTTCCGCAACGGACAGTGGGGCTTCACCCACGACCGCCTCCGCAAAGCCTGGCTACTGATGCGCCTGGTCACACGCCGTCAGACCCTGTTCACTCACATCGTCTACGGCACCCCGCGCACGACCTCCGCGTTAGAGAGCCTCAACGCCCA
>NZ_JBYQLI010000023.1:0-426 GCF_058214835.1 Microbacterium sp. SCPM-O-B-15248 (M128)
GGGTTATAGGCCAAAAAGTGTGTATGAGATGGTCGTTTAGCCGCGTGATTTCGCGGTGAAACGGGGATCGGTATGGTCCGCGACCCTTAGTCGTGGACCTTCCGACGAACTCGACGACTTGTCTGGTATGCGGGTCGCTGCTGGTGAAGAACGGGCGGACGTCGGCAGGGACGCAGCGGTGGCGGTGCCCGTCGTGCGGAGCATCGTCGACTAGGCGCCGCCCCGACGTCGCGCGTCGAGAACAGCTCCGCCGGTTCGTGAACTGGATCGTAGGCAAGAGCACCCAAGCCGAAACAGATGGGACGGCGTCGGGACGATTCTTCCGCCGCCGGTCTGCGTGGTGTTGGGAGCTGGTTCCCGATCTCGGAAAAGTCGAGACGGTCCACCACGCCGTCCTCGTCGACGGTGTCTGGGTAGGAACGTGGT
>NZ_JBYQLI010000024.1:0-274 GCF_058214835.1 Microbacterium sp. SCPM-O-B-15248 (M128)
GGGGGGAGGAGATTCGGCGGGCGGAGGATGGATGCTGCGGTGTCGGTCCTCCCGAGCTGGAATCTCCTCCGCTCGGCCGGTGTGGGCGGGCGCTGGGCCGCTGTGGCTGCGGCGCACGACGCGGTGTACGCGCGGCTGGGGCGCGGATGGTGCCCACGGGGGAGGAGATTCGGCGGAGGGAGGGGGGATGCCGCGGTGTCGGTCCTCCGCTGCCCGGAAGTCCTCCGTTCGCCTGTGCTCGACTCGGTGGGGCACGGCCGCAGATGCGTGGGCC
>NZ_JBYQLI010000025.1:0-250 GCF_058214835.1 Microbacterium sp. SCPM-O-B-15248 (M128)
TCTTCACGACACAACCCCGAAGGATCATGTCGAAGATGCTCGCGTCCACTGTGTAGTTCTCAAAGTACGGGCGGTACCTCCCCCACCATCACCAACCGGCGACACCAGGAAAGGCCCTAGAGGAACAGCCACCAACCACACCAGCCACAAGACTGACACGATCAGCGCCCGGCCCCTCAGGACCCAACAGCGTGCATGTATCAAAAACTCCGAACCAGACCGTTCCAGTGGAAAACCACGTACTAAACCC
>NZ_JBYQLI010000026.1:0-250 GCF_058214835.1 Microbacterium sp. SCPM-O-B-15248 (M128)
CGCCCCGGCGGCGGCCGTTCCCGCTCCGGTGGTGAAATCGATCGCGGTCACCGGGATCGACCAGGTCGAAAAGGGTTCCACGGCCACCGCGACGACGGCGGTGACCGATAGTTTGGGCCGGGAGTTCACCGGGGCGACGGTGACCTACACCTCGAAAGACACCGGTATCGCCACGGTGACCTCGGCGGGGAAAGTGACCGGAGTATCCACCGGCACCACCCGCATCACCGCCACCGCTACTGCCGGGCAG
>NZ_JBYQLI010000027.1:0-225 GCF_058214835.1 Microbacterium sp. SCPM-O-B-15248 (M128)
CTTTCCTGCGGCTGGTCGTCGGCTTGTGGTGTATGTGGTGTATGACCGTCGTGGGGGTGTGGACGAGTATGTCGTGCATGCGTTGGCGGGTTTGCGGGAGCATGCGGCGCGGATCCTGGTGGTGGTCAACGGGAGGTTGACGCCGGAGGGTCGGGCGCGGTTGGAGCCGGTGTCCGATGAGGTGCTGGTGCGTGAGAATGTCGGGTTCGATATTTGGGCGCACAA